>JAYQDD010000001.1:0-87527 GCA_038138145.1 Formosa sp.
ATATCAAAAATATACGGTGCCCAAGGCTTGCCAGACAACACACTAAAAATTAACTTTAAAGGGTCTGCTGGTCAAAGTTTTGGTGCTTTTGCTACCAAAGGGCTGACACTCAACGTCATAGGAAATACCAATGATTATTTGGGTAAAGGACTTTCTGGTGCAAAAATCACGATACGCGTTCCTGATGAATCGACTATTATCCCTGAAGAAAACATTATCATTGGAAATGTTGCACTCTATGGAGCAACCTCTGGAGAGGTTTACATCAATGGAAAAGCTGGTGAGCGTTTTTGTGTTCGAAATTCTGGTGCAAAAGCAGTAGTTGAAGGGATTGGCGACCATGGTTGTGAATACATGACTGGAGGAGTAGCCGTTATTTTGGGTGAAGTTGGACGTAATTTTGGTGCAGGTATGAGTGGTGGAATTGCTTATGTTTATGATCCTAATAACACGTTTAAAAATAAGTGCAATCAAGAAGGGCTGAATTTAGATCCAATCAAAGAGAGTGCACATGTTTTAGAATTAAAAACACTCATCGAAAATCATTACAACAATACTCTGAGTCCATTAGCGCAACGTATTTTGGAACAATGGGAAACAGAGTTGAAACATTTTGTTCGTGTTTTTCCAGAAGAATACAAACAAGCATTAATAAGATTAAAAAACGAAAACCTCGTAAAAAAATAATACTATGGGAAAGATCACAGGTTTTATGGAATACAAACGCGTTGACGAATCGTATGATGCGGTAAAAGAACGCGTTAAGCATTATAAAGAATTTACAGTTCCTTTAGACAAAAAAGAATTACAGAACCAAGGTGCACGTTGCATGGATTGTGGAATTCCATTTTGCCATAGCGGCTGCCCACTGGGTAATTTAATTCCAGACTTCAATGACAATGTTTATCGTGGAAATTGGGAAAAAGCAGCAAAAATTCTGCATTCAACAAATAATTTCCCAGAATTTACAGGACGTTTGTGTCCAGCTCCTTGCGAACAAGCTTGTGTATTGGGAATCAATGAAGACCCTGTAAGTATTGAAAATATTGAAAAAAATATTGTCGAAACAGCTTTCGAAAAAGGATGGATTAAAGCGCAAATTCCTGAAAATAGAACTGGAAAAACAGTAGCTATTGTTGGTTCTGGCCCATCTGGATTGGCAGCAGCACAACAATTGAACCGAGCAGGTCATCTTGTTACCGTTTTTGAACGTGATGAAAAAATAGGAGGGTTGTTGCGTTATGGAATTCCAGATTTTAAACTTGAAAAATCAATTATAGACCGTCGTATTGATGTATTGAAAGAAGAGGGGATTATATTTAAACCGAACACAAATGTTGGGGTGGATGTGAAGATTGAAACACTAAAATCTGACTTTGATGCGCTTCTGCTTTGTGGCGGTGCTACCGCTCGTCGAGTCTTACCTATCGATGGTGCCAATTTGAATGGAGTTCATCAAGCTATGGATTTTTTGAAACTCAATAATGAATATGTTGATGGGCTCAAGACATTTGATGAAATTATATCGGCTAAAGGCAAAAATGTAATCGTCATCGGTGGTGGTGATACCGGTAGTGATTGTATTGGAACTTCAAATCGACACGGTGCAAAATCCGTTACAAATTTTGAAATCTTAGATAAACCTTCTGAAGGTCGTCCAGCACACCAACCATGGCCTTTTTGGCCCATGAAAATGAAGACAAGTTCATCTCACCAAGAAGGTGTAGAACGTCATTGGAGTGTATCCACTAAAGAATTTATTGGGGATGAAAATGGAAATCTTACCGCCTTGGTTACTTGTGAAGTAGAGTGGATTTTTAAAGAAGGAGAACGTCCTCAGTTAAGAGAACTTCCTAATACTGAAAAAACATGGCCATGTGACATGGTTTTATTGGCACTTGGTTTTACTGGACCTGGTTCTAATCTTGTGGATCAATTAGGTTTAGAAACTGATTTTAGAACAAACATCAAAGCAACAACTAAAGACTACAAAACCAATATTTCTGGTGTTTTTGCTGCGGGAGATATCAGAAGAGGCCAATCGCTTATTGTTTGGGCTATTTCAGAAGGTCGCCAAGCGGCATACCATATTGATGCATTTTTGATGGGGTCTTCGGACTTACCGCTTAAAGACGATAATGACTTACCAAGAGTTTAAAGTTTAGTTTATTTTTTAAATAATAAACGCCAAACATATAATTCTAAATTGCTGGTAGAAAAAATAATTTTTTAAATCGCATTTAAATTGTATTTTGACTAAAAATTTACAATTGCCAAAGGCACATTTCGTTATTCAAGCACTTTGGTGTTTTTAAGTATTTATGAAAAAAATCATTTTTTTAACTGCTTTTCTATTGGTACTTGGGTGTCGTGATGAAGAAGTAGAAACTATTCCGCAGGTTGATAATGCTCCATTTGAAATTACACAAATTAGTTTTAAACCAGATTTTAATACAACGATTACTGATGAAATTGTGTTAGATTTCGATGGTGTCCAAACATTCAGTGGGTACATCCCTTATGGTGTTTCAATTCAAAGTTTGGTTGCTAGTATAACGACGTCACCAGAAGGCGGTAGCATCCAATTGGATGGAACTCCATTTCAAAATGAAGCGACAGCATATGATTTTGGAAAAGAAGTTACCGTAGAGCTATTTAACTCAGATCAGTCCAATTCTTGGAATTACACTATTCGTTTGACCTATTTTACAGGGCTACCCATTCTAACCATCGATACCGATGGTGTACCTGTAGACTCTAGAGAAATATATACCGATGGAACAATAAATGTGTTTGGAGGATTGAATTTTGAACATATAGAAACATCAAGCGTAAGAATTAGAGGTCGTGGCAATTCAACCTGGTTTCTTCATCCTAAAAAGCCATATCAGATTAAATTTGAAACAAAGACTAATATTCTTGGACTTCCAAAAGATAGAAAATGGGTTCTACTGGCTGAGTATTCTGACAAGACCATGCTAAGAAACAAACTCACCTACGAGATGGGTGCTATGAGTAGTTTGGATTATACACCAAATGGAGAGTATGTTGAACTTGTTCTGAATGATGTTCATTTGGGGACTTATCTTTTAGCACAAAAAGTTGAGGAATCAAACAATCGTGTTCAAATTGGAGATGAAGGGTATTTGATAGAGATTGATCAAGACTATAGAGTTGACCCAGAAGATATCTTTTTCAGGCCAACCCTTTTCACTCAACAATACACCTCCAATGTGTTTAATATCAAAGCGCCAAATATTAGCTATGGCTCTGCTGAATTTGATCTTATCGAAAATCACGTCAATGATTTTGAATCTGTTCTTTTTGGTCCAGATTTTACAGATCCTGACATCGGTTATCGTGCCTATGTAGATATTGATAGTTTTGTCGATTGGTTTTTAATCAATGAAATTTCAAAAACTGTAGATGCTCAATGGTTTTCAAGTATTCATTTCACTTACATTCCTGGAGAGAAAATCAAAATGGGTCCGCTTTGGGATTTTGATTTGTCCTACGGTAATGTCGATTATGCTGCCCCAGAATACCCTGAAGGTTTTTGGGTAAAAGATAACCCTTGGATTAGTAGAATGTTCGAAGATCCTTATTTTGTAGCACTTGTTGAAAATAGGTTTTCTTATTATTACAACAATTTAGGATATTTCAATACGTATATCGATGAAACTAGTGCGTACTTAGAGCGCTCTCAAGCTTTCAATGATGATATTTGGCAAAGTTTAGGCATGTATGTTTGGCCAAACCCTGTTTGGTTTAACACCTATGCCGAGGAGGTAAATCATCTTAAGCAATGGCTTTCTACCCGAATGAATTGGTTGGCACAAGAATTTGGTTTTTAAACTCCAAATCTGTTAATGTTTTTATAAATCAAAACCATTTTCGTTTACGTTGTATTAGTTTTGTTTAATTAAATCAAAATAAAATTAAACCAACATGTCGTCACAATTCATCAAAATATTAGGTTTTTTGATTCTTCCATTCTTTGTTATTGATGGAGAACAAAAGCAAAACAATGATTTTCAAGGGAAAGCTACTTATATTTCAAAATCTAAAATGGATCTAGGGCGTTGGGGTGCTCGTATGAGTGAGGCCCAAAAAAAGCAAATTGCTGCACGTTTAAAAAATCGATTAGAAAAAGAATTTACTCTTGTATTCAACAAAGAAGAATCATTGTTTAATGAGGAAGAACAATTGGATGCAATTTCAGGGGCAACGGATTCTTGGGGGAAAAACTTTGCTGCTGGAGAAAATTATAAAAATGTAAAAACGGACGCTCAAATTCAACAACAAGAGTTTTACGGCAAAAAGTTTTTGGTTAAAGACCAATTGCAGTCTATGGAATGGACTTTGGGAAAAGAAACCAAAAAAATAGGAAACTACACCTGTTTTAAGGCCACCACCTTCATTGCTACAGACGACTTGTTGTGGTATTCTTTTTCGTGGGGGCGAATGCGCTCAAATGATACAACACAAGAAGAGTCCAATACTAACGAGCAAACAGCTGTTGAGGTAACTCAAGTAGAGGCATGGTATACGCCACAAATTCCCGTGCGTCATGGCCCATCGGAATATTGGGGATTACCTGGTTTGATTTTAGAAGTCAGTGCTGGTGATACCACGATGTTGTGCTCAAAACTTGTACTTAATCCAGATGAAACCGTAGCGATTGAAGCGCCAAAAAAAGGAACAGTGGTGACCAAAAGCGAATATCAAGATATTATTCAAAAGAAAATGGCAGAGTTTAGAAATAACCGAATGCGTCGACGTTAATCTCTAATTTTTTTATTCGTTAATAATTGCAATATACCCAACCAGTGAACACTTCATCGTTTTCATTGTTGAGGCGAAGCGCATAAAAATAGGTACCTACAGGTACGAGTTTGCCATCATCTGACCGACCAGCCCATTTTTTGTTGTTATCTCCTACAAATATACATTGACCATAGCGGTTGTAGATTTTGAGTTTATGATTCAAATGAACGTCGTATAAATTTTGAATCTCAAACACATCATTAAACCCATCGTTATTCGGTGAGATGGCTTGAGGAATAATGATGTCACAATTTTTTGATAACAATAATATTGGATAAACCTCATAACATACCCCATCTTCAAGGCGCGCATACACCATTTGATTTTCAGTTGTGGGCTCAAAATCAGTTGGATTAATGATGATATCCGACAAATTTTCTGCATCGGATTGCGTGTTGAAAAAACTAGAAAAATTAGTGCTCAAAAACAAATCTGAAGCATTATATAAATTGATTGAAGGATTGCCTTCACAATATTCAATTTCAAAAGAATCAGCGTAAATTGTAGGATTCTCAATCAGGATTTCAACTGCAACAAGGTCTTGACTTTCGCAATCATCAACGGTTTGTGTGATGTAAACCGTAGTACTTTCCGTGATTAGTGTGGTACCATCCAATAATGTATCTCCAGTATTCTCTGCATAGAATCGAATAGCTGTTCCATTAATTTGTAACTGATCAAGAGTGGTTGACGTACAAAAAATTTGAGGAGAATCTGCTGTTGGTGGTGGAGTATTACAACTATTGTCTACAGAACAAAATTCCAATATTTTTACTTGATGTAAATTATTTGCACCCCCTGTGGCCGATGTGAAACCCCAAAACAGCCCTGTGTTACCACCAAAAAAGGTGTTTACGATGTCTATTGTAGTAGAAATAACAATTTGACCATCTAATTCAACTGATAAAGTTTGGTCGTTAGCATTCCACTGAATAGATAGGGGATGCCATTGGCCATCTTCAAGATTACTTACACCAACAAATGGGGCATAAGCACTATGTGCAGATATATTTTGGGTAAGACCATTTGCAACTAAAGCAACGTGATCCATTTCAGTAGGATCTGCACCAGAATTCCACCAAGTGTCAAACTCAACAGCAAAAGAAGGTGAAATTCCTTCATAACCAATTCCACCACCATTTGAACCTTCATCATTTGAAAGCGGTTGAATAACGAATGCGATGCCATCTGCACCATTACTATCTTGAGTTCCAAAATATAGTTCTGCTTCAAGTGAAAAATCTAAATCAAAGTTAATCAGATTTTGAGACCAAATAAATCCAGACTGCCAATTTTGAGCTTGTGTCAAACGTACAGTATCGTCATTAATGATTAAAGCATCACCAGAGATTGAAAATTCATTTTCTTCAAATGTAAAACAAGGAATTGTCTGCGCAGTTGCATAAAATGATGAAAAAAGCAACAGCAAAATATAAGAACGCATGTTAGTTAAATTAGTTGGTTGTACGAATTTAATATTTTAATTTTATTTTTTTAACAATAATTAGCTAAAAATTATTTTGACAATACATATTTTAGCATATACTTATAATCTGGCTTATGAAAACTAAACTACTCTCATTTTTAATGCTCCTTTTATTTTTTGGTTGTGCAGAAAAAGAGTCCAAAACTAATACGCCAAAAAATGTGATTTTACTCATAAGCGATGGTACCGGATTAGCGCAAATATCCTCTGCCTATTTTTATAAAAATTCGGAGGTTCATTACTCTCGTTTTAAGCATGTAGGACTAATTACCACCAGTTCTTCAAAAGAAGACATTACCGACTCTGCTGCAAGCGGTACTGCATTTTCAAGTGGAGAAAAAACCTACAATGGAGCAATAGGTGTTTTAGAAGATTCAACCCAACTTAAAAATATTGTCGAAATTGCCTCCCAAAAGGGCGTAAAAACAGGGCTTGTTGCTACATCCTCCATTACCCATGCTACACCAGCAAGTTTTTATGCGCATGTCACTCATAGAGATTTTGAAGAAAAAATTGCACTTCAACTAACCCATTCAGAAATCGATTATTTTGCAGGTGGAGGGACACAGTTTTTTAAGCAAAGAACAGATGCAAAAAACCTTATTGATCGTCTAGAAACCAATGGATTTGCAATAGATACACAGTCTTTAAAACCTATTGAAGCCATTAAATCAAACTCGAAACAAGGGTTTTTGTTGAGTGAAGATGGTATGCCAAAAATGAGCGCGGGGCGAGGGGATTTTTTATCTGAAGCAACCGCGTTAGGAATAGCGTTTTTGCACCAAAATGATGCGCCTTTCTTTATCATGTCTGAAGGGTCACAAATCGATTGGGCAGGTCATGACAATGATACGGATTATCTCATCTCAGAACTCATTGATTTTGATGAAACCATTGGCCGCGTATTAGATTTTGCTGAACAAGATGGAGAAACCTTAGTAGTCGTCACTTCTGATCATGAAACGGGGGGTTTTACCTTGGCTGGAGAAAATTATACCACCAAAGAAGGTAAAGTGTACAGTAGTTATTCAAAACTAGAACCAAAATTCTCTACAGGGGGACACTCCGCAACCTTGATTCCAGTTTTTGCATACGGCCCAGGTGCAGAACATTTTTCAGGGGTTTATGACAATACTGATATATTTCATAAAATCATACAAGTCACAGGATGGGGTGAGGATTAAAAATGGATACTCAAGTCCATTTTTTTTATTAACTTTGATTTCATCTTTAAATCTAAAACTTATGAAACCTACAATTTTAGCACTAGCTTTTTTATCTTTTTTTCTGGGCTCTGCCCAAGAGTACAAAAAAATGATTGATTCAGGGATACACACGGTTTCTGAAATTCAACTTGTGGCCGAGGCCTATTTTGATGTTGTTGGCAAAGGGCGTGGTACGGGCTATAAAAGCTACAAACGTTGGGAATATAACGCCCTTCGAATGCAAGATGAAAATGGATTTTTGAAAAGTCCAGATTACTATTACAACACTCTGGAAAATTATAATGCATATAGAAACCAGTTGGGTCAGTTTGGGAGAACGAGTATGGTGACGAGCTGGGAAGATTTAGGCCCTACCAATTGGAATCAAACCAGTGGATGGAACCCAGGCGTAGGACGAATTACGAGTATAGCTATTGAAGAAAATAATGAAAACCACATCATTGTAGGTTCGCAAACAGGTGGCGTGTGGAAATCTACTAATGGCGGTACAACTTGGTCTGTACTTACCGATAATTTGTCCAATATTGTTGTTTATTCATTGGCCATTGATCCAACAAACGCAAACATTTATTATTGGGGAACCTCGTCAGGTATTATCTTTAACTCTACGGATGCTGGTGCGACTTGGAATCAACTTGCCGATATTGGCGACGGAACCGTGAATAAAATTTTAATTGATCCCTCAAATACCAGTAAAATGTACTGTTCTGCTCAAAATGGAGGAATTTTTAAATCTACTGATACTGGAGTGAATTGGTCAAGAATTCACCCGAACGCAAATACTGGATTTGATATCGAATTCAAACCAGGGGATTACAATACTATTTATGCTAGTGGTAATGTATTTTTTAAATCATCAGATGGTGGGGCAAACTTTACGACCGATGATATTTTTGCACCTTGGGTACAAGAAAATGTAGTTGGAAACCAAAATTGGACCATAACAGATTCAAATCCACACAACACAGTCACTCCAATTGAAGGAAGTACGATGGCCAATTTTTATTTTCCAAGTTATGATCATCCCGTAACGAAACTGATTACTCCAGACTTAGATTTAACTTCAGCAACTTCACCACAATTAAATTTTTCTTTTTCTAATGTAGACTGGGGTGCATCTTTTTTGAATGATTTTAAAGTTTATTATAGAACTTCTCCGAGTAGTGCGTGGGTAGAGCTTGCAAATTACCCCCTCACGGTTTCTAATTGGTCCAATAGAACCATCAATTTACCAAACGCATCCTCAACCTATGCTGTTGCCTTTGAGGTCACCAATAATTATGGTAAATCTACGACACTTGATGCAGTTTCGGTTACGGATGCCACGCTTGGAACTGTATTTGAAAATGGTTTTGAACTAGGACCAAACAGCTTTGGCGGAGGCGCCAAAATGATTGGTGTTTCAGCAGATGACCCAAATGTGGTTTATGTTCTTGAAGAATCTTCTGGAAAATTTGGCGGATTTTATAAATCTACCGATGGTGGAGACAATTTCACTAAACTGGATCACACAGGTAAAAATTACTTTGGGTATAGTTCTACGGCCAGTGACGATAGGGGACAAGCCCCCAGAGATATGGACGTCATTGTAAACCCTAATGATGCTGATGACGTGCACATCGCTGGAATTTTGTCGTGGCGTTCTACAGATGGAGGTGCAAATTTTAATATTACTTCTCAATGGGTACCCCAAAATGCAGCTAGTGAAAATATTGGATATTGCCATGCCGATATTGATATTATGATTTATAGAAACAATAAGATTTTTGTAGGTAGTGATGGTGGTATTTTTGTCGCCGATGACCCCTTAAATGTGAGCAGTACCTATTACACGGATTTATCTTCAGGTTTGGGTATTCGTCAGTTTTATAAAATTGGTATTAGCCAAAGCGATCCAGTAATTGTTTCTGGGGGATCTCAAGACAATGGAACATCGGTGTTTAGAGCCGACGCACAATGGTATGATTGGTTAGGCGCCGATGGCATGGAAACCTTTGTAGATCATTCAGATTCGAATATTTTATACGGTACGTCACAATTTGGTTATTTATATAAGTCAACAAATCAAGGGGCGTCATATCAAAATCTGAATAATGGAGGACTAGAAGGAAGTTGGGTCACGCCTTTTGAGCAAGATCCTACCGCACTCAATACAATTTATACGGGCTACAAGCAGGTTTATAAATCCACAGATGGTGGAAATAATTGGAATTCTATTTCGCAAGATTTTGGTTCAAATCTAGACCATCTAAAAATTGCACCCTCAAACAATCTAATAATGTATGCCGCTTATGATACTCAGCTTTATCGCACGACCAATGGAGGGTTTACAAATTGGACACAGTTGAGCAATTTTTCTGGCCGTATAAATTCTATTGCGATTCACCCTACCAATTCCAACAAAATCGCCATTGCGACAACTTCATCCGAAAAGGTCTATGTTTCTACAGATGGAGGGACAACCTGGACCGTTTCAAAATACGATTTACCCAATTTTGATGCATTAGCATTGGTATGGGACAGTACTTTTGGGGAGGATGTTTTGTATTTGGGCATGAATTATGGAGTCTACTATTTATTAGAAAATGTAATGACTTGGGCGTCGTATAGCACAGCTTTACCCAATGTAATCATCAATGAACTAGAAGTGAATACCGCTGATGATAAGCTTTATGCTGGAACGTATGGACGTGGACTTTGGCGTGTGAATTTGTATAACCCATTAACTGCAGGAACAGCTGATGTTGTGGCCGATAATTTTGCTCTTTTTCCGAACCCTACAAAAGGAGCATTTAGCATCAAATGGAACACCAATGAATTGGTAACCATCAAAGTTTTTGATGTTTTGGGAAAACTTGTTTTCTATGAAAAGAACAGAGATTTAAATTTAAATCCACGTATTCAATTTAAATCTTCCGAAGGATTGTATTTTGTAAAAGTGAATACGAAAACCAAAGAAGTTACCAAAAAGTTAATCGTAAAATAAAATTTAAGTACAAAATATAATAAAAAAAGCCCAACGCAATCCGTTGGGCTTTTTGTTGACTAATTCAAAGAACTATTCCACAGAAATAGAAAAAGTTTCTTCGATGTCTGTTTCACCACCAGCATTGGTGATATCACCATCTGCTACACCACTAGCTGATTTGTTTGGCTCGTGACGAAGTATGAATGTAAGGTCACCTGAGCTTACAGAATTTGCAGTTAATGTAAATTCAACACCAACTGGTTTGCCATCCCCGTCTTGATCAGTGTAAACGGTTGTAACATCAAGTCCACTACCGATGACGTAGAAAAACTGATGTTTATCAGCTTCTTCATCGGCAACCTCTTCAGTAATATCCTCAGCAGGATCTTCAGTTTCATTTAGTAGCTCAATAGAACCTGTGTACGTTGTTCCGGTCGCTAGAGTAACTTGGCTTGTTTCTACACCATCAACTGTAATTATCGGATCGTTACCACTTTCACCGTCCATATCAACAGTTTTTAGGATGATATCTGCGCCACCAGAAGGCGTCAATGTTATCGTCATAGTTGTAATAACTTCTTCTTCGTTTACAGGTGCTGGTGGATCATCATCAGAACATCCTGTAAAGACAATTGCTAAGATTAAAAGCGGAATTAAAAAATTGATTTTTTTCATTATTTTTGTGTTTAAATAATTAATAATTGAGTTTAAGATTTAATAAAAAATTTCTACCTAAATCGTCAGCATAAAAACGTTGAAGATTCAAGTAATTTCGGTAGGAGGTGTTCGTTATATTCGTAATTCCTAATCCTACCGTTAGGAGCGATTTTTTTGCGATTTCAAATTCGATACTTGAATTGAAATTGAGTAAATGATAGGCACTGGGTGGAGTGCTTATATCTACAAGTTCTGTTGTTTCTGTTACTGGAACGTATACTTCAAAATTATTATCCGGGTATTCATTTTGAGCAAAAACATAGGTGCTTTCCAATCCCATTTTTAAATTATAAAGACTTGGATAAACGAATGTAACCTCATTTCTCGTTCGTACGGGAGGCATATGAATAAGAGGTAAATCCAATTTACGATCGTATCCTTTTACAATCGACAATTGATGCGTCGAGCTTATATGTTGAGTGAATTTGTAGGCCGCATCAATATCAATACCAAACAATTGTGCTGGTGTTTGACGGTATTCCCAAACTTGAAAATTTCCACGTATGGTTTCTCGCACCGATGTCGGTTCAAGAATAACAAAATTAGAAATTGTATTAATGTACGGATTTACAGAAAAACTAAAATGCTCGTCATCGCGTTGTAGCGTAACCGCTATTTTGTGTGCTACCTCAGATTTGAAACTCAAATCGCCCAACTCTATCCGCGCACCAGCGTGGTGTAGCCCTTCGCTGAATAATTCAGAAGGGTTTGGCGCACGAGAAGCTATGGCATAGTTTAAAAACAAATGATAATGTTCATTAAAACTATACTTTGCTCCAAGCGTAGCTGAGCCATTATTGAATTTTAAATTTGGATTGGTCAATACTTGAGTACCCAAGTCATCGATTACGATTTCGGGATACAATTCATCATAATTACGTTCTTCCCAAAAGGATGTTCGGTAAAACTTATAGACATCCATGTGGGTGTAATCAAAACGTGCTCCTGCTTCCAATTGCCATTGGTCATTTACTTTGTAGTCAACAATAAGATACAATCCCAAATCATATTTGTCATAATCAGGAATTAGGCGTCTTACCCCAGTATTTGGATTGGCAAAATTGTTTTGATATCTAGCCATCAGACCAGATTTTAGATGTATTGAATTGCTGGTGATTCCATCAAAATCTAAAAGTAGCGTGTGTGTGTCTAGTTTGAGATCCAACGCAGCTTTGTCTCTATCATCTCCTCTTCTAATATCAAATTCCAATCGATTGTTTTGTTGATAGTCGTACTGAAGACTCAACTTCCCAAAATTTTCAAAGGTTTTAAATCCTTTAATTCTGGCTAAATGATGGGATACCTTTTGCTTGGGTTCCTCTATTTTGTAATCAAAATCATTAACAACCAAAGGAATATTGCTGCTGAGTGCTCTGACTTGATCTGCAGCTCCATGAAGATGAGACGCCCGTAGAATCCCTATTTGATTATCAAAAAATGAATAGTAGGCTTCAAAGCCATAATTAAAATGATTGAGTCCTAGGCGTAGTGATGCATTCTTTTCTATCAAACCAGTATTACTCAAATTGTACTCGGCTGCTTCAAAATCACCAAAACGTTTCAAGGTTCCCTGTGCTGCTGCATACCAACCATTTTCAAAGCTTTTTGTGAGTTGTGAAGACATAACACCCCCACGACCATTTGAAGCTGCAGAAACTAGGGTTTTCCCATAAAGACTATCTTTCACTGGAACTTTTTGGCCTTCAGCAATAATGACTCCACCCACGGCATCGCCTCCAAATTGTAGTGCACTAGCACTTTTAACCAAAGTTAGTCGCCCTATAGAATTGATATCAATGTTTGGTGCGTGTTCTACACCCCATTCTTGGTCTTGCATGCGTACACCGTTGTTGATGATTGCAACCCTACTGCTATGCAGGCCATTGATGATGGGTTTTACAATCCCGTTGCCTTTGTTTAACGAAGACACACCACTTAAGCTATTGAGCGCATCACCCATAGACCCAGTACTGTACCGTTCTAGCGTTTCTTTGGAAATACTGTTTTCCAATACAGTTTTGGTTGAATTTTCGTAGGCCTTGCCTTCTAAAATAATTTCATTGAGTTCTTCTAAATGATGTTCTAGTTTAAAATCTCTTTGTACATGTCCGGAAATTTTAACAGAAATGGTCTTTGATTGACAAGAGGGATGCACTACTTTGATGGTGTAGGTTGTGTTGTTGCACAAATTTGAAATGGTGTAAAAACCATCTATTGTAGTTTGTGTTGCCACTCCAGTTTCAGATACCACAAGGGTGGCTCCAGACAACAGAGAGCCGTCGTGTAGGTCAATGACCTTACCTGAAAGGGTATAATTACAATTTTGAGATTGTACTATTAATTGACTTAATAGCAACAAAACTAGAGCATATTTGCGCATAAATATTCTTCTTTAACATTAAAACTTGGGGTATTTTGTGTTAAGAAAAAAATGGAGGTGCGCGTAGCTGAGTGTTGGTTATGGTAAATGAGTTCAACTGTAGAGGTTCAAATGCAATATTGAGTTCTACAGAAATTTCTGATTGTTTTAAATCAGAGTAATGTGTGATGTTGTAGTTGAATGATAAGAGATTAAAATCACATATATCACAACCGGATACAGATTGATGAATATGTAATTTGTTTTCAGAGCATTTAATATGTTGATGATCAGTAAAATGGTGAAAAAAGTTAAACGCCATTGGAAACAACAAAAGAGCCAGCAATAAAGTTGCTGCTATTTTTTTTGCTGTATTTTGGACGTTTTTCATCTCCAATAAATTTATTGGCTAAGATAGAAAAAATAGAATAAATAGATGGAGTAGTGCTGAAAATAGTTGCGGTTATGATATTTATTTGAAATCATTTCGCAATCTCCTCGACTTGTTATTTTTTTTCCAATTTTTAGCTCAATTTGGTTTTTTAAGATATCAATCATTTATGTATCATTTATGTATCAAATCTAACTAAAAAATAGTTTAAGTTTGCTGTACATACTAATTAATTTTGAAATAAGGTATTTCCTTTTCTATGTCACTGTAGTTTGTTTTAGTCCATCCCATTTAGTGAGTTCAAAGAACTCACTATTTGCGGATGAATCTCTTTTCAGTCTCACCCCAGTGCTCGTTGCTAGTGTTTTTTAAAAGTTTAGTTGAAAGCTTAGGTTAGATGTTAAACCTAATCCTGTTGTTTGTCCTACATCAAGGGCATTGTTCTGGTTTTTAACATAAAATCTATTAATCAAATTGGCATCATCCAAAAGATTAAATACAGATAAACTTAATCTTGCATCACCAAAATTGTTGAGTTTGAAATTGTAGTTAATAGAGATATCAACTCTCATGTAATTGGGTAGATTCAATTGATTTGGAGCGCTATACTGAATGTTTTCTGTGTCATTTATTCCGCTTGCATTTGTAAAAGGTTTTCCATTTCGCCAATTAAACCTAAATGCATAATCCAAAAGGGAACCTTTGTAATTGATATTCCAAGACATGGCGTTTTCTATGTCAAAATTATTGGGAAACAATAAACCTGAATTTAGAGAATTAAAATTATAATCATTATTACTCCAACTATAGGTTAGCCAAGTTTTGATATTTGGCCATTCTTTTTGCAATAAAAAATCAATCCCATAAATAGCGTATTGTCCTGTGCCATCTACAAATTGATATTGATTCAAGAACCCTTGGCTTCTTGTGGTTATTCCGTCAACAGATTTGTAATACCCTTCTAAACTTGAAAGCCAAGAGTTTTTTTTGTGGTGTAATCCCAACGAAATTTGATAACTTTTTAAGATAGGAATGTCACTATTGTTTGATAATTTCCAACGCCGTTTTTCTATTCCTAAAAAATCACTTTGATAATAAACACCTTGGGTGGTGTATTGACTTTTTGTCTCTCCTAAAATTTCCAAACGCAATTGGTTTGATAGCTTTTGTTGAAAGCTAATTCTGGGTTCCAATAAAAATTTAGAAAAAGCATCAATATAATTTAAGCGCCATCCAAAATTAAATTTAGTACGACTATTTTTTGAATTATACCTCCATTGATTATAGACCACATTGTTGTTTAATATGTTTTTTGTCTTTCGTCTGAAAGAAGGTCTGTTTACTTCTTCTAAATTAATCACTGCTGTTTCAATAAACTGATACCCTAAATCTACTTGAAATTGACTATTGATTTTTGTGGTTAAATTTATTTTTAGGCCATTTTCACTTATGGTATTCCTTTGTGTAAGTTCTTGATTGTTGTACACATCATTATTTACAGCGTCCATATTAAAAGCAGAGTGGTACAACGTGGTAGACAGTTGTAAATTATTGGAGAGTTGATTGAAATAATTTGCACTTACACCAAAAGTCATTTGTTCAAGAAGACTTTTCAAATTGATATTTGAAGATTCTTCAAGGTCATCTTCATCAAAAGTTAAGCGGTTTTGAATTCTGATAGCATTGATTTGCAAATTGCTTTTTTTTGAAATTTCAAACAAGTAGTTGAACGTAAAATCATAAAAATAGAAAGACTCGTTTTTATAAAGACTTTCATCATCAATTCCTAAAAGTGCAGAATTTTGAGAAACTCTATCAAAGTAATTGGTGTAGGTTTTTGTTTTTAGGAAATCTGTCATCGATCGCCGACCAGAACATTGAATGCTGTGACGATCCGAAATAGGGATAATACTATGAAAATTTGCACTGATTAAATTAGCCCCAATGCTATATTTGGCACGATGCACATCACCGAATTTGGTATTCATATCGATAGTTCCAGAAACCCCACCTCCGTATGCTGGAGCACTTCCGTTTTTAATGACTTTAACGTCTTGTATTGTTTTTGAGTTAAATGCCGAGATTAATCCAAATAAATGACTGGATTGATACATATTTATGCCGTTCCAAGTGATTAAGTTTTGATCTGCTGAACCTCCACGAATATTTAAATCTGCAAATTTTTCATCTACAGAATTAATTCCTGGTAGGTTTTGAACAATATGCAAGACATCTGTTCCTTCCAGCCCAGTCATAATACCAAAATCAGTTGGGGTTATAGTAGAGCTTCCGTCAGCATTAATGAATATGCCTTTGGTTAGGTAATTTGAAATGATAATTTCATTGAGTTGTTCAGTTTGTTGTGTACTTATGTTTGGTAGATAGATAAGGATTGTGGTTCTTCCCAAACGTTTAAAATTTAATTTTGTAGAACTGCTTAGGTGTTTAATTATTTCATCTATTTCCGCACCTTTATTTAAAGGGGTGACATAAGTGTTAGCAATAGTTTCTTCAGCGTAATTAAAAGTATAAGAGCTTTCGTTTTCTATTGATTTACAATAATCTTTTAGAGAAATTGTTGTACGCGTAGCTTGAGCTTGGCAAAATGTAGATGTTAAAAGATAAAGAGCAATACTGAAAATTAGGGTTGTATTACTCATTCTTTATTGTGATGATTTTAGCGTTAATTTCAAAAGTATAACCTAATGGAATAGTTATGCTTTTTAGAGCTTCATTTAAGTTTACATGTGAAAATTGACCTGTAAAAAGAGTTTCACTTTCCACATTAATCAATTTAAACTTAACATCATACTGCCGTTCAAATTCGGAAAGAACCATGGAAATAGGAGTCGTATCAAATTGACTATACTGATCTATCCATGTTGGTCTAAAGTTCGAGGTTTGCGTTAAGTTTGCATTGTTTTTGTAGATTAAAAACTTTTCACTAGCAATAAGGCTTTGTTCTTCTAATGGAGTTTTTACCACAACAGATCCTTCATAGCAAGCTACTTCCAATACATCGACGCGCTGTTTAACCAAAAACTTTGTCCCCGTTACAGTTACAGTACCAAGTTTTGTTTCAACACTAAAGCTTGAACCTTTTTCGACTTCAAAGAACGCTTCACCATCTAGAGTTACACTTCGATTTTTAAACCAAAAAAGGGGATTGTAACTCACTATTGATACTGTATTTAGTGTGATTTTTGAGTTATCTGGAAGGTTTATAGACTCTGTTTCTGCAATTCCAGTATGTGCATTAGTTTTATAAGTAGATAGCCCAAAAAACAGCCCTAAAAATACAACAATAGTAGCGGCAACACGGCTAAAATA
Organism: Formosa sp.; assembly: GCA_038138145.1. Lineage (GTDB taxonomy): Bacteria > Bacteroidota > Bacteroidia > Flavobacteriales > Flavobacteriaceae > UBA3537. The sequence continues at coordinate 17,305 of JAYQDD010000001.1, forward strand.
GACAAGCCAATTTTGGTTGGAATTTTCTTTTGTTGTTGCATATTTGTTTTTGAATTGAACGAGTTTAGAATCAGCGTCAAATTCTGGTGCCTTTAGGAGTTTAGCATAGGCCGATATTTCTTCCAAAAAAGCGGCCTCATCAAGTGCATTAAAATGCTCTTTCTCAGCGTGGCTTAGGCTGTTGTTTAACCATTTTCCTATGAGTTTATCTTTATTCAAAACAAATTATATTTTTATGAGTTGTTTTTTTAATTTTTTAATAGCTCCATACAGTCTTTTTTCTACTGCTTTGGTAGATATTCCAAGAAATTCTGCAATTTCTTTGTGTTTTTTACCTTCAACTCTGTTGAGCATAAATGCTACACGTTGTGCCTCAGTCAAAGATGCCAACGCAGATTGTAACTTGGCTAAATATTCTTTTGTTTCAAGAACAAATTCAGGATTTTCATTATCAATGTTGTTGGATCTAAAAAAGGCATTGTGGTTGTAAACCGTTTTTTTTCTTGCTAAACTGTTGAGTGTTACATTATTGGCCACTTTGTACAAAAAACCTTTTGCTTTATTTGGAGGAACTTTGCGGCAATTTTTCCATAATTTTAGAAAGGCTTCTTGCACTTTGTCTTCGGGATCAGAACTACCACCATATTTGTAGTACAAATAGCGAAATAAATCCTTTGAGTGCTTTTGGTAGAGTGCATCAAAAACAGACTCTTCACATGTGGATACTAAAGACATGATGGTAGTTATTCCAATTACATTAATTATTCGTCACAATCTTCATAATTGTATCCTTCTTTGAATAATGTACTATGAAAAGTAGCGGAATTTGTTTCCATATCAATCAAGTAAAAATCAACAACATTACCATCGCATCTGAAGTTTAATAAATAATCTCCTTGATTTCCAAAACCAAAGTCGATAGTTAAATATCCTTCGTATTGGTCGTAGTAATATTGGTTTGGATTAGGGATTGCGTCTTCTATTCCACCAAATTCTCCATTGTTGCTATAAATTGTGTATCTATATCCATCGCTTGCAAATTCATAGAGTGTATTATCTTCAAACCCTAAAAGGTGCCACCTGCCTTCAATTGGATATGAATCATCACCTCCCTCATAATAACCAGGCGTTAATTCAAACATTTGCTCTCCTTGTGTAAAAGTCAAATAAAAATTCTCCCCTAAGCTGCAATTTGAAACAGTCCAAGTTCCAGCGACTTGCTGTAAATCAGACCCAAGATCAAATTCAGCCAATGTAGAACCGCTTTGAGCATCTCCGAATACATCCCATGAGCCATAAATTATTTCACCATTGGAACCATAACCAATTTGTAACGTTCCGTCAGAACTAAAATGAATGTTGTAGTTGTTTATGTCAATGGAACTATCAAAGAAATTATCATCCGATATATGCCAAAGTTCATAAGACCATATGTTTTGTTCAACATAAGAAGCCGGACAGTCTTCGTTTTCATATTCACCGTCGACAATAACAATGTTTACTTCGAAAACAGAGGAGGTTAAATTTTCACCTTCAAAGTCGGTTTGTCCAACGGCGTATAATGTTTGAGGATTGGATATATTTGTGTATAGTTCATTGGAGAGGTTGCCATTCCATATGGCATTGGTTTGATTTTCGGCATCTTCATATGACAAATAAAACGAGATATAGTAAAATGTTTCATTACAAGCATATGCATCTGGAAGTTCAATTTGAGTAATACCGTCTGTTGGATCAGAATCGTTGTCAGGGTATGTCAAGTCTACACTGAATCCTTCATAAACACATTCAAATAGATAATCATAGTTTTCACATGTTTCATATTGAATTAATGCGTCAAGTAACGCATCATTGGAATCTACAGTAATGATTTGATTTTCATAAATCAAATTGACTGGATAATCTATAGCGATGAAAAAATTTTCATCAATCATGTCCAATATTACCAAGATATCGTCACTATCTTCTGCACTTAATGTCTGTGTCAATTGCCAGTTTGCATCATAGACAAGAAAGCTCACAGGGTATTCGAAATCAATGCAGTTATCCTCCGAAGTAGTGTTGTTGTCATCACCGTCAAGGTTAGAACGTAATTGAGTGTATAATTCAGAACCTTCCTCAATATTTTCTTCAGTGTTACTAATGGTTTGCTCGTAAGCTTCATTTTGACATGAAGAAAAGATTAACAAGCTAATTAAAAATAAAAATGCTAATGGTTTTACGTTGTAATTTTTCATGGTTAATTTAAATTGTTTTGTATAAAACAGTTGAAACTTTAAAACTCCTACCTCTAGGTTTAATTTTTATATGACTCTCAAAGAAAAAGTAAATTTCAAGAGTAAAGTTAAGCTATTTTAAATTAATGTTTTTCAAATTGAATTAGCTATGTAGTGCATTTTTTTTTGGTTTTAAAAAAAATAAGTGTTGGGGTAGGAGTTTATTTAACTCAACTGTTTTATATGTAAGAACTATTTTAAAAGTTATTCATTTCAATAATATAAATAGTATAAAGAAGTTGCTTCATGCTTATTAGGCATTGCAACAGTTGGTTAGTTATTAAAACGCTTTTACTCTCGTAAAAGCGTTTTTCTATTTTTGGCAAAATATTTTTTTATAAAATTAAATAAATTTTTTATGTAACGTTTGCTTCTCATGTTTAAATATGTTAAGTTTGCGTTACATTATTAAATAAAAATTAGAATTATGGATCAAAACATTATTATCCCAGTCGTCGGAATGTTAACAGGAATCATCATACCAGTTGCGGATTTTATATGGTTATATCATGATAATAAAGGCAAAAGAGAAACAGTTCTCGAAATAGCCAAGCACTTGGATGATTCATCTAAGTTGGAGGAGTTATTGGCTATTTTTGAAGAGCGCAAAAAAGAACCAATCGACTACCGTAGAGGAGGAGTTATTACCATTTTTGTTGGTGTAGGCATTTGGTTTTTTGGGTATTGGTCCATGGGCTCATTTTTCGAGGGCGCAGGCATTTTAGTTGGTTTTATAGGCGTTGGTAGTTTGATTGCTGGATATCTGTACCCAAATACAGGAAAAGAGCTGACCAACGCCGTTGAAGAGTTTGAAAAAAAATAACCCTTGGGAAAGAATCATAAAAAGTTATTGAATAATCTTGAGGAACTTCGAAAATCTGCAGGGTTGACCCAGCAAGAACTTTCAATTGCAGCAGAAGTTTCTAGAAAAAGTATAAATGCTGTCGAGAATGGAGTGTACATTCCTTCGACAGTTTTGGCACTCAAAATCGCAAAAACCATCAACTGCTCTGTTGAGGACTTATTCAAATTGCCATGATTGTATTTTGGTTTGCATTATAAAGTAAATTAGTCTACATTTATAATATTATAAAAAAAACATTAAATACAAAAGAACGTAACCAATGAAAAACCTCATTTTTCTTTTTGTTTTTTTAATCTTTACATGTACTGGCAGTGAAGATGCCAATGCTCAAAACGAGAAGGATATATTTACAATTTACTTGGTTAGGCATTCCGAAAAGGATTTATCCACCAATAATCCTTCAGACCCTCCATTATCTCCATGTGGAAAACAAAGGTCTGAAAACTTAAGTAGTTTTCTTAAAGACGTTAATTTGGATGTTATTTACAGCACCGACTATGTGCGTACCAAAAGCACAGCACGTCCTACAGCAAACGCAAAAGGATTGGAAATTGAGCAGTACGATGCACAAGAACTCAAAGATTTTTCACAATTATTGATTGATCGTCAGCAAGACGCACTTGTTGTTGGACACAGCAATACAACTGGAGTTTTGGCGGGTCTTTTGGTTGGGGAAAATAGGGGTGCATTTGATTTGGATATTTATGATCGCGTTTATCAAGTGGTTGTTTACAAAAATAAAGGCCGACTTCATTTATTGCATGTATCCATAGATTGCAATTAATATTGGGCTTGAAAGTTGCTAAGGTCAATTCATAACTCTTGAATTATACTTTTTTCTCGGAGGATTGTAAAAAAATAAATCCAAAAAGGTAGGAGTTTTATAGTCTCAACTGTTACATACAAAATAATATTAAGTCCATTTTGGTTTATGTTGAAATTACTTTATTAGTAAGCAAAACATTTGTATATTAGTGACTTATAAACCGATTTAACATCACTTTTTAATGATTAAAAGAATTTGTATATTAATTCTTTGCTCAATATCTTTTTTTAATTTTTGTGTTGCTCAAAATGTAACAATCGATAATTATTCTGTAAATGGTCTTGGTCAAGTACAACTATCGATACAGGCCCAAGCAGGCAAATATTACATTCTTCACGCACAGCACAGTCCTACGTTCAACTGGGCCACCTCACTGACAATTGGTGTTAATGGAACCATGGTAATTTCCGAACCTGCTGGAGCTTATCCATTGGCCAATTATACCATAACAGAACATGATATCTTAGCGCCAGATGATTACGACGGAGATGGTATAGATGACATTACTGAATTTTATAACATGCCTACAGATTCACCGTTCAATTTTGCACCTCCCATTGATTTAATAGACGGATCAACCTCAATTCCGGATCATGATACTTTTTTGGAATTAGCCACTGTAAATAATGTAGGTTGGGCTCCATTTTTAGATGATCAGTTGTATGTGAAATTTGGTATACTAAATCGTGATACTTCCGAACCTCAGGTGTATTTCATCAACAGTAATACCTATGTAATTCACGCAAGTTTCTGGAGTGGAATTGGAGCTTCTGTCACTGGGGATGATAGTTCTGGAGAAATTGTTTTTAATCCTAATGATATTCTCCCAAATGGGGTTATTGGGAGTTATTCTTTCAATTTCTCTTTCGGCGATGCTTATGATTTTGAGGACACTCAACGCACCTATGAATTATTAGTGGCCAGTATGCCTTTTCTTCAAAATAACATGAATCATTTTATTGGACAAGCCGATGAAGATAACCACATCAACAATTATGCTGAAGACTTTGAAGATTCAAGAATAGATGTAGTTTTAGAAACCGATGTATTTGCTGAAGTAAATTACATTCCGTTTCATGAAGCCGAAGGTTATGGGTTTTTTAAGCATATGACAGATCTTAATGAAACCCCAGGGAGTAGAGATATTGTTCTATATGATGCATTACCAAATTCATTGCCGAGAGTAGGAGGAATCATAACCTCTGTAATACAAACCCCATTGTCGCATGTAAATTTGAGGGCAATTCAAGACAATGTTCCTAATGCATACATCGCCAATCCTTTATCGAATGATGCTATTTCTAGTTTACTTGGAGGATATATTTATTATAAAGTAGAAAATGACCGCTATGAAATTCGAGAAGCAACTTTAAATGAAGTCAATGCTTGGTATGAAGAATTGAGGCCAACAGAGCCACAAATCCCAATACGTGATTTGAGCATTACACAAATCATGCCCTTAGATAATATTGGCTTTGAAATGTCAACGGCCTTTGGCGCAAAATGTTCTAATCTAGCCACCATGAGGTCCTTTGATCTTCCTTCAGGCACAATTCCCGATGGTTTTGGAATTCCATTTTACTACTACGATGAATTCATGCAGTTCAATAATTTTTATGAAGAGGCACAAGTCATGATCGACAATCCTACTTTTCAAACAGACATCAACTTTAGAATTGATCGTTTGAGAGATTTTAGAAGAGCCATTAAAGACGCTCCAATGCCCCAATGGATGTTGGATGACCTTCAAGCCATGCACGATGATTTTCCCGAGGGTACTCCTGTTCGATGTCGCTCCAGCACGAATAACGAAGATTTACCCGGATTTAGTGGGGCTGGTTTATATACTTCAAAAACCCAATACCCAGATGAAGGACACATATCTAAATCCATCAAACAGGTGTATGCAAGTATGTGGAATTTTAGAGCATATGAAGAACGAGATTTTTATCGTGTAGATCATTTTATGGCTGCAATGGGCATCCTTTGTCATACCAATTTTCAAGGGGAACAATCCAATGGGGTTGGGATCAGTATAGATCCTATTTATGAAACTGAAGACACTTTTTATCTGAATACTCAAGTAGGAGAATCCTTAATTACAAACCCTGACCCAAATTCAGTACCAGAAGAGATTTTATTGTATAGAGATCCAACGCAAGGAGGAGGGTATCTTGTTTTAAGGTTATCCAATTTGGTGAATCCGGGCGAACTGGTTATGGATCAGCAATATCTCGATCAAATGAGAGATTTTCTTACTGTTATTCATGATGAATTTGCAATACTTTATGATGTCGTTGGCGCAGAAGGTTTTGGAATGGACATCGAATACAAAGTTACAGCGCAAGATCAATTAATAATAAAACAAGCAAGGCCTTGGGTTTCATTTTGGGCGGACATCAATGGAGATTATGATTTAGGTATAACGGCAATTGTGGAACCTCAATCTTCTTCCACTCTTGGTAATAATGAGCTTGTCACTATAACTGTGGCCAATGAAGGGTTAAATGCGATGAGTAATTTTGATCTTGAACTGGTGGTGGACGATCAATCAATAGAAACAATTACAATTCCCCATACCATTGAACCTTTTAGTGAAGCAAATTTTCAATTTTCAGTACCTCAAGATTTTTCTGTTGTAGGCGATTATAGTGTCACAGCAATGGTGAGTCATGAAGATGATGAATACGAAAACAACAACACTTTAAATGCTGTGATTAGCAAGACTCATGAGGTAGATGCGGCTCTTTCCATTGAAGATTCATTTGTTGTTTGTAATGACGTGGTTGAAGTCTCTGCCGTTGTAACCAACCAAGGTGATACTACCATTACGGATGTACAAATTGAGGTCGTAGTTAATGGTTCAGTTGTAGAAATTATCAACGCTAGCGTAGACATTCCTTTTCAAGAACAAGAAACAATAATTATTTCTGTTAACAGCAACCTTCAACAAAATAATAATATCACTTTAAACCTGTTGAGCGTATCCCCACAATCGGATGGAGACTCAACCAACAATTCGGCTACTGCAACTACAAATCTTGAATCGGATTATGATGTCATTACATTGGTTATTAATGCGGACAATTATCCTCAAGAAACTTCTTGGAAGCTCGTAAACGAATTCAATGAAATTGTATCTACTGGCTCTTTAGATTACAATACGGAGTTTTACACTGAAGACATTTGTGTGGATTACAGTTCATGTTTTTCACTTTATGTTTACGACTCCTATGGCGATGGTATTTGTTGTGGCTATGGAGAAGGTAGCTTTTTGGTTCTAGATGCTTTAGGCAACACTATAATATCAAACAATGGTGAATTTGATAATTTCGTTAAAGAACAATTTTGCTTAGATGATACTGGATGTACGATTACGGCTACTACTAGCGTCACCCACACAACGTCTTCTTCTGCAAGCGATGGTATTATTACCATTAGCATAAGTTCAGGAATAAGTCCATTTCAGTACAGTATAGATGGAGGACAAACATTTACAAACGCTAACGTCTTTAACAATCTATCCGCTGGGGATTATGACGTAGTTGTTGTAGGAGCCACAGGATCTTGTACGTACGAGGAGAGTGTTTCCGTTGAATCTTGTAATTTTACTACAGTTGATATTGAAGCGACTTTAGTTTCATCTGTAGTATCAACAAATGGCTCGATTGTCATTACACCGACTTCTGGAATTGGTCCTTACCAATACAGTATTGATGGCGGTCAAAACTTCGTAACAAATAATGAGTTTTACAATTTAGCCGTAGGAGACTACAATATTGTTGTAAAAGATGGTGCCAATATTTGCGCGTACGAAGCAGATGTGCCCCTTGGAGTTGAGGGCTTAGTTATAAACGAAATTAATTATCGCTCCAGTGTTGCATTCGATCCAGGAGATTGGATTGAATTGTACAATCCTAAAGCAGTAACTATAGACATTTCAAACTGGCAAATCAAAGATGACAATAGCACTCATGTTTTTGTACTTCCTGAGGGCACTCAAATAGCCGGAAATGGATTTTTGGTAATTGTTAAAGATGCAGCAGCATTCAGTAGTGTATTTCCAAATATTCCTTTCATAGGAGAATTAGATTTTGGATTTGGAGGGTCTGATGCTGTTAGATTGTTCAATTCCGAAAGTAAACTTTTGGACGAGGTGTATTATGAATCAGAATTTCCTTGGCCAACTTGTGCTGACGAAACTGGAAATACTTTAGAATTGATAACACCAGATTTAGACAATTCACGTCCCGAAAGTTGGGATTGTATCAATGAAAATGGAAGTCCTAATGCTGTCAATAGTACCGGGCTTTCAATTGGAGAGGTCGATTCTAATTCGATAGCGTTGTATCCAAATCCTGTAAAAAATATACTCTATATTTCAGGAAATTCAGCAGCGTACAACATTGAAGTATATTCATTACTTGGCAAGCGACTAATGACCGCTTCCAATACCAATGAAATCAATGTAGACACATTAAGTCATGGCGTTTACTTGATAAAAATTAATTCTGAAACAACAACAGTCACAAAACGGTTTATTAAGTTTTAAAGTTCTGTTTTATGATTGTTTTTGAACAATATATTAAACACCTTTTACAGACATGTTTGAGGTGTTTTTTTAATTAAAACAAGCAAGAATGTTTAATTAATTATATTTGCTATATAATTCTTACAAAATCCTAATATCATGAAAAAAACCTACATTTTTATAGTTATGCTATCCTTTTCGTGGCTAAACTTCGCCCAAACACCTTGTGTTGGGAACAATTCTGGCGGATTTCCATGCGATGATTATGATTTGATGGACCATTTTGATAAAGTGACTTTAAGTAATCGCGATGGTAGTGATATATGGGGATGGACTGACCCATCAAATAACAACGAATATGCCATCATTACGTTTGAAGACAAAACCTGTTTTCTGAATATAACGGATCCCATAAACCCAACCTATTTAGGGTTTTTAAATTCCAATGCCGGTGTCAACTATTGGCGTGATGTAAAAGTATATCAAAACCATGCCTTCATTGTGGCCGATAATGTTGGCGTTCATGGCATGCAAGTCTTTGATTTGACACGATTGAGAAATGTAGCGAGCCCTCCAGAAAACTTTACAGCAGACACTGTGCTTACCAGTGGATGGAATGGCTCTACAATAGGAAGTTGCCATAATATTGTAATCAATGAGTCTGTTGGTATTGCTTATCTCGTTGGTTGTAATAGCGCAAACGGTGGTGGCCCCATGTTTATTGATATTAGTGACCCTGTCAACCCTGTAGCCGTTGGCCAATACACCACAGATGGTTATACCCATGATGCACAGGTGGTGACCTATGCAGGCCCAGATACAACATATACAGGGAAAGAAATTTTAATCGTAAGTAATGAAGACAAAGTGGTTATTGTGGATGTAACTTCTCCAACCGCTCCAGTAAAAATTTCAGAAATCACGTACAGCAATGTTTCCTATACACATCAAGGGTGGTTTTCATCAGATATGCGGTATTTTTTGGTTGGTGATGAAGATGATGAAATTAGTTTTGGGGTCAATACCAGAACAATTATTTTTGATTTCTTAGATTTAGATCATCCAGTGTACCATTCACAATATACAGGAGGAAGCGCAGCAATAGATCATAATTTATATGTTAAGGGCGATTTGGTTTTCGAAGCCAATTATACGTCTGGATTACGTGTTTTAGATATTTCTGATATTAATAACATCACTGAAGTAGGATATTTTGATACCCATCCTGAAAACAACAACACAAACTTTAATGGTGCATGGAGTGTTTACCCCTATTTTAATAGTGGTAATATCATCATTAGTGATATAAACAGAGGTCTTTTTATTGTTAGAAAATCGGGAACACTTAGTGTGGATGACTCTGTTTTCAATAAAAAAGAAGTAACGGTATACCCAAATCCTGTGCGTGAAAAAGTTGTCATTACAGTCAAAAACAATCCCATCGAAAAAGTACAATTATTTAATGTTTTGGGTCAAAAGATTGTAGATGTTGAGGTCAACAATCTTAGTGAAATAAGCTTAAACGTTAGTCAGTATGACGAAGGGATTTATTTCTTGAGAATAAATAATGATTTTACTCAAAAAATTATCATCAAAAGGTAATTTTTTTATTGAAACTAGTTATCTGCTTTTCAGTTGAAGTAGACTTAAAAATTAATTCTTAATAATCTTTTTTATGACAGTCAGATTATTGGTTTTAATTTTTATAAAATAAACGCCTGTATCAAACGTGCTTAAATCTAATTGATTAGTAGCTAAAGCTGAACCTACTTTTTGCCCTAAAATGGAATACACCTCAACATCAAATCGGTCATCACTTCGTCCAATATACAATACATTTTTTACCGGATTTGGATACACTTTAATGCCATCAATTTCAAAATCTTCTACAGTAAGATTACTGTTATTTATGGCGTTAGGACTACCATTTACATTGATGCAATTCCAACTCTCTGGTAATGCATTGTCTAATTCAGGATTAATCAATTCTAAGGTATTTCCAGTTGCATCTGCACAGACAGGCCATGGCGCAACAGACTGATAAGCCACTTCGTCTTGTAATGTTCCTGACGCATTGTATAGGCGCACAGCATCTGAACCACCAAAACCAAAACCTAGCTCCCCTATATAATCTATATCCGGAAAGACATTAATAAAATCAGAAGCATCTTTAACTACCACGAGATAGCCATTGCCCTCAATTTGTGTCCCTTCGGAAATGATAAACATATGAGCATCATCATCGTCTTTGATTTGCCAATTTGAAAGATCAACTGGAGCCGAATTTGGGTTGTATAGCTCAATCCAATCATCGGCATTAAAATCAACACTAGATCTGTAGTTTATCTCATTGATAACAATTGGAATAGTTGTTTGTGTAGGCGTAAAGTTAGGAATGACCTCAAAAGAACCTGTTAGCGACAATTGAATGGTTTCATCAGTAGAAAACAAATCTCCACTCCAATGCGAAAATTCGTAACCAAATTCGGCATTTGCAGTGAGTTTGATGGGTACAGTTTCAAAATAATCTCCCGTCCATGAATCTTCCTGTATTTTTAAGTTTTCATTAACCTCTACAAAACCTTCATTGGTGTTGAGGTTTGTAATGGTAATAGGGTGATGGTTTGGAAGACCAAATTGTTGCTTTATGTGTTCTTTTACAATGGGATGTCTGTTGATGGCAAAACTTTTCATATTATCAACATAATAACCAATATGTCCAAAAACGTCAGAAATTTCATAACCTACAGACGGGTCATCTTTCCATCGATTATAATGTGTCAACACTTCAGGTTCTATCATAGTATAAGTTGCATCGATGTGGTTTATTACATTGTTTGGTAAAAATCTGGTATTTAATTCATCAGCATAACGATTTATGAATTGATTTCTAAAACCAATATTTGTAGTTAACTTTCTAAATAATAAAGTAGACCACGCTGGGTTCGGCCACCCTGGACCGTCTGGCTCTAGTGCAAAACTAAGTGTATCTTCGTGGTAGTTGGAAATATTCCAAAATGGGCCAAAACCAAAATCAGTATCATACATTATCCAACGCCATTTGGTGTCTGGATGTTTCCAAAATTTGATATTATTTCCTGGCCAGTCTGTATTGTTGATATATATGTTTGAAGCTTGGTAAAGGGCATAGTGCTTCAAATCGATTCTATCGCGGACAAACTCAAAATTAGTATCATTAGACAAATCGTATGTATTGATGTAATCTATGAGTTGATTGTATTCTTCATTGCTTCCTTCAATAATTTGTGCATTATTTGTGAGTAATGTGATTTCATCAGCGTTTAAATTGTGCTTTGATGCCAACATGTGCTCATTTATTTTTTCACGCATATTGTACATTCCCCAGTATTCTCCATTGAGGTATGTGGCAACAGGATTATAATCTTGAAAATCCAATTCTGTACCCCGCATTAAACTTGTAATCATGATATCCTTCATACTAGATCTTAACCAATCTTGACCAGAATTTCTGAGTGTAAATGCTTCGAATTCATTGTAGGTTATATTGTCAAAAAATGAATGTTCAAATTTTGAATCGCCGTATTGGCCTCTTGCAAAAAAAGATAATGAACGTTGCCCGTTTTGGCCTCTGCTCCATCCTCCAAAAATTTTTACACCTGCATTAAACTGAACCGATGCACTTCCGTCATGCTCATAAAACGAAAAGTGTATGGGACGTTCCCAATCTTCCCAAAAATTCGCACCAAAATAGGGCATATCTGTTGAATAGGTACCCTCAGGTCCAAAAACATAAATTCCATAATCGTCATCAAAGAAATCATCAGGATTTACGCTAAGCAGCATAACATCAATATCGTGATTTGCTCCAATAATATAGGATTCTGTCCCTGTTTTTGAGGGCAGGTAATTTGAAGCAAAAATCCGTGCGCGCACACTGGTATTTTCGGATATATTGATTGTACCGCCGTAAACTGGTGATTGTTCATTAGGAGTACTTCCATCGATGGTATACCGAATGACTTGTCCTATCTGATTGCCAGAAAGGCTAAGACTTACGGGCTGGGTTTTTAGTCCTCCATTTTCTGAAAAAATAACTTCATTTTGAATGGTCCCTGTAAATTCTTCATCATCATTTTGAGCATCTGGAGTTGTGTTTACGTAGCTAACAATAGTGTTTGAAAAATTGGAAACTCCTATAGAAGTATTTGGAGGTAATCCTTCCACAAGAAGTTGATCTACTAATGATCCATTTTGATCTGAAAGTGTTAGAGTCTCAGAGGTTGTAGAAATTTTAAAGTTTGTATGAAGTGTGTTGTTGTCTGTTAAGTTCAATATTTCGGGAGGATTGACGCCTGAACTGTTGGCTGTTGAATAAATAGCTGATAGAAAGGGGATGATGGTGAAGTCTGAGGAAAATGAACTAACATTATGTGCTTGAATTGCTAAAACGTTGGTTCCGTCAACTAAAATAGAACTAAAATCTGAGACTAAAAACCGATCTGGCGACCCTCCATTGTACATTTGTGCTTCATGGTCTTGGTTGGTGGAAGCATTGTAGGGTGGGGGTACTCCATCAATATTGGCACGTGCGACTTCAACGCCGTTGATGTAAGCCACAAAAGCATCATCGTAGTCAATATCTAGAATTAAAGAGATCATTTCTGCAACATTTGTTAGATTAAAACTTTTTCGAAGGTAAACAGACAAGGTTCCGTTAGGAATTAGTGTAGCATCGTCGCCATCGGCATAACCAAAACCAGAAGCACCATTACTCCAGCTAGAATCATTAAAACTTAAACTTGTCCAATTTGAACTTGGTTCCGCACTTGGAATCAGAAATTTAAATAAATCGCCTTGATTAATTAGTGTCCTTGATGCAGTGATTTGAGCACGGTCTTTATCTGAAGCCCATAACAGTAAGTAATCATTGGCAGGTATGGTAACACTGGGAAAGTTCCACTTTGATAAATCGTTTATATCATCAGAAATACTCCAATTTTCAAGGTTGATATCTTGAGTTCCATAATTATAAAGCTCTATCCAATCTGGCGTGTCTCCATCTTCATCAAAATAAACAGAGTTGGACGAAACAACTTCATTGATTCTTATGTTTTGTGCATTTGAAAGTAATCCGATGAAAAGAAAGAAAAATAAAGTTCTCATTAGTTTATTTAAAGTCTTTACAAGTTATAAATAGTTCAATTTTGAATTTTAAATGATATATTTTAATCACAACCAGAACTTAACCTCCAAAGATGACTGAATTCTCCGTCCATAAAAAGTTTGCCGCCATCACATTCAAATGTAACTTCACGTGGTGCCTCAAACCATATAAGCGTATTTCCATCAAAACTATAACTATGAACGCCAGGAATTCTATCAGTAGAATCTAAAGAATTCCAATAAACATCATCAGCAGGACAATCTACACAATAATAAGTAAATACAGTACCATCAACAAGCTCATACATTGTATTTGCATCTGCTCTATTTTCACTTGGTGACCATATCCATTTGCCTTCTACAGTGTAAGCTGGTATAGGAACGTCTTCTGAGTCATCCCCACTACTACATGCGAAGATTAATAATGTAGAGAGTAAGATTATATTTCTCATATTGGCTAATTTTCAGCAAGATAGAAATTTTAATACAAAATATTGTTCATAAGTTGAAATATACCCAAGCATAAAAAATTATCCTTGGGGATAATGCCGTGGAGCAGAGGGGAGTGAAGTCGAACTATTTTGAGGTTGATTTAGTCAAAATAGGTAAGTAAAAAATCTTCTGAAAAATAAGCGTAATTTAGCTTTCTACTTAGTATCTTATACTGAGCTACCAAATTCACTTTTTTAGTTTTTTTAGTTGAGCTGTTGTATAAATAAACAAGAAATATTAGGTTTATAAATTCTTTATAACTATGTCGACAATCACTTAGTCTAAAAGATTTAAAAAATTTAGTTTCATTTTCTTTATCTCCCGATAACCTGTAATAAAATAGGCACATTAAATAAAACGAATTTAATTGAGTTTTTTGAAAATAAAACTCAACTTTTGAATTAATTCTGCTGATTATATAATGCATTAATTCGATGTTTTTTAGAAGAATAGTAGTTGTAAATAACTCATAATAATGACTAATTATATTACCTTTTGTTAAAACAGATGTATGATAGGCATTTAATTTGTCTAATCTTTTTTTTGGGTCTGTACTCAGTAATTCCAAGCTCAATAATCGACTGCTTAAAATAGGGTGAAGTTGTTTTTTGTAAGTTGCCTTCACATTGATAGGATTGAAAACTTTATTGTTAATAAAATTTTTGAATTCAAGTACAGCAGTTGAAAACAGCGTTATATCCTCCCTGATATTATTTTTTTTTATGACTTCCAACGAATCCCCATAATATTTGTTCAAGCTTGAGTAGTCTACAAAAATTAGAAATACACATTCCAAAAAATTAATATTTTTTAAAAGTATTGGATCTACTTTTGGTTTTTTTCGAATCAATAGTCCAATAGAATTCCCAAGTTTAAGTACTTCATAATATGAAAACGAGTTAAAGTTTAGTGCCTTTAATTCGAATATTCTGTTAATTAGGCCATAATTTTCGTTGTGCCATAATTCACGAATCAGAATTATTAACATACTTAAAAAATCTTCTGTACTGTTCCTTGTGTTATTAACAAGCTTAATAATTTCCTCCGAATCGTTTTCTGAAACAGTTTTATAAATAATCTCTGTTAAATCGATTTTTTGTTTAAAACTATGATTTTGTAAAAAATGAACATAATTTTTATAGCCTACAAACTTAGCTAGTGTGTTTAGCGTTTTTGTATTTGGTTTTGTAGGATTAATTAGTCCGTATAATCTTCTAACGGTATTATAACTAATTTCTACTTCAAGAGTTTCAAAAATTATATTAGAAACCAATTCACAATCTCCTCGTGAATTTATTTTTTTCCCAATCTTTTTTTCTATTTCTTTTTTTAAGACATCAATCAAAATCAAAAATATTTATATGAGCCAAATATGAGCTAAATATAAAATAATAATTTTATAAATTAGTGACGATTAACTATTAAGTATAAAATATTATCGATGAGTTCTATTACTGATAAACCTATTTCACTAAAATCAGAAGATTTATTAAAAGTTGAAAAATATAGTTTGGCATTGTCAAACTTTATCACGCGTAGTGATACTCCTATTACTGTAGGATTGCAAGGTGAATGGGGAACGGGAAAGACCTCTTTAATGTCATTGTTATTAGAAGATTTTAATAACAAAGATATTGCTTGTTCATGGGTTAATACTTGGGAATACAGTATGTTTCGTGATGCCAATGAGACTACACCAGGAGTGCTAAGAGCCATGTTAGATAAATTAAAACAATCTTGTATTGATCGTGGCGTTTGGACTTTAAAAGATGAAACTCAAGCAAAATTTAAGTCTGCCGCTAAATTTTTAGGGGGATTGGCTAACCAAATAGTTGCCAATCAGACCGGAATTGACTTAAAAGGTGCAACAGAAGGAATTTCAAGTCAAGAAAAAGCAGTTGCTGAGATTGCTGAAATAAAGGCGCTAATTTCTGATATTATACACGACTTAATAAACGATTCAAAAAATCCAATACAAAAAGTTGTATTTTTTGTAGATGATTTGGATCGAATACCACCTGGAGATGCCGTAGAGGTTTTGGAAGCGCTCAAAAATATTTTTGATATTCCTAAATGCGTTTTCATTCTAGCCATCGATTATGATGTTGTTGTTAAGGGGTTAGAATCAAAGTTTGGACCTAAAACTGAAGAGAATGAACGGGAGTTTCGATCTTTTTTTGATAAAATCATTCAGGTTCCTTTTTCAATGCCAACTGGAACCTATGACATTGAAAACTTCTTAGTTGAAAAATTAAAGACGATTGGTGTCGAAATTTCCGAAGATGATAAAAAGTTATATACAAGTGCAGTTAGACATACCATTGGTTTTAATCCCAGAAGCCTAAAGCGCTATCTTAACTCTTTTAGTCTAATTAATCACCTAAAAGAGGTAGAATCTGATGAGGAAGCACAGCAAGATGACGATTTTATGTTGTTTGCTATTCTAGGAATCCAGATATCGTATCCAAAAATATTTAGATTGTTATCACAAAAATCTAACTTTTTTCAGTGGGACAAGGGCTTTGCCAATAAATTTGGCGTTGAGTGGGATGAGATTAAAGAAAAAATAAAAAAATACGGAGAGTCTGAGCTTATTGATGAAGAATGGGAACAAGTCATTTGGGGCGCTTGTCAAAAAGACCCTTATCTAAAGTCACGATCCTTTGCACTACTAGAATTATTAAATATCCTTAGAGATAAATACAAAGATACCCTAGAGGAAGAACTGGATCAAGCCATGACTTTTGCTTCTATAACTAGTGTTGATGATGATATCGAAACCAAACAAGCCGTTCAAAAAGTAGGTAACAAAACAATTTTTGATGGTGTGGAGACCAAATTAACTCAATTGAAAGAGGAGGGATACGTAGATCAGGCCATTCAAAACTACGCAGCACTATGGCAACCCTTAAATCATTTGGTAGAAGCTGATAAAAACAAATACCGCATATCGTTTGCAAAAACTGGGACCTCGTTTAATGATGAAACCCGTTTGGGTCGAGGAAACCAACAACTGATATATTGCTCTAATCCCTCGCGTAAAGCATTGGGAATGAAAATTTGGGTAAAGAGCAATACCGGAAAAACCAAAGCGATGTACGAAGCAATAAAATCTCAATTTAATTTGGAAGAAAGCGAAAACATTTCGATTTCCAAGAAGAAAGATTTAGTTATAGAGTATGGTATTTACATTGAATTGAAAGATCGATATGCAGAATTATTGACATACATTATTGAACAAATAAAATAAATTAATTGTTGGAATAATCCGAAAAACAACACAAAAAAGGAGTAGGTGTAATTAAAAATTATTTAATATGAGTTGGACATTTAGAGCAACAGCAATGAGAGATCAATGGAATGGTCAAATTAAAAAGGGAGAATCCTTCACTTGGATTCAAAATTCAAGTAGTCCTAATGCAATTTATTTGAAAGAACAAATTGAAAAGACTGGACGAAAAATTGGAGGGTATAGTTCATTACCATCTGGGCCAAGTAATGTTGGCGAATCAAAAGAGACTAATGGATGGCTTTTGGAATTTGTTCATAAAAGGTAATTTATTCAATTACATAAATTCAATTATGGAATTAGAAAACAACAACAATGACTTTCTAGCTTTACCTCAAAACTTAAAGTTAAATGAATATAATCCTGACTGGGCAAGATATTTAACACTAAAGTATCAAAATAGCTCAGATTGTTCAGATGAATATTCAAAGGTTAAAATAGATTTATTGCATAATAAAATTATACCAATTTATCCTAAAATTGATGATCATACTAAAAAGTGGTTTGGGTCATGGGATGCACTTCTATCTAATTATAATAATGAAACATATTCAAGTTCGATGCTTATGGTTTTTTCAAATAACATTGATGATGATTATGGTGAGTGGCGAGTATTATGGCACGATATAATTGAAGGTTTAGATGATGGTAACTATCCTGAAGGTGTTAGTGACGGTAAATTAGATGAAATTTTTTCTGGTAGTTGGTTTTCTAAAATTCATTCATTTATTAATCAAAACATCTAAATATAAATCGTTGGAACAAACTGAAAAACAACATAAAAAAGGAGTAGGTTAAATAGTATTCTATTTTAAATTATGAAGGTAAAGTATACATTAAAAACAAAATCCGCAGAGTCGAGATATAAAATGAAAGTTGGTGATTCAATTATTTTGGAGTTATCAAATGTTCATACAACCCCTGCAAATGGTCAATTAAAAGCAGCAATTGAGGAAAAGTTTGGAGTAAAAATACACACCTCTCCTCAGTCATCTAATTTTGATAAAGAAAAAGCTTAAATACTTTTTTTTAATTAATGTTTTATGAAATATTGCTCAAACTGTGGAAACGCTTTGGATCCGACTGATCGATTTTGTCCTTCTTGCGGAACTAAAGTGGGTTCTATAAATTTAAATTCAAGATCAACAACTAAGTTTTCTTATGAATTTAAGTCTAATATTTTGTTAGGGGGTGACATTCTTACCCCTGACAAAATATTGATTAATCAGACTGGTGTTACCTACATTAAAAGAAATAAATACTTAATTGGTAATGACCGGGTGCATCTTGCATATCAAAATATTTCTTCCATTCGTATCGATCGAAAATTAATTGATGCAGATATCATAATTTCAGGCCGCGGGGCAGTAGAAATTATAGCAAAAGACTTTTCGATTTCAAATGCAAAAAAAATAGAACAACTTATTAGAAAACAACTGATTTAATATTAGATTATGAAAAAAAATTATACATACATCAAAACATTCAATAATGAAAATAGTGGCGAAGATTATAAGCTTTGTGAATCTATTGTTGCACAAACTAATGGGCAATACATTCTTTCTTTTCATTTAGATAATGATGGAGATGGTGTCATTGATACTTATAAATTTTATGATATTAAAACTAAAGTAAAGGGTGTAAATGGTTCTGCTTGGGATTTTGAAGAGTTTACAGACGAAAATGATGAGTGGACAGATCATGGGTCAATTGAAGATTTTGGATATAATTCTAATGAAATTTCGGAAACTTTATATAACATGAAATTAGAATTTGTCAAAACCTATCTCAACGAAAAGTCTCAGGACGACTTACTATATAGTGCTGCTGTTCCTTTTGATAAGCGAGATATTCTAAAAAAAGAAGTTAAACATGATGGCGTAGACTATTTCACAGGAAATTTAGTTTTTGAAGACGGAGATAAAAATATAATACCTCCGGAAAATTAAATGATAAAGAAAAGTTTACAAGAATATTATGATAATGAAATTCTTTATGCTTTGCAGTTTACCTCAGATCAAGTTTTAAATCACAACATTTTTAAAGCAAAAAAAATGACAGATTCAAAAGAATTCAACTACTTTAAAATCCTTGAAAAAGACGATAAAGAGTTAATCCATTCAGCCTTTATTTCACATCTTCTTCATACTAACGAAGATTTCCTAAAGTTATTCGTTGAAAACAAAAAAATGTTATCTCCAAAACTTGAACAGTCTTATTCCCATAACAAAAAAAGATGTAAAATTGATATAGAATTGAGGAGTGCTGATGAAAGAACTATCTTGTTTATTGAAAATAAGTTTAAATCATTTCCTGATGACCAGCAGTTAATTAATTATGATGAAATATTTAAGCAAAAATTTAATGAAGATATCAAACTCATAAAATTTTTGTTCTGCTTTGATAAAAAATTAATTTCTTTTAATAATAGTTGGAACATTTTTGATTACGGAGATTTATTAAATTTTTTGAAGAAAAATATTCAAACGTACCCTCAAGGCGATGAGAAAACTTTTATCCGACACTATATTTTATTTTTAGAGGAGTATGTTGAAAAGTATTATAATTTAGATAAAACGTGTAGCCATCTTTTTAATAAGAGATTATCAAAAAAAGAGAAGTTTTGGTTAAGATTATTGAACTCAAAAATTGCTTTAGAATTTAAAAACAATGTTAAAGGCGATTTTAAATATGTGATTAATCCGGGTAATACTTCAACACCTCTTTTAAATATAATTCCAAAAAAATGGGAGGAAATAATAGGGGAGGAGGTCTTAATTCAATTTCAGGGTAACAGTTTAAAGTTTTATTTGCACTCTGCGAACAAAAGTATCGCAGAAAAATTAATAAAATTCTCGAAAAGCCAAATACAGAGTAACAAAATAAAATTTAAGAATTTAACAAAAAGAAAGGAAAATTCATGTTACATCTTTGAAACGAAAATAAATAACAATCTAAATGGTGATTTCACACTAAATGATATCTACAGATTTTTGTTAGCCTTTTATGAAAAGATCGATAATAAAATTATAGAACCGTACACAACATTCACTAAATTTAATTCTTAAATCCTGATATTGAGGAAAATACTACACATAGATCTTGATGGTGTCGTTGCGGATTTTGTATCTGCCATGAACGCCCACCCACTTCGGTATCAATCTCCATACGATAAATATCCTGATACTATTCCAGGTCTTTTTAGAAACTTAAAGCCCATAAAAGAGGCCATTAGTTCTGTTAATAAATTACTAGATTCTAAAAACTATGAAGTCTATTTTTTAAGTACCGCTCCTTGGGGAAATACTTCTGCATGGACAGATAAACGACTCTGGCTGGAGGAACAATTTGGAAATAAAATAAATCGAAAACTCATTTTAACCCACCGAAAGGATTTAGTAATGGGCGATATTTTAATTGATGATAGACCCAATAACGGAGCTGATAAATTTCGGGGCGAATGGATTCATTTTGGTTCTGAGAAATACCCTAACTGGCCTGCTGTTTTAGATTATTTGTTATGAAAGCATTGTCCAAATCAAGATATAAACAAGGGTTAGAATGCCCCAACAAACTCTATTTTTCAAACAACAAAGAAGTCTATCTCAATAAGAAAAATGAAGACTCTTTTTTACAAGCCTTGGCTAGTGGTGGTTTTCAAATAGAGGAGTATGCTCGTTTACAATATCCTGGAGGTATCTTAATAGAAGACCTAGATAATACAGAAAACTATAATTATCAAGATTTAGCAGATCAAACCAAAGAAGTGCTAAAACAAGAGAATGTAGTGATTTACGAGGCTGCATTTTATGTTGACGATTTATTTGTTAGAACCGATGTGTTAGTAAAAAATGGATCAAATATTAAGCTAATAGAAGTCAAAGCTAAATCTGTTGATCCTAGAAATGAGTATAATTTTATTGGCAAAAAAGGAAAACTTGTAAGCGCTTGGAAACCTTATCTGTTTGATTTAGCTTTTCAAACTCATGTTGCCAAATTGTGTTTACCAGATTATAAAATTTCTCCCTATCTCTGTTTAGTTGATAAATCAAAAGTAGCCTCAGTAGATGGGCTTAATCAATTCTTTAGAGTAAAACAAAAGACCAATAAAAGAACAGGGGTCGATGTCTTGGTAGATGATAAAAGCCAGCTAGGGTATAATTTATTGTACCAAGAAAATTTGTCTGAACTTATTTCAAAAATTCACTCTGGAGAATTTTTGTATTATGATAATTTAAATTTTTATAATGCTATAGATTTGTTACGAGATGTTCGCATAAACAATTATTACCCCAATTGGCCTGCTCAATTCTCAGCTTGTAAAAAATGTGAGTATAAAGTAGATTACTCAGAAACGACACCACAAAAAAAATCTGGTTTTGAACATTGTTTTAAAACACAATATAATTGGACAGCTACTGATTTTAATACTCCAAATATTTTTAATATTTGGGATTTAAAAGACCCAAAGTTAATGGAACAAGGTCTTTTATTTAAATCCCAGCTAACCCCTGAGAATATAAAATATAAAGAAGCTACTGGCAAACTTAGCCGGACTGAGCGGCAATGGTTGCAAATAGTAAAAGAGCGTGACAAAGATACTTCTGAATTCATAGATATTGAAGGATTGAGAGCCGAAATGGAAAGTTGGGTTTATCCATATCATTTTATTGATTTTGAGACCTCTACAGCCCCACTTCCTTTTCATAAGGGTCGTAAGCCTTATGAACAAATAGCTTTTCAGTTTTCACATCATATATATCACGAAAATGGACTGATTGAACATGCCAATGAATACATCAGCACTACACCTGGGGAATTTCCAAATTTTATATTTTCACAACATCTTTTAGATGCACTTATTCATGACGAGGGTACTATTTTTAAATATTCATCTCATGAAAACACAATTCTTAACGCTATTAGAGATCAGCTCAAATCCGGTGACTATCAGTTTAAAGATGAGCTTGTTTCTTTTATAGAAGCTATAACCCACCCAAAGGATAAACACCCAGATCCATGGGAGGTTCCAGCTAGAATTTATGGGAATGGAACTCGAGATATGGTTGACCTTTGTGCTGTTATTAAAAAGTATTATTATAATCCATACACCATGGGCTCAAATTCAATCAAACATGTATTACCAGCAGTTTTAAAATCAAGTAAATTTATTCAAAATAAGTATAGTAAACCTATTGAGGTAATTGGGGTTAGTAGTAAAAACTTTCCTTCAAATCATATTTGGTTACAATACCATAACGAAGAAATAATTAATCCCTATGACTTATTACCTCCACTTTATGAGAATATGACTCAAGACCAAATTAATGATACATTATCTGAATTAGAAAATATTAATGATGGTGGTGCGGCATTAACAGCTTACGGAAAGATTCAATATACAGAAATGACTAAACAGGAAAGAGAAGAAATTTCCAAATCTTTGAAGCGTTATTGCGAATTAGATACTTTAGCAATGGTTATGATTTTTGAACATTTAAAAACATTAATATAGACCTTCATATCATTTTTTAACCAATTTTTTTAATTATGCATAGAAACATTCAAAAGATTCACTTACTTTTTCAACTAATCTTATTAAGTACAATCGCCAGTGCTCAAACAATTATCAACACTGAAAATATGATGTCCGAGATTGATAAAAGTTTTTCTTATAATATGAATTTTCAGGGAAATTTAAATATTGGTAATATTGATTTAATTCAATTTAGCACCGCTCATCAAGTCTCCAAATCTGTAAATCAAAATTTATTCAGGCTGCTCCTAAATTATGACTATATAAAAGAGAGTGGTACAGAAATCTCATCTGATTTTACAGGCCAATTTCGTTATAATTATAGAATTAGAAAAAATTCAATTTTTGCATTTTTTCAAGTACAAAACATTAAATCTCTTCGAATGAATCATCGCTATATTTCTGGGGGAGGTTATCGTCATCGAATGCTTCAAAAAGGAGAGAATTATTGGGATCTATCAGCGGGCGTGTTTTTTGAAGATGAACTCTATGATAAAGATTTAAGTACTCAACAACAGGTTTACAACTGGCGATATAGTTTTAGCTCATTTTTCAAATATAAATTTTCTAAAAAATTCTTTATTAATTTAGTTGTGTACTACCAAATTAACACTTCAAATACTAATGATTTTCGTCTTTTCTTAGAGCCCAGGTTCTATTATTCGCTTAAAAATATTGATTTATTTGTCGATTGGACTCATCGTTTTCATTCAACTCCCTACATAGATATTTTTAGAACAGATAATAGTATAAATATAGGTGTAGAATTTAAATTATAATTTCAACACATAACAATATTGGTATTCACTGAATTCCCCAAAAATAAAAGTTATTGTAATGGATTATGCATGGGAGCCAATAGAAGCACAGTCGAATTATTTTTTTGAGGTCCATTTGGAAATTTTACACTACTAACTAAAGAATAATATTATAAATTTTCAATAGCACTTTTATAAATTAAAAAACGCATACCTAAAATAATGACAATCCAAGCGGGAGACATACTTTCATACAATGGTGAAAAAACAATCATTGCAACAGAGCCACTAAAACCTTATTTGGAAACTAGAAGTAATGTAAGTTTTATTATTAAATCAACTGCTTTAGTGAGAGGTTATATTGGTACTTGGAAAATTAAAAACAAAGAACTTTACCTTGTTTCTCTGGTTGGTTTTATTGATAATAATGAGAAAGTAGACCTAAACTATTTATTTTTAGATAAAATAGAAGTTTTCGCAGATTGGTTCTCTGGTGATATTAGAATTCCTGAAGGGAATCTGCTTCAAAAAATTAATATAGGATACGAATCTGTTTATGAAAGAGACAGAATACTCAAATTCAATAAGGGAATATTGATTAGCGAAACAATAAAAGACAATACAAAATAAGAAAATATAGATTCAACTGATAGAGTCAAAAATAAATTATGATATTATTGTTTTGTACCAATTGTGTACTAAAAAATTAATTTTTTATGCTTAGATTTAGTAAAATTCTTAAAATTAATTCAATGACAATTACTAAAAAATCCACAACCGAAGAATTATATAAAATTGTTGAAAATATTGTGCATGAAGATTTACCTACACGAGATAAATTTTCACTTGATGTGATTAATTTTATTAATTCAAACAATCAATATTATTGGTTTTTGTTAAATGTAAATAATTCTTTGGGTCTCTGGCAAAATAAAATTGATGATGAAGGATTAGATTTAAGTATTGGGGAATTATATCTTAAAGGAAGAGATTTGAATTTTAACCCTTATGAAAAGTACAGATTGTTTTATGACTGGAGAGAAGAAAAATTTGGGACTGAAGAAGATGATGATGAGCCAACTTCTTTTTTTAATGCAATAATCAATTCATTTTATGATTTTGATTCAAATAACGATTTGATATCACTAAGCGAGGATGAGTTAGTAGAATTTATAAACTTGTCCAAAACAGTTCTTTTATGTACAATATGTAAAGAATGTGAAAATGATGCAGATTCTGATGATATAACCAATATATTACTAAATATTAACTTTGATAACCTTCCTCTAATTAATGATGAATTAGGTGGGGGAGATTTAGCTTCTGAAATTTTGGAAGATGTTTTAGTATCTTTAGGTGTTGATATTGAGTTCTATAAGAACGAAGAGGTTTTATGGAGAGACCAATACCTTATGAATTACGAAGAGGTTGCTCAGGTATTATTAGATAATGATGTTTTTGATCTAGATTATATACGATAATAGCATCCTTATGAATAGGCCTAAATTTAATTAAAGAATAATTAATAAATAAGTTCATATTCCTAAAATTCTAAATCGATAAGTAACCGCATCATGAGTATTCATACAAGGGAAATTTGAGATTTGTCACTAATCTTAATTCAATCCATGAAATAAAATATTCCCTAAAATAAATTTTATTTTAGGGAATAATGCCGTGGAGTCAAAGGGAGTCAAGTCGAACTATTTTTACGGGGATTTGATAATTTTTAATAAAATAGTTTGTTATTTAATTTTAATACTTACTTGCCATTCAATGCTATAACTTTGACCTGGTGATAATTTTTTTAGTCCAATTTTGTTATTAAAACTATCTGAAACACCTGTCATTGGTTCAATGGCAATAGCATTAGTATTCATTGGTGTATATAATTGCAAAAAGCTCTCTTTTTCTGAAGACTTTATAACCAAGTCATATTCTGGTGTAAAAAATTTAACGTCTGGATTTTCCAAAACAAAAGCATCATCAAATCTTCTTTTTCTCAAACTTAATGGCATTTTTGAGTTAAATGGTTCAAAACCTAAAGCTATATTTTTTTTATTACATTTAATTTTTTTTATACAGTCAAACTGAATCTTACTCTTGTCTAAATCTTCACTTTTAAAATAGGGGTGCCATCCAACTGTAAATGGAAGTTTTTTATCATCCAAGTTGATGACGTTAATTTTTAAAGATAAAAACTCATTTGTGAGTTTGTATGTCAATTCTACACGAAACTTAAATGGATAGCCAGTGGGCGGATTTAGTTCCTCATAATAAAGTTTAATTTCTGCATGATTTTCGAATTTTTTCAATTCGTCCACCAGAAAAGCTTTATTGTAAACTAATCCGTGAATAGCATTATTTAGTTGTTTTTCATTACACTGTAAGTTGTAATTTGATCCCTTAAAATTGAATTGTCCATCATTAATTCTATTTGCAAATGGAAATAAAATTGAACTGGGATACGTTTTTTTATAGTCTAAAGGGTAAAGATTTGTAATAACTTTGATGTTTCTTATATTGAGTTCATTAAGACTAGCGCCATAGCTTAACTGAATTTTTGCTTTTGTTCCAGAAATTGAGTCTAATATTTCAATTACTTTGTTGTTTTTATGATGTATTTTTTTGATTGTAAACACTATTTCTGGATGTTAGATTCAAAAAATTACTTTGACAATACAGTTCTAAAACCAAGATGTTCTAAAGACGTGTGAGGATCAGTTGCCATTCTAGAAGAAACTCTATAACTAGCGCAATAGGAAGCGTTACACAAAAAAGACCCCCCGCGTATGACTTTTTCTTGGATGTATGGATTATTTGGGTTGAAAGCTTTTTTTGCTCCTTGTGGATTATTTATAACCCCATTTTTTAAACAATCTCGATAGTAATTTATATTATACCAATCACTTGTCCACTCCCAAACATTTCCTGAAATTTCGTAAAGTCCATAATCGTTTGGAGGATAGGTTTTTACAGGTGCACTTTTTTCAAAACCATCAGCTTTTGTATTAGTTACTGGAAACTCACCCTCCCAACTGTTTACATATTTTGATAATGAGTTTGTTAGATTTCCCCAAGAATAAATTTTATTCTTTTTTCCTCCACGAGCAGCAAACTCCCATTCTGCCTCAGTAGGTAATCGCTTACCAGACCATTGGCAATAAGCCATAGCATCTTCATAAGAAACATGTACAACAGGGTAATTTTCTTTACCAATAATACTACTTCCTTTACCTTCAGGCTCTTTCCAATTTGCTCCAATACTCCATTTCCACCATTGTGAAAAATCATATAAGTTGGGAACAGACTCGAGTGTTTTTTTAAACAATAATGAACCTGGTTTTAATACTGAATCATGTGGTTTTGGAGTACCTACTGGAAGTTGTTGTTTTATCAAATCCCAATTCACGGGCCGTTCTGCAGTAGTGATATAGTTTGTGGCTTCAACAAATTTTGAAAATTGAGCATTCGTAACCTCAGTGACATCCATAAAAAAACCATCAATTAGGACAGTGTGTTTGGGTTTTTCATGAGGTAATGCCATGACATCATCGGCGGAGGCACCCATCTCAAAAAGCCCCCCAGGGATCCAAACCATACCCTCCATTTTAGATAGTAATGTTAAATTTTTTTTTGCTTTTTTATTTTCACACGATTGTGATAAAAAAAATAAAATTAATGTTGCTTTAATTAATGTGTTGATTGTCATTAGGTTGAATTTTATTAATAAAAATACAATTTTAGTACAGAACTAAATATTAATTAACACTAACATCTTCATTTATCATAGTTTTTGCATCATAATTTTTATAACTTAATTTTTTAGAAATACTAAATTTGATAATATATAATACATTATGAAGAAAATATTAAACCTCATTTCATTATTGTTATTTTTCTTTGGTATCACTCATGCTCAAGATTCTCAAACTGCCCCAAATATTCTGTTTATTGCGGTTGATGATTTAAAACCAACCATTGGAGCTTTTGGAGATGATTTGGCACATACTCCAAATATTGACTTATTAGCAGAACAGGCTACAGTTTTCCTAAATAATCATACCCAGCAAGCTGTTTGTGGTCCATCACGTGCTAGTTTAATGACTGGTAAACGTCCTGACTACACAAAGGTTAGAGATTTAAAAACAAAAATGCGTGATATGGTTCCAGAAATTGTAACGATACCACAATATTTCAGAAATCAGGGGTATAAGACTATCGGTTTAGGTAAAATTTTTGATCCACGCTGTGTAGATGAATTTAGAGATAAACCGTCCTGGTCGGTACCCTTCATGCCAGAACACAAATTTGAATACCCTAACGATTTTGGACCTCCCGCTATGGGCTTTTATCAAGATCCAAAAATTAAGCAGTACATTCAAAAATTAAGAAACGAAGCCAAAGCAAATGGTATCAAAAATTTAGGAAAATATTTAAGAGATACATTTAAACCCCCATTTGAAAAGACTGATGCCCCAGACGACGCTTATGTCGATGGTGCTCTTGCAATGTATACCAATAAATTTCTTGATGAATATAAACCAGAATCCAATGAACCATTCTTTTTAGCAGTTGGATTTAAACGCCCTCATTTACCTTTTACTGCACCAAAAAAGTATTGGGACATGTACAATCTATCAAAATTTGAAATCGCTAAATTTCAACAAAATTCAAAAAATGGTCCAAGCATTGCTTATCACAGTTCCGGAGAGCTGAGATCTTATATCACTCCTGAAATTTCTTATGAGATTTCAAAAAACAATCGAGTGAAACTTTCTGAGGAATTCCAAAAAGACCTTATTCATGGTTACTATGCCAGTACTAGTTTTATTGATGCCCAAATTGGTAAAATAGTAGATAAGCTTAAAGAAACAGGTCTAGATAAAAACACGATTATCGTCATTTGGGGAGACCATGGTTGGCATTTGGGCGATCATGGCTTGTGGAACAAACACTCAAATTTTGAACAAGCTACACGTTCACCACTTATTATTTTTGATCCACGAGTTAAAAAGCGAATACAAATCAAATCGCCAACAGAATTTATAGATATTTTCCCAACCCTGTGTGCTGCTACTGGTTTGCAAATTCCAGAAAATTTGGATGGAAAAAACTTAATGCCATTAATTAAAGGTGAGCAAATTTCCATCAAACCTTTTGCTGTAAGTCAATGGACTAGTGCTAAAAAAACAGGTTACAGCTTCAGAACAGACCGCTATCGCTACACGGTGTGGCTCAATGGTAAGAAAAGCACAGATCCCGTTTTTGAAGAGGATATTTTCGCAGAAGAACTCTATGATTATAGAACTGATCCAGCTGAGACCATCAATCTTGCTGGAGAAAAACAATCTGTTAACTTAATTAAGAGATTTCAAAAATTAGCGGCTAATTTTTTTAATTCTCAGAGTGCTATACCAATGAAGGTGTTGGTCAATACTTCGAGAGATAAATTATCCATAGGAGCAACACTAAACCATCACGAGTTGGGAGGTAAAAAAGAAGAACTTTTTTTAAAAGATTTCAAATTTTTAACCCCTGCAAATGCCGCAAAACAACAACGTATATATCCAAGCCCAGGTGTTTGGCAATGGGATCGTATTGAAGAATTTTTGGAGTTCTCCAAAAGCCATAATTTAACGCTTCGCGTACATGGACCTATCAGTCCACAAGCTTCTAAATGGGCCAAGGAAGATCATAGAACAGCTCAAGAGCTAGAAGAGGTTATGGTTGAATTTATGACAGCTTCAGCATTACGTTACAATGAAGAACCAACTGTAAAGTATATGGATGTTGTTAACGAAACTATTTTACCTGATGGCAGTTGGTTTGGTCCTAAATCAGGAACAAATAGTTGGGAAAATCCATGGCTAACCATAGGTCTTGATGAAAATGGTTTTCCAAACTATATTGTTAAAGCTTTTGAAATTGCAACGAAATATGCGCCAAACGTTAAGCTAGTTTATAATCAGAACGCTGGAATGCAAAAACCTATGTGGAACAAGGTCAAAGAAACAATTCTCTATCTTAGAAGTAAAGGTCTCAGAGTCGATGGAATTGGTTGGCAGGGGCATTTAAAGTTGAGTAGAACCACGGGAGATTTTATTGAAAAGACTGATGAAGCTTTAATTGAGTTGTCAAACCTAATTGATTGGGCACATGCCAATGATTTGGACTTTCATGTTACTGAATTAGATTATAAAGTGATTGATAAGTCGAAATTAGAGGATGAGTTTCAGACCCAAGCTATTCTGTATCAAAAAATAGTTAATGTGTTGAAATCTAAAACCAGTACTGGTGTAGTGACTTTGAACTTATGGGATATGGGGGAACGTTTCAAAAAACCAAATATTTATTTTCAATCCATATATGACAAAGAATACAACCCAACACCTGCTTATAACGTCATCAAAAATGCACTTATATATAATGACTAAGAATATATTCTATAGAATCAATATTACTGTACTAATACTCATAAGTAGTATTTTTATTGCAAATGCTCAAACTCCTTTATACCTAGATTCGTCGCTTTCTACTGAAGAACGTGTGGAAGACCTTATGTCCCACATGACTTTGGAAGAAAAAGTCTACCAAATGAACCAATTTGTAGGATTGGATCATATGCGGCAAGCTGAAAAAAATTTAACCGAGGAAGAATTACATTCTAATGATGCACAAGGATTTTATAAGGGAATTTTTAGTGATGATGTTGCTGAAATGACTCGAAGAGGCGAAATTGGGTCTTTTTTACATGTTTTAACACCTAAGGAGTCAAACTTATTACAGGACCTAGCAGCACAATCAAGACTTAAAATACCACTACTCATAGGAATTGATGCTATTCATGGTAATGCCTTGGTTTCTGGAACTACGGTTTATCCTTCTCCAATTACATTAGCATCTACATGGTCTGATAATTTTCTCGAAATTATTGGAAAACAAACCGCTAAGGAAATGCGTGCAACAGGGTCCCATTGGACATTCACCCCAAACATAGATGTATTGCGTGATCCGCGTTGGGGTAGAGTTGGCGAGACCTTTGGAGAAGATCATTTGCTTGTGGGTAATTTGGGTGCGGCAATGATTAGAGGATTTCAACAAGACGATTTTACAGGTACAGAAAAAGTTATTGCCTGTGCCAAACATATGATTGCAGGTGGTGAGTCCATCAACGGATTGAACGCCGCACCAATGGATGTCTCAATGCGAACACTAAAAGAAGTTCATCTAAAACCTTACAAAAAAGCCATTGATCAAGGAGTTTATTCCATTATGGCGGCACATAATGAACTCAATGGTATACCATGTCATATGAACTCCTGGCTTATGACCGATTTATTTAGAAATAAATGGGGTTTTAATGGGTTTTTTGTGAGTGATTGGATGGATATTGAACGTATTGAAACTTTACATCATGTAGCTGGAAGTTTAAAAGAGGCGTCATTTCTTTCAGTTAACGCGGGCATGGATATG
Organism: Formosa sp.; assembly: GCA_038138145.1. GTDB lineage: Bacteria > Bacteroidota > Bacteroidia > Flavobacteriales > Flavobacteriaceae > UBA3537. Next base: position 48,499 of record JAYQDD010000001.1, read on the forward strand.
CACATGCATGGGCCAAAATTCCCTGAAGCGATTATAGCTTTAGTGAAGGAAGGTACCTTAGCTTTAGAACGAGTTAATGAGGCATGCAAAAAGATTTTAACGGCTAAGTTTAAACTTGGATTGTTTGAAAATCGCAAAATAAATTTAGATGAAATTCCTGAAAAAATATTTACTCCTGAACACCAAAAAATTGCTTTAGAAACTGCTAGAAGAGGGGCGGTACTATTAAAAAATGATGGAATTTTACCTTTGCTAAAATCTAAAAGTGTGAAGCATATTCTTGTAACGGGCCCAAATGCAAACAACCAAACTATTTTAGGAGACTGGCACGCAGTTCAGCCTGATGAAAACGTGACTACGATTTTTGAGGGTATAAAAAACATTGGTACAGACAAGGGATATGAAGTAGATTTTTTTGATTCTGGCGAAAATATTCGAAAAATAAAGGATACTGATATTGAAATAGCTACTCAAAGGGCCTCTAATGTTGACTATGTCATTGTTGTCGTTGGTGATAACTCTATGCGTTATCGTTGGAAAGACAAAACCGCCGGAGAGAATATGGGAAGAGCTGCTTTGGATTTACCAGGTAAGCAATTAAAACTGGTTAAGGCTCTAAAAGCTACAGGCACCCCAGTTGTTGTAGTACTTGTTAATGGACGACCGATTTCAGAACCTTGGTTAGAAGATAATATTCCTGCGATTTTAGAGGCATGGGAGCCTGGATCTTTGGGCGGTCGCGCAGTTGCAGAAATATTATTTGGTAACATCAACCCAAGTGGAAAGCTCCCGTTGACAGTTGCACGAGATGTAGGACAATTGAGAATGATATACAATCACAAACCCTCCGCCTATTTCCATAAGTATGCCTTTGAAAAAATCACACCGCTTTATCCTTTTGGATTTGGACTGAGTTACACCACTTTTGAATATTCAACCCCCCAACTGTCAGAGCCAGTCTTAAGTCCAAATAGTACAGTAAGCGTTTCGGTTGAGGTTAGTAATACTGGTAATTATGATGGTGAAGAGGTGGTTCAAATGTATATCAGGGATCAAATAAGTAGCGCAACACGACCCGTCAAGGAACTTAAAGAATACAAACGTATATTGATCAAAAAAGGAGAATCTAAAACCGTCTCTTTCAAAATTGATAAAGAAACTTTAGCCTTTTATGATATTAATATGAATTACTGTGTCGAACCAGGAGATTTTACAATTATGATTGGATCTTCATCTGACAAAAAAGATTTGAAAGCCACCACCTTGTCTGTGAATACAAAAATGAATGTTGATGAATAAATGGTTTTTATACACGCTATTGTTGATTTTTGCCTTTGACGGCTCAGCACAAAACCAGCAACCTTTAAAAAATGTTCTTTTTATTATGGTTGATGACCTCAGGCCTGAGCTAAAAATATATGGACAATCGCACATTAAAAGCCCGAATATTGATGCTTTAGCTTCAGAGGGTATAACTTTTAATCGTGCCTATTGCAATGTACCTGTTTGTGGGGCATCGCGTGCCAGTTTATTGTCTGGGATAAGACCCACCGCTACAAGATTTGTAAAATATAACGCAAGTATTGATGAGGCTGGATCTGGTACTATGAATATAGTGGAGTTCTTCAATTCAAGGGGTTATAAGACTATTAGTAACAATAAAATCACCCATCTAAAAAATGATATTAAGGATTGGGATGAAGAATGGCATCCCAAAGATGTGACATGGCGAAATTATCAAGATCCTCTAAACCGTACTTTAGATCAAAATAAAAAACCGGCTGCTGCTTATGAAAGACTTGAGATTGACGATTCAGTATATTTTGATGCTCAAACTGCGGATAAAACCATTGACGATCTCAAAAAATTAAAATCTGAAAAGTCAAACTTTTTTCTGGCGGTTGGATTTGTTAAACCACATTTACCGTTTACAGCGCCCAAGAAATATTGGGATCTGTATGATATTGATTCAATTCAACTGCCTAAACACTCTACTTTTCCCACAACAGCTCCAGCCATAGCAAAGCATTCGTGGGGTGAATTGAGACATTATAAGGACATTCCAAAAAAAGGACCAATCCCAGAGCAATTAGCAAAGACTCTTATTCATGCCTATTTTGCTAGTGTAAGTTTTGTTGATGCGCAGATTGGTAGTATTATAAACGCTTTGGATGATTTGGAACTTCGCGACAATACAATTGTAGTTTTAGTAGGAGACCACGGATGGAGTTTGTCGGAGCACGGTCTATGGGCAAAACACAGTAATTTTGAAGTGGCCCTACAAGTTCCTTTAATAATAAGTGGTCCTGAATTTCCTGAAAATAAAAAAACCAATTCCATTGCAGAATTAGTGGATTTATACCCAACACTTTGTGATTTAACTCAAGGTGAGAAACCTTTGCACTTACAAGGAACCTCATTAATAAATTCACTACTTGAACCTGATAAAATTTTTAAATCCTCAGCCCTTGCACGCTGGCAAAAAGGCGAAACTCTAATTCAAGACAACTTGTTTTATACGGAATGGACCTTACCAAGAAATCGAGTTAAACGAATGCTTTATGATCATTCTATTGATGCGGATGAAACCGTAAATTTAGCTCCATTAGATCGATATGCTTCAACCGTTGATGACTTGAGTCGAAAATTAAAAACATTTAAAAAATCCTTTAAATAACATCGTTTATTATGAAAAAATTTAAAATTTTATTTTGGCTAATCATGGTCGCCCATTATTTAGCACAGGCACAAAAGAGCTCTGATTTGACTTCAAGTAGTCGCCCAAATATTGTTTTTATAATGTCAGATGATCATGCGGTAAGTGCAATAAGTGCCTACAAGGACTGGCTTTCAGAATTGGCGCCAACCCCTAATATAGACCGAATTGCTGAGAATGGTATGCTAATGACTAGGATATTTAATACCAATTCCATCTGTGGCCCAAGCAGAGCTTCGATTTTGACCGGTAAGTACAGTCACGTTAATGGGTTTTTTAAAAATGAAAAAGGAGGAGATTTTGATGGTAGTCAAATGACATTTCCTAAGCTATTTCAACAAGCAGGATATGAAACCGCTGTGATTGGAAAATGGCATTTGGGAACAAATCCAACCGGTTTTGATTATTCCAAAGTCATGATTAATTGGGGTGGACAAGGGACCTATTTCAATCCTGTTTTTTTAGAAAATGGAAGAGATACAATTGTTGAACTTAAACGCCATTCAACAGCACAAGTGGCACACGATGCATTGAAGTGGTTAGATAAAGAGCGTGACAAAGAAAAACCCTTTATGTTAATGTATCAGTTTAAGGCACCGCATAGACCTTGGGAACCCGCAGAAGAATTTCAGACGCTTTTTACTGATGAAGATTTTCCTCATCCTTCCAATTTTAATGATGATTATCAAGGAAGAATAGCAGCGCAGCAACAATGGATGGAGATTGAAAACCACATGAATCGTCGAGATTTAAAAATTCCTCCACCAGCCGGATTAAATAAACGCGAATTAAATGATTATTACAGTTATGGTAATCAAGGCCAATTTTGGACCCCATCAGATACGCTAGAGGGGGCTGCCCTGAAAAACTGGAAATATCAAACATACATTAAAGATTATCTACGTTGTGTAGCTGGAGTTGATAAGGCCGTTGGGCAAATGCTTGATTATTTGAAACACAGTGGATTGGCTGAAAATACCATTGTCATTTACACCTCAGATCAAGGATTTTATTTGGGCGAGCACGGATGGTTTGACAAGCGTTGGATGTATGAAGAGTCTTTTCGAATGCCTTTTATGATTTCATACCCAAAACGCATTGAACCGGGAACAGTTAATTCTAATTTATTATTGAATATTGATTTCGCACCCACTATGTTGGAATTAGCTGGAATTTCTATACCAGAGGACATGCAAGGAACAAGTTTTGTTTCACAACTAGATATGGACCCTAAAGATGTTAGAGATGCAGTGTATTATCATTATTATGAATATCCAAAGTGGCATAAGGTTCAACCACATTATGGGATTCGAACTAATCGCTTTAAACTGATTCATTTTTACTATTCCATGAATGAGTGGGAACTATACGACTTGGATAAAGACCCCAATGAAATGAATAATTTATATGCTAATCCTAAATATAAAAAACTAATTAAACAGTTAAAGAAAAAATTAAAAGCGCTACAACTTGAGTATAAGGACGATATGAGTTTAGATGAAATGCGTAGAATGACAGACATCGTTATTGAGCGTGTATATAATGAAGAAAATTTGAATCGCCATTAAATCAAATACAAAAAATTTAATAATTGCTTCATTTGTGTCAGTATTTGCCACAAATTTTCTAACTACAACGTTTTCATATATTATAAATTTGGAGTATGAACGTTTTAAAAATAATACTATCATTTTTTCTTGTTTCGGGATTGTCTTATGCTACTCCAGAATTCATAGCGTCAAATGCGGTTGTTTATAAAACCATTGGAGATGTAGCTTTGAATCTTCATATTTATAATCCCAAAAACTTTGATGAAAAGAAAACACATAATGTTATTATATTCTTTCACGGGGGGGGTTGGAATAATGGTAGTCATAAAGCGTTTAAACGTCAATCGATGTATTTTGCATCAAGGGGTATGGTTGCCATTTCGGCAGAATACCGTCTAAAAAATACACATGGTACTACGCCGTATGATGCTGTTGAAGATGCAAAATCTGCTATAAGATTTGTCAGAAAACATGCCAAAGAACTGAAGATTAATCCAAATACAATAACAGCAGGAGGAGGTTCTGCAGGGGGGCATTTGGCTGCAAGTTGTGGCTTATTAAAAATGTGGGATAACTCTAGAGAGGAGCTTAGTATAAGTTCAAAACCTAATGCATTGGTGTTGTTAAATCCTGTTTTGGACTTGGGTCCAGAGCGTTACGCCCACAGGCGTTTTGGCAAGGATTTTAAATTAATTTCTCCCATACATAATATTTCAAATAATGCGCCTCCCACCATTATCCTTGTTGGGACAGAAGATAGAATTCTACCCGTTCCAACGGTTAAAAAATATCAGTCTACAATGGAGTCTTTTGGAAATCGCTGTGATGTGGTTTTATATGAAAGTCAAGGACATGCGTTTTTTGCAAAACCGCCTATAAAATATTTCATTGAAACAACTGATGAAATTGACTGCTTTTTAGTCTCTTTGGGGTATCTAGAAGGCCAGTCAACGATAAAAAAACAATATAAAATTTAATTAACCAATACATACAAACATATGAGAAATTTTTACTTTTTAATTTTTACGCTAATCACAACCCAACTTACTGCTCAAGAGACCGTTTTAGCGGTTTGGGAATTAAACAATTCTGTAGAGGCTACTTATTTAGATCCAAGCTTGTCTGTAAGTTCAACTACCCTTAATTATCTAACATCAGCATCTGCAGATTTAACTGGTGGTGAACAAGATGATTCAATCACTTTTGATGTGGTCCCAGACAATAATAATAATGGAAGTCCAAATCCCTTTTCCGCACTTTATTTGCAAGGATTGGCTTTTACGGGACCTGTATTACATCTTTCAATGTCATTTAAAAGTTGGAATTTAAATACTGGAGCTGGAGATGTTTTTCAAATAAGAATGAGAAATTCCAGCAACACTGTTGTTGCAAATTTCAAACTCGCCGAGGGATCTGGTGGCAATGCGGGTAAGGCACAAATTAGTACTCAATTATATAATGGGGGCAATGGACAATTTAAAAATGGTGGACATTTTGGACCGAACTCTATTGATTATTCCACGGATGTTAATATTGGACTCACACTAGATTTTACAAATGGTACTTATGCCATCTGGACTGATAATCCTGCTAACGGCTCGGCTGGTTTTACTTGGTCAGCGAGCTCAGTAACTGGGTCTCATGATTTTACTGGATTTGGTGAAATTGATCATATTCAGTTTAACGCCGTACTAAGCTCAGGTTCTTTTGTTGAATTGGATCAAATCAAATTATCAACAGGGTCATATGAAAATACAGTAGCGGCTGGAAACCTATCTATTCCCGATTATCAAAAAACATTTTCTTTTTATCCCAATCCAACAAATGATTATCTAAACATTGAAAATCAATCATTGTATTCTAACTTCAACATCTTCAATACTTTAGGTAAAAAAATCATGACCATTGATGATGTGTCAAAGCCAATCGATGTTTCAATGTTAAATCCAGGTTTATATTTTATTTCAGATGGTCAAATCACACAAAAATTTATAAAAAAATAAATATGAAAAAAATCTTACATACCACAATTTTATGTCTCTTTGCTCTTTTTGCAGAGGCACAAGAAAATAAATTTGCGGCCAATCGTTCAGAAAATGCTGTGGCATTGATTACCTCTCAAATGGATATTTCAGATGAACAAGCAGAGTTTTTACAACAAACGTTGTACAACAAATATACCTCTAATGCTAAAAAAATTCGAGGTAAAGGACTATCTGAGGATGAAAAAAAGGCAGTCTACAGAGCAGCTGCCAAAGAAACTCGTCAGAAACTAATGTCTAAATTTAATAGAGAAGAGGTTCAAAAAATTATCGATTTAGAACGTGAAAGTTTTAAAAAATAACATAACAACTTAATTTAATTTGTAGAGGAGGCCATGGCCTCCTCTTTATTTTTATGAAAATAGATAAAACAACATATTTTTTGTTTTTGTTCAATGTGTCAATTGTATTTGCACAATCTTCTGTATGGGAACATGTGGAACAAATGGGTAGAGGGATCAATCTTGGCAATACTTTGAGTGCTCCAGTAGAAGGGAATTGGGCATCTGTAGTGTTTGAGCAATATTTTATGGATGTTGCTGATGCAGGTTTTTCAAACGTTAGAATTCCAATGGATTTTTTTGGATCTCGAACAACAGGTGATGACACCTCACTTTGGTCAACAAATGCTAATACTTTCGATGAATATGATGGAAACGTTACAGATTTTGTAGTCAGTGAAACTTATTTGGATCGTGTTGAAACCGTTGTAAACTGGTCACTCGGGCAGGGTTTATACACCGTTATTGATTTTCATGGCGCTGAGTTGAAAGCTGAATTTTTAGAGACGTTTAATATTGAAAGCAATAATTATTCTCACCCAACATCAGCAAAGCGAGCAGCAGATTTAATGAAATTTAAATCTATTTGGCTTCAAATCGCAAATCGTTTTGCAAATGCTCCTTATACTTTAATCTTTGAAGTCGTTAATGAACCTTATTTTGAAGTTAGTGCTCAAGAAATGAACGAAATTAATTTGATGATTATAGAGGCCATTAGATCTACTGGTGGAAATAATAGTACACGTCCAATAATAATTACTGGCGGTACATTAAATTCCTATCAAGCACCAACCACTATTGGAGCTGCAGTTCTAAACAGTGACGCAAACTTGATTGCTTCATTTCACTATTATATTCCTTTTAATTTTACGAGCTCGTCAACGCCAAATAATAATGATTTTAATTGGGGGACAACTAGTGATAAATCAACAGTTATCTCTCATTTTGACACAGTTAAAACTTGGTCTGAAAACAATAGTATCCCTATAACACTTGGGGAATTTGGTGCGGATAATGAAGGGGGCTATAATTATCAAACAGGAGTTTATGGCGACAATGGTGGCCCCTTAAATTCTGATCGAGTTGAGTATCATCGCTACATTGCAGAACAGGCAATAAATAGAGGATTTTCTTTTTCAGCGTGGTGTGCTGGAAATAAATCTAACAAAACAATTCATTTAAGGACTGATAATCCCTCCACTTCAAATGCTTATACAGGAGTTTGGGTTGAGGATGTTAAGGAAGCTTTGTTGGCAGACGGAACCTGGCCAGAATGTTATGGCCCCACTTCAGATTACATCATTATAAACCCTGATTTTGAATGCGGTGTAACTTCAAATTGGACTTTCAATACATTGGGTAGTGCAGTAGCCACAATTTCAGAACATTCTGATACCGTTTTTTCTGGAAGCTCTGCCGCTAAAATTGAGGTCACAACTTCAGAGATCTACAATAAAGTCATTTTGAGTAACATTGATTATCAACAAGACTTAACGAATAAAAAAATTACAATCGGCTGTTATGCAAAATCGCAAACTTTAGGAATATCATTTAAACTTAGAATAAAATCTGAGGATAACATGGCAAATACCTATTTCACTTCTTCCTCAGCTTTTTCTTTGTCCACTTCTTATGAATATTATTCATTTGAATATGTAGTTCCTCAAAACATGACTAGTGTACAGGTTCAAGTCTTGATGGGTGAGGATGTTGGTATTTATTATTTGGACACTTTCGATGTATCAGTTGAGGATTATACGCTAGGTGTAAATTTTAACATATTAACTTCAGAATTATCAATATCTCCAAATCCAGTTGAAGAAAAATTAAATTTAAAAACCAATAATAAAATATTATGGGTTAACATATACGATATGTTAGGCCATGTAATATTATCCAAAAAACGAACACATTTGATTGATGTTAGTCATCTTTCCAAGGGGGTTTATTTAGCAAAGATTAAATTAGAAAATGGAGCGACTCAAACAAAGAAATTTGTAAAAAATTAATCTATTTCTGAAATCTAACATCTTTCGGTATTATGCCAAAATGATTTTTGAAACACTTTGTAAAATAGGATGGCGAAGAAAACCCAACTTTATATCCAATTTCACTTACTGTCAAATCTGTTTTTTCTAATAATTCATTAGCTTTTTCTAACCTAATCTTTCTAATAAATTCAGTTGCTGTATCTCCTGTTAATGCCTTTATTTTTCTGTAGAGCTTACTTCTACTAACCAATAGCTCATCTGCAAGATGTTCTACACTCAATTTAGAATCACTAATATTGTTATTTATGTATTCTAATATTTTGGTAATAAATTCTTTATCAACAGATGTTGTTTTGGATAAGTCTTCATTTTTAATACCGTTAAAATATTTTTCAAAAAGAATTTGACGACTTGTTATAAGTTGTTTTATATGAGATTTCATCACACTCATATTAAATGGTTTTGTGATATAAACATCTGCCCCGGAGTCAATCCCTTTTATTTTGTCAATTTGCATGCCTTTTGCGGTCATCATCATTAATGGTATGTGACTAATTCTAATGTCATTTTTAACTTTTTCACAAAATTCAAATCCATCCATAATAGGCATCATTATATCTGTAATAATGATATCTGGCATAAATTTTAGTGCTTTTTCTAGCCCTTCCTGCCCGTTTTCTGCTGTTTTAATTTTATAAATAGTCTTAAGTTCATTTCGCAAATAATTTTTGAGTTCAGGATTGTCTTCGACGATAAGAATTGTTTTTTTCGTTTCTATTTTTTTAATATTCTTTAAATCAATTTGATCTAGACTATCATCTATTTGTTCAAAATTTGAATGATTTGAGTTTGATTTCAGCGCGGATAACTTTTTGTTAAAATGCTGATTTCCTTTTGGAAAATAGATTTTAAATTGAGTACCAATGTTATTTTGACTTTTTACATCAATTTTTCCTTTGTGTAAGTCAACAAAACTTTTTACAACTTCTAAGCCGATTCCAGTGCCCCCATAATATTGTTTATCTAATTCCTTTACTTGATAGAATCGAGAAAATATATTATTTAATTCATCTTCTTTTATTCCAATTCCACTATCTGAAATTGATATACAGATTCCCGAACATAATTTGTTGTCTTTAATCAACGGAAAGTACATTTCTTTTTTTGTTTCATATATTTTCAAAGAAACTCTACCACTGTTTTTTGTAGCTTTAAATGCATTTGATAATAAGTTAAATATTATTTTTTCAAGCATTGATGGATCTGCCCAAATATCTATTGTGTCTACTTTATTTTCAACTTCTAAGTGAATATTTCGTTGCATGGCCTCTTCTTCAAAATGACTTGTAACTTCTTTGACAAAAGGAATTAAATTAAATTTGGATACATTTACCTCCATTTTATTAAACTGAAGTTTCCTAAAATCCATTAATTCATTTATCAAACGTGAAAGTCGTTTTGAATTTTTATATATGATTTTATGTTTTTCTTTAATATTTTTAGGAAGTTTTAAATTTTCATCAGCTATGATGTCTTCTAGTGGATTAAGTATTAATGTCAAAGGTGTTCGAAACTCGTGAGATATGTTCGTAAAGAACTGTATTTTTTTTGCATTTAGTCCTTCTAATTGTTTTCGTTCTTCTCTTTCTGTTTTTATTTCAAGTCGTTCTTTAACGCGAATATTTATAAACTTGTATATATTATATATGACAATCAAAAAAACAAACAAGAACAAAAAAGAGGCTAAATTTGTTTCCCACCATGGTGGTAAAATTTTTATGTTTAATGTGGTTGGACTGTCGCTCCAAACTCCATCTGAATTTGCGGCTTTAACCTTGAAGTTATAATCGCCAGGCGGGATGTTTGTATACGTTGCATTTCGTGTTTTTCCAACGTAATTCCAATCAGACTCAACTCCTTCAAGAAAGTAAGCATATTCTAAATTTTTTGAATGTGTATAACTTAATCCATAATAATCTATTGTAAAAAAACTTTGATTATATTTTAACTCAATAGTATTGGATTCTTTTATAACTTTTTGCAATGGAGAGTTTTCTTCGTTTGGTCTTACACTTTTATTTGAAAGTTTAAAATCTGAAAGATAAACCATTGGTGTATCAAAATTTATTGTAATGTCCTCAGGATTGAAAAAATTTATTCCCTTATGACATCCAAAATAAAGTATTCCTTCTTTTGATCGAAAAACTGAATTTTTGTTGAAATTATTTGCCAATATTCCATCTTCAGTATTGTAATTGGTAAAACTATTTTTTTTGAGATTGAATTTTGTCATTCCATTATTCCCCGTAAACCAAAAAATTCCGGGCTCAGTTTCGACAATTGAGGTGATAGATTGATGAATAAAATTTTTAGAAGTATTGTACCATTTTGTGGTGTTGTTTTTTGTGTTTAATTGGCAAAGTCCATAGCCTTCTGTACCAATCCATATATTCTTATTTTTATCTTCGTATAATGTTGTTATTATATTGAATTTTGTGGTTGTATTTAAATCTTTACTAATTAGCGCATTATAAGATTCAACTTTAGGTTGAGTTTTAATATTAGACACTTTAAACAATCCAGTCCTAGTACCAAGCCAGATGTTATCCTTGTAATCCACCAAAACTTTCCGAATATTTTTAGAATCAATATATTGCTCTCTAAGTGCCTTTTCTTGATGATGCACAAAATCCCCAGTATAGTGATTAAAAGAATATAAGCCACTCAAAAAACTTCCAATCCAAATAGTACCTTCAGAATCTTCAGCAAAAGACATAATTCTACTTGACTTAAAAATACCATTACTGTTTTCAGGCTGTATATTTTTAAATCTCTTTTTTCCTTTTTCCAAAAAGAAAATCCCAGAATTCCAAGTTCCAACCCAAATATTCCCTCTCGAATCTATAAATACACTAACAATATCGCTGCTAGTAAGACCTTTTGCAATCGGGTTGTTTTGATCAATAAGATGAGTAAACTCTTGAGTTTTTGAATTGTAGACATCTACGCCTCCATCCGCAATTCCAAACCAAAAACGGTCTTCATTATCCATGGTAATAGCAGTAACAGATTTTGAGTAAAGAGATTGATCTTTGTTTGGAATACTTTCGATAGATTTAAAGCGTTCTTTTTCCTCATCATAAATATCAACACCCTGGTTAAAGTACCCAAGCCAGATTCTATTATTTTCATCAATAAACACAGACCATATAGAGTTGGATTTAATTCCTTTTGGTTCTGATTTATTATATTTTAATGAAATAAATTTTTTGTCACCTCCGAAAACAAAAAGACCATCGTTTTCAGTACCACAAAAAATAGTACCACTTCGATTAGTTTCTAATGCCAGAACTCTTTTATTGGTTATTGGGTGAAATTTAAATTCATAATAATTTGTGGGTGTTGTTAAAATTTCAATGAGCCCATCATTTACAGTTCCAATCCAAATTGCATCATTGTTTTCTGTTAAGATAGTTTGTATATGATTTTCAATAGTTTCTGACCCCTTCAGTGTTGTGAATTTAGCATAATCTATGCTTTGAGTTGAAGTTTTATATCTAAGCAATCCAATATTTGACCCTATCAATACAGCGCCTCTTTCTGTTGTTTCTATGCTATTAACTTGAAAACTATTAATGTTTTTTGATACGTTTATCAAGACATTTGTACTCAAATGAGTTTTTATATCAACCTTGAAAACACCAAAACCATGTGTTCCTACTAAAATAGTGTTGTCATCAGTCTCATTTATTGCTTTTACTTGAATTTTTGAGTCTAATTCATTTAATGGTATATGTATAAATTCGTCTAAATCTCTATTGTAGAGGTTTAATCCTTCCTCAGTTCCAACCCATATATTATTTTGTTTATCTATAAAAATGACATTGATAACAGAATTGTTAATTGTCTTTTTGTCATTCCATTTGTGCTTGTAGTTTTTAATTTCGTATCCATTGAATGAACTCAAGCCATTACCTTGAGTACCAATCCATATTATGCCTTTGTGATCTTTTACAATACAAGAAATAGCCCTTGTTCCAACATTTGTTTCTAGTGGCTCAAAATTTAAGGTTTCATAATTTCTTTGAGAAAAAACCAAGTTTACACTAAATATAAAAAAAACAAGAAGGAAGAATATTTTTATTATTCGCATGGATTAAATTTTCTAGGAAAATCAATGGAAGAGAAGTAGGGCGAAATAAAAATAAAAATATGAAATGAATGTTTATGAAATATCTTTACTAAAGCTTCAAAGTTTATACGAAATTGCACATTTGTGTTATTTGTTTTGAAGTGATTTGAATAAGTTTGATAATTATGAATTAAATATAAATAAAATTATTTACCAACCAATTTATCACTAATGAAAAATAAAATTAAAATTTCTATTGCAATTTTGCTATTTCCATTAGCAATTTTAGCTCAAACAAAAACTGTTACCGGAGTGATTAATGATGACCAAAGTTTACCATTACCTGGTGTTACTGTTCAAGTAAAAGGGACTCAAAACTTAGGAGCTATCACAAACTTTGATGGTGAGTTTACAATCAATGTGGACTCAAATACCAAGCAAGTCCTTGTTTTTTCTTATTTAGGATTTCAAACAGTTGAATTAGATGTTACCAACACAACAGTTGTTAACTTATCCATGGAAGTTGATACAGCCGAATTGGATGAGGTTGTAGTCATTGGATATGGATCCGTACTTAAAAAAGATGTAACAGGATCCATAAGTACTGTTAAAGTTGAGGACAATATTGCAAACCAGACCACAGGGATTGATCAGCTTCTACAAGGTAGAGCGGCTGGAGTTCAAGTGCAGCAAAATTCGAGTGCTTTAGGTTCTGGCGTTAGTGTACGCATAAGGGGATCAAACAGTTTGAGAGGTAATAATGAACCCCTATATGTAGTTGATGGAATTATCATTGCCTCGGCTGGAGAAGACGTTTTGCCAGCTGGTGGGGTTGGAAATTCTGGTCAAGAGGCTCAAAATGGATTGACTGGTATTAACCCAAGGGATATTGAAAGTATTGAAATTCTTAAAGATGCCTCTGCAACTGCTATTTATGGATCCAGAGGTGCAAATGGCGTTGTATTAATTACAACCAAAAAAGGTGAGAAAGGTAAAGTTAAAATAAATACATTTTATAACACTTCAGTCCGTAGCATTCGAAAAAAGTATGATATGCTTGATGGTGTTGGTTATGCGATGTATCAAAATGAATCTTGGCCGATTAATAATTCTAATAGTGCTAGTAACCCTGAAATTGAAGACAGAGTTCCTTACTTTATCGACGGCAATCAAGTGTATCCAGTACAATATACTACTGTTGGTGGAGGTACAAATACCAATCCAACATTAACTGATACTCAAACAATTGGGGATACCCCTCTAGAGTCATTTGATTGGCAAGACATAGTTTACCAAGAATCTACAAGCCATAGATTTGGAGTATCAGCATCAGGTGGAAGCGATAATGGAAATTATTATATTTCTGGTGGTATTGCTGATGAACGCGGTATTGTTGCAAATTCTAGTGTTAAATCAGGAGATTTAAGAATTAACTTAAATCAGGATTTAAATAAAAATTTAAAACTACAAGCAAGGGCTACTGCTTTCTTTACTGAGACAGATTTTGCAGAATCTGGTGATTTAATTGGAAGTTCAAATCAAAGTTTTGTTCGTAGTGCTATTGTTTTTAGACCTCTTGTTTCATCTGGTGTAGACGATTTTGTTGAAGATTTAGGAACTTCTAATCCATATTCATGGATTAATGATTTTTCTGATATTTCTAAAGAAAAACGTTTTATTGGTTCATTGGCGTTAACTTACACCCTTCCAGTAAAAGGATTGAGTTATCAATTTAGAGCGGGGGGTAATGTAAGAACAAAAGACAGAAGACGCTTTTATGGTAAAACAACCTTTCAAGGTAACAATGCCAATGGTGCATTACAACTCTCTGGATTAGATGCAAAAACATTTCAAGTTAACAATTTATTAAGATATAATAGAACGTTTAACAGAAAACATAGAATTAATGCCACAGTTGGGGTTACTTACGATGTTAGAGATATTCAAAATAGTGTTTATGCAGTTGAAGACTTTTTCACAACAGCTTTAACTACTGAACAACCCTATATTGGATCAGTTATAACGACACCATTAACATATCTGGACTCCAAACAACAAGTATATTCATTTCTTGGACGATTGAATTATTCATTTGCGAATCGTTACGTATTTACAGCTTCCTTTAGACGTGATGGTGTGTCCAAATTTTCAAGAGAAAATCGATTTAGTTTCTTTCCATCGTTTGCTCTAGCTTGGAATATTAGTAATGAAAGTTTTATGAAAAACGTAGATTTTATTGATAATCTCAAATTGAGAACAGGTTGGGGACAAATTGGAAATCATGGAATTCGTCCTTATGGAACAATTTCAAATTACGGTATAAGCTCAGATGTTCAATATGGTACTCCAACAAATGGAATTTCCATTCCTGTACTTTTGAATAATATTGCAAATCCAGATTTAAAATGGGAAACCACCGAGCAACTTAACTTTGGATTAGATTTTTCAGTTTTGGATGAAAGAATATCAGGAACTATTGATGTGTATGACAAAACAACTAAAGATCTGCTTCAAAACATTCCAATTCCTACATCTTCAGGGTATAGTAGCTTATTAATTAATAAGGGAAATATATCTAACAAGGGTGTAGAATTAGCCTTAAATTTTGATGTTATTTCCAACGATAATATGGAACTATCAATTGGTGGTAACATTGCCTTCAATAGGACAAAAATTGAATCTATCGGAGTTCCAGCTGATGATTTTTACATTGACGGTGTTGCCGAACAACGTTCTTTCTTTTTTGGGAATAATATCAGTCGTGGACAAATTTTTCAATCCCCAGCCAATGTTTTTGTAGAGGGTGAAGAATCAAGTTTATTTTATGGCTTTGAAACAGATGGAATTTATCAAACAGACGATGCAGATATTCCTAGTGATGCTGAACCAGGTGATGTCAGAATTGTTGATCAAAATGAAGACGGCGTAATTGATGATTTGGATCGAACTTTTATAGGTAATCCTAATCCAGACTATATATATGGAATCAATTTAAACTTTAGATACAAGAGATTCAATGCAAGCGTTTTACTAAACGGTGTTAGTGGGAATGATATTGCTAATGGAAATCTGTTAACGATTGGAAACGCTCCTGGTCAATTTCAAAACATAACGAAAGATGCCTATTACAATGCATGGCGTCCAGACGCACCATCCAATACGCATCCTAGAATTGGCTACAATACTGTTGGTGATACTGCTATCACAGACCGTATCATCGAAGATGGTAGCTTTCTTCGTCTGAATAACATAACAATTGGTTATGATTTACCTGTAGAAAACAGTAAGTTATTTGAACGCTTTAATATTTTTGTTACAGCGCAAAATTTGCATGTTTGGACTAACTATAGTGGATACAATCCAGAAATTTCAAGCTTCTCTTATGATGGGTTGCGAAATGGAGTCGATTGGAACGGTTCACCTGACGCCAAAAACATTTCATTTGGTGTAAATATTAACTTTTAAAATTAATTAATGATGAAAGATTTAAAAATATTATTTGTTTTTGCCCTAGCAATTTTTTCCTCGTGTGATTTAGATGAAGATCCACCATTTTTAGATGAAAGTGTTTATAGTGATCCAGAAATTGTTGTTTCAACACTTGATGGAATTTACGCAGCATTAACGACTTACAATGCTCAAGAGAGAAGACTTTTTGTAATTAATGGTTATTCTGGTTTTTTTAATACTAGAAAACAAGGTGGAAATATTAATAATCCCAATAATAAAAATTTATTTTCACTAAAACCTAGGCCAAATGAAGCTGATGTTGCAGCGATGTGGGCTGGA
This sequence comes from Formosa sp., assembly GCA_038138145.1. GTDB lineage: Bacteria > Bacteroidota > Bacteroidia > Flavobacteriales > Flavobacteriaceae > UBA3537. The sequence continues at coordinate 65,000 of JAYQDD010000001.1, forward strand.
CTGTATACTACAATTGCCAGGGCAAATGCTGCTATTGCTAATGTCCCAATCTATGACAATTCAACAGCAGCTAATGAAGAAATGACTTTTAATGATGTATCTGGTCAAGCTCATTTTATTCGTGCATGGTCCTATTTTTCATTGGTACGTCTGTTTGGTGATATCCCACTTTGGACAGAGCTTCCATCTTCAGATAATTTTATGATTGGATTATCTTCTGCTAAAGATGTTTATTCTCAAATTATTTCGGATGCTAATACAGCAACCAACTTAGTAAATGGCACAACAGGCGAGGGGTATATTCAAAAATATGCTGCAAATATGTTATTAGCAAAAGTCTATATGACTCTGGCAACAAATCCACAACTTGTTCCTGATGACATTGCAGGATCTAACTTTTGGCAATTGGCCTATGATCAAGCTATTCAGGTTTATGGACAATATAGTCTAGTTGCAGACTACGCCTCTTTATTTACTCTTGAAAATGAAAATAGTTCTGAGTCAATATTTGAATTACAAGTCAGTCAGGTTGCATCCAATTCTCAAATGGGTCGAAACTATACTCCAAATAATTACAAAGCCGCTCAAAGTTTTGGTTGGTTTACAGTAAATGCAGACATTTATGATGATCATGAAGACACCTATCCAAATGACAGCAGACTTGCTGGAACTTATATTAGCGAGTATGTAAACAATAATCCAAATAATAACTGGTATGGTAGTCTTTCTAAAGTATATCCTTCAAGATCTAGAGGAAATTTCAGAAATTCACATCCATTCCTTTTCAAATTTGCTGTAAAAGATGTAACTCACAGTAATCAGTATGATGATAAGAATGTTTTAGTTTACAGATATGCAGATTTACTTTTGATGCTTGCGGAAATATCAAATGAGCTTGGCAATGGAGAGCAACTTGGTTATGTTACCGAAGTTTTAAACAGAGCAGGCGTTGATAGTTCTGGATATGCTGGTATTAGTCAAACAGAGTTTCGTGATAAAATCATGAAAGAGTATCGATATGAACTTTTGGGTGAAGGCGAAGATGCGCATAACAACCGCCGCAGAGGTTTTGATTATTTTTTAAACAATGTCATTACTCCTCATAACACGAATCCAAGTTTGAATTTCAACAGTTTAGACTTAACCTTAAGTACCGATCCGTCTCAAGTCATGCTTTTACCATTACCACTCACTGAAATCAATACAAATGAATTGATTAATTAATAAGATTAAATTCTTTTAAGTTGAAAAAACTTTTATTAGTAGTTTATATGTTTTGGGCATTCATTATGAATGCCCAAAATCAATTACCAATTCCCAATGGTGCATTGGAAAGCATTGACTCACAAACAAATACTTTTAGTTTTTGGTCCAATTTACAAACCAATGGTGGTCAGGTAAATTACTCGATTGAAACCGAAAATTTAATTCCTGGCAGTACAAAAGCACAAAAAAGTCAAATTATTTCATTAGGCACTAGTGGATGGCATGTTAAAACCCAAAGTGATTACTTGTTTCAAGTAGAGCAAGGACAGACCTATACGGTTCGTTTTTGGGCAAAAATTAGTGGAGCTAGTTCAGCTACAATGAAAGTTGTTTTTCAGTCTGAAATTCAAAACAGTTATCAAGGCAATAATAAGATTATTAATCAAGAGTGGCAGCAATTTACACACAGTTTTACAGTTCAAGAGGCTGCAGATTCAAATCGCTTGAGTTTTTGGTATTTGGATTATGGAGTTACTTTTTATTTGGATCAAGTTGAGGTTGTTCGAGGAAATACAATTTCATTTTTGAAAGACATGACTTATCAAACTGTTGATGGTTTTGGTGCAGGTATAAAAAGAAGAACAGAGCATTTATTTGCTTTGGAAGATAATATGCGCGAACAAATCGAAACTTATGCTTTTCAAGATCTAGAACCGAATATGATTCGATTTTTTGTGTATCATGATTTGGAGGATCCAAATGATAATAACGACCCTTTTAATTTAAATTTTTCATCATTGAATTGGACGCGATACGATAGTAATTCCAACTTTAATGCAACACGATACGTTGGTGAAGCACTTAATAATGCTTTTAATCTCAGTACAAATGGATTTGATCATGTCATTGGCAATTGTAATAGTGCGCCTGCATGGTTAAAAACTAATGGGGCACACAACAATGGAGGAACTCTAATTTCAGCAGGAGAAGATGAATTTAGTGAATTCTTGGTTGCATTTATTAATGGCATGCAATCTCGTTATGGAATTAATGTCACAGCAATTTCACCAACCAATGAACCTGATTATAATGTAAGCTATGAGTCAATGAATACAACACCTTCGGAATTATCATCAATCATTTCAAATTTTGACTCCCGCTTAGATGCTGAAAATTTAAGTGCTGTTAAAATCATATCCCCAGAAACCTTTAGAGTCACTTCAAACGATGCAACAAAGTCAACAACTAATTACATCAACAGTATGTTTGAAAATCCAAGTGTGGTTGCAGCAACTGATGTTGTGGCCACACATACTTATCAAAATCCTATAAATCCAACAGACTGGTCTTCTCTTAAAACAGCTGCTCTAGAAAAACCTATTTGGGTAACAGAAGCAGGAAATTTACATAGTCCAAATTGGGATATGGAGGATGCAAGTTATCACATAAATCGTATTCTGGATGGGTTCAATTATGGTGGTCTAACAGCATATATGTTACACCTGTTTTATGAAAAGCATGATTATCAAAATGAAGTAAATGTTGGCCAGAATTACGGCTCATCGGCTTTAGTTTTGTGGGATTACAATATGAATATAATTTTGCCAAAACGTTATTATGTTTTCAAACATTTTACAAATTTGGTCAAAAATGGTTATCAAAGAATTCATACAGGCAGTTTTGACTCAGGACCAAAAGCAGTTGCTTTTAAATCTCCAGACGAAACAAAAATTACTCTGCAATTGTTCTCAGACAATAATGTTGATAATTTTGAAATCGAAATCCCTCAGGGAACAACATCAATAGAACATTACATAACCTCAGATGTTGTGAACGACAACTTTAGATTAATAACAAATGAAACCTATGACTTGAATGAAAATTACATTAGCTCAAATATTTCTGCCATGTCTATGCATAGTTATGTATTTACAATAGATACATCACTCAGTTCACAAGATGATTATGACTCCTTAGAAGAATCTAAAATCTTGGTATTTCCCAATCCAGCAAAAGCTCAATTGGAGTTGTACTTTCCAAGGCTTCAGAATCGTGAAATTATAGTCTATCAATTAAATGGTACTCAAGTTTTTAATAAAAAATATCAAGCTACAAAACATATTACAATAGATGTAAAATCATTATCCGATGGGATGTACCTTATTAAATCAATTACAAACAGTGGACAACAAATCACTAAATTTTTAATCGAAAACTAATGAAAACAAGTCAGTATTATTTATATCTAATCGTATTGTTATCTTTTTTTTGGTTACAAGCTCAAGATAGTTCTACTTCTCCAAACTTTATTTTTTATTTGGCAGACGATCAGGATTTGTTAGACTATGGAATATATGGAAATCCAAAAGTACATACACCTGCAGTCGACGCACTTGCAAAAGAGGGGATGCGTTTTACAAACTTTTATACAGCTCAAGCCATTTGTGCGCCAAGTCGCTCTCAAATTTTTACAGGAATGCATCCACTTAAAAATGGCTGCATGGCCAATCATCTGCCTGTTAAGCCAAATTTAAAAACAGTTATTGATTATATGAAAGCTGAAGGCTATGAGGTTGTTTTAGCAGGGAAAGGACATGTCAAACCAAATTCAGTTTTTCAATGGTCAAAATATTTTAAGTCTGTAGATCATCGTTATCTACCACTTGATAAACTTGAAAATTATTTAGAAAATGTTAAAAAACCGTTCTGTGTTTTTGTCACTTCAGACTTTCCTCATGGACCTTATCCAAAAATATCAGAGTATACCAACGAGGACATTCATCAATTACCATATGATAAAGGGAATTTTAGAAAATTTAAAACGGGCTATTATCAAAATATTCGTGATGATAATGCTCAACTAGAACAAGTTTTAGAATTAGTTAAAGCCAACGGGTTTGTAGATAATTCAATTTTTATCTATGCATCAGATCATGGAATTTCTGGAAAATGGGGTGTTGCAGAACAGGGTTTGAAAGTGCCATTCATTGTGAGATGGCCCGGGGTTGTGGAAGCCAATAGTGTTTCAGAAACCATGTTAAATTTTGTAGATATTCTCCCTACGTTTTTAGACATAATTGGAGCAGACATTCCTCAAGATCTAGATGGTATAAGTTTTCAACCGACGCTCAAAGGCAATACTGACCCTATTCATGATTATATTTTTTCCCTTGCCACCAAGCAAAATATCCAGAAATGTAAAGTATTTCCAAGTAGAGCAATTCGTGGAAAACGTTTCAAATTCATTAGAAACTATAATTCAATTGAAGTAGTGGAATCTAATTATGGTTCAAATCCTGTGATCAATGCATTTATTAGAAAAGGTGCAGAATCTTTTCCTAACGTCCCTTTCGAAGAACTTTATGATTTAGAATTAGATCCTTATCAAGAACAAAATTTGATAAATAATCCTGAATATTTGGAGCAAAAAAATCGTCTTTCATCGGCATTAGAAAATTGGATGATAGCTCAAAATGATTTTTTAATTCATCAAAAAATGCCTTTGATTAAACCAACACTTCATCCATTAGATCGAAATTCCAAATGGAACAAGGTTGATGAAGATTTAGTTGGAAAAATAGATGAAAGTAGCTATATAATTTTACATTATTAATTTGTTGATTTTGAGATATTTAAATAAAATAAAATATTTGATCTTTACACTCAGCTTTATCCATGTAGTAAATGGTCAAAATACCAACATAAAACCTCCGAATATTGTTTGGATTAGTGTGGAGGACATGGGACCTGTTTTAAGTATTTATGGAAATGAGGCTTTAAATACTCCTAATATTGATCGCCTGGCAAAAGAGGGTGTAAAATATACCAATGCTTATGCTACAGTTGGGGTATGTGCTCCAAGTCGCTTTTCAATCATAACGGGTATGTATCCTACACGATTAGGGGCACACAACATGCGTACTGGTGATCACAATAACTTTAAGTGGCCAGAGGATGTAAAATTTAGGCAAGAGAAAGGGGTTATAGACAAATCTGGCGTGAATATTCCTGACTATGAGGTTGTTACTCCAAGCTATGTCAAGCCTTTTACAGAGTATCTTAGAGCAGAGGGGTATTATTGTGTTAATGACAACAAGTGTGATTATCAATTCAATGCCCCATTCACAGCATGGGACGATGTGTTTGGAGGAGGATCCTACAATAATGCTCCATATGGTGCACCTTTTTTCTACGTTAAAAATTATTACACTACTCATGAATCACGGATTTGGATGCGAAAGGACAAACCTATAACAGTCAATCCAGATGATATTCCTGTCCCTGATTATTATCCAGATATTCCAATGGTAAGAAATGATATTGCTAGGAAATATTCAAATATTGAAGCTCTAGACAAAGAGGTTGGACAACTTCTTGAGCAATTAGAAGCCGATGGTGTTTTGGAAAATTCTGTAATATTTTTTTGGAGTGATCATGGTGGAAATCTTTTACGTCAAAAAAGAGCAGTAGGGGACAGTGGTCTTCATGTTCCGCTAATTATACGTTACCCAGATGGGTATCGCGCTGGTGAAATTGAAAATCGAATGGTTTCTTTGATGGATTTGGGCCCCACAGTGATGTCTTTAGCCGGGATTCAACCACCAGATCATATGGACGGTAAGGCTTTTGAAGGCGTTTTTGAGCAATCCCCAAGAAAATACATTTTTGGTTCAGCAGATCGCTTTGATGAATGTACTGATATGCAACGCTCTGTATTGGATGGCCGATTTGTATACATCAAAAATTTTATGCCTGAACGCCCATTAGTTTATAGAAATAAATATCGAGAACAAATTCCAATGAATAAGCATTTGATAGAACTTGATTCGCTGGACATGCTTAAAGGAGATGCCGCTTATATTTTCATGAAATCAAAGCCAATAGAAGAGTTGTATGATCTTGAAAGTGATCCTTATGAAGTTCACAATTTAGCAACGGACTCAATATACAGTCAAAAATTAAAAGAGTTAAGAGTTCAGTTGAAAAAATGGCAAACTTCTATTGGCGATAAAGGGTTTGTTCCAGAACACGAATTGATCGAGACATTCTGGCCAAATATGAAACAACCAAAAACAGATGATGTTCTAATAATTACTAATGAGCAAAATTTAATACTCAGCTGTAAAACAGAAGGAGCTTCCATAGGCTTTCAACTTGGAGACGATATTGGTTCTAAATACTGGCAGCTATATACAAAACCTGTTGAAATTAAACCCAATGAAAAAATAAGAGCTAGAGCTATAAGAATTGGCTATAAAGCTTCAAATATATCAAACAATTAAAATTTTAAAAAAATGAAATGCATTAATACCATAACAATTGTTCTTTTTGGATTGATTTTGTCCTCCCAATTTATAACAGGTCAAACAGGGACAAAAAAACACAATATTTTATTTATTTCCGTTGATGATTTTAGACCTAAAATTAATTCTTATGGGGAGTCAAACATGATTACCCCGAATATTGATAAACTGGCATCTGAGGGGCTTCAATTTAATAATGCTTTTACTAACATTGCTGTTTGTGGGGCTAGTCGCGCGAGTATTATGACAGGGATACGTCCAAGTCAAGATCGCTTTAATGATTACACCTCTCGTGCTTCAGTTGATACTCCAGAAGCAATTACACTAAATCAACTTTTTATGGAAAATGGTTATGAAACTGTTTCCTATGGGAAAATATATCATTTTCCAGATGATACTAAAGAGTATTGGTCTGAAAACGACGGAGGAGCTCACCAAGCCGACTATCAAGACCCCATCGCACAAGAGCGAAAACGCAACGGCGAGAAGGGGTCACATGGTCCTAAAGGACCTGCATTTGAATATCCAGATGTAGATGATTATGCCTATAACGATGGCAAGATTACAAAAAGAGCCTTACAAAAAATGAAAGAAATGAAAGATGCTGACAAACCATTTTTTATGGCTGTTGGTTACGTCTCTCCACATCTTCCTTTCATACAACCCAAAAAGTACTGGGATATGTATGCTCATGATTCAGTAGAACTTGCGGATAATACTTATCAACCCGAAAATTCCCCTTTCATTGCAATGCATGCACAACACGATTCTGCTGAGTTAAGAAATATGTATTTAGATATTCCAAGTGAAGGATTGTTAAGTGACGAAATGTCAAGAAATTTAGTCCATGGTTATTATGCAAGTGTTAGTTATATGGATGTTTTAATTGGTGATTTAATTCAAGGATTAGATGATTTAGGACTAAGAGATAATACAACAATAATTTTGTGGAGTGATCATGGCTTTTTTTTAGGAGAGCATGGTTTTTGGTGTAAACACAGCACCTTTTATGAAGCCATAAAAATACCATTTATTATTTCTTCCCCAGGATATGCTAAAGGTCAAATTACAACTTCATTCACAGAACTAATAGATGTCTATCCCACACTTTGTGAATTAACAGGTATTGAGCCCCCGAGCTACATCCATGGAAAAAGTTTGACTCCTGTAATGAAAGACCCATCTTTTCAATTAAAAGATGAAATATATACACGATATAAACAAGGGGAGGCTGTAGTGGATGAAAATTTTTCCTATACAGAATTCTATCAAGGAGAGACTTATTTAGGAAACATGCTTTACAATCTAAAAGAAGATTTGAAGCAAAACATCGATATATCAAAACGAGTAGAAAATGTCGAATTGGTTAAGAAGTATAGCGAAAAACTTAAAGTTATGAGAGATTTTGTAAATCAAGATCCATTAAATAATAAATGAATTAGAACATTTTAATTCTCTAAATTTTGTTCATAACAGTGTATTTTTATCCACAAATGTTACATTGATTTACCCAAATGTTTTAATTAATTTCAATCTTCTAAACTATATTTACGATATTAAAAATGAATAAAAAAATGTACTTATTTATCAGTTGTAAAATACAATCAAGTAATTTTTATACGTACATATTTTTTATTGTAATACTGTTATCCACGTCTTTACATGCGCAGGATTATTATGTTTCTCATGAATTAGGTTCTGATGGAAATAATGGTTTAGAAACATCTCCTTTTCAAACTATAAACAGAGCGATATCAGAAGTTGAAGCTGGTGGAACGGTTTATGTTATGGAAGGTACTTATAGAAACCAGAATTATGGTACAGTTGACCCCTCAACTAACACCAACATGAGTAACCCACATGTTGTTACCATTAACAAGTCAGGTTTAGAAAATAATTATATCACCCTAAAAAATTATCCTGACCATTCGCCTGTAATCGAATTTGATGGAAAAGGCGGAATTCAAATCGCTAATGATATGAACTACATTATTGTTGAAGGGTTTGAGGTCATCGGGCCATCACAGGCCATTAATTATGATATGGCCATGGACAATAGAGCCTACAAAGTTGCAGTCGCTGAAGATGGGGATAGTTCTACTAATTATAACCACAGTTATTTTTCTGGAAAGGGTATTTGGGGTGGATATGGTGCACATCACCATATTATAATTCGAAATAATATTGTTCATGATACTCCTGGGTCTGGAATTCGATTTAATGACAGCGACCACATTACCATTGAAAATAATACAGTTTACAACACTACGTGGTGGACTTCTTCAGCCTCAAGTGCCGTTGTGTATGCAGAGACTATAGCTTCCTCGGAAGCTGATAATGGAACAGATATAAAAATGATCATGCGCGGTAATTTGATTTATAATAATTGGAATAGAATCCCATTTTATGTAACCCAATTACCCGATAATTCAGGAAATGAAAACCCAAATTATGGAACAGCTGATTACAACAGTATAGTGGATGGTCAGGGATTATATGTTACAAGAAGCGACCCTAACTACAATGGTACCTTTTTGTTTGAAAATAATGTATGTGTTAACAATGGCAAAAATGGAATTAACTTTGATAATTCCTTAGCTGCATCAGCAATTATTAGAAATAATACGCTTTATTTTAATGGTGTTCATGAATACATTCAAGACCTTTCCGTTGCTGAGGGTAATCCTTCACATAGAGGCCAGAATGTTGCTGGTATTAAATCCAATAAAGTTTTAAATTCAACAGTTATAAATAATATTGTGATTACAAGGCCACTAGAAGATGCACCTTCTTACTACGAAAATGGATTTACAGCACTTCAATTGAACCAGGTTTCGGGGAGTAGGATCGCAAATAATAACCTTTTTTTGAATGGGACTTATGCCTGGCCAGCAACTTCCGAAAATAATATTGTTGATCAAGATCCACTTTTTGTTTTATCACCCGCAGTTGTCAACGGTCCAATTGATATTTCAGCTACTGATTTTTCAATCACTCCAAACTCTCCTGCCATTGATGCAGGTGATCCAAGCTACTCTCCCATATATGATTTTTTGGGTAACTCAAGGCCAATAGTTTCAACTGCTATTTCATCTTCTAGTTTTGAAAACTCAACAGGCGGATGGTCGGCCTTTGGATCTACTGTTGAATTAAGTCAAGAGGTTTCAAAAACTGGCAACTCAAGTCTTTTGACTTCAAACCGAACTTTAAATTGGCATAGCCCAAAATTAGTATTAGATAACTTATTAACTGTAGGCGAAACCTACACATTTTATGTTTGGGTAAAATTAGCACAAGGCGTTTCTGGAACTTCACAATTGACCATCAAGAATACTACATTAAATATTTATACCAATCTCACTTCGGTAACCGCTTCTTCAGATCAAGAATGGACGCTGTTAACGGGCGATTACACCTATGGCTCTGCTGATAATTTATTTGTTTATGTCAAAGGACCAACAATGGATGATGGAGGTGGGGATTATTTTATTGACGATTTTTCATTGATGCCACAAGGAAGCCCGGCTGTAGATTTTTCAAATGTTGATGATATTGTAGACATTGGAGCATATGAGTTTTTAGGAAACTCACTAAGTGCTATAAGTCCTAGTGATTCAAATTCCGATTTTATTTTGTACCCCAATCCAGCATCAGATCGATTACAAATTTCAAATCTTTTGAAGAGTGACATAGTTCTAGTTTATGATCTTTTTGGGAAAACATATAAATTATCCCAAACTCACCATCAACAAACGCGTACAATTGAGGTTTCAAACATAAGTACAGGACTTTATATTTTAAAAATTATAAATCCTTCAAAAAACAAAATACAAACCTTACGCTTTATAAAGCATTAATTATTAGCTATACAATAATGATTTTAAGATGAAAAGAATAAAAAAAATAAGTTACATAAGCATTGTTAGTGCGATAATATGTACGATTAGCTGTGCCCATACGGCATTAGTTCAAAAAAATAACAATTCAACTCTTGCAACCCACTTCAAAGGACTATTTCATTTAGGTGCAGCTATAAATGAAGAAATTATATTAGGGAATGATCAAAAATCTGAAAATATTGTAACTACTGAGTTTAACTCCATAACTCCAGAGAATTCATTGAAATGGATGTTTATTCATCCAAAACCAAATACATTTGATTTTAATACTGCAGACCGTTATGTAGAGCTTGGACTAAAAAACGACATGTATATTGTAGGTCATGCATTAGTATGGCACAATCAACTGGCTGATTTTATGCAAAACATTGATAATGAAGTTAAAATGCAAGAATATGTAAAAAATCATGTTAATACTGTAGTTTCAAGATATCGAGGAAAAATAGATGCTTGGGATGTTGTTAATGAAGCTTTTAATGAGGATGGAACATTACGTAAATCTGTTTTTTTTAATAATTTGGGTGAAAATTACATAAGCGATGTTTTTAAACTTGCTGAAAAAGCTGACCCAGAGGCCGACTTAATTTACAATGATTATAATTTTTATAAACAAGAAAAAAGAGCAGGTATTTTAAATATGGTTAAAAAATTCAAATCAAGTGGAGTTAAGATTGATGGTGTTGGAGTTCAGGCACATTGGGACTTAGCATCACCTAGTTTAGACCAAATTGAACAGATTATCTTGGATGTTCACGCCGCTGGGGTCCCTGTGTCTTTTACAGAGCTCGATATTTCTGTTCTACCGAATCCATGGGAAATGGTTGGTGCTGAGGTGACTCAAAATTTTTCTCAGTTCGAGGGCGACTCAAAAATGAGTCCTTATCCAAATCAACTCCCAAATAAAGTTCAAAAACAATTAGCAAAACGCTATCACGATATTTTCCAACTTTTTGTCAAGCATAGTGATAAAATAGAAAGAGTCACCTTCTGGGGCGTGATGGACAAACATTCTTGGCTCAATGATTGGCCTATTAAAGGGCGTACAAATTATCCATTATTGTTTGATAGAAATTACAACCCAAAGCTCGCCTATCAAAGCGTCTTAGAGGTAGAAACCAAACAACAAAACTAAAAATGTTTGTATGAAATCCATTTCAGAAAAATTATCAATTACAGAAAAAATAGGTTATAGTCTAGGAGATCTAGCTGCTAATCTTGTTTTTCAAACCCTAATGACTTATTTAGCCTATTTTTATACCGATATTTATGGTTTACAAGCCGATGACGCCACTGCTCTTATGTTTATTGTGGGAACCATTGCCGCATTTGGTTTTAATCCCATTGTGGGCGCTATTGCTGACCGTACAAAATCCAAATGGGGTAAATTTAGACCTTGGATTTTGTGGACTGCCGTACCCCTCGGAGTGATTTCAGTTTTGGCATTTACTACACCCGATTTTAGTTACAAGGGTAAAGTTATTTATGCCGTTGTTACCTATACACTTTTATTATTGCTTTATGCCTCAAGTAATTTGCCTTATTCTGCATTGAGTGGCGTAATCACTGGTAACATGAAAGAACGCAATAGTATTTCATCATTTCGTTTTGTAGCAGTTATGTTTGCTCAATTTTTTGTCCAGGTCTTTATGCTTCCAATTATAATTTATGTAGGTGAAGGCGACAAAGCTGTTGGAATTGAAATAGTGATGACTTGGTTGGCCATCATTGGTACTATTTTATTACTCATAACTTTTTTCACAACAAAAGAACGTGTAATTCCAAAAAAAGAACAAGAATCAACACTTAGGGAAGATTTTGCAGACTTGATTTCTAATAAACCCTGGGTAATAATGTTGATTCTAACCACCCTGACTTTCATATCTTTAGCCATGAAAGGGGGTAGCTATGTGTATTACTTTGAAAACTTTATTGATGTTTCATATCTAACCAATTTTATTAGTCCAATTTTAGAATTTCTAACCAGTGTAGGGATCAATTTCTTTGGAAACGATACAGTATCTGCTGGATTTGGTTTATTTAATGCTGGTGGTATTATTTTTATGATTGTTGGAATTGGTTTTTCAAAACCTTTGGCAGACAAGTATGGAAAACGAAATGTTTTTGGGTGGTTTTTATTTATCTCAACCCTATTTATTCTTCTTTTTTACTTCCTGAAACCCACTTCAATTGCATTTATTTTTGGAGCTCAAATTTTACACGGTTTTTTCTATGGCATTACCATTCCGTTATTGTGGGCAATGATTGCTGATGTCGCAGATTTTTCTGAATGGAAAAATAATCGAAGAGCTACTGCTATTATATTTTCTGCCATGATGGTTGGACTAAAGCTAGGGCTTACTATTGGAAGTTCGTTGGTAACTCAAATTCTTTCATCATACGGCTATGTTGCCAATAGTGAATTGGGGCAATCTTCAGAAGCTATATTGGGAACTAAGCTCCTTGTTAGTGTTTATCCTGCTATACCATTTTTAATCGGTGTGGCTCTCTTATTTTTTTATGAAATAAATAAAAGTATGGAATCTCAAATTGAATTCGATTTAAAACAAAGACGAAACAACTAACAATCATGCCTGAAGATAATATAGACCATATAGATTTTAAAGCATTAAACAAAAAGGCACTGTCTGCCCCATTGGTAACTCATATATACACCGCAGATCCCTCTGCTCATTATTTCAATGGAAAAATATATATATATCCATCTCATGACATTGATGCAGGCGAGGCTTTTGACGATTTGGGAAGTCATTTTGCGATGGAAGATTACCATGTTATTTCCATGGACAGTATAGGCAGTAAAGCTATTGATAATGGTGTGGCCTTGCACGTAGATGATGTGCCTTGGGCAAAACAGCAAATGTGGGCCCCCGATGCCAATGAAAAAGACGGGAAATTTTATCTTTTCTTTCCAGCAAAAGATTACGAAGGGATTTTTCGAATTGGTGTGGCTATCAGCGATTCTCCAACAGGCCCCTTTAAAGCTGAGCCAAAAGCCATTGAGGGCAGTTTTTCTATAGACCCGGCTGTTTTTAAAGACGATGATGGTGCCTATTATATGTATTTTGGAGGCCTTTGGGGAGGTCAATTACAACGCTGGAGAACAGGTGTTTTTAATGCCGATCAGCCTGAAAGTCCTACCGCTTTCCTTCCAGCAGACGACGAACCGGCTTTGTTGCCATTGGTTGCTAAAATGTCCGAGGATCTATTGGCATTTGGCGAAACTCCTAAGGCATTAGAAATTCTTGACGAAAATGGAGATCTTCTGCTTTCAGGAGATAATGACCGCCGCTTTTTTGAAGCCGCTTGGTTACACAAACATAATGGGAAATATTATTTTTCATACTCCACTGGAGACACCCATTTTATATGTTATGCCATTGGAGATAGTCCCTATGGGCCGTTTATCTATACAGGCCGAATTCTTAACCCCGTTGTGGGGTGGACTACCCACCATTCTGTTTGTGAAGTCGAGGGAAAAACCTATTTGTTTTACCACGATTCTTCCCTATCAAAAGGTATTACGCATTTAAGATCTGTAAAGGTAGCCGAATTAAAATACCGCCAGGACGGTACCATCATTACTTTAAATCCGTATTAATTTTAATCAACATTTTTAGTTATTATAATTTAAGCTTATGTTTGAGTATACTTATCCTTTTTTTTGATTATTAACTAATGAAAGACAGACATCTTATACATCTACATTGGCGCAGCGGATTTGGCATTACACCTTCTTCCTTGAAGTCGGCCAAATTTTTGAGCAAGCAAAATAATGTCAATTCAATTTTTGATATTTCAAAAAAAATTGAACCTATTCAACTCGATTTATCTGAATTTGATCAATTTCTAAAGATGCCCTACAAAAAGTATAAAAATATACACGGTGCAGAAGCGGCTTCGAAGTTGAGACAAAAGAGTCAAAGAAAGGTACGTGAATTGAACTTTGAATGGTTGAAAAAAATTGCTAGCTCCGATTCTATTTTTCGAGAGAAAATGACACTTTTTTGGGCCAATGTATTTGTCTGTAGAGACAATCATATATTTCATATAATTCAATTTAATAACACTTTGCGCAAACACGCTTTGGGTGATTTTGGGGCCTTTGTCAAAGCAGTTGCAAGAACACCATCTATGCTGAAATACCTCAACAATAACCGCAATGTTAAGCTCAAACCCAACGAGAACTTTGCACGCGAGTTATTAGAACTCTTTACTTTGGGTCTGGGGAATTATTCAGAGCATGACATCAAGGAAGCGGCCAGGGCTTTTACTGGTTGGAATTTTAAAGCCAATGGCGATTTTATTATAAGAACCAACAAACATGATGAAAACTCCAAGACATTTTTAGGGGTCTCTGGAAATTTAGGCGGTGATGAGGTTATAGATATCATTCTCAAGCAGCGCCAATGTGCGGAGTTTATTTGTAAAAAAATATACACCTATTTTGTTAATCCGAGTATTGATGCTTCTCATTTAAATGAACTCACGGATTTATTTTATAAAGATTATAATATTGAGAAACTAATGCGGCATATTTTTATGTCTGATTGGTTTTACGATGAAAATAACATCGGTGCTAAAATTAAATCTCCTGTAGAATTGATGGTAGGGATTCAAAAGATTGTCCCCTCAGTTTTTAAAAAACAGCGTCAAGTCAGCTATCTTCAAAAAATGATGGGACAAATTCTTTTATATCCTGTCAATGTTGCAGGGTGGAAAGGGGACCGTTATTGGATTGATTCAAATTCATTGATGTTCAGGTTGAAGCTTCCCTCAGTTCTTTTGAATAATGCCAACATTAGCCTTATGCCTAAAGGAGAATTTTAAGACGATTTTAGTGATTTTTATAACCAAAAGAGTCAACAGTTCAAAGTTTCAGATCAAGCACGTGCTTATTTTGAAACGCATTATGCTAATATATCCAAAGAGGAGTTAAAAGCTATTTTGGTCCTGCCAAAGTTGGATCAAGACACCGATGAGATGCTAAATATTTACCAACATCAAAATGCCTATCAATATTGCATTCAATTGATGTCTATTCCAGAATATCAATTGTGTTAAAGTGTAGTTTATGAAAAGAAGAGATTTTTTAGCCAAAAGTTCACTTGCCAGCAGCTTGATGATGGTTCCGAATTTTATGAAAGCTTTTGAAAGCTTAGACCCTCCAACACTGGGCTATAAAAAATTAGTTCTCATCCAGCTATCAGGTGGGAATGATGGTTTAAACACCATCATTCCACACAGAAATGATTTGTATTATAAATACAGACCTAGCCTTTCAATTCCTAAAAATAAATTGATTGACCTCAATGGTGAGTTGGGGTTCAATGAAAATCTGGGCCCGTTAAAATCTCTTTATGATGAAGGCTATTTATCAATCATAAACAATGTAGGTTATCCCAATCCAAACAGATCTCATTTTAGGTCTACAGATATTTGGCAAACTGCGAGCAGTTCTTCAGAGTATTTGGATACTGGATGGATGGGCAGATATATCGACCAATATGGCAAAAAGCCCTACAGCGGTATTGAGGTAGATGATTCTTTGTCATTAATAATGAAGGGAGAATCAATGAACGGTATAGCGACAAGAGACGCAAAAAAAATGTTTAATAATACCAAAACTCCATTCTTTGGTAAAGTTTTAGAGACACAAACAGCGGCACATTTAAGTGAACACAATTTAGGCTATTTGTACAAAACAATGGTGAGTGCTAAATCTTCTGCCCAGTATATATATGAAACTTCTAAAACTTCAAAAAGTGCAAAGACGTATCCCAATAATGCCTTTGCAAAACAATTAAAAACTACAGCAGAGTTTATCAATTCTGGATTAGCTACCAAGGTTTATTATGTTTCTATGGGGGGCTTTGATACCCATGCTGGGCAATCCAACAGACAAGCCAGGCTGCTCAAGACTTATGCTCAGGCTATCGATGTGTTTGTAGCAGATCTAGAAGTTTCAGATTCATTTAAAGACACCTTGATTGTTACATTTTCAGAGTTTGGAAGACGTGTACAACAAAATGCTGCTGCAGGAACAGACCACGGCGCTGCAAGTAACCTTTTTATCATCGGAAAAAATCTCAAAAAACCCGGCTTCTACAACGCCAGTCCCGATTTAGTCAATCTAGATGATAATGGCGATTTGAAGTATGCTGTAGATTTTAGATCTGTTTATGCGACACTTCTAGATCAATGGTTGGATGCCAGTCATTCTAAAATATTGGGAAAATCATTTAAAACTTTAAATTTTATATAATTTCTTGTTAATGATTTATAAATTTATTTTGGCTTCAATTCTATTAGTGTTTGCTTCATATGTATCACTTACCAACCTATATTTAAAATATTTTTGAATTCTATACAGCACCAATTTATGCAAACAAAATATTATCTAGGATTTGATTTGGGAAGTTCATCCGTTAAAGTGGCTTTAGTAGAAGCTGCTACGGGTGAAAATATATTAAGTCTTCACGAACCCCAACACGAAATGTCTATTCTTTCAGAGAAAAGCGATTGGGCGGAACAAGACCCTGA
Organism: Formosa sp.; assembly: GCA_038138145.1. Lineage (GTDB taxonomy): Bacteria > Bacteroidota > Bacteroidia > Flavobacteriales > Flavobacteriaceae > UBA3537. The sequence continues at coordinate 81,969 of JAYQDD010000001.1, forward strand.
TGATTGGTGGAAATTTGTATGTCAAGGGACCAAACGAATTTTACAAGAATCAAAAATCGATCCTTCATCCATTCAAGCTGTTGGAATTTCTTATCAAATGCACGGATTGGTGCTTGTTGATGGTGACGGCGAACCACTGCGGAATTCCATTATTTGGTGCGACAGTCGCGCTGTTGACATTGGTAAACAAGCTTTTGAAGATTTAACTAAAGAACGCTGTGTTTCCAATCTTCTAAACTCCCCCGCAAACTTTACAGCCTCTAAGCTCAAATGGGTTAAAGACAACGAACCTGAGTTGTATAAAAAAATTCATAAGTTCATGTTACCCGGTGATTTTATTGCATTTAAACTTACAAATGAAATTTCAACCACCAAAAATGGCTTATCAGAAGGTATTTTTTGGGATTATAAATCTGATTCCATTGCCAATTGGTTACTTGATTATTTTGAATTTAGCCCCGATTTGGTCCCTGATATTGTTGAGAATTTTACACCTCAAGCTTTCATTTCAAAACAAGCAGCAGTAGAAACAGGATTAGCTGAAGGCATCCCGATTACCTATCGTGCAGGTGATCAGCCAAACAATGCTCTTTCACTAAACATATTCAACAGAGGAGAAGTTGCTGCCACTGGTGGTACGTCAGGAGTCATATATGCAGTGACTGACAGTAAAAATTCTATTGAAGCGAGTCGAATCAATCATTTTGCTCACGTAAATTATTCATCTGAAAAGCCAACAATTGGAAAATTGTTATGTATCAACGGAGCTGGGATTATGTACCGCTGGTTACGCAATCAAAGTTCTGCAGAATCCTATGAAACGATGAATAGGAAAGCGTCTAAAGTTCCCATTGGATCTGATGGTTTGGTCATTTTACCTTTCGGAAATGGTGCTGAGCGCATGCTAAATAATCAAAATATAGGCACTCAATTTTGTAACATCAATTTAAATCAGCATTCTAAAGCCCATCTTTACAGAGCTGCACTAGAGGGCATAGCTTTTTCATTTGTATATGGAATGGAAATCCTTAAAAACGACAATGCTGCCATTAAGGTTATTCGGGCGGGTAATGACAATCTTTTCAGATCTGAGATTTTTGCCAAAACCTTGTCAACTCTTATTGGTTATGAAATTGAAATTTACAATACCACAGGCGCTATTGGCGCTGCCAGAGCTGCGGGTTTGACCGATAAAGATTTTGATCGCTTCGGTCAAAACATCACAAAAAACGACCATGTGATGACATTTAAGCCCATCGAAAATAAGAACCCATATCTTGATGCTTACCAAAACTGGAAAACAGAATTAGAAAAACAAATTAAAAATTAAATAATGATACTAATAGGAAACAAAGAATACTACAAGGGGATTGATGCTATTCGTTATGAGGGTAAAGAATCGGATAATCCATTAGCATTTAAATATTATGACCCAGATCGATTAGTTGGTGGTAAAACCATGAGGGAGCATTTTAAATTTGCCATAGCTTACTGGCACACATTTTGTGGACAAGGCTCTGATCCATTCGGTCCTGGGACTCAAAATTTCCCTTGGGATCAATCTTCAGACCCTGTTCAAGCGGCAAAAGATAAAGCCGATGCTGCATTTGAGTTTATTACTAAAATGGGCTTTGATTATTTTTGTTTTCATGATTATGATTTAATTGCTGAGGCCAATTCTTTAACAGAATCTGAACATCGTCTTTCTGCTATTGTAGACTACATCAAACATAAACAAGAGCAATCAGGAGTAAAACTTCTTTGGGGAACTTCAAATTGTTTTTCAAATCCAAGATTTATGAACGGTGCCGCTACCAATCCAAATTTTCAAGTTGTTGCACGAGCCGGTGCTCAAGTAAAATTAGCTTTAGATGCCACAATGGCACTTAACGGAGAAAATTATGTGTTTTGGGGCGGACGAGAGGGCTATATGTCACTATTGAATACTGATATGGGGCGCGAATTGGATCATATGGGTCAATTTTTAACCATGGCAAGGGATTATGCAAGATCCCAAGGATTTAAAGGGACATTTTTTATTGAACCAAAACCAATGGAACCCATGAAACACCAATATGATTTTGATTCTGCAACAGCTATTGGGTTTTTGAAAGAATATGGATTGGATAAAGATTTTAAATTAAATATAGAAGTAAATCATGCTACACTAGCCCAGCACACAATGCAGCATGAGCTGGCAGTTGCCGCAAAAGCCAATATGTTGGGTAGTATTGATGCCAATAGAGGGGATTATCAAAATGGTTGGGATACCGATCAATTTCCAAACAATATTTTAGAAACAACAGAAGCAATGTTGGTATTTTTAGAAGCAGGCGGATTACAAGGGGGTGGAATTAATTTCGACGCAAAAATTAGACGAAATTCAACGGATATGGAAGATGTATTTTTGGCCCATATTGGTGGTGCTGACACCTTTGCTCGCGCTTTGATTACGGCTGATAAAATTATAACTTCTTCTCCTTACAAAAAACTAAGAAAAGAGCGATACGCTTCTTTTGATGATGGTAAAGGAGCTGCATTTGAGTCAGGTTCATTAAATCTTGAAGACTTGTATCAAATTGCACTCGAAAATGGAGAGATTTCTTCTCAAAGCGGTAAACAAGAACTTTTTGAAAACATCATAAATCAATACATTTAAAATTTAATTCAATTTTATGTTCTTTAAGTTAATATCAACGTCATCAATCTTAGAAAGTTTAGACTGGGTTGTATTGAGCGTCTATTTTTTGGCATTAATTGCAGTGGCCGTTTGGGTCGTTCTTCAAAAAGATAAAAATACTGAGGATTATTTTTTAGCAGGACGAAACGTGGGGTGGTTCGTTATTGGTGCATCTATATTTGCCTCTAATATTGGTTCGGAACATGTGGTTGGGCTTGCTGGTACTGGTTTTGAGTCTGGTACTCCAATGGCTCATTATGAGCTTCACGCATGGATTGTATTGTTGTTGGGTTGGTTGTTTTTACCATTTTATATTAGAAGTGGTGCTTTTACCATGCCAGAGTTTTTAGAAAAACGTTTTGATAGTCGCTCACGTTGGTTTTTATCCTTATTTTCTTTGGTGGCTTATGTATTGACCAAAGTTTCAGTTACTATTTATGCAGGTGGAATTGTAGTCTCTGAATTGTTGGGTATTCCGTTCTGGTATGGTGCTATTGGAGTTGTTGTATTTACGGGAATATATACAGTAGTGGGAGGAATGAAAGCAGTGATATATACCGAAACACTTCAAACCATTGTCCTTATCCTGGGTTCAATTATTATTACATTTTTAGGGCTACAAGAAGTTGGAGGCTGGGGACAATTGCGTGAAACAGTAGAGGCCGTGAGTCCAGATCACTTCAACATGTGGCGCCCAATGTCCGATCCAGATTTTCCATGGACGGGACTTTTAATTGGTGGAACAATTGTTGGAATTTGGTATTGGTGTACCGATCAGTATATTGTTCAACGAACTTTGGCAGCCAATAATATTAAAATTGGTAGGCGAGGGGCTATTTTTGGGGCTTATTTAAAGCTTTTGCCAATTTTTATTTTTTTAGTTCCAGGCATCATTGCTTTTGCATTGTCCATTCAAAGCCCAGAGGTTTTTGCTATTCAAAAAGCCGACCGTGCTTTCCCAATGCTCGTCAAAACCTTACTTCCAGTTGGACTTAAAGGATTGGTTGCTGGAGGGCTTATGGCCGCTTTAATGAGTTCGTTAGCTTCGGTTTTTAACTCTTGTTCTACAATTTTTACAATTGATATTTATAAAAAGTTAAAGCCTGAGAAATCAGAGAAAAATCTTCTTAAAACAGGGAAAATAGCTACAGGCTTTATTGTGGTATTGGGCATTATTTGGATTCCAATAATGGAGAAAATCGGTGGCGGTGTGATGTATCAGTACTTACAAAATGTACAATCATATATTGCGCCACCCGTTACAGCTGTGTTCTTGCTGGGAATAATTTGGAAACGTGTTAATTCAATTGCTGCAATAACTACCCTTTTGGTTGGTTTTTTATTATTAGTATTAAGGCTTGGGTCAGAAATTTATTATCAGCCGCAAATAATATCCAATCAGTTAGTGGATAGCGTATTTTTTAGTTTAGCAACAATCAACTTTGCACATATGGCTATTTTTATGTTTGTTTTTTCGGTTATAATATGCATTTCTATAAGCCTAGCTACCACTGCTCCAGACTACAAAGCAATTACTGGATTATCTTACGGCACTCTGACCAAAGCGCAAAAACAAGCTCAAAAAGATAGTTTTAATGCATTAGATGTTGTGTTATCGGCGGTTCTTGTGCTTTTAGTTATTGGAATTCTATGCTATTTTACAGGCTAATTATTTAAACATATAAAGATGAAACAACTTAATTTATTATCTTTTTTAATTTTATTGGTTTGTTGCAGTGGGTCTGACATAAGTTTTAACAATACCACTACTACACAAGATGAAGTTTTTTTCGTATCTCAGTTTATTGATGGAGTTCAAGTTCAGCGAGAAGTGCTTTTACATTTACCAAATAATTTTGATTCCACTCAAACTTATCCAGTTGTAATTGCTTTTCATGGTAATGGAGGGCAAAATAATAGCTGGTTTAATCAGCTATCACAGTTTGTGGATATAGGTGAATTTATTGGGGTATATCCACAGGGATATTTAAACTCATGGAATTTAGGCGCAGAAGCGTCTACTGCAGATGAGGTTTATTTTTTCAATCAAATAATGACTAAACTTGAAACATATTCATTTTTTGACGCTTCAAAAGTTTATGGAATTGGTGTATCTAACGGATCTGCTTTAATAAATAAGTTGGCTATTGAAACCTCACATTTTAGTGCCATTGCAGCTTTGGCGAGTCAATTAATTATTGGGACAACACCAAGCAATTCAACTTCTCCAGTGGCTGTTTATCAAATGTGTGGAACATCAGATAATATTATCCCCTATGAAGGTGGAATGTCTGTGGTAGGACATCATTTTTTTAGTGCATCCAATAGTGCTCTTAGTTGGGTAAATGCTTTTAATTGTGCAACTGAGCCAATTGTAGAAATGTTAGGAGAAGATGAAATTTTAATTTACACAGATTGTGAATCAGGAAAAGAGATTCGCTTTCATAGTGTAAATAATGCAGGACATAATTTGAATCAGCCTAATACCCCTAATTTTTATGGTGCAGTTTGGGAATTTTTAAAGCGTTTTTAAAATGGACATTTTTTCTTCATCTATAAAATTTATTAGGCTATTCATTGTTGTTTTTTTGTCTAGTTTGTCTGTAACCGCTCAAAATAGAATTAATATTGAGGGTGTTGTATATGATGAATATGATTATCCCATTCCTTATGCCTCTATTGGCATCGTAAAAAAAAATATAGGTACAAGTTCAACTGAGGAGGGGACATTTAAATTTTTTGTATCAAATAATGAGCTATCAGATGTTATTGAAATTTCGTCCATTGGTTATGAACCATTTTAAATTACAGTTCAAAATTATATCTACCTAAGTGATAAAACTATTTCTGCAGTCCCAGAAGCTGTCCGTGATATCTAC
>JAYQDD010000001.1:87537-369315 GCA_038138145.1 Formosa sp.
ACTTTTATTCTTAAGGAAAAAATTACGGCACTTAATGAAGTCTCAATCGAAAGCCCAAAAAATATAGTCAAAAAAGCGTTTAAAAAATTAAAAGACAATACTATGAGCGACAAGCATAAGTTGGGTATGTTGTACCGGCGCTGGTCTGTTGAAGATGAAATTTGCCGTTATTTTATAGAGCAATATATCGATGTTTTGGATCGCGGACCATCCTCATATATTCAAGCTTTTGATGTTCAACACAGTCGCACATCATCGGATTATAGATTTATTAAAAATGAACAAGATCGCCATGCTTTACAGTTTATGGAACTCAACAATCCATTACGGAATGGCCCTTCGGTTGGTTCATATAGTTGGAAAAAAATTGAAGATACATTTTATGAGGATGAGGACGTTATGGTGTTTGAGGGTACTCAAAAAAATGGAAATAGTATTACGCTTTATGTGGGCTTTGAGACTTCAAAAATTTATAAGGTAGAAAAAAATACAATCAGCATGAATGTCGGTAAGCGTCTCAATGCGCTGTATTTATACAAAAATAATAATAAAGACAAATTATATCTTAGTTATCATAAGCGTCAGTGGGAAGGTGCTGTAAAAACCCCCGACCATGTTAAGCGGGCGATGCTTCAGGCGGGAAAAAAGGAAAGAAAATACATTCCTATATCATACCGCCATGAGGTTTTTGTTTTGGATTTAAATGATGAAAAAAGTAAAATGAAATTTAACAACGAATCTCTTCAAAAAGATATGACACTTTACAAAATTCCTTATGATGAAAATTTTTGGAATAACATCAGCTTACCCCCAGAAACCAAATTTTATTTAAAAAATATCAATGAATTAGAAAGTTTATATGACGTTCCAATTGAAACTCAATTTAAATTTTCTAACATAAGATAGTAATAATATAAAAATTGATTTGCTTCATATTTTGATTTTCAACAAAAAATATTCCCAAAAATAAAAATGTATTCTTGGGAATAATGCCGTGGAGCTAAGAGGAGTAAAATCGAACTATTTTGGGGAGGATTTGATTAAATTGAATTGTCAAAAATGATTATTTTCAAACCTTACCTCGTTCTAGCTTTCCAAAATCATCTTTGGGATTGAGCCATGGATTTTTCTTCGAAATAAGATACTTTTTTTCCTCCTGTTTTTCTGTTACTAGAGGATCTCTTATAATTTTATTTAATATGATATTTTTAAGATATCGTATCATTTATTGCATTTTGATTCAAATAAATGTAAAAAAAATTTTATACCTAATTATAAAAAATTTGTTTAATTAATATGTTCAAGATATAAATTAAATAATAAACTTACCTAGATAGAGTTTTTAATTATTTTTTTAAATCTGCTTTAAAAATTCTAAATTAGGCAACTGACTATTTTAAAATAAATGATAAACTTCTTTGGATTTTTTAAAAAAACCAACCATATAGGAATTAGTTCTGTAGGTTTTGAAAAAGCAGCTATTTTTTTAAGAAATAGAGATTTTAGAGTTGTTGAGCTTTGGGGACTAAAAAAAAATGAAGAGGTGAACTTGCTTAATGAAGATGAGGAGCCTTTATGGATAACACAAGATCATTATTTGGAGATACATTCTTTACTTTCTGAAAACTGGCATACTCCATTTACTCATGTCAAGATTGAATTGGCCGATGGAGGTGATATCAATTACAGTGCAGCTTCATTATATGTTAAATTTCCAGACGGAGAAGACATTAAATCAAAAACTATAATGCTATTGGAAACCATGGGGTATTATGCTGCTGAAATGATTATTGATTTTTGTGCTGAAAATCCAGACATGCATCTTTTAGAGTTTGTTTTAGGAATGGAACCAGAAGATATTACAGACGAATTCGATAGAATGAAATCACATACAGAATACATTAATAACGAGGGTTATCTTGAAGATTAATATTTTTTTCACCAACTTAAATCAATATTGTCGTAATTGTAATGGCGTTGTTCAAAGTCTCGAACAGCTTTTAGTATAATATCATTATCAATCAGTTTTTCCAACTGTGATATTTCAAGATTAATTTCTTTAAGTAACAAAGTCTTGGATTTCTCAGGGGTATTGACCATTTTTACAATTCCTTTTTCAAAACAGACTTTAAGACTGTCAATATATTTAGTTTTATTTTTTTTTAAATCCTCTAAAGTCGGCTTTCTTTTTCTATAGCTATAAACATCAAATTCGGCATAAGCTGCAATTCTTGCTTTTTGATGACCGAAAAAAGAGCCCCCTCTTTTATATAACCCATGGATGCTATTCACTTTATGAAAGGCTTCGATTAATTTAGTTCTAAATTGCTCTCTGTTATGGTTATATTTTTCTAAGTTGTAGGCATAAATAGTGAAATAAACGTCTTGGCCGGTTTCTGAGTTGAATCCTTTTTCATTGTTTTGGTATGCAATTTCAGGATGGAGGGGAGGGTGCAAATTTATTTCTGGATGATTCTCTAAAATCGATTTGAATTCTGCTTTTGAAAATTTAAATGTGTCCCCAATGGAGTGGCTATGAATTGAAATAGAATCTTTCAAATGATAAGCCTTTTGTTCAGTATTTTTATTAAAATTTTGACATCCAAACAAACAGCAACACAACATTAAAATAGAGAGAATACGCATCTTAATTCTTTAAGCTAAGAAATCTATAGTGTCCAATAATTTCAAAATCAAATAAGCAATCTTCAAGGACTTGTCCGTTGCCAATATTATGAACGATTTGATAGCGTTTTTTATCTATTGAAGGGGTGTCTACAACGACTCCGATGTGAGTGGTGCCACCGCCCAAATCCCATGCCACTATGTCTCCCGGACGGTAATCAGCTCCGTTGCTTGTAATGGATAATTTTGAACCTTGACGCTCAAAATAGGTCATTAAATTCGGTACTCTCCTATGGTCAATATTTGCATCCGGTTTTTTGTGGTCCCATATATTTGGATAAACATTAAAATTGGCCGTCATATCTTCATGGACTTCTTTCTGTAAATCTAGCCCGTTAGCTCTATATGTTCTAATCACAACATCTGTACAAACGCCTATACCTTCTGGGACATCACCGTTTGGGTAGGGAATACTATAATAGCTGCCATCGTAGATAACCTGCTGATTGGTCAAATTTAAGGCCGCATCAGAAATTTTTTCTGGACTAAATTGTCGTTGTGCGGATAGTGTTAGACTAAGCCCCAACAATAAAGGTAATACGAGCTTAATTGGATTTAATTTCATTGAATTTAATTTATGTTGTAAAAGTCGACATACGATTCTTCGAATAGAATGTCACATTGTTCTCCTTCAATTTCTGGGCAATAACTTACTTTCAGATTAATATCAAACACTATTCCCTTTTTTATTTTTACATCAACTTTTCTATCAAAAATGAAATTTGTAGGTACATTATTATAATTTCTATGTGTTTCTCTATACAGCTCGAAATTCTTTTCAAATATAGGTTCTAGGAAGTTGTGTTCTTCGATAGAATGAATTTTATATACCATTACAGTTTGACCCATTGGAAATCCATAATTGTAATACGTATTTAAATACTCTTTGTCTTTTATCTTAATGAGTTTATAATTCACAACGTTGCCCCATTGACCCCCAAAAATTGTGTCTGATAAGCTGCCTTTTTCTACTACTAAACTTCCGTAACAGTTTCTGCAATACTTGCTTTCAATTTCTTGAAAACTTATCTCATATTCTTGCTGCGCATTGGCAAATGACACGCCTAAAGTTAAAATAGTAATTAAGTGTTTTATATTCATAATTTTGATTTATTTAAAAATCACTCACATTTAAGATCCTTTATTTTACTTAAAGAATATCCCAATTCTTTAGCCATTCTAACATCCCTACATGCTCCTTCTTTGTCATCAAGATAGTACTTTGCAACCGCCCTATTGTAATAATCACCAGATTTGTTATTTGGGTTATTATCATCAATTCCTTCAACTTTACCCAATTGATAACTTATAACATGGTTAAAATCTTTTAGTGAAGATTTATTGTCACCTATTTTAGAATAAGCAACACCTCTTTGCCTGTAAGCAGGAATGAATTTAGGCTTGATGCTAATAGTTTTGTTGTAATCTAAAATGGCATTTTTAAAATCTAATATTTTAGAGTAATAATACCCTCTATTGTATTGCGTGTAAGCATCAAGTGGCTCAATATTTAAAGCCATACTACAGTCCTTTATTGCACCTTCAAAGTCATTTATTGCCGCTCTGACGTCAGCTCTGTTGTAAAATGCAGTATTGTCACTCGGATTGAGTTTTATACTGGTTGTAAAATCTATTATTGCACCATTATAATCCTTGAGTTTATATTTTACTATTGCTCTGTTGTAATAAGATCCTGAAGCTTGAGAGTCTAAGGCGATAGATTTATCATAGGCAATCAATGCTTCCTTATAATTGCCATTATTTTGTTTATCATAAGCTTCTACAAAATATTCACTGCTTGATTGCCCCAAGCTAAATATTGGGATTAAGAGGATTATTAGAAGATAATTATTCATAATATTTTTTTCTCAGCATTGGCAAATAAAAAAAAATAAAATTATAATCAAGAGTTTTCATTCATATTATTGTTTATTTTCATCCTATAAATTCCCCAATAGCATAAGACCTCACATCAATATTAAAATATCTACCAGTCCATATGGCCTCAGATTTTGAAAGTCTGTAGACATCTCCTTGATTCCATCTTCCTGAGACATGGTTTGTTATGACATCATTTATGAGGACTCGCTCTCCAGATTTAAGGTCTTTTGGTACTATGTAAGCAGCAAAAGGGCTAAAGAACTTTGAGGGGTTTCTATAAGTCCAATCAACTAATGTTTTCCATTCCCATCCACCATCTTCTCTGAAGTCTCCTATTGTAATAATTTCTCCCGTTTTTCTATGTTTAAGCTTTTTGTACTTAACCTTAAACTGATCACTCACTTCTGCTCTTAGTTCAATTAATTTTAACCCCATATCCTTAGCTGCATTAATAGCTTTCTCACCACGGATTGTTCTTATCACTCTAAGACCATCACTCATTTCATCAAAAGACTTATCTGAAAGGATTTTCATGTACTTACAGTCAGGACACTCATCAAGTGTGTTAGCATAAATAAAGTTACACTCTTTACAGATTATCTCACCCTTCTTTGTTTTAGGTTGATCGTTAGCACTAAATATTTCTAAGAGTCTTTTGAACAGCATTAATGGACTATTTTAACGTTATCTTGGTTTAGATTTACCCTCAAACAAGCTTGTGGATCATTCTTAATTAGTTTTACTATGTCAGTGTCATTTAGATTAGCTGTATCATGAATTTTTTTGTTGCACTCAAAGCATATTCTACTTCCATTTCCATTTTTTTTCATGGCTTTCCATTTAACATGAATAGGGCAGTGCAAGCGTTTTACAAACTTTCCAGTGTCAGTATAAATCTCTTTTGTGGATGGTTTTATTTTCATTTAATAAAGTACATTAGATTTTTGACAAATCTTGCAGTTTTTTTATTCTTGTTGATTTCTATATTGTACCGGTGCGAATTGCAAATGTGTATGGCTTTAGCGTTTGGCTCTTTTTTCAATCAACTTTATAATTTCTTTAAATTCCTTTTTATTCGTTTCGTCTAATGATTCCATAAACTTTTCAATCCGTTCCTTTTATTTGTAGTCCAAATTTAGTCCGTTCAATAGGTTTACTTCATTTTCTATATTTTCGGTAAATAAATCCGATTTCCCTTCTTTTTCTATATTCAACATTTTTGCAAATCGACAAAACTGCCCAATTTCAAACTGAACGTCTAAAATCAGATTGTATTTACCTTTGGTTAAAGTCTTTTGTCTGTCAATTGCTTCAATTCTTCCTTCTCCTAAAGTTTCAAGAAAGACTCTTTCATTAATCTCAAAATTGTCATTTTCAATCTCTGAAATTGATTTAATATTTTCTGTTGTTATTGTCTTTTTAAATTCTGCTCGACTTTCGGAAATTTCAAGTAAACGAATGGAAATTGCGTCAATATAATCAAGGTCTTGAACGTTTTTCCATTTTGAAGGAATAATAGATTGTCCGTGTAAAGCACCAATTAAACCACCTGCAAATGCAGCAATACTATCTGTGTCAGTACCAATTGAATTTACAGCTTGCTCAATTCCTTTTAATGGTTCTTTTGAATATTTACAAGCTAAATATATACCTGCAATTACAGTAGATGTCCCTGAACCTTTTGTCTCATTTTTATAACAACCAAGTTTAGTTAACGCATCAAAATCAGATGAATTATTAGTAATCAACTTATAGGTTGTTCTTAAATATTCTTGGGTTTCATCTATTATGGATTTGAATAAAACCCTAAAAGCTTCTTTAGAGTTTTTGTTCCATTCAGTTTCCCAACTTCTTAATTTTGGATTGTCTAAAAAGTCGATAGAAAATTTTTGATGAATATCTTTTCCTAATTTGGTAAGAAAGTTCGTGTAATTAAAATTCTCAGGGTTAAACCTCAAAATAGTATCAACGGAATATCCATAAAGCATAGCACCTAAAATTGCTCTTGGATGTCCGTGAGTGATTATACTATTACCAAAGATTTCTTCTTTGATTTTGTCTGGTTCTCCGAAATTTGCTAATGCAATTGGCAGTATTCTCATTGCTGCACCATTTGCACCACTTTCTCTGTAATCGATTGTTGTTTTACCTGCTTTAAATGTGAAAAAGTTATTATTCCATTTGGCAGATTTTCTTTCTATTTTTCTAGCTGCATTTTTTATAGTTCTTCCTGCTCCTCTTGAATAAAGCAACCAATTTGGTAGTTCCTTTTTTGCGAAATATTGTTGGTTTACAAAGCCATCTTTATTAATCGAACGAGCAACCGAAAGCAAGAGTTGAGTATCATCAGAATACGAACCTGAATTAATTTTGTCTACATAACCGTAAAATCTTCCACCAACATTTTTTTTCCAATCGTGAAAAGAATTGATGTAATCGGTTCCGAACTTTTTCTTTAAAGAACCTTGACTTTTTTCAAATTCAGTCATCCAACCCAAAGCATCTCCAATAGCTGCAAGTTTTAGGCTGCCTTTATATTTTGTTTCTGCTTTCATATTGAACGTTTTGGGGAAAATATTTCTTTATCAACTACAAAGTTACTGGTGTCAAAAGAAGACATTGCAGCTTGTGCCTCCGCCATTTTTTCTTCTGACTCAAAGCAAACTGATATTATACTTTCACAAGGGATTTTATCCTTAACTAATATTTCTGCTTGAACATCAGTTGGATATTTTGAATGAGCCGAATTTCTAGAAATAGTACGAACTCCATTATAAGTATTTATATTAAGTTGTTCTTTAAAAAGCATTTTAAATTTATCTAAATCTCCTGAAATGCCAAATTGTCTTTTTGCTGCGTTTGAAGCTGCGTTAGTTATTGAAAAAAGAGTTTCGCTATCGTAAATGTGTTTTGGGTTTATTTTTATGACGCACCAATTTATTGTAAAGTCGTCTTTAGTCTTTTGTCTGAATTTTGAAAACAAAAATGTATTCGGACCTGAAAGAGAAAGGTTAATGTAGTTCTTATCGTCATACCTTACATCATCTGTAAATTGTACATAATCCAAAATATCAAATTGTTCAATATCTAAATTTTCCAACTTCGCTCTACTCATTAATTTATTGTTTTCCAAAATGCTGAACAAATTAATTGTGGGCGTAAAATGAATTAAAAACTCGATTTCTCTTTGTTTTATTTCTTTCTGAAATTCTATGTGGTTCGGTTTTAAACTCATTCTCAATTATTAAAAAGGTAAGTCATCATCATATGTTCTTTTAGAAGAACTTTTTGGACTTATATCCTCTAGTAAGCCTGCATTTATTTCTTTTAAGTATCTCGATGGATTGTCTTTGTCGCTCGAAAAAAGATAAAGTTTGTTTCTCGCTCTAGTCATACAAGTGTACAGTAATCTTCGCTCTGTTGAAATATGGAACTCATCATCTGCCTCAATAAAACCTGGTGGATAAGGAATTATATTGTCATTTAGGTCAAGGATAATTACATTATTGAATTCAAGTCCTTTTACTGATGACATTGTGCATATTTTTATACTATCACTTCCATAATTTACAGCAAGATTAGATTTTACTAATTCGGTAGGAAAACCATTTGAATCTAAAAATTCTTTAATTTTTTTCACCCCACTTGTTGACCTATGAAGAACAACCGTACTTTTAATATTATTGTTATTCTTTAGTATTGTTAGTTGGTCATCAAGATGATTTAATTGTTCTTCAAAATCTGAATAATAAGCAATCTTCGGTTTTTCTCCACCTGTTAATGCTGTTTCTACTGTTGTGAATTCCGATTGGTCTTTTTCATTTGAAAGTAAAGAAAGTGCAGCTTTTGCAATATGAACAGTATTTCTGTAGTTTTTCTTGAATTCAATTGTTCTACCACCTCTTACGTTAATTCCAACTTCACTCCAAACAAAACCACTTTTAAAAATACGTTGTGCAGCATCAGCAATTAATGACAAACTATTTGTTTCAGTATCCACTAAACTTGAAATGGTTAGAATTTGTGCTTTATTTAAATCTTGTGCTTCATCAATTATTATATGCGTGTATGGTGGAATAAAATTAGTGTCATTTTGAATTTTTCTTAATGCTAGAATAGCATAGTCATCAAAATCTACTTGACCTCTGTTTTTTAATTCTTGATTATATTTTTCATAAACTACCCAAATTACCTCTTTGTCTGTTTTAGTAACACGGTCAGAAGTTCCTCTTCCTGTTCTTGCTGCTTCAAGATATTCTGATTTATTTTTAAATAGTTTACCTTTCATCCAAGATATTTCTTCTTGAAAAAATTCCGCACTTTTATCTAAAATGTTTGAAGTGCTTGAAGATAGTCCGCTTATTATGTCTTCAATATAATCAATTTGAGTCCATTGCATTACAGTTTGATTATACTGTATTCCTGCGAAATGATAAGCCCAACTGTGAAAATTTATAATTTGTACATTCAGTCCGTCTGCTGTTTTGGGTTTGATTTCATCACTATCTTTTTGGTAACCACCATTTATAAATGGTTTGATAGCTTTTATATATGCAGCAAGTGTTTTATTGTATGTGAAGATTACAATTTTGGTCTCTTTAAAAAGATTTGCTTGTGTTTCAAGTAGGTGCTTTGCTCGATAAAGTGCAACAGTAGTTTTTCCACTTCCTGCAACTCCCTTTATCTGAATTGGGTTTTTTGGTGGCAGGAACAATACTTTTTTTTGTTCTCCTTTTAATATGATTTTTTTTAGCATATCAATTCAGTTTCTATTCAAGCGTTGGCAAAAAACAGCTCTTTTGGTTTTTTCAGCTTTGGCTTTCGTGTCGGCAAAAACAAAATGTGCAGTTTGTGCGGCTGGCTTTTCCTTAATGAAGCACAACATCTGTATATTACGAAAATAAATAAAAAGTATTAATTTAATATATTTTATGTGTTATTATACACTATTTTAAAATATTTATTATAACCAATAATTTTATAGTTATTCAGAACCTTTAAAAAATTGAGCTAACTATTTTAGATCTGATTTAGCTGTTTTTAGAAAAAATTATTCCCAAGTATAAAAAATTATTCTTGGGAATAAAAAGTGGAGTCGCCGAGAATCGAACTCGGGTCCAAACAAGCTACAAAAGAGCTTTCTACACGTTTAGTTTTTATTTAGTTTTCGAAGACAAGCTGACCAAAAACAATCCACTTATCCCTTAGCTTCACAAATTTCGAAACCCTACCGAAGCCTTAAGATTTCTAGATCCACTTTTACGATGCCTCAAAATTGAACGCCATGAATCAAGGCTTTCAGGAGACATAAAGCTTGCACACCTTGTGTGCCGAGGCCAATCCTACTATAATTCAGATTAAGCAGCTAAAGCGTAGTTATTCTCGCCGTTTAAGTGTTGATATGGCCTTTTACGTGTATCAATATCATCACACGACGTGCTTACAATTCTATAGATCCTGCTGTCAATACCAGTCGACCCCTTTATTGTAGTTCCTCCGAAAAGGAAGGCAAAGTTACAAAAAAACTTGTGTACGCTCTCAAATCCTATTACATTCGTACAAATACATATAATTTTGCCTATGAAATTTGCCGTCATCAAAGAACAAAAATCACCTCCAGACAGACGTGTAGTTCTTACCCCAAAGTCGTGCAAAAACCTTCTTAAAAATCACCCTCAAGCACAGCTTGTTGTTGAATCCTCAGAAATTAGAGCATTTTTGGATGATGAATATTCAGAAGTAGGTATAAAAGTCACCAATGATATTTCTGATGCCGATGTGATGATTGGCGTCAAAGAAGTTCCCATAGAAGCGCTTATCCCCAACAAAAGCTATTTTTTCTTTAGTCATACCATCAAAAAGCAACCCTACAACCGAAAACTTTTACAAGCCGTTTTGGAAAAAAACATAACCCTTTACGATCATGAAACTTTAGTCGACAAAAACCACAATCGACTAATCGGTTTTGGGTATTATGCTGGTGTGGTAGGAGCATACAATGGCATCAGAACCATAGGAAAAAAATGGGGTATTTTTGAACTTCCAAAAGCCGCCGAATTAAAAGGGCGAGCGGAATTAAATACAGCATTAAAATCCATAACACTACCACATCTAAAAATTGTACTTACAGGAACAGGTCGTGTAGGGCAGGGCGCCAAAGAAGTGTTGGATTTTATGAAGATTAGGCAGGTTAGTGTAGATGAATTTTTAACTCAATCGTTCAAAGAAGCTGTTTATGTTCAATTGGATGTTTTAGATTATGTGGCTCGAAAAGATGGAGAAAAAGCTGCAAAATCTGATTTTTTCGCAAATCCAACAGCGTATTCATCTACATTTTCAAGATACACAAATGTTGCTGATGTTTTTGTTGCTGGACATTTTTATGGAAAAGGATCACCCTATTTTTTCACTAGAGAAGAAGCAAAAGCAGAAGATTTCAATCTTAAAGTTGTAGCTGATATTAGTTGTGATATTGATGGTCCTGTGGCGTGTACCATTCGCCCTTCAACAATAGAAAACCCCATTTATGGCTACGATCCGCATTCAGAATCTGAAGTGGATTTCAAAAATCCAGATGCCATTGCTGTAATGGCTGTAGACAATTTACCCTGTGAATTGCCTAGAGATGCGAGTGAAGGTTTTGGGAAAACCTTCATAGATAAAATTATTCCAGCATTTTTTAATGGTGATAAAGATGGAATTTTGGCACGTTCCAAAATGACCGAATATGGACAACTTACCCCTGCTTTTTCCTACCTTCAAGATTATGTAGACGGGTTAGAATAGCTCATAAAAAAAACCTTTCCAAATGGAAAGGTTTTGTAAAAAAATAATGTTTTTTTAAACATTAGATGACTCTAACATTTACTGCATTCATACCTTTTCTACCTTCTTTTAATTCAAACTCTACGTTGTCACCTTCATTAATCTCATCGATTAATCCTGTAACGTGAACGAAATGTTCTGTGTCTGAACCTTCTTCTGTAATAAATCCAAATCCTTTGGATACATTGAAGAATTTTACTGTGCCGTTTTTCACTTTTTTAGTTTTAATTTTAAAAAGCAAAGGTAGGGCTATATAAATGATTCTATCTATATATTATGTTAATATTCTAAAAATAAAATTTTACAATGTGATTTCTATCTGATTTGTGAGTAAATCTTCCAACGTTTCGCGTCTACGAATCAAATGTGCCTCTCCATTATACCACAAAACTTCTGCTGGTCTGTAGCGCGAGTTGTAGTTGCTCGACATCATAAAACAATAAGCTCCTGCATTGTGAAAGGCCAAAATATCGCCTTCTGAAATTTCATTAATTCGGCGGTTGTTGGCAAAGGTGTCCGTCTCGCAAATGTACCCTACAACAGAGTAATAGCGCTCTTTACCCTTAGGATTAGAAATGTTTTCTATGTGATGTTGTGCGCCATAAAGCATCGGACGGATAAGGTGATTAAATCCTGAATCTACCTGTGCAAAAACTGTTGAGGTGGTTTGTTTGATGGCATTAACTTTAGTCAAAAAATAACCTGATTGACTCACAATAAATTTCCCGGGCTCAAAAGCCAAAGTCAATTCTCGGCCATAATTGGCGCAAAACGTCTTAAAACGTTCGGTTAGCTTTTCGCCTAATTCTTCGATATTGGTTTCAACATCATTGGGTTTGTAAGGCACTTTAAATCCAGATCCAAAATCGATAAACGTCAAATCTTTGAATTTTTTTGCGGTTTCAAATAAAATCTCACTCGCATACAAAAAGACATCAATATCCAAAATATCACTACCCGTATGCATATGAATTCCGTTGATGTTCATGCCTGTATTCTCCACAATCCGCAACAACAAGGGGATTTGATGAATGGAAATACCAAACTTGGAATCGATATGTCCCACAGAAATATTTGTATTACCGCCTGCCATCACGTGGGGATTGATGCGGATACAGACTGGCGTGTTGGGGTGTTTACTACCAAATTGTTCCAACAAATCCAAGCTGTCTATATTGATCTGCACGCCCAATTCTGCTACAGTTTCCAATTCTTTTAAAGAAACACCATTTGGGGTATAGATGATATTTTCAGGAGCAAACCCTGCTTTTAGTCCCAACTGAACTTCTTGAATCGATACGGTATCAAGAGCAGCACCGAGATTTGATACAAATTTCAGTACCGAAATGTTGGTCAGAGCCTTTGCCGCATAATGCACTTTGAGGTTTTGAACACCACTAAAGGCATTTGTTAAGCGTTTATATTGTGCTTCAATTTTATGTGCATCATACACATAAATTGGACTTCCAAATTCTTCTGTAATCTGTAAAAGTGTGCTTTGTTCCATTGTTTTCTAAAAATTTAAGCGGCAAACATAATATTTTTAAATGCGCTCTACACTAAAAATAAAAATATTATTACTAATTTTACACAAATTGTTAATTAATAAACAAATTGAAAACTATTACTGCTTGCGTAGAGGAATTGTTAGTCGCTCGACCTTTTTTGGAGGAAGCACTTTCGCGCGATATCATTAATTTTTCAGCTTTAGCGAAGGATTTAAATGCCCCCATTTCTGAAATGCTTCGCAAACCTGTAAAAGACGGTGCGATTATGATGGCGTTAAGACGTTATAATCCACCCACCACAAGGAAAAATGCAGTGAAATTAAACCAAATTTTTAAAAATTTAGGCGATATTACTGTACGTTCCAACCTTACGGATTTTACGTTTCACAATTCCAAAACACTGATCCATAACCATTCCAAAGTATTGGCAGAAATCGATACAGACCGTCAAGTATTTTATGCTTTTACACGTGGTATCCACGAGAGTAACATCATTATTTCGAGTACAAAAAAGGAGACTATTGAAGCGATTTTTAAGAACGAATCACAAATAGCAAATCAAGATAACTTATCGGCTATCAGTATCAATTTGCCCAAAGGAAATTCCAAAATTGCGGGTTTGTACTACCAAATATTTAAGCGTTTGGCTTGGGAAAACGTCCCTTTGTACGAAGTTGTTTCCACCACGAACGAGTTTACCATACTTGTTGAAGACCACTTAGTCGATAAGGCATTTTCTGTTGTTAAGGGGTTAAAATCTTGATGTTTATAACAAATTATAACTGTTAAAAATCAGCACCAAAAAATATTGGTAAAACGCATGAGGTTATTTACTTTTGTGGCTTAATTTTAGTGGATTTCACTGCGCGTGAACCAAATAAATAAACTGATATAAAAGATGAATCTACACGAATATCAAGGTAAAAATATTCTCAACGCTTTTGGCGTAAAAATCCAACGTGGACTAGTGGCCACAACTCCAGAAGAAGCAGTTGCCGCAGCCAAACAATTAACCGAAGAAACTGGTACGGGTTGGCACGTCATTAAAGCCCAAGTTCATGCCGGTGGACGAGGAAAAGGTGGTGGCGTAAAACTCGCTAAAAATTTGGATGAAGTACAGTCCATTGCCGATCAGATTTTGGGGATGCAACTGGTGACGCCACAAACGTCTGCAGAAGGAAAAACTGTATATCAAGTGCTTGTTGCTGAGGATGTATACTATCCTGGACCTTCAGAAACCGATGAGTTTTATATGTCCGTTTTGCTCAACAGAGCCACGGGCCGCAACATGATTATGTATTCCACAGAAGGAGGGATGGACATCGAAACGGTAGCCGAAGAAACCCCACATTTAATTTTTACTGAAGAAGTAGATCCAGCTACTGGACTTTTACCATTTCAAGCCCGCCGAGTGGCCTTTAATTTAGGACTTTCCGGTGCGGCCTTTAAAGATATGACCAAATTTGTTTCTGCGCTCTATACCGCTTACATCAAATCGGATGCGTCTTTGTTTGAAATTAATCCGGTGTTAAAAACTTCTGATGATAAGATCATGGCGGTTGATGCCAAAGTCACCATCGACGATAACGCTTTATTTAGACATAAAGATTATCTGGAATTACGTGATACACGTGAAGAAAACCCTATTGAAGTTGAAGCGGGTGCACTGGGGCTCAACTATGTGGATTTGGACGGAAATGTGGGCTGTATGGTCAACGGTGCTGGACTGGCCATGGCAACTATGGATTTGATTAAACAAGCTGGTGGCGACCCGGCCAACTTTTTGGATGTAGGGGGAACTGCAGATGCTGCACGCGTAGAAGCCGCATTTAGAATTATTCTTAAAGATCCAAGCGTTAAAGCCATTTTGATTAATATTTTTGGTGGAATTGTCCGTTGCGATAGAGTAGCACAGGGTGTTGTAGATGCCTATAAAAACATGGGCGATGCCATTAATGTTCCAATTATTGTACGTTTACAAGGCACCAATGCCGATATTGCTAAAACATTGATTGACAACTCTGGTTTAGATGTCCAAAGTGCGGTAGAATTCCAAGAAGCTGCCGACAAAGTACAAGAAGTATTGGCCTAACCTCCAACAACTTACAACGATATAAATCCAGTACAGAAGTGCTGGATTTTTTTACACTCCATTTTCCCACTTATTACGTCAAATAGCCGTTTATTACGTCAAATGGCCACTTATTACATGACGCTTGACATGAAGTTTAGTTTTCGGTAAATTGTAGGCAAATTTTTAAAAAACGCCTAAAATCTACTGCCATGAAAGTACACCCATACCGCTTTTTAAAGTATTGTACCTCACTTTTGGTGCTTTTGCTTTTGGTGACGAATTGTGAACAAGAGCATGAAGTTGAAACATTAGCACAAAATAATAACGATTTTGAGATCAGAAAAATTGATAATAATGAGATTTTAAAAATCGAAAACTTAAAAGAACCTTTTGAAAAAATTAAAGGATCCCTTGTTATAGAAAAAGACATTTTTAATTGAACTTATTATCAAGAAAATGATTCTGATAAAATTCAAATCGCAATTGATAAAGCTATTGAAATAAAAAAAGATGGTTATGAATCCTATTCTTTCAAAGTAATAAATCCTAATTTAGAAAAATCTTCCTTTGAAAATCTAATTATAGAACGTTATGATGATTCAGATTTCAAATACTTTATATATACTTATGATACAGAAGATAATGGAGGAAATTCAAGAGAAATAGTTGATGTTAAACGCAAAGAGGTAACTGCTGACCAAATAAACTTTTCATCTCTTTTATCTGGGAAAGCAGAACATATTTTAGGAAGTTTCACTATCTCAAATACTAATTATAATATTACAATTCAAGGCAAAACTGTAACAATAGGAGACCACAAAGATAAACTCGGCAATGTTGTCATTAATAATCAGAAAAATGGCGGTAAAAGTATAGTCTATCGATATTGTGATGGGTGTAATAATTTTATTTCGATTTATCTTGATGCAGACAATATCATCACAAAAATTATATACATCGAGCAAACATGAAAACACAAATTCTACTTCTAACGCTTTTAATGGCCATACCAGGAGTACAAGCGCAAGATTTTTTTAAAAAGCAAAATGAAGGCAAAAAAATAGTGATTTGCTATATAAGTTCTGTAGACGAACATGGTGTAGAACAAGGTATTTGGGCAGAACAAAAAACAGCTGAATTTTTTTGTGCCATGGAAAAAGATGAAGTGGTTAATTATCAAAAACTAATGAAAGAAAAAGGATTTGAAGTGAATACCATTGGGTATATCGACAAAAAAACCATCGAAGCGCATACAAAGTATCAGAAAATTCTAAAAAAAGAAAACCGCAAAAAACGCCGACAGCAACGTCGAGCCAAACGTAAAGAACGTTAATCACGTCCACGCTTGTGTCTTACTTAACAGCACGAGCAAAGATGCTTGCGCTATCGAGGAACAGACTTTAATTTCTATGTTTTCAACCCCTCCAGCTTTTTTTGGTACTCTTTAATTTGGTCCCTAAACTTAGCGGCCATCTTAAAGTCCAGTTCTTTGGCGGCGGCTTCCATTAGTTTTCGGGTGTCACGTACTTTTTGTTCCAGTTCGGGTTTAGTTAGGTATGCGCTTTCAGGTTCGGCGGCTTTAAGGGCCTCTTGTTCATAATAATAACTGCTTACAGAGTTTTTGGTGAGGGCGTTGTCCAAGCTTTTGTTAAGGGCTTTTGGCGTAAGGTTATGTTCGGTATTGTACGCAATTTGTTTTTCGCGGCGGTAGGCGGTTTGGTCTATGGTGTATTGCATGCTTTTGGTAATTTTATCGGCATACATAATGGCTTTTCCGTTAAGGTTTCGTGCGGCACGGCCTACGGTTTGGGTCAATGAGCGGTTGGAACGTAAAAACCCTTCTTTATCGGCATCCAAAATCGCTACTAAAGACACTTCAGGTAAATCTAACCCTTCACGTAACAGGTTAACACCCACCAAAACATCAAATAATCCTTTTCGTAAATCTTGCATGATTTCTACCCGCTCTAAAGTATCTACATCGCTATGGATATAACGGCAACGCACTTGAATGCGCGTCAGGTATTTGGTCAATTCTTCGGCCATACGTTTGGTGAGGGTCGTCACCAAAGTACGTTCATCTTTTTCCACACGTTGTTGGATTTCTTCAATCAAATCATCAATTTGATTTAAACTTGGGCGTACTTCAATAATTGGATCCAACAATCCTGTTGGACGAATGATTTGTTCCACAAAAACACCATCAGTTTTGGCCAATTCATAATCTGCTGGGGTGGCACTCACATAAAGCACTTGGTTTTGTAAACTCTCAAATTCTTCAAACTTTAATGGGCGGTTATCCATAGCGGCAGGGAGTCGAAAACCATATTCGACCAAATTTTCTTTTCGACTTCGGTCGCCACCATACATGGCATGAACTTGTGAAATGGTTACATGACTTTCATCGACCACCATCAAATAGTCCTCAGGAAAATAATCTAATAAACAAAACGGTCGTGTTCCTGGCGCTCGTCCATCGAGGTAGCGCGAATAGTTTTCAATCCCAGAACAATAACCCAATTCGCGAATCATTTCCAAATCAAACTCTGTACGTTCTTTAAGGCGTTTGGCCTCCAAGTGTTTGCCTATGTCCTTAAAATACTCATATTGTTTGACCAAATCATCTTGTATGTCTTTGATGGCATTTTGTAAGATGTCGGGTGAAGTTACAAACATATTGGCCGGATAGATGTTTACGTTTTCATACACTTCAAGTACCGAATTATCATTGACGTTGAAGGCCTCAATGGCCTCAATTTCATCACCAAAAAAGTGAATCCGAAAACCGTGATCGGCATAACTCGGAAAAATATCAACGGTATCGCCCTTTATTCTAAAATTTCCATGGTTAAACTCACCTTCAGTACGGGCATATAAACTTTGTACCAACTTGTGCAACAAGGACGTTCTGGAAATGATTTGATTGGTTTTAAGTGCAATCACATTTTTTTGAAATTCTACAGGATTTCCAATACCATATAAACAGGATACAGAAGCCACGACAATCACATCGCGCCGCCCAGAAAGGAGGGAAGAAGTGGTACTTAAACGCAGTTTTTCGATTTCCTCGTTGATGGATAAATCTTTTTCAATGTATGTTCCTGTGACGGGAATATAGGCCTCTGGCTGGTAATAATCATAATAAGACACAAAATATTCCACCGCATTTTCAGGGAAAAATTGTTTGAATTCAGAGTAGAGTTGTGCGGCCAAGGTTTTGTTGTGTGCCAAAACTAAGGTAGGACGTTGTACCTCTTGAATAACATTAGCCACGGTAAAGGTTTTTCCTGAACCTGTTACACCCAATAGCGTTTGGTATTTTTCATTGGATTCAATGCCTTGAACCAATTCTGTAATGGCTTGCGGTTGATCTCCGGTGGGCTTAAAATCTGATGAAAGTTTAAAACGCATAATGCAAAATTACGGCAATCTGTTATGTGGTGCAAAAAGCATAGGATTTCTTTTTGCTTTTGTTCTGTAAATCAATAGTTCAAATACACCCAACCCGTTTTGGAACCATAATCCTCTTCGTTTAAATGTAAGACATAAAAGTAGGTACCAACAGGTAATTTTTTCGTGCTTGGATTTGGTCCTCGGTTGGAGGTACCGTTCCATTTTAAGTCGTTATTACCTTCAAAAATCAAAGTTCCATAACGGTTATAAATCAGAAGTTTATGGTTTAAAAACACATCGTACAGCCCCTGAATATTAAACCAATCATTGAGACCATCACCATTTGGCGAAAATCCTTGAGGAATGAATATTGGACAACCATCGTTTGATAATTCTAAAGTAATAACAGCATCATTATTGGCTTCATTGATTTCAGAAATAATCCCCGTTCCATTTCCAGTATCATCGACAACAGCGCTAAGTTCAAATTGTTCAGGGATGTTGAGATCAATTTCAATTTCAATTTCAGCACTGAAAGAAGCGCCAATAGGAAGAATCTCGTTGGTTGTTGTTTGTCCAACAAGGGTGTTTTCGACATAAAACGCTATGGGTGTTTCAGCGGGAAGCTCTGCTGTAGCATTCGTGTTTGAGACTGTATATTCCAAAAAAACAGTCCTAGAAAAGCAGGTGGTTTTTTCCTGATCTACGACTTCAATGGTGGCATCAGGGAGTTCACTATTCAAAACAGTGATGATGTTGTTGACCATGACTAAATCTTGACCAGAAGTGAGTTCAATGATTGCTGAGGTATCACCAACATTGATTGTATTTTGAATTGGATAAACATCAATATCCATGTTGTATAAGTTGGATTCTCCGGTAAAACTATTGGTGCCGTTAAAAGCATTGGTTGTTGGATTTAATGGAGGATTGCTGAGTAAAAATCCATTCATTCTTAACGATTCATTAATCGCTAAACTGGAATCACCTTCCCAAGCAATAAAGCCAATTTTTGCACCTTCAACATCTAAAACATTGAGGTTATCCAATTGAATGGTGATGGCTTCTGGTACCGCTTCTAAACCATCATAAATATTGATTTGATTGAGGGGTAGATTTTCATCTTCATAAATCACAACCATTGACCATCCTGCAAAATTTGTGCCCGTCGAACAGTAGTTTTCTGAAATATCAATGTGTTCGAGATTGGTTAATGCATAAGTGCCATTTCCATGATTTTGAACCAATTCTGTGACTTCTGTAAATACAGCAAAAAACTGCCTATTGGTGTCTAAGGCATAAGCAAATGTCCGCTCAGGAACAATAGGAGTTCCGTTTAAATTTATTTCAAAATCTCCCGATCCTGAACCTGCCCAATATAAATATGCGGCAATGATATTTTGATTTGCTTCGAGGGTTAAATCAGCATCTGAACCTGTTAGGATAGAGCAATTCGTAAAAGCCCCATTTTCAGAAGTGTTGAGGGTATTTCCAATGGCTGTATAGTCAAATCGTCCGTTGTGTTGTTCAAATAAGGCAATCGATTGTCCATGGCCTTGTGTTGCTAAAAGGATAAAGCAGCAAAACAACAATCGATCTAAAGGATTCATATTTAACGTTTTAGCGTAAAATGCCCTCTAAAGATACGATTATCTCCTAATTTGATGTAAAACCAGTAGTCCGAGGTTGGCATTTGGTTTCCATTATAGGTTCCGTCCCAACCAGAACTGTTGTATGCCAATTGCTTTAGTAATTTTCCGTAACGGTCAAAAATATAAATTTCACTATTGGATTGACTTGGTGTATTGATGCCATAAACTTGCCATGTATCGTTATAACCATCATTGTTGGGCGTAAAAAAATTGGGAAAACCAATGACTGAAATGGCTTTATTCGCTATTCCACAACCGTTTTTATCTCTAACGTATACTATATGAAATCCTGGAGTAACATTGTAAAATGTGGTATCGTCTTGATAAGGGCCTAATTCATCATCTAAGGCATATTCATAATCTCCTTCTCCAGTTGCTATAACAGTGACGGTATTATTGGTACTCACATCATTAATGATGACATTGTCTATGGTTGCTATGTTGGAATTGACAATAGTAGTGCTTTTACTTTGTGAACAGTTGTTTGCATTAGTCACCGTTACAGTATAAACTCCACCTTGAGTAATTTGAATTTCTTCTGTTGTTTCACCATTGGACCATAAATATGTATAATCTAAGGGATTCCCAATAATTCCACTGTTTAAAAGTACAGGAGCTGAGTTTGAATCGATACAAAAAAATGTTTGGTCACCCTCATCCAACTGTGGTAAACTGAACACGGTGAGATCCAATTCGTTAACTCCATAACACTGATTATTGTTTTCTATGCGCGCATAAATCGTTTGGTTGTAGGCCACAGTATTGGTAAATGCATTGGGTAAAGGATTTTGCTCTACAAGTGCATCTTGATATGTTTCATAATACTCCAGGTCGTAATCCGCCGGTAATCCTGTCAAAATAGTTGCTGTAGCATCACTCAAAGTAAAGGATACAAACCCGTCTTCTGTCCCATCATCATCACATGAAGTCAAACTTGCATCTTGTCCAGATGTCAAACTCACATCGAGGGTTAATTCTGAAATGTCAAAACATTCGGTATCGTCATCAATAACTTGTACGTAAATGGTTTGCGGGTTTACAGTATTGGTAAACGGTGATGCGGTAATTTCTCCTGTGGAATTTTGGGCATCATTTAATGTGAGGTAAAATTTTGTACTGCGGTTTGGAACGCTGTTGGTCAACGCATCATTTGCTTCGTCCAAATTAAATACAGTCAACCCATCATTTACACCATCTTCATCACATTGAATTAAATTTGCATTTAGCGCAGTTGGAATGGGGTTAATGTTTACCGTAAATTCTGTAGTATCAAAACAGTCTGTTTTTAAATTATTTTCAATACGTACAAAAACTTGATAGGTAAAAGCAGTAGAGTTGTAGTAGGGCGAAGACAATGCTCCAGTATTTGCATCTGCTTCAGCTTGAGAAAGGTGATAGCTTACGCTAAAAAGCGTAGCGTCTTGTGTATCCAAAACATCGGCGTCGAAAGCAGTTAAATCAATTTCTTTTTGGCCATTAGCGTCATCGCCATCATTCAAATCATCGCATTCATTCACGGTAGCTACAGTGTTGGCTGTTGGGGTATCAAAAACACTTAAATTGAATGATGTAGTGTCGTAACAATTGGTGTTGTTGTTATTTTCAATTCTAATAAAAATTTCTTCAGTTGTATTGGTGTTTTGATAGGGAACAGTAAGCGGTGCAGTATCGTTTTCTGCATCGGTCAAAGAGCTGTGATAAGTTACTGTAAAGTTAGCTGGATTTTGCGCACCCAAGACTTGAGTTTGTTCGTTTGCAAAATCAAAAGTTACCACACCATCACCATCATCGTCACATTCGTCTACATCTGCGACAAAATTGGCTGTTGGATTGGCATAGATGTTTACCGTAAATTCTGTAGTATCAAAACAGTCTGTTTTTAAATTATTTTCAATACGTACAAAAACTTGATAGGTAAAAGCAGTAGAGTTGTAGTAGGGCGAAGACAATGCTCCAGTATTTGCATCTGCTTCAGCTTGAGAAAGGTGATAGCTTACGCTAAAAAGCGTAGCGTCTTGTGTATCCAAAACATCGGCGTCGAAAGCAGTTAAATCAATTTCTTTTTGGCCATTAGCGTCATCGCCATCATTCAAATCATCGCATTCATTCACGGTAGCTACAGTGTTGGCTGTTGGGGTATCAAAAACACTTAAATTGAATGATGTAGTGTCGTAACAATTGGTGTTGTTGTTATTTTCAATTCTAATAAAAATTTCTTCAGTTGTATTGGTGTTTTGATAGGGAACAGTAAGCGGTGCAGTATCGTTTTCTGCATCGGTCAAAGAGCTGTGATAAGTTACTGTAAAGTTAGCTGGATTTTGCGCACCCAAGACTTGAGTTTGTTCGTTTGCAAAATCAAAAGTTACCACACCATCACCATCATCGTCACATTCGTCAATATCAATTACAGGATTTGCAACAGGGTTGATGCTAATTGTAATATTTTCTGAAAACGAACTAACGTCTGTTCCGATAGTTATTTCAGCCGATACCGTATAGGTGCCCGGATTGGTGTACGTGTAAGTTGGGCTATCTTGAGTAGACGTTCCAACACCATCTCCAAAATCCCAGACGATGCTGTCATAACTTTGAGAGGTATTGACATTAAATTGCACGTTTTGATCGGTACAAGAATTTTGAAATACTATGGATGCTAAGAAAAAAGATTGAATAAAAGGAGGCAGGCCAATAATTGCAGAGGTTCCAACTGCTAATTGTATCCCATTTTGCACATAATCACATCCTGCACCTAATTCGTTGGGGTCATTAATTACGTCTAAACTCTGATAATCAATAGTATTTGCTGCATAAATTCTTCCATCAGGCCCCAACTGCAGTGCTCCTATAAAATCTGAACCATTGTAAACTGAATTTATTGATCCTGCAATGTTAGTAGCTGTTAGGTCAAATTGCCATACGGAGTTACTACTAGACACATACAACTTTGATGAATCAGGAGAAAATTCCAAACCATAAGGCCCTGAGTTTGGATATAAGTTTATTGGATTTGATAAAATTCCAGTTGTATTGTCAAAATCATACAACCAAACACTTCCTGTACCATTTGAAAACCCACCTTGCTGATTACCATTTTGTCTGTGACAAAGCGCAATTTTAGTGCCATCTGGCGAAGCTTTCATGTAGCCGATACCATTTCTCCTGTACCCTTGCTCCGTGATGAGTGGGGCAATTTGTGTGGAGATGGGCGTCGTATTCACTCCAGAACCATCAACTCTAAATGCATAAAATTGGTCTCTAAAGTGTGTTAAGATCCAATAGGATTGACCATCACTATGTTCAACGGCTGTAATTTTTTCTGAACATCTATAACTATCTTGTGCTTGATCCGTAGGGTCATAGGTTTGTAATTGAACATTTTTTTCAGTTGGAACAACATCACCATTACCACCATTTAGGGTAAGGTCTATTAAAGAATATGCGAATCCGTTATTAAAACCATCATCATCCCCTGGAACACTACCGTTGGGGGTCCCACCAGGTGTTGTGTAAAACGGAATAGGATTTCCGAATTCGTCAGCTGGACCTTGATTTGGAAAGGCAAATGCATTTTGATGATGGGGTTCATCAACAGTAAAAATATAATACTGATTAGGATTTCCTGGTTTTGGCACGATTAAACCCGATGAAGTACTGGAGGGATCACCCATTAGTCCAGTTCCTGCATTATAATTAGCGTTGGGCATAATGTCGTGGTTTTTGTCCCAAACGTTTCGGCCATCGGTATAGAACAATAAATTACCATTAAAATCGGAAATGGACGAACATCCTTCACTTGTCTGGATGGTTCCTAGAGCATCGGCTGTAGCTGAAACTGTACCTGCATTAACATCAAAAATAAGCCCTGCACCACTACCAAAATACCAATGCGATGCTTCTGCTTGAGCAAATCCAAGGGTACTTAAAAGAAATAGGGCAATAGAAATTATAAATCTCATCAAAGAAAAATTTGATACAATTTACTGATAATAGATTAGCCATTAAAACTCTTAACAAAATTTTTAGAATTGTTTAATGATGTCTAAAACAGTATTATAAATCTCTTTTCTTTAGAAGGGCGTATGAGAAGTAAATGAAAATCGCAGTCCATACAAGAACGATAAGTGTGGTGTCAAGATGCACTGCATAATCGTAGTCCAAACTGTTTTTGTCGGGAAATTTTGACATGGCTACGCGTTGAAATGGCTGTTTTATAAGATTTGACATTGAAGTTAAGGGCAAAAAGTTTTGAATTTTAGTTGCTAATTCCACATTTGCTTTCCATGCAATAAGCCCAAAAATAATCCATTCTAAAATAAAATCAACAAACAAAAATGCCAATGCAAAGGCCGATCTTTTGGCCAAAACTCCAAGAAACAAACAGAACGAAAAGAAGCCAACTAATTTTACGAAATATGCAGGTAAGAATTCTATTTCTCGAACGATAATATTGATTTCATTGTAGCTTGAGTAAATAAGCCCCAAAAGCAATGAAATACAAAAGATAATAAGTGTCGATATCAAAGAGAAAAATACAATAGCGTAAAATTTTGACAATATAAATTCCTTTTTGCTGAGTCCATCAATAAGGTTCTGTTTTAGCGTTTTATTGCTGTATTCATTACCAATCATAGACACCACAACAATGGCAAAAAAGAATTTAAATAAAGCCGAAAAGTAGGTCGTGATGTGCCAAACAATTGGAAAATTAAAAATTCCGAGTTCCCCTAATTCAAGGGTAAAAAATCCAAAAAAGTTAATTTTAATTGCCGATAACACAATCACACACAACGGAAGTATAAAAGATATGAAAATCAATATTTTACTCGTTCGGTTGAGCAGTAGTTTTTGAAGTTCTAATTGTAAAAGGCGTATCATGCTTCGTCTGTGAGTTGTAAGAATTGTTCTTCTAAACTTTCTTTTCGTTTTACAAAATGTGTTAAAATAATCTTTTTGTCAAACAAGTTTTTCATAAAAGTTTCTACTTCAATGGGTTCTGAAAGAAAAGCAGTAATTAGCGCACCATCTTGTTTGTGTTTAGCTATTTTTGGATGGTTGGTGACAAACTCCAAAAGGGCTTCTTGTTGATTGCTTTTCATCTCAAAAAACCCAAAACTTGATATCATTTCATCGACACGACCAGCGTAAAGTTTGTGTCCTTTCCTCAAGACGACTACGTGTGTACATACTTTCTCAACTTCGTCCAATAGGTGTGATGCCAAAAGAATAGTAGTACCTTTTTGAGCAATGCCTTTTATGATTTCTCTAATTTGATGAATTCCTTGCGGATCCAAACCATTTGTTGGCTCATCTAATATCAAGACTTCAGGGTCATTGAGTAGTGCTGA
The DNA here is from genome assembly GCA_038138145.1 of Formosa sp. GTDB lineage: Bacteria > Bacteroidota > Bacteroidia > Flavobacteriales > Flavobacteriaceae > UBA3537. The sequence continues at coordinate 112,901 of JAYQDD010000001.1, forward strand.
AGCAATGGCCAAACGCTGTTTCATCCCTAAAGAAAAAGTGCGAAATGGACTATTTTTTCTATCCAAAAGACCAACAGTTTCCAAAACATGTTCAATGGCCGTGAATGGAACATCTTTGATTTTACAAACCAATTTGAGGTTTTGATACGCCGACATATAGGGGTAAAAATTTGGTCGTTCTATGATTGCCCCTACCTTTTTTAGCGCTTGGTGTGTATCCGTCGTTCCATCAAACCAAGCATATTCTCCAGAGGTTTTGTTTACAACATTTAAAATCATCCCAAGTGTAGTGGATTTTCCACTCCCATTTGGACCTAAAATACCATAAATGTTTCCTTTTTCGATGGTGAAAGACAAATCGTGGACTGCCGTGAGGTACCCAAATTTTTTTGTGATGTTAGAAATCGTAAGAATATTTTCCAAAAGTAGTCTTGTGCGTTATGGATTATATTTATTAGACGAGTTGTTTTGAATAATGTTACAATTTAAAATAAAACCTTTAATTTTATGTCCTAATCGAAAATTAATATAATCTAGCTGTTCGATTAAGCGTAAATCCACAGTGTAATGAAAGATGATTTAAAAATATCATTAAAAAAACCTTCCTATCCTGTTTGTTCAAAGTTAAAATCGTATTTGAATGAATATAATCGAAACATTCGATTGCCTATTTTTTACGAGGATTTGTTACGTTTTCAAGGGTCGGTTGTGGTCTACGACAAAAATGATAAGGATACTTTGTGGACGCGTGTGTTTTACAATGAGTCTGACCGATCAGATATTGATTTGAGTTTAAAAAAAATATACACCATTTTACATTCCGACGGAAATGAAAAAACAATCCCCTTTCTCAGTGTCGATGCTGTAGATTTCTGTACGTTTGGTAATTCTAAACCTTTTCGCATTAAAATAAGAAATATTCTAAATGATAATTATGCCTATTTCTATGTCAAAAAAGCTGATGCTTCTCGAATCTATGGGTTAGAGTTGGAGCATATGCTGTCTCCATTCAATCTTAATTTTTTAGTCTATAATACAACCCTAATAGAGGAACATATTACAGGAATTCCTGGAGATGTATTTATAGAATCTTTATTGCCTTCTTGTTCATTGTCAGAAAAATATCAAATCGCAAAGGAGTTTGTCAAATTTAATGAGCGCTGTATGATACGCCTATTGGGTGATATGCGCGCTTATAATTATGTGATTGTTCCGACACATGATTTTGATAATATTGTCTATAAAATTCGCGCAATTGATTTTGATCAACAGTCCTATGAGGGTAAATTTAACATATACAGACCCCAGTTTTTTAAAGAAAATTTCACTATTGTAGATTTTGTTTCGAATCATTTTCAAAAAGAATCCATTAATCAATATAAATTAGAAGAACGGTCTATGATTGCCAAACGATTGATTAGTTTTGACAAAAGGATTGAAAAACTTATCAATTGCATGATTAATGACACCTTGTCGACCCAAGAAAATATAGTGATGTTAAAAACAAAAATTTTCGAATACACCAACGATTCGAAGTTTATCAAAAGCAAAAATATGGGTGAAATTTTAAAACATGCCTTTGAATTTATTAAACTCAATTACAAGACTGAAAACACAGATGTAATATTTTAATTCCAGTGTTCATCGAAATTTAATTCATCATAATCATCTAAGCGATAGCCATCATAATCTTCCTCGGATTGCTCAGCTTCAAATTGTTTTTCAGGTGCTTCTGAGGGGACTTGACCACAAACAAACATTAAGTTGGGATAATCTGTTCCCTGAGCTTCGTCAACAATTTCGCCTAATTCTACCAAAAACGTCCACATATTTAGAAAATCATAAACATAAATGAGCTTGGTATGATCTTCGTCCACAACATCTTCAATAATGGTTTCGTTCATCATTCGAATGTCGTCATTTTGCCCCATATCAAATAAAGCAATTTCTTGACCTTGATCCCATTCGTCGTTGCTGACATAAAATGACGCCATCTCGCTCCCATCAAATCCAAAAGATTGTGTAAGCACATTGTGTAAATCTTCAAAAGTGTCTGTTTTTCGTATCTCAATATCTCGAAAAATATCTTCTTTACTATCGTGGTCTAGTATGGCTCTAAATCGGTAAATCATTTTTTTTATTTAAGCAATTATAGGTTTATTTCTTTTTTGATGCAATACTTCAAGCAAAATATACATTTGTATTCCAAATAAAATGGAGGCAATCACAAGGTGTAGGGGTTGACTCAAGAAAGGGAAATCAAAATAATACATCAATATCCCTGTGCAAACTTCAAGCAGAATACATCCTAAAACAAGGTTTATTTTTTTGTATCCTAAATTCAATTTTCTATTAACAAACCACAGATACCCATTAACTAAAAGTACTAAAATGGATAATGAGCGATGGATATAAAAATCGAGTTGTGGTTGTGAGAGCCAAAGCGTTTTTTCGTAGCCAATGATTTTGGTTTGCTCATCCACAAATTGACGGACTTGCGTGCCTAACACAATTTGTATCAGGGTGAGCATAAGCCCAACGACTAAAATTTTATAAAATAAATCATGATAGCGTTGTGCTTTAAATTGTGTTTTACTTGCAAAAATCAGGTACAAAATAAAAGCCACGATAAGCAGTGCCATCACCATATGTATGGTAATTTTGTAGGGTGCAAGATTTGAGTCCACCACCGTTTTTCCTAACCACGCTTGAAAGCCCATACCAAAGAGCGTAAGTACTGCGGTTATGGTAATCCACTTATGTTCTTTGAAAAACCAAAACGACCAAATAGCTAAAATTAGGATGGGTAACCCTGATAGTGCACCAATCAGTCGGTTGATGTATTCAATCCATGTATGAACAGGATCATAAATAGCATAGTCATGAGTGCTGTATATTTTCCAATTTTTTGGGTTGAATGTTTCAGCGGAAGAGAAATCTTCTTTGGCGACCATAAATTGTTCGCTGTTGACCAAAATCATCATCCCTTTTTTATAGTCATGATGGGGTTGAAACAGCAATTGTGATTCTTGAGTTGGTGGGATATAATACCCAAAACATTTTGGCCAATCTGGGCAACCCATTCCAGAACCCGTCATGCGGACAATCGCACCTGCAATAATGACAATATAAATCAGTACAAGTGCTGTTTTGGAGAGTGTTCTAAATTTTTGTTTCATGGTGTAGATTTTAGTCCTAATTCTTTGCCTTTTTTGAGCATCAATGCGCGTGCTGCTTCATGTTCATTGGGGATATGTCCTTCTAATATCGCTTCTTTGATGTGTTCTTTGATGATACCAATTTCGCGACATGGTTTCAGATGAAAAGCATTCATGATTTCTTCACCTGTTACAGGAGGTTGGAAATTACGTATTCTGTCTCGTTCTTCAACTTCTACCATTTTTTGGCGTACAATTTTAAAATTGTTGTGGTATTTTTTGAATTTTCGAGGATTTTTGGTGGTGATGTCCGCTTCGCAAAGCGTCATCAAATCATCGATATATTCACCAGCGTCAAAGACCAAACGGCGTACAGCAGCATCTGTGATGTGTTCGCTTGCCAAAGCAATAGGCCGTGAACTCATGAATACTAATTTTTGAACATATTTCATTTTGTCGTTCAAGGGCATTTTCAGGCGTTTGAACATATGATAAACCATTTTAGACCCTTTGAGTTCATGCCCATGAAATGTCCATCCTACCTTTTTGCTGAAACGTTTTGTTGGTGCTTTTCCGATATCATGCAATAATGCGGTCCAACGAAGCCAAACATTATCGGTATGCAGTGCAATGTTGTCTACAACCTCTAGGGTGTGGTAAAAATTGTCTTTGTGGCGTTGTCCTTCTACTTCATCAATACCCTTTAGCGCAGTGAGTTCAGGTAGAATCAAATCCAATAGCCCCGTTTTTTCGAGCAGTAAAAATCCAATAGACGGCTTAGGGCTCTCCAAAATTTTATGCAATTCCACCACAATACGTTCATTAGTAATGATGGTTATGCGTTCGTAATTGTCTTTTATTGCTTGAAAGGATTGAGGATCAATTTCGAACTCTAACTGCGTAGCAAATCGAATAGCGCGAAGCATACGCAAAGGGTCGTCGCTGAATGTTATATTCGGATCTAAGGGGGTCACTATCCGTTTTTTTTTCAAATCTAAAACGCCATCAAAAGGATCCAAAAGTGTTCCAAAATTTGATGCGTTCAATCCAATTGCCAAAGCATTTATGGTAAAATCTCTACGCTTTTGGTCGTCTTCCAAAGTGCCAATTTTAACTTCTGGATTTCGACTCTCTTTTGAATAGGACTCTTTACGAGCACCCACAAATTCAATTTCAATATCCCCGTGGCGAAACATCGCTGTGCCATAGGTTTTGAAGATACTCACTTTCGGTTTGTGTGCTAATTTTTTAGCTACAACTTCAGCGAGTTCAATACCATTTCCAATGGCTACAATATCTATATCTTGACCAGTATTGCGCTCTAATAAAAAATCTCGAACAAAACCGCCTACAACATAGCACGCTATGCCCAACTCATCTGCCGTGGTGGAGATGATTTTGAAAATAGGATCTTTCAAAGCATGTTCAAGATTCATAGATTTTTTGTACTAGTAATAATCATCGAATAATTTTCACTTCTCCATTTGTACTCAACTTGATGATTGAAGAAGGTTTCGCTGGTTTTTTATCGCGCTCCAAAGTTACGACATAGTCCACACCTTTTAAAATATCATTTTCAATTTCTTGAAATACTTTTGGTGTAGGATTTCCTGAAATGTTTGCTGAGGTCGATACAATGGGTTTTTTGAAGCGTTTGAGCAATTCGCTACAAAATCCAGTTTGTACCATACGAATAGCCAAGGTATTGTCTTGTGCAATTAAGTTTTCTGACACGCGCAACGGACGGTCGTAAATGATCGTAGTCGGCGTATTGGCGTATTTAAGAATAGGATAGGCAGTTTCTGGAATTTCCTCAATATACTGATTCAGCATTTGAATAGAATCCACCAAACAAATCATTGTTTTGGAGTCTTCTCTCTTTTTAAGTTCAAATATTTTTTGAACCGCTTCATAATTGGTAGCATCACAGCCAATACCCCAAACGGTGTCTGTTGGGTAAAGCAAAAGCCCCCCTTTTTTTAGGATCTTTAGCGCAATATCTATATCTATTGTTTTCAAGCTATTTGTAGTTAAGCGGAACGTAGTTTAGTTCTTGGTTTTGGTACTCATAAATTTCTTTTACAATTGCATTTGATTTTGAATTCAATTTTCGTTTGTCAAAATGAAAAAAATCAACATTCAATGGCTCTCCGTATATCATTTTTAGAGAGATTAAAGACGTAGATATTGTTCCAGCAATATGTTCTGGATTGATACCGTTTAATAGGAAATCTAACTCAATATTGTATTTATTATGTTTTATTTCAATGCCATTTTTACTCAAATTGTTCAAAAATTCTTCGGACTCCATCACATGCGGAATATAGATTATTTTTTTTGGTGAATAATATTGTTTTATCATAAGTAATGTGGTCAAATAATCGCTTTGAGCTACAATTTTTGCATTGATAACATTTGTGCCTATCACATAAACCAGATCTTGTTCACTTGCCGAAGATTCTGAAGTTTGTAATTGTTTTATCCACTCCATTTTGTTTGGATAAACGCTAATATTTTTAGTGGTATTTATTTCAAAAAAAGTAAAGAAGTTAACTGAATTGACCTCGCCATCTGTTTTGATTTTGAATAGTCTATAAATGAATTCAATAGCATTATACTTCAACCCTGATTTGTTCAATCCACCAAATAAAGAAAAACGTTTGTTGAGATTTTTATTTTTAAGAAATTCTTTATGAATTTTTATTGTTGCGGTACCGTCATCTAAAAGCATGTGCTTTTCGAATTCTAAATTGTGAATAAAATATGCTGAGGTTGAAAATGCCCTCGTAAACAAATACGTGTATTTTTCTTTTTGTAATTTTTTAATCAGTCTTACCCAAAATAGTCCATAATATGGTTTTGGTTTTACAAAAATGACCGTATTCCAAATCTTTTCTTTTTTTAATAAAAATTCAATTGTTGCTCTGTCTTTGTTTTTTTTGCAACAATAAACTAACACTGCATTTTTGATATCGAACTGAGTTTTGGCCTCAATTGCACCTAAAAGCTCTAATGGTTTTGATATAAAAAATAATGCGTTAGACATTTTTAAGCTTTGTTTATTTTTGAATTTATCATTTGTAAAAATAAAGAATATTGCTGTATAATTTATCTTGGTTAGTCTGCCTTTTTAAAATAGTTTATATTTGAACTTAAATTATATTATGAGGTCTGTTGTTGCAGCACCAATTAAATTAAAACAACTTTTTTTTGAGTAAAAATAAAGTCTCTGTAGTTATCCCAATTTATAAAACTAATCTGTCTCAGAATGAGCAGATGGCACTCCGCCAATGTCTAAAAATATTAAAGCCGTACAAGATGGTCATTGTACACCCAAAATCTTTGGATATTTCTTCGTTTTCTGAATATCCATCCCTGAATTTTGAACCTTTTCATGATGACTTTTTTAAGTCTATCAGTGGGTACAATCGCTTGATGTTATCAACTGAGTTTTACGAACGTTTTTTGAATTCAGAATATATATTGATTCATCAATTGGACGCTTTTGTATTTAGAGACGAGTTGTTGTATTGGTGTAACCGAGCGTATGATTACATCGGTGCGCCATGGATAGCAACGCCAAAGCGTGGAATCCATAAACTTTTATCATGTTTTCAATCTGCAAAAAAAAGAAAACGTACAGAGATTTTTTATAAAGTTGGTAATGGTGGTTTTTCTTTGCGCCATGTGCAGCGTCATTTTGAGATTTCTAAAACGATGCGTGAGGAAATCGAAAAAAACTTATTACTTCCTAAAGGCGATTTTCGTATTATGGAAGATGTTTTTTGGTCAATTACAGTTCCTAAAACAGTTCCAAATTTTAAAATTCCAGATTATAAAGAAGGGTTGAAATTTGCTTTTGATCGAAAACCAAAATTAGCATTTAAACTCAACAATAACGAGCTTCCTTTTGGTTGTCATGGCTTCGAAAAACCAAAAGTAAAAGCATTTTGGGAAAATATATTTAAGCAGTTAGACTAAACTATGTGTTGTTTTTCCACAATTCACGAAGTTTGATGTATTTCAAAAATGTGACATTGTACGTTTGAACACATATTACCCAACCATTGAATCCGTCCAAAAATCCACGTCTGAGAAAATAGGCCTTAAAAAAAGCCCAACTTGGTCGCCAAATGATTTTTAGCAAAGACGATTTGATACCCAAATCGTAGTACGCTTGCGCAGCAATGCTTGAGAATCGTTCAATTTTTTGGTTGTGTTCTTCGTAGTCTTTGTAGATCCAGTGCAATAAATCGCCTTTAATAAGCCCACTTTTTTTACCAACTTTTAGTGTAAAACAATCGTGTGGATTGATGCCTTTCCATGTTCCACTGTCTTTTTTGAATAGTCGCAATTTTCGGTCTGGATACCAGTCAGAATGTTTGATCCATTGTCCACAATAATTGTTTAGACGGTTACAATAATAGCCATCTTTATCCCAATTATTTTTGACTTTGAGTATCGATTTTTTTAATGGTTCTGATAGCGCTTCATCGCCATCCAAAGACAGTATATAATCATATTTTGTCTGTGTTAAAGCAAAGTTTTTTTGTTCTTTATACCCCAGAAAGGACTGCTCTATAAAACGAACACCATAGCGTTCACATATCTGTTTTGTATTATCGGTAGAGTAGGAGTCCACCACTACAATTTCATCGGCAACATCTTGCAGTGATGCAAGACACTTTTCCAAATGTTCCTCCTCATTGAAGGTGATGATAACGGCCGAAAGTTTTATGGACACAAAATTAGTTTTTCAAAGGTTCAAAAATAATCAAATTACAAGGACTGATGAAATTCAGTACCACAATAACGTAGTTATTTCATTTTTATGCGGTTAAGTGTTGCTTTTGTTTAGTATTTTTGGGCAAAATTTAGTTTATGAAGTTTAGTATCAATCAAGCATATACAAGTCAAAAAGAGGATATTTTTTCACTCGTTACCAATTTTGATGTTCTTGATGATCCTCATGCTTTTGGTGCTCGTAATAAGATTAAAAACATTGACGTAAACGGGAAGTCCCTTTGTATCAAAGCATTTAAAACGCCAAATTTGGTCAACCGTATTGCTTACACCTTTTTCAGAAAAAGTAAAGCTGAACGCTCTTATACATTTGCACACCGCCTTTTATCACTTGGAATTGGAACGCCAGAACCTATTGCGTTTTTTGAGTTCAAAAAAAAGGGCTTGATTAATAAAAGTTTTTATATCTCGGAACAATTAGATAATGACCTGACATACAGAGATTTAACCAAAAATTTTGATTATCCTGACTACGAAAACATATTGAGGGCATTCACTCGTTTTACCAATCAACTTCATGAAAAGGGGATTTTATTTCTCGATCATTCTCCAGGGAATACACTCATTAAAAAAGTTGGAACTCAATATCATTTTTTCTTGGTTGATTTGAATCGGATGATTTTTAAGGAACTATCTTTTGAGGAGCGCATCAAAAACTACAGAAAGCTTACCATACACCCTTCAATGGTTAAAATCATGAGCGACGAATTATCTAAAATAACGGATTTTGGTTTCGATGAAATTAATACTTTGATGTGGGCGGCTACTGAAAAATTTCAAAAATATTACCACAGAAGACGCAAACTAAAAAAGAGGCTTAAATTTTGGAAATAAGAGCAAAACTTCAATTGAAAATTTAGATTTTGTTGTTTAAGATTTTATAATAAGTTTTCAACTTTCTAAAAGTGGATATTTTTCGTTTTTTAGGGATTTTGTTTGTTTCTAAGTAGTTTACAACTGCATCAACCATACGTTTTGCGGACGCTCCATCCACGTAGGGGTGGTATTCATTAATGATGTTTTTCCGAAATTTGGCATAGCGATCTTTGGTTAAAGTTTCAGCAACTTCTTTATCCAAATTTTTGTAGGTTTTTAGGTTTTTCCAAGAAATTTGAGTTGAAATACTGTTGAACGTGATTACGGGCTTATTCAACAATAAAAATTCGTATACAACAGAAGAGGTATCACTGATAATGAGGTCCGAAATGATCAAAAACTGGGTTATATCCTTGTCTTTTATGTAAACGATATTATCATAACCTTTGGCCAGTTGTTCATACTCAAAAATCCATTTTTTGTCCATGAGGGGATGAAACTTTAAAAGAATGAGGTATTCTTTATTCTTTGCAAGGGTTTTAATTTCTTCAATTAAAAAGGGAGCTGAAGTGAGCTTTGGCGAAAATGTTGGCGCATACAGAATTATGTTTTTACACTTGTGCGTTTTAATTAAATTTTGTCTTTCAGCGTTAAAATTTTCGTGGTTTTTGTAATAAACATCTAATTTTGGCCAGCCTGTTTCAATAACATCAAAATCCTTGTGTATGGCTCTTAATTCATTGAATCGCTTTGTGAAATATGGGCCTTGGGTCAAGTACAAATCGAAATATTCCCGTATTCTAAAATGGCCTTTTTTTTCTCCAGCAAAACCATGGAAAATTTGAGTTTTTAGACCCCTCAAAAAAAAGGGAACTTCGTTTCCTGGGGCAAAAATTACATCACTTTTGTATGCTTTTAGATTTTTGAAAGAAGAGGTGTGTGGTTCAGACTTATAGGGGAAATCGTCCTTAACTTTTTGTCCTACATACCATATAAAATCATGGTTTTCTTCAATTAAAATTTCTTTGATTGGATTTAAAATCGCAAAGGCATAATTATTCAAACAGAAGAGAACAAACCTCATTATAATGACTTATTTACCTCATTTAAATCTTCGACAAAATCTATTTCCATACAGTTGAATTTGGAAATATCTACAGCATTAACTTTTAGGTTATCTTTTTTAATGGCGATTTCTAATCCGCGCTCAAAATAGTCGTCATTGCTACACTCTTCCAAACGGGTTATGAGTGTTTTTACATCGTTGGACGAAATAAAATTTATACCTACCGCTTCGCCTAGACCATGCTTTACTGTTTTTGAAAGCAATTTTATGTAGCCATTTTCTAAAGTATATTTCACTTCTTCATCCCCAACCTTGCTCGTATTGACAGCTACAAAGGATTCATTTTTCTCAATGTATTCTTTTAAGATGCTGAGTAATTTTACATCAAAAACAACATCACCATTAAACCAAAGTACCGACTTGTCTTTATTTTTCTTTAAAGCCCTCAACAAACTTTTAGACGTATTTGTTCTGTCAAAAAAAGGGTTGTAAATATAGGTCAACTCTGGAAAGCGCTCCATAATTAGATTCTTTTTGAAGCCAACAACGACATTTATATCATCAATATCAAAATGCGTTGCAATATTTTCAATTTGCATACCCATAATACTCTTGCCATTTTTTAGAACTGTTAGTGGTTTTGGAAACGGATTGCCAAGTCGAGAACCCATTCCTGCGGCGAGTATTATTATTTTCATGCTTGTGTGTTCAGAATTAAGGCTCAAAGATATGGTAAATAATTAATTAACAAAACAGCAACTTCAATAAACAGTATTCAAATATTTGATAATTAAATAGTTAACTGTAATTTTGTTTATCATAATTTTTTTACGTGGTTTATTTAGATAAGAATCATTACATAGGCGAGGGCGAAATCCGATTTTGTTACGAACATCCACATGATGAAAAGCGCTGTATAAAAATACCCAGGAAAGAAACCACACGGGATTACACAGAGAAAGAACTGAAGTACTTCAAAAAGCTTTCCAAGCGTTCAAAAGTAAATTTTCAATTTCCTTTTTATGCTGATTTTCTTGGAGAGATTGAAACCAGTTTAGGACGCGGCCAGATCTTTGACTTGGTGCGCGATGAAACCACTAATAATATTTCAAAAACTTTAGAATATTATCTAACTAAAAGCAATTCCATTGACGATGAAAAATTGGAAGACGCTTTAAAACTTCTTAAAAAGCAGATGATCAAACATAAAGTATTCACAAGAGATTTACGCGCCAGAAATATTTGCTGCCGAATAAAAATGGATGGAGCTGTTGAGCTTGTGCTTGTCGATGGTATAGGACATAGAGATTTTTTCCCTTTTGCCGATTGGTTTTATTACTTTTCCAAAAAGAAAGTCAACCGTACATTTTCAAGATGGCATTTTGATTGTTTAGAGGATCAAAGGAAGTTTCTGAAAACTTAATCAGTTCAAAAATTTCTCGATGAATGCCTTAAGTTCGTTAACGATGTGTTCGGGCTTCATTTTTTCATAAAGTTCTTTGGAGCTCAAGTTTTCACGTGCTTTAGTGTCCAATATATCCTCAATTCCAATTGCAAAATGCTTGGTAAGTTCTTGTTTTCCTAACCAGTTTTTTTTGTTGATTTTCGGAGAAAACACAGCAAATGTAGAAACACCCAACGCTTTGGCCATATTTATGGCTCCGCCTTCATTTCCAACAACAACTGTACAGTGATGCGTTACGGCAATAAAATCCCTTAGACTTTTTGCATAAACATCGAAGAATATTTTACCTCTAGTTTCTGCATTACAATTTTTATATACCTGCTCAACTTCATTTTTTTGGGACGGAATGTAGTTAAATAAAATTTGGATATTTTCAACTTTTGCGAGTTCTTCAATCAGTTTTGCAATGTAATGTTTGGGGTAAGTTTTGGAGGCACTACTTCCCAAAACACTAATCATCGCTATAGGGTTGTCTAAGCGAATTCCATTTTTTTGCAGAAATGACTTAGCGTGTTCTTTTTCTGAATTGCTAAGGTAAATTTTAGGCGACAACGCCATGAACTCTATATCCAGAGCCGTTAGTAATTTTAGTCGATTTTCTAGTGCTAAGCTCAATCCATTTTCAGCAGTTTTAAGTCTCTTAATAGGATGGGTATAAATAAAAGATGTGTAGGGTTTGTAGTACGCTATTTTTGTTTTTGCACCAGAGAATATGGAAATCAAATTGCTGTTTAACTTTCCATAAATATCTACAACAACATCGTATTTTTGTTTTTTGATGCGCCACAAAAATTTCAACAATTCCCAATAGTTTTGTTCAACTTTTGGCGAAAAGAAAACTATTTGATCTACATGAGGGTGATTTTCTACTACAGGAAAAGTGTGAGTATTGATGAGAAAATGCAGCTCAGCATGAGGATATTTTTTTTTAATGCGCTCAAACAGAATAGTTGATGTTAAAACATCACCAATCATTTTCTGTTGTACGACGAGAATTTTCATTAAACGGCTACATTATGCGTCCTTAAGGCATCATTCAAAGAGGTTTTTTTGTTTGTACTCTCTTTTCGTTTACCAATGATAAGCGCACAAGGCACATTAAAATCCCCAGCAGGGAATGTTTTGGTATAACTTCCAGGGATCACCACAGAACGCGACGGAACAACACCCTTGAGTTCAACAGGTTCTGGGCCTGTGACATCAATAATTTTTGTTGAACCTGTAAGGACTACATTGGCGCCCAAAACCGCTTCTTTTTCGACACGAACACCTTCTACAACAATACATCGCGAACCAATAAAAGCATCATCTTCAATAATGACTGGCGCCGCCTGAAGGGGTTCCAAAACACCACCAATACCAACCCCACCAGATAGGTGAACGTTTTTTCCAATTTGTGCACAACTGCCTACAGTTGCCCAAGTATCGACCATAGTACCCTCATCGACATAAGCACCAATATTGACATAACTTGGCATTAAAATCGTACCTGCAGAAATATATGCGCCATGACGTGCCACTGCATGAGGAACCACACGAATCCCTTTGGCTTTGTAGTCTTTTTTTAGCGGAATTTTATCGTGAAATTCAAATGGGCCAACTTCGATGGTTTCCATAGTTTGTATTGGAAAATACATTACTACGGCCTTTTTTACCCATTCGTTTACCTGCCATCCTGTTGCTACCGGTTCAGCAACACGGAGTGTGCCTTCGTCCAACATGGAGATGATTTCTCTAATGGCTGATTGTGTATGTTCTTCTTTTAGTAATGCTCGATGTTCCCAAGCAGCTTCAATAGTTTGCTGTAAAGCAGTCATATGGTCATGTTTTGAGCAACAAATATAGAGCATATTCAAAAAAAGGCATAAAAGTTTGGCTTAGTTTTTATAAAATATATTTTTTATGTTCATCTTAATTGTTTGAAGTTGTATTTTTGTTCTGATGGGTATAATCGTAGCATTAGATTTTGGAAAAAAGCGCACAGGGATTGCAATCACTGATCCGCTTCAATTGATTGCTTCTGGACTAACAACAGTTGACACAAAAGACCTTATTTCCTTCTTAAAAGACTATTGTTCTAAGGCAACTGTTGAAACTTTTGTTGTTGGTTTACCTAAGCAAATGAATAATCAACCTTCCGAGAGTGAACAATTCATACAACCGTTTCTTAAAACGTTAAAAAATACTTTTCCAAAAACCTCTATTGAAAGAGAGGATGAACGTTTTACCTCCAAAATGGCTTTTCAGACGATGATAGACAGTGGTATGAAAAAAAAGAAACGCCAAAACAAAGCTGTAGTCGATGAAATTAGTGCAACCCTCATCCTTCAGTCCTATTTGAACCGTAAATAATTTAGCTTCCATTGTTTTATAAAATTTGAGAGTTGTATTTTTGGCATCAAAATAATTAAAGAATGATATTGCCAATAGTTGCATATGGAGATCCTGTTTTAAAAAAAAGAGCTGCAGAAATTACAGCAGATTATGCAGATTTACAATCGCTCATAACTAACATGTACGAAACCATGTATGGCGCTTATGGCGTAGGATTGGCTGCTCCACAAATTGGATTATCTATTCGAATATTCTTAGTTGATACAGCACCTTTTGCTGAAGATGAGTCCTATTCCGAAGCTGAAAGAAAAGCACTCAAATCTTTCAAAAAAACGTTTATAAATCCTGAAATTTTAGAAGAAACTGGCGAAGAATGGGCATTTAATGAAGGGTGTTTGAGTATCCCCAATGTGCGTGAAGATGTATTGAGAAAATCGCATATCAAAATACGTTATCAAGATGAAAATTTTGAAACGCATACAAATGAGTTTGATGGTCTTATAGCTCGTGTTATTCAACACGAATATGACCATATTGAAGGGGTTTTATTTACCGACAAAGTTTCTTCCTTAAAAAAACGGCTTCTCAAGAGCAAGTTGGCATCCATCTCCAAGGGAAAAATCAGTGTGGACTACCGCATGCGTTTTCCAAAACTATCTAAAAAAAGATTTTAAAATAAAGTTCCATGACATTAGACAATATATTAGCAATTTCAAAAAAGCCAGGACTATACAAGCTCATCAATCCTAGTCGTGGTGGTTATATAGTAGAGTCATTTTTAGACCAAAAAAGGACCTTTGTTAAAGTTGATAAAAACCTGAGTTTACTCAGCGATATTTCGATTTATACTTTAGACGGAGAAATATCATTAGCCGAGGTGTTCGATAAGATTTTTGATAAAGAAAACGGTAAGGAAACCTCCATTTCGCCTAATGCATCAAAAGACGATTTGGAAGAATATTTGTTTTCGGTACTTCCAAATTTTGATGAAGATCGTGTTTATCCAAGCGATATAAAGAAATTGTTGCGTTGGTACAATTTATTGGTGTCATCTGGTATTTTTGGCACTTCTGACCAAGGAATTTCTTCTGAAGAGGAAGAATAATTCCTGATGATTAAATTATAAAATTCATGCTTTCTGCTTACACTAAAGAATTTAGGTACAATTGGCGTTTAGCAGCTCCTGTTATAATGGGAATGTTGGGCCATACTTTTGTTGGATTGGTCGACAATATTATGGTGGGGCAATTGGGTGCAGCAGAATTGGCAGCAGTATCTTTGGGCAATAGCTTTTTCTTTGTGGCCATGTCGTTGGGCATTGGTTTTTCTACAGCCATAACTCCACTCATCGCTGAGGCAGACTCTGAGCAAAATTTTGCTCGTGGAAAATCAGCGTTCAAACACGGATTTGTTTTGTGTACGCTATTGGCACTAGTGCTTTTTGCTCTAATGCTATTGGCCAAACCGTTGATGTATATGATGGATCAGCCCCAAGAAGTCGTCGTTCTTGCTTTGCCTTATTTAGACATGGTTGCACTATCCCTTATTCCGCTCATTATTTTTCAAGCCCTAAAGCAATACAGCGATGGAATGTCGCTTACCAAATACCCTATGTACGCAACCATTATCGCCAACATTATCAATATTTTCTTCAATTATGCGTTGATTTTTGGTGTTTGGGGCTTTCCCAAAATGGGTGTTGTTGGTGCGGGTTTAGGCACTCTTATTTCGCGCTTTGTAATGCTTTTTCTTATGTGGTATTTTTTGAAGCGTTTAGAAAAAACAAAAGCATACCTCAGTGGGCTAAAATTATTTATTTTAGAGCATTCCATGATGAAAAAAATCATTGGTTTAGGGTTGCCAAGTGCCTTACAAATGTTTTTTGAGGTCGGTATTTTTACAGCGGCCATATGGCTGAGTGGAACATTGGGTAAAAATGCTCAAGCCGCCAATCAGATTGCACTAAATTTATCCTCTATGACTTTTATGATTGCTACTGGACTTAGTGTAACCGCTATGATTCGGGTAGGTAACCAAAAAGGACTAAAACGCCCCATTGAACTTCGAAGAATTGCAAAGTCTATATTTATTATGGGGCTTATTTTGGCTACACTTTTTGCGGTACTTTTTCTTGTTTTTCATCAAACACTGCCCACATTTTATTTAGATTTAAACGATATGGAACATTTGATGGACAATCAAAATGTGGTTCAAATCGCCGCTAATTTACTCATCATTGCGGCTCTATTTCAAATTAGCGACAGCACACAAGTTGTGTTTTTGGGTGCGCTTAGAGGATTGCAAGATGTTAAAATCCCAACACTAATTACCTTTGTTGCCTATTGGATTGTAGGCTTCCCCATTAGCTACTATCTCGGGGCAAGCGCACGCTATGGCAGTATAGGTATTTGGATTGGTTTATTGGCAGGTTTAACAGCTTCCTCAATATTTTTGTACATTCGGTTCGATTATCTTTCAAAACAACTTATTCTTAAACAATCAAAAGCATGACCTTACCAAAGTTTATTCTTGGCGACAATTCAGAATTTCCGAACGCCATATTTGTAATTCATACAGAGTTCCCCAGATTTGTAATTAACCTTGAAAATGACGAATTGGAATGGCTTGAAAATTTTGATCAACAAGATGAAAAAGAATTACAATCTGAAGCTGAAAATGCCATTCAACAAGCGACTACTTTTTACGATGCAGAAGTAGCAAAATATGAACAAGAGTGATGGAAATGATTGATCAACTATTGAAATTGGACAGTGCATTGTTGTTGTATCTCAACAATTTGGGTCATCCCAGTTGGGATGCCTTTTGGTTTGCTGTAACCCACAAGCTAACTTTTGTCCCGTTATATGTGTTTTTGCTTTATTTAATGAGTAAAAATTTAAACAAAAAAGGTGTTGTTTTGCTTGTATTTTCTTTGGCTGCAATGATTACATTTACGGACCAAGTGACCAATCTTTTCAAATCAACTTTTCAACGTTTAAGACCCTGTGCTCAAGATGGTATTGTTGAACTTTTGCGCTTAGGGGATTGCTCTGGTTTTGGTTTCTTTTCAGGTCATTCTTCCAATTCAATGGCCGCAGCAGTCTTTACCATTCTTATGTTGCGTTCAAAATACAGAAACTACATTTTTTTAATGATTCCTTGGAGTATGATGGTAGGTTATAGCCGAATTTATGTTGGCAAGCACTATCCATTAGACGTTTTGTGTGGTTGGCTTTTTGGGATATTTTCTGGATTCCTGTTTTATACTTTATTTAAATACTTAGAGCGAAGATTTGTGTTGCGCTAACACGGCTTGAGCAGCACTAAAAGGTGAAACCTTATTCTCTTTAACCAATTGAATTTGTTGTTCAATAAATTTTTTGGTCTTTTTCTGCTGGAATAAATCTGCACGGAGTTGATTTTCAATGGATTGAATCATCCAAAATACATTTTGTTCTTCTCTTTTGTGTTGAAAGTATCCGTTGGTTTGCGTCTTTTTCACATAGCTTTCAATCATCGTCCATGCGTCTTCAATACCACTATGTTCCAATGCACTGCACAATTTGACTTCAGGGTTCCATCCAGAAGTTTTATCAGCATAAAGATGAAGCGCACTCTTGAAGGCGCTCATGGCCAATTTGGCCGCTTGGATGTTTGCTCCATCCGCTTTATTGATTAATATTCCATCGGCCATTTCAATGATACCACGTTTTATACCTTGAAGTTCATCACCTGCCCCTGCCAATTTTAGTAAAAGGAAGAAATCGACCATTTCATATACTGCGGTTTCTCCTTGACCAACGCCTACGGTTTCAACTATAATTTTATCGAATCCTGCTGCCTCGCATAAAATAATGGCTTCTCGAGTGTATTGCCCTACACCGCCTAAAGTAGCACCAGAGGCCGTTGGTCGAATAAATACATTTGACTCACGTACAAGCGCTGTCATTCGTGTTTTATCACCCAAAATACTGCCTTTGCTTTTGCTGCTGCTTGGGTCTATGGCAAGTACTGCTAGTTTACAATTTTGTTGTATTAAATATTGCCCAAGGGCTTCGATAAATGTGCTTTTTCCAACACCCGGAACGCCCGTAATACCTACGCGAATAGATTGTGGCTTAGGATGACTTAAACACCTGTCAATCAGTGTGTTTGCCAATATTCTGTCGTCATGCTTTGCGCTTTCAATAAGTGTAATACCTTGACTCAAAGCGGTTGTGTTCCCCTCTATGATCCCTTTGAAAATTTCGTCTACAGTGCGTTTAATTTGACGCTTTTTTTTCAGTTTTTCAACGGCATTTTTATTGGTTGTTTCTTGTTCCGAAACCCCTTTTTGTTCTTTTATCCCTTGAAGATTTTTAGTCTTTTTTCTCAATGCTTTGATTTAATGGTACTTTTTATCCCCACCTTATAAAGTCAAAGTTAAGCATAATTTTTATGTTGATGAGGTTAATTTTTTCCGAGTACATATAGTATATTTACTGAATGGATTTCGAAAATCTTTTGCTAAGTAGTAGTTCTAGTCCTATAAAAATAATAGCACCACAAATTGATTTTGAAGCATATGTTTCTATTGATTTATCTGCTGCGCATTTGCTTTTGAACGGTGTTGATGTCCAATCTTCGGATTCATTTGCAGTTTATATTAGCAATTATCTCAAATCGCGTTCGAAACAAGTCGCTTATGGAGGTTATCTCGAGCTACGATCTCTTTACAGTAGAAGTCATCATTTCCATCAGCATAAAGAAAACCAACGCAATATACATTTAGGAATAGACCTTTGGTGTAAAGCAGAAACGCCAATTTTAGCTGCTTTTGATGGTTTTATTCATAGTTTTAATAACAATGTTGCTTTTGGGGATTATGGCCCAACTATTATTTTGGAACATTGCATTGATGGAATGACATTTTTCACCCTTTACGGCCATCTCTCCTTGGATTCTATTGCCCATTTAGAGGTAGGGGTAGAGGTCAAAGCAAACGAAATTATAGGCTACCTAGGTACAGCTAAAGTTAATGGTGATTATCCGCCTCACCTTCATTTTCAAATCATTAAAGACATGCAAGGAAGTTTTGGTGATTACCCTGGGGTTTGTAGCCAGAGTGAGATTGATTTTTATAAAGAAAATTGTCCAGATCCCAATTTGATTTTGAAACTCAAATAAAGGTTTTAGTCTCTAACCAAAATCCAATCCCCTTTTTTGATTAATGGCTCAGCTTGTTTAAATTTTAGTGTTTTGTTTTCACCACTCAATACATTTTTGATGGTAACTCGATCATTTCGACCAATTTTTGGTTGTTCGCGTACAATGGTTTCCACGACTTGGGACTTACGCTGTGTGTTTCCAGCGGCTCTTGACTGTGCAGCACGTTCGTCCATATTTGGAATGACATCTTTGGATGTTTGTACTTTTTCACGACGTCTCGCCTTTGCCTCTTGTATGGTGTTTGCCGTTTCTTGTGGAATTTCTCCTTTGAATAAAAACGAAATCACGTCTTTATTAACTTGATCAATCATGGCTTTGAACAACTCAAAGGATTCAAATTTATAAATCAAAAGTGGGTCTTTTTGTTCGTGTACAGCCAATTGTACAGATTGTTTCAATTCATCCATTTTTCGAAGATGTGTTTTCCAGGATTCATCAATAATGGCGAGAGAAATATTTTTCTCAAAATCTGTGACTAATTGTTTTCCATTAGTTTCATAAGATTTTTCTAAATCTGTAATGACTTGGAGTGTTTTTGTACCATCAGTAAAGGGGACAACAATTCGTTTAAATTTGTCGCGTTGCGTTTCGTATACATTCTTGATGACAGGGAAGGCCAAATCGGCATTGCGCTCCATTTTGTCTTCGTAGTGTTCAAAAGCGACTTTATAAACTTGTTTGGTAATTTCTGGTGCACTTGCATTTTCAAATTCACTTTGACTCAGTGGTGAACTCATCGAAAAATAGCGAATCAGTTCAAATTCAAAGTTTTTAAAATCGTTAGCTTCTTTATTTGATAGTGTAATTATTTCTGCGGTATCGTAAACCATATTGGCCAAATCTACACGCAAACGTTCACCATTTAGTGCGTTAAATCGTCTTTTGTAAACAACCTCTCGCTGCGCATTCATCACATCATCATACTCGAGCAATCGCTTTCGAATACCAAATTGATTTTCTTCAACCTTTTTTTGTGCACGTTCTATAGATTTAGAAATCATGGAATGTTGAATCACTTCACCTTCCTCTAAGCCCATTCTATCCATCATTTTGGCAATAC
The DNA here is from genome assembly GCA_038138145.1 of Formosa sp. GTDB lineage: Bacteria > Bacteroidota > Bacteroidia > Flavobacteriales > Flavobacteriaceae > UBA3537. The sequence goes on from JAYQDD010000001.1 coordinate 132,811, forward strand.
GTTCGCTTCCAAAAAGACGCATCAAGTTATCCTCTAGCGAAACATAAAATTGCGAACTTCCTGGGTCTCCCTGACGTCCCGCACGACCTCTAAGCTGTCGGTCTACACGACGCGAATCGTGACGCTCGGTTCCAACAATGGCCAATCCTCCAGCATTTTTGACTTCTTCAGACAATTTGATATCTGTTCCACGTCCTGCCATATTGGTTGCAATGGTAACTTGTCCTGGCTTTCCTGCTTCGGCTACAATATCTGCCTCTTTTTTATGCAGTTTTGCATTAAGTACATTATGTGGAATTTTTCGAATACTGAGCATTTTTCCGAGCAATTCACTGATTTCTACACTAGTAGTTCCAATCAAAACGGGACGTCCTGATTTGGATAGATTAGTAACTTCTTCGATTACAGCATTGTATTTCTCACGTTTTGTTTTGTAGACTAAATCTTCCCTGTCGTCTCTTGCTATTGGACGATTTGTTGGAATTTCAACCACATCAAGTTTATAAATTTCCCAAAACTCTCCTGCTTCTGTTACGGCTGTTCCCGTCATGCCCGAAAGTTTACGGTACATACGGAAGTAGTTTTGAAGTGTAATGGTCGCAAAAGTTTGAGTAGCCGCTTCAATTTTCACATTTTCTTTGGCTTCAATAGCTTGGTGTAATCCATCACTATAACGGCGTCCGTCCATGATACGGCCAGTTTGCTCATCTACAATCATGACCTTGTTGTCCATGACCACATACTGAATGTCTTTTTCAAATAGGGCATAGGCCTTGAGCAATTGATTCATGGTATGGATTCGCTCAGATTTTACCCCAAATTCCCTAAATAATTCTTCTTTGAGTTCAGCTTCTTTTTCTGGTGCTAAGTTCTGATCTTCAATTTTTGAAATTTCCATTCCCATTTCGGGCATCACAAAAAAGTTTGGATCGTCTGCTCCTGATAGATAATCTACCCCTTTGTCAGAAAGTTCAATTTGGTTGTTTTTCTCGTCAATCACATAATAGAGTTCCGCATCCACTTTGGGCATTTCTCTATTGTTGTCTTGCATGTAGAAGTTTTCAGTTTTTTGCAAAAGCTGTTTGATGCCTTCTTCACTTAGAAACTTAATCAGTGCTTTGTTTTTTGGTATACCTCTATAGACACGTAACAATTGGAATCCACCTTCTTTGGTGTCTCCATTAGCGATGCTTTTTTTGGCTTCAGCGAGCACTCCAGTAAGGTATTTTCTTTGGACGCTTACAATGTCTTGAATTTTTGGTTTAAGTTCCATAAACTCGTGCCGATCGCCTTGTGGTACTGGCCCCGAAATAATCAATGGTGTTCTTGCATCATCAATGAGTACCGAATCGATTTCATCAACGATGGCGTAGTGGTGTGGTTTTTGCACTAAATCTGCTGTGGTATGCGCCATGTTATCACGCAAATAATCAAATCCAAATTCGTTATTTGTTCCGTACGTAATATCTGCATTGTATGCTTTTTTACGTTCTGCAGAATTGGGTTTGTGCAAATCAATACAATCTACACTTAAACCGTGGAATTGAAAAATAGGTGCCATCCATGCGCTATCCCTTTTTGCCAGATAATCATTGACAGTAACCAAATGCACCCCTTTTCCAGTTAATGCATTTAAATACACGGGTAGGGTAGCTACTAATGTTTTTCCTTCACCTGTTTGCATTTCAGCGATTTTACCCTGGTGCATGGCCACACCACCGATGAGTTGTACATCATAGTGGATCATATCCCAAGTAATAGGTTTTCCTGCTGCGTCCCAAGAATTTGCCCATAGGGCATGATCTCCTTCTAGTGTTACATAAGGTTTAGTTCCGCCAATTTCACGATCAAAGGCGTTGGCTGTAACCTTGATTGTGGTGTTGTGCACAAAACGTTTTGCAGTTTCTTTTACAACAGCAAAGGCCTCTGGCAAAATAGAATTGAGCACGTCTTGCGTTGTGGTATAAATCGCATCATTGAGTTGATCTATTTCTTCGTAAAGTTCTTCTTTTTGATCAATGTCAGAAATGCTATTTATGTCTTCACGAAGTTGGTCTATTTTTTCTTTATGTTGCGCACAGGCCGATTGTATTTTTGATTTGAATTCGTCTGTTTTTGCTCTTAGTTCGTCATGAGATAGGGCAGAAACTTTCGGTTCAAAAAGCTTTATTTCTTTAACGATAGGCATAATATCCTTGACGTCTTGTTTGGATTTATCACCAACAAATACTTTTAATACTGAATTGAGTATACTCATTATGGTGCTGTTCTAATTTTTTATCTTTAAACCTTAGTGTAGGCCTGTCAAATATACGGCTTGTTCTCAATTTTAGAGAATAATTAACCCAAAAAAAAAGCCTCAAAAGAGACTTTTTTATTTAGTATTCATCTTCATTCCAAAGATAATCTTCGTCCGAAGGATAATCTGGCCATATTTCTTGAATTGAATCATAAGTTTCACCCTCGTCCTCTATAGCTTGTAAATTTTCTACAACTTCAAGGGGAGAACCGGTTCTTATGGAGTAATCAATCAACTCATCTTTAGTTGCAGGCCACGGTGCGTCACTTAAGTACGATGCTAATTCGAGTGTCCAGTACATAATCTATGTGTTTAAATTTTTCTGCAAAAATAAATTTTTACCTGAAAAAGTCAAGAAAAAACACATTTATTTAATTTGGAGTTATTAACCGTTTTTTTTAATAATCGATTTTTCACTAAAAAAAGTCAGATTATACTTCTTATTGATTAACTGTTTTTGGAAGGAATCCATTTAATTTCATCCGCCTTAAAACGCTTTGATTGTACACGAGCACAGACAAATAGATAATCTGAAAGGCGATTTAAATAGACGAGAATTTCTGGATTAATTTTTTGATGTTCAGACACTTGACTCACTCTACGTTCTGCTCTTCTGCATACACAGCGCGCAATATGACAGTAGGAAACAAGAGGGTGGCCTCCAGGCAAAATAAAGTGCGTCATTGGGGATAGTTTGGTGTTCATGTCATCAATTTCTGACTCTAAAAATGCTACTGCACTCTTTTTTATTTCTGGAAGTTTCGATTGATTTTTTTGGCTATTTTTTGGGCCTGATGCCAAATGTGCACCTATTTCAAAGAGGGTGTTTTGTATCGAAATTAAAGCATTATTTTGTTGGGTGTCTTTGATATGATCTCGTAAAAGTCCAATGTGTGCATTGAGCTCATCTATTGTTCCGTAGGCCTCAACAAAGGGGTTGTGTTTTTCAACTCTTGTTCCGCCAAAAAGAGCAGTTGTTCCGCTGTCTCCAGTTTTTGTGTAAATTTTCATCGAATCAAATTAGTTCCTAAAGTTAATAAATTTATAACCGAATTGTAAAATGTTCTTTGTTTTGTTCTTTACGGAAACATAAAATTCCAAACCAATAAGTGTCTATACTCACGCGAACTAATGGGTTAGATTTTAGTTGCTTCCAATACTGAAATTGTGTAGATGACTGTCGTATATCTTCAATGAATAGGATGGAATCATTGCTGCATTGTTTCATGAGTTGCTGAAATTCTTCACTATTGTCCAACGGTAAACTTTTGAAGTAGATTAGTTGTTTTTGTTTAAAATTTGTGATTTTAGGAATTTTCCCTGAGTAGGTTTTCACCACTGAATTAGGGTTTGAAGACAGTGCAATTTTAAAATTTTCAGAAAGAAATTCAGGATGATAAATAGTGTCAAAATTGAAATAATCTACAAACCGACAAAGAAATTTTGCTTTCTTAAAATCCGTTGTTTTGGCGCATAGTTTATTGTAAGTTTTATATTTTTTTTTAGCATAAAAGCATTTGGTAACCAACGCAAAAACAAAGGGCGAATGAATACCGTGTTGGTTTGTGGAACGCCACCAAAACACTAAATAAAGCCACAAATTTTTCATTTAATTAGTTATATCTACCCTACGTTTTTTTAACTTTTAGTAAAATTCCAAAACTCGATATCAAGGCGTATGTTCTTGGATTAAATTAAATGCTGGTTGCTCCACTGACAAAGATAAATATAGCGCATCATCAATCCGATCCAAATGGGAATTAATGCAATATTAAATGATTGTACTCCTGTGCACCAGTGCAAAAGCATCAATAATAATAGTAATAGCAAAAATTTAAGATACCCTATAAATCGTTTTTTGACACTTTTTTTTAGTGCTGTAGGAATCATTAACAAGTTGAATGCAAAAGCCCACAAGAAATTGTAATTGTACGCTGTTGTACTATGGTCTGTTGCAAACCACAACAGAAGAACGATTACCCCAATAGAACCAGTAATCGTAAAAATACTCACGTCTAACCACTTTGCTCTAGAATTTGTTTTAAAATCTCTGTAGGTTTGGAATATGAGTAATAAACTCAAAAGGCCTAAAATGAAAATTGGACTGGTCCAAAAAAATGATGGTACTGTTTTTTGTGTAGCACTTATAATTTCTTGTTTTTTAATCAACGGCTCATTGGATTTTTGAAATCTTGCGGTTTCAAAAAAGGCATGAATATTAATGGGCAAAAACATGTGGTCCTCAGGACTGACAATTTGATCAATCACAGAACCCAATGCGAGATCAATCCCAAACCCTCCCCAAGAATTTCGAGCAACCTTTGATCTAATCAATGTTCTAAAGGTTTGGGGTTCGAAACCTGTTGGTTCTGAATACACTATGGCATCTTCACAAATCGACTCGACAGTATCCTTTATTTTGGTTGCACAATTGTTGTAAAAAAAATCGTAGCTATAGCTTTTGTTTTGGGGTTGAATGTTTTTTTGAAGCCATTGAAACAGTGCCTGTTTTTCGGAAGAATTCAAATTCAGGGTTTGTGCTTTTACTTCTCGTTCTACATTTTTATAGTGGTTTATAAATACGGAATAATCCGCCCAACCAATTTCATAAGTCAACTTTCCTTTGGCAAAATTGAGATAAAATCCTTCGGCTTCAAAATCATATCGGCCATAATCAAACACTGCGTCTAACCTGTACATTGGGTCTTTGATACGAATGGCACTATGTCCAAAAGCGTCGTTAAGTGACGTGCCAGGACCTATGGTTAGAATACTGACTTCAGCAAAATTGGACAGTTGAATTTGTGCGTTTGCCAGACTTATAGTGAACAATAATATCAAATAAGAATACAATCTTTTCATGGTTTACTTTCTAAATAATCCTAAATCAATTTTAAGTGAAAACACATTGGAATACAAAGCAACACTTTGATCGCCAATGTCGGTAAGGGCATAATCGATGGCAATGCCTTTGTACTTAAACCCAACCCCTAAATTGGGTTGAACACTAAGTTTTTTGCTGTTATCGAATTGTAATTCATTTTGAAAATTTCCAAGACCTCCTCGAAGGTATACTAAGTCGATGTAACCAAACTCAAAACCTAGAGCAGGGTTGATGCTCGCAAATGAGGTTGATATAAGATCGTTATTTTCCTCGAAACGTACAATAAGGTCAACTTCTGCTTTTAAGCTGTAATCATAATCGAAAATAAAACGTTTTGCCACACCAAACTGTAATTTTGGGAGCGTAATTTCAGTCGCTTCAGGTTCTTCTTGATTTTGACCAGGAATTGCATTTTGAATGTCTTTAAGTCGATCTTCTTCAAAAGCCCAAGAATTGAATGTTGTTGTGATGTCTCTGGCCATCAATCCAAATTGCCAATTATTTTTTTCAAATTGAATTCCAAAATCCAATCCAAAGCCCCATGAGGATGCAAAATCTCCTATTATTCTTCGAATTATTTTTGCATTTACACCATAGTTTAAACCCGGAATAGGAAGCTTTCGCGCATAAGAAAACGTGATACCATAATCAACAGCAGAAAACAAATTAATGCGATCGTAATTGATATTACCTTGTTGATCAATCAGTTTTGTGGTGTCCAAAATATCATCTACGCCAAACCGAATAACAGAAATACCCACGGCACTTCTGTCGTCTAATGGCATTCCAAAAGCGATGTAGTTGTAATTGGCAATATTCGCAAAATAACTCGAATGCATCAAGGCCAAAGCATTGTCTTCTAAATGAACTAATCCAGCCGGATTCCAATATCCAGAGTTGACATCATTAGATGTAGCTGTAACTGATCCACTCATGGCTAGTGCAGCTGCATCTACTCCAATATTCATAAACTCATTTGAGTAACTGCGCGTGGTTTGGCTTAAACCAGAAGTTAAAGTCGAAATAAAAAGAAATAAAAAAAAGTGCTTAGTGTTCAATGTACTGGCGTATGGTTACTACAAAAACTTAGATTTGTAGCGGATATTGTCTTTAACTTATGAGAAACAAAAATAGTTTATTATTTTTACTAAATAAATTTTATTCGATTTGAAAACATTTGTTCCAAATTTTGTGACGTTGCTGAACTTATTATCTGGTGGAATTGCTGTAATTTTTGCCGTTGAAGGTGATTTATCTAACGCTGCACTTTTTGTCTTTTTGGGCATTTTATTTGATTTTCTTGATGGATTTTTAGCACGAAAACTAAATGTTGTTTCGGATTTGGGCCTTCAATTGGATTCACTTGCTGATGTTGTAACCAGTGGTTTAGTTCCTGCTTTGGTTTTGTTTCATCTGTTTGAATTGGCAATTACCCCTTCTTGGGATGAGCACAATGTCTTACCTTATTTTGGACTTTTGGTATTGTTGGCTTCGGCCTATAGGTTGGCCAAATTTAATATTTCTACAGAGCAATCAAACTATTTTATTGGGCTACCTACACCAGCCAATGCATTACTTATTTTGAGTTTGCCTTTGATTTTATCTTATCAAAACAACGACAGTTACAATGCAATTATTCTAAATCCTTGGTTTTTAATCAGTGCTACTGTTATAAGTTCATTTTTGTTAAACGCCCCTATAAAATTGATTGCTTTAAAATTTAAAACTTGGAATTTTGCCGATAATGCCTCTAGATATATCCTTGTTATATGTTCTCTTGTGGCTTTAATCTTTTTTAAGTTTGCAGGTATTCCCTTATTGATTCTTTTCTACATCATACTATCACTGATAAATCCACCTCATAATGCTTGATCATATCATAACCTTACTGATGCTTGTTATGTTGCAAGCCGTTTTGGGTTTCGACAACCTGTTGTATATTTCTTTAGAAAGTAAAAAAGCACCATTAGAACGCCAGTCATATGTGCGTAAAATGGGAATAGGTTTGGCTGTTGTTTTTCGTATTGTTTTGCTTTTTGTGTTGTTTAATTTGATTAGTTATTTCCAGAATCCAATACTCCATATTCCTTTTTCAGATGTAATAGAGGGGCACTTCAACTTGCACAGTATTATTGTTTTGATTGGTGGTATTTTTATCATTTTTACAGCAATGAAAGAAATTTGGCACATGGTCAGTTTTAAAAATTTCACTATAGATACAACAGCTTCAAAAAGTTCTGTTTCTAAAACCATTTCCATGATTGTGGTCATGAATGTTGTTTTCTCATTTGATTCTATACTAAGTGCAATGGCACTTACCGAAGTGCTTTGGATCATGACGACAGCCATTGTTATCGGAGGGGTTTTGATGATTTGGTTATCTGATAAAGTGACAGATTTTTTGACCAAAAATAGAATGTATGAAGTTTTGGGGCTTTTTATTCTGTTTATCGTTGGAATTATGTTATTGACTGAGGGTGGTCACTTAGCACATTTAAAACTTTTCGGTGAAGAAATAACACCCATGAGCAAAACAACATTTTATTTTGTTATTGTTATTTTGGTACTCATTGATATTGTACAAGGACGATATCAGAAAAAAATTATAAAAGCACAGGATTTAGAAAACGATAAAGACTAAAATTCAAGCTTCTTTTTTCTTAACTCAAAATTTTGACCTAAATACACCTTACGTACCATTTCATCATTGGCGAGTGTTTCCGGTTCTCCTGCTTTTAGAATGCTTCCTTCAAACATCAAGTATGTACGGTCTGTGATAGCCAAAGTTTCTTGTACATTATGGTCGGTAATAAGGATGCCAATATTCTTTTTTGTCAGCCGTGCCACAATTCGTTGAATGTCTTCCACCGCAACAGGATCGACCCCAGCGAAGGGTTCATCCAAAAGAATAAAACTCGGGTCTGTAGCCAAAGCACGTGCGATTTCTGTACGTCGGCGTTCACCACCAGAAAGCAAATCGCCTCTATTTTTACGAATGTGGGAAAGCCCAAATTCATCTATAAGCGATTCCATTTTTTCGTGTTGCTCTTTTTTGGAGAGTTTGGTCATTTGCAACACACTCAAAATATTGTCTTCTATACTCAATTTTCGAAATACAGAGGCCTCTTGAGCGAGGTAACCAATACCACTTTGCGCTCTTTTGTACATGGGGTAATTGGTAATTTCTTGATCATCTAAAAAAATAGAACCACCGTTGGGTTTTATCAACCCAACAGTCATATAAAACGAGGTTGTTTTTCCAGCACCATTTGGCCCCAATAGACCAACAATCTCGCCTTGTTTTACTTCAAATGAAACATCCTTTACGACCTTTCGGCCGTTGTAGGACTTCATTAGGTTTTGAACACTTAATTTCATTCTTGTTTTATATGCTGGTAAAGATAATTAAAACTGTGCTTTTATGCTTCTAAAGCTTCAAGAAATTCATAGGCCCGTCTTAGATGTGGAATCATGATGGTACCGCCAATAAGGGTAGCAATACTTAAAGCTTCTACAATTTGTGTTCTGGTCAACCCTTCTTTATGGCATTTTTCTAAGTGGTATTTGATGCAATCGTCGCAGCGCAAAACAGCTGAAGCTACCAACCCCAAAAGCTCTTTCGTAGGAACATCCAGTGCACCTTCATGAAATGCTTTTGTATCCAAATTAAAAATACGTTTGATTACAGTATTGTTGTCCGCTAAAATCTCGGCATTCATTTTTTCGCGGTAGGCGTTGAAATCATCTACAGGATTGCTCATATTTTACGTTTTTGTTTTTTAATAACAATTTTTGAAATCAGAATACTTACTTGATATAAGATAATAACAGGAATCGCTACAATAATCTGACTGGCCACATCAGGAGGTGTGATGATGGCAGCAACGATAAGAACGATAACTAAAGCGTATTTTCTGTTGTTCTTTAAAAATTGAGGGGTAACTAGCCCAATTTTCGTTAAGTAGTATATGATAATAGGCAATTCAAAAATAAAACCAGAGGCCAATACCGAAGCACGAACTAGTCCGATGTAAGAATTCAAATCAAAATCGTTGTGTACTTGATCGGCTACGCTGTAGGTGCCTAAAAAATTGATGGACAATGGACATATCACATAATACCCGAATAAAACACCGATAAAAAAAAGGAGCGAAGAAAAGAATATAAACCCTTTAGAGTTCTTACGTTCTTTGATGTAGAGTCCCGGACTTACAAACTTCCAAAACTCATAGAGTACATAGGGGAATGCAATAACAAACCCAAAGGTAATTGACGTCCAAATGTGAGCGGAAAATTGTCCCGCCATAGTTCTGCTCTGGACTTCAAAATCAAATACTGTATTACAAAAGCTATCGTATCCAATTATAGATGATGCTCGACAAAGAAAATCATAGGTGAAAAAGTCAGTTTTTGTTGGGCCAAAAATAAGCTCATCAAACAAAAAACTCTTCCCAAGAAACGCAATAGTAGCCGCTGCTATTATGGCAATAGTCGAGCGAATAATATGCCATCTCAATTCTTCCAGATGGTCTAAAAAAGACATTTCTTTTTCTTGTGCCATATCTACAATATTCCTTCTTTCATCAAGTCATGAAGATGAATGACTCCAGCATATAATCCATCTTGGGTAACAAGCAATTGAGAGATTTCATGTTGTTCCATCAATTGCATGGCATCAACAGCCATCGCATTGATATCGATAGATTTTGGATGTTTGGTCATAATATCCGCAGCACATAGATTTGAAAAATCATCAGTATCTGCTAACATTCGCCTCAAGTCACCATCAGTGATGATTCCTTGAATTTTGTTTTGTTCAGTTACGGCACTAACTCCTAGTCGTTTTTTGGAAATTTCGACAATAACATCTTTAATATTGGATTTTAATCCTACGTTTGGTTTTTCGTTTTGCACAGAGATGTCTTTGACGGTCAAAAATAATTTTTTTCCTAAGGTACCACCAGGGTGGTATTTTGCAAAATCATCACTAGAAAAATCGCGCATTTCCAACAAACAAACAGCCAAAGCATCACCAATGACAAGTTGGGCAGTAGTGCTGGTCGTGGGCGCCAAATTGTTTGGGCAAACTTCTTTTTCTACATACGAGTTAAATACAAAATTTGCTTGTTCTGCTAGAAATGAATTTTCATTTCCAGTGATGGCAATCAGTGGATTGCCTGCACGTTTGAGCAATGGAATCAAAACTTTTATTTCAGGGGTATTACCACTTTTTGAGATACATATGACAACATCTATTTTTTGTACCAAACCAAGATCACCATGTATGGCATCTGCAGCATGCATAAAAACAGCTGGTGTTCCTGTCGAGTTGAGCGTAGCCACAATTTTGTTAGCAATAATGGCACTTTTTCCAATTCCGGTAATTATTACCCTTCCATTGGTTTTCAATATGAGTTCTACAGCTTCAGCAAAAGAATCATCTATAAGGTTAGCTATGTTTTTTATGGCATCGCTTTGTTCATTTATTGAATGTTTTGCAGCTTCGAGAATGGCACTTTTAGATATTAAAGTTTTCATAATTTATTGTGTACTATAGTAAATATAGCTATCTTAGGATTGCAATGCAAAAAAACAAAAAATTAGCGTAAAAATCATTATTTTTAATCCAAGTTAACGTTTTATTATAATGATCACTTTTTACAGATTTAAATCTTTTAATGAATACAACTTCTGAACATCTCCATGAGGCACTAAAAAGCTATTTTGGGTTTAATCAATTTAAGGGGCTTCAAGAACAGGTCGTAAATAGCATCATGTCTGGACAACACACTTTTGCCATCATGCCTACGGGTGGCGGAAAATCCTTGTGTTACCAGTTACCAGCTTTGATGAATAAAGGAACAGCAATTGTTGTTTCGCCACTTATTGCGCTCATGAAAAATCAAGTTGACGCGCTACGGGGAATTTCTGAAAAAGAAGGCATCGCACACGTTTTAAATTCCTCTTTAAACAAAACAGAAATTAAACAAGTAAAAGCCGATATTGAAGCCGGAATAACGAAACTTCTTTATGTTGCTCCAGAATCGCTTGCAAAAGAAGAAAATACAGATTTCTTGAGCAGTCAAACAATTTCTTTTATGGCCGTTGATGAAGCGCACTGCATTAGTGAATGGGGCCATGATTTTAGACCAGAATACCGCAATTTAAGGCACATCGTTCAGCAAATTGGTGACAATATTCCAATCATAGGACTTACGGCAACAGCAACTCCAAAAGTGCAAGAAGATATATTAAAAAATCTGGCTATAACTGATGCCAACACCTTCAAAGCATCATTTAATCGCCCAAATCTATATTATGAAATTGTTCCAAAAACAGATCAAGTAGACAATGACATCATCCGTTTCATCAAACAAAATCAAGGTAAGTCTGGTATTGTCTATTGTTTGAGTAGAAAACGTGTAGAAGAATTGGCTCAAATTCTTCAGGTCAACGAAATAAAAGCTTTGCCTTATCATGCCGGTTTAGATGCCAAAACTCGATCGAAACATCAAGATATGTTTTTGATGGAAGACGTCGACGTTATTGTGGCAACTATTGCCTTTGGAATGGGCATAGATAAACCCGATGTTCGCTTTGTGATTCATCATGATATCCCTAAAAGTATAGAGAGTTACTACCAAGAAACTGGTCGTGCAGGACGTGATGGAGGAGAAGGTCATTGTTTGGCATATTATGCCTATAAAGACATTGAAAAATTAGAAAAATTCATGCATGGTAAACCTGTTGCAGAGCAAGAAATTGGTTTTGCTTTGTTGCAAGAAGTGGTTGCCCTCGCAGAAACTTCTATTTCTAGACGAAAATTTATTCTTCATTATTTTGGAGAAGAATTTGATAATGAAACTGGTGAAGGTGGTGATATGGACGACAACGTTCGCTATCCGAAACCACAAATTGAAGCAAAAGACGATGTTGTCTTATTGCTGAAGGTAGTTCAAGAGACCAAAGAGAAATACAAAATCAAGGATCTCGTAAAAGTAATTATCGGAGAAGAGAACGCGCTAATCCTTTCGCACAAAACACATGAGCAATCTTTCTTTGGTTGCGGAAAATCAAAAGAAGGAGATTATTGGATGGCTTTAATACGCCAAGTTTTGGTATTTGGGTTATTGAAAAAAGACATAGAATCTTATGGCGTTGTGAAAATGATGGACAAGGGGACAGAATTTTTAAGAACGCCAAAGTCATTTACGATGACAGAGGATCATAATTATGTAAACGAAACGTCATCTTCGTATAACAAAGCGTCCAAAACCGAAACAGATCAAACCCTGTTTCGTATGCTTAAAGATTTGCGTAAATCCAATGCCAAAAAATTTGGTGTCCCCCCCTTTGCTATTTTCCAAGACCCTTCACTTGAAGATATGGCGCTAAAATATCCTATCACCATAGAAGAGTTGCACAAAATTCATGGTGTTGGTGAAGGAAAAGCCAAACGCTATGGGAAAGATTTTGTTGCGCTTATTGAACGTTATGTAGAAGAAAACGACATTGTCCGAGTTGAAGATTTAGTCATCAAATCTACGGGCTCAAATTCTTCGCTCAAGCTTTACATTATTCAAAATATAGATCGAAAGTTACCCTTTACAGATATTTCTTCGGCCAAAGGTATGGAAATGAACGAGTTTATTAAAGAATTAGAATCTATCGTTTTTTCAGGAACGAAACTCAATATTAATTATTGGATTGATGAAATTTTTGATGAAGATCAACAAGAAGAAATTCACGACTATTTCATGGAATCTGACACCGATGATATCGAAGCGGCCATTGAAGAATTTGATGGCGATTATGACGATGAAGAACTTCGTCTTTACCGCATTAAATTTTTTAGTGAAGTAGCAAACTAATTTGTTAGAAATATCATTTTTAGTTTAATTCTTTTTTAAAACCTCCTTACCTTTGCTTTTTTAAAAAAATCAGATAAAATTCAGAACTAATGCAAGACGGTTTATACGCCAAATTCACGACCTCCAAAGGAGAAATTTTAATAAATTTAGAATATCAAAAAACACCTGGAACGGTAGGTAACTTTGTGGCGCTCGCTCAAGGAAACTTAGAAAATGCGGTCAAAAAGCAAGGTATTCCATATTATGATGGTTTAAAATTTCACCGCGTAATCCCAGATTTTATGATTCAAGGCGGTTGTCCTCAAGGTACGGGAACAGGAAACCCTGGCTATCAGTTTGATGATGAGTTTCATCCAGACCTAAAGCACGACCAACCGGGTATTCTTTCAATGGCCAATGCAGGTCCTGGAACAAACGGTAGTCAGTTTTTTATCACGCATACACCAACATCGTGGTTGGACGGAAAGCATACTGTATTTGGAAAAACCATTGAAGGCCAATCTGTTGTGGATCAGATAGAACAAGGAGATTCCATAGAAACTTTAGAAATTTTGGCTATTGGTACAGATGCAGAAGCATTCAATGCTGTAGAAGCATTTAGGACATTTGAAGGGGCTCGAGCCAAACGAATTGAAGCTGAAAAAGCTGCTGTGGAAGCAGAACTTGAGAAATTAGCAAGTGGATTCATGAAAACCGAAAGTGGACTTCGCTACCAAATTATTCAAAAGGGTGAAGGCAAACAAGCTAAAAAAAATGATGTAGTCTCCGTACATTACAAAGGTCAATTAGCCGACGGAACAGTATTTGACTCTTCATACAAAAGAAATGATCCTATTGAATTTACTTTAGGAATTGGACAAGTTATACCAGGTTGGGATGAAGGTATTGCCTTACTTCATGTCGGTGAAAAAGCTCGGTTTGTTATTCCAAGTGCACTGGCCTATGGAAGTCGAGGCGCAGGAGGGGTAATACCCCCCAATGCCAATCTTATTTTTGACGTTGAATTGGTGGGTATAAAATAGATTTTAAGAATTCATTTTCTGGTTTGCGCATAAGATTAAAATGAAAAAATAAAATTGTTCACAAACAACTCAATTTTATTCATAAAATTTAAATAGTTATTTGTAAATTTGTTTGCGTTTAAAAGCGCACAATGACACAAACCACTACGAAATACATCTTTGTCACAGGAGGTGTGAGTTCCTCCTTAGGAAAGGGCATCATCGCAGCATCTTTAGCAAAGCTACTTCAAGCGCAAGGATACCGTGTCACCATCCAAAAGCTTGATCCATACATCAATATAGACCCTGGAACACTAAATCCATATGAGCATGGCGAATGCTATGTTACGGATGATGGCGCAGAAACGGATTTGGATTTAGGGCATTATGAGCGTTTTCTTAACGTTCCAACATCACAGGCAAACAATGTAACCACAGGAAGAATTTACCAAAGTGTCATAGACAAAGAACGTCGTGGTGTATTTTTAGGTAAAACGGTTCAAGTCATTCCACACATAACAGATGAAATTAAAGAGCGTATCAAGTTACTGGGCTCATCGGGAGATTTTGATATTGTAATTACTGAAATTGGAGGTACTGTCGGGGATATCGAATCCCTACCTTATGTTGAAGCTGTACGCCAGTTAAAATGGGAAATGGGAAATGAAAATGCCTTAGCCATTCACCTCACACTAATCCCTTATCTATCAGCTGCTGGAGAGTTGAAAACAAAACCCACACAACACAGTGTAAAAACCCTTATGGAAAGTGGAGTTCAGGCCGATATTTTGGTATGTCGTACCGAACACGAATTAGGGCAATCCATTCGCACAAAACTTGCACGTTTTTGCAATGTAAAAGAAGAGTGTGTGATTCAATCTATAGATGCTTCAACCATTTACGATGTCCCTAATTTGATGTTGAAAGAAGGTTTAGACAAAGTCGTTTTGAATCAACTCAAATTGGAACGTCACAAACCTGATTTAGCGTCTTGGAACACATTTTTGCAAAGACATAAAAATCCAACTCATGAAGTTACCATTGGTTTGGTGGGCAAGTATGTAGAACTACAAGACTCATACAAATCTATTTTGGAAGCGTTTACTCATGCTGGCGCTGCCAACGAAGTAAAAGTTAATATAAAATCCATTCACTCGGAGCACATTACACCCTCTAATGTAAAAGAAATTCTTGCAGGATTAAATGGTGTACTTGTGGCACCAGGTTTTGGTGAACGCGGAATTGAAGGAAAAATTGAAGCCATCCGCTATGTCCGTAAAAACAATATCCCATTTTTTGGAATTTGTCTTGGCATGCAAATGGCTGTTATTGAATTTTCTCGAACAGTTTTAGGTCTTGTGGATGCAAATTCATCTGAAATGGATGAAAAGACCAAAAACCCTGTCATCGATTTGATGGAAGACCAAAAGCAAATAGTGGATATGGGCGGTACTATGCGCTTAGGTGCATGGAGTTGTACATTATCACCTTCTTCAATAGCCCACGAAACGTATAACAAACACACGATTATAGAGCGTCACAGACACCGTTATGAGTACAACAATTCATACAAAACTCAATTAGAAGCTAAAGGGATGATAGCCACAGGGATTAATACCGATACAGGGCTTGTAGAAATTGTAGAAATTCCAACTCACCCTTGGTTTGTAGGGGTTCAATACCACCCCGAATATAAAAGTACTGTAGCCAATCCGCATCCATTATTTAAGGCATTTATCAAGGCGGCTTTAAAAAACAAATCATCCAATTAAAAAAATAATATCTAATTTGGCATACAATTGACCAATTAAGTTACTGAACATGGAAGAAAGAAAATTAGACACAAATTCACTTATTGGGTTTCTACTCATTGGCGCAATTTTATTGTATATACTTTGGCAAAATCAACCAACACCAGAACAATTGGCTGCGGAACAACAAGCAAAACAAGAACAATTGGATACCAATTCGGGTCAAAATCAATCAGATGTTGCTCAAATCACTCAAAAAAATAGCATAGACCAACAAAAATCTCAAATAGGTGATTTTGCATACTCATTACAACTTCCATCTGCAAAAGATAAGTTTACCACATTTGAAAATGATGTTTTAGCCTTGAAAATTGACAACAAAGGAGGAGGGCTTTCAGAAGTTAGACTAAAAGCTTTTGTGAATTATGATTCCATTCCAGTATACCTTGTAAAAGACGGCACTGCACGTTTCAATTTGACTTTTTCAACTTCGGATAACCGTACATTGAATACTTCTGATCTGTATTTCGAGCCCTCTCTAAAAAACGATGGCGAAAATCAGGTTTTATCAATGAGATTAAAAGTCTCAGAAAACCAATACTTAGAGTACCTGTACACCCTTACACCTGACGATTATATGCTTGGGTTTTCCATAAAATCTCAAGGTCTTTCAGATGTATTCAATACTCGTGAAGCAGCAAATTTTGAATGGGACCTCAAAGCCCTTCGACAAGATCAAAGTATTACTTTTGAAAATCGATACACGCGTTTGTCTTATGAATTTGATGGTGATAAAACCAGCAAACTTTCTCAGGCCGGAGAAGATGAAGAAGATTTAGAAAATGTTTCATGGATTTCGTACAGACAGCATTTCTTTAGTTCTATTTTGGTGCCTGATACCCCCCTCAAAAAAGCACGAATAAGTTCTTTTGATTTGGTGGAAGATGAAACAATTGACACTGTATTTACGAAGCGTTATAACACAAAATTCCCAATTTCATATACTGGTGGAGAATTAGCCCAAAATATGAGTTTCTATTTTGGACCTACCTACGATAAAGTTTTAAAGAAATACAACAAAAACTTAGAGAGTAGTATACCATTTGGTTGGGGGATTTTTGGTTGGATTAATAAAGCTGTTTTTAGTCCACTCTATGCATGGCTGAGTAGCTTTTTGTCCTATGGAATAGCCATAATCGTCATGACAATTATGGTCAAAATATTGCTTTCGTTTGTTCAGTACAAACAATTTTTGTCTCAAGCAAAAATGAAGATATTAAAGCCCGAGCTCGACGCCATCCGTCAAAAATACAAAAAGGACAAAATGAAGGCGCAACAAGAAACTCTTGCGTTGCAAAATAAAGCAGGTGCAAGTCCGCTGAGTGGGTGTCTTCCTGGATTGCTTCAAATTCCAGTATTCTACTCCTTATTTATGTTTTTCCCTATAGCTTTTGAATTGCGTCAAAAACCATTTCTTTGGGTGGAAGATTTAAGTTCTTATGATACCATTGCAGAATTGCCGTTCAATATTCCTTTTTATGGTGATCATATTAGTTTGTTTCCCATATTGGCATCTATTGCAATTTTCTTTTACATGCGTATGACCACAGGTCAGAATATGGCCAGTCAGCCGCAACAAGAAGGTATGCCAGATATGGCCAAGATGATGAAATATATGATTTATCTCTCACCGCTTTTGATGTTATTTTTCTTCAATAACTATGCTTCTGGTTTGAGTCTTTATTATTTTATTTCAAACCTCATTAGTATTGGTATTATGCTGGTCATCAAGAATTATATTATTGATGAGGATAAAGTATTGGCAAAAATTAATGTCAGTAAAGCCAAGCCAAAAAAGCAAAATCGTTTTCAGAAAAAAATGGCCGAAATAATGGAACAAGCCGAAAAACAAAAAGCTGCTCAAGAACGTCGTAAAAAATAAGCGATAAGCGTCTTCTCGGCTTATATTTATTAAATTTACAGCATGAAAACAGTTGTTGTTGGACTTTCTGGTGGCGTGGATTCAAGCGTAGCGGCCTATTTGCTTAAGCAACAGGGCTATAACGTGATTGGCTTGTTTATGAAAAACTGGCATGACGATTCTGTAACCATCTCTGATGAATGTCCTTGGCTAGACGACAGTAACGACGCCATGCTTGTGGCCGAAAAACTTGATATCCCTTTTCAAACAGTAGATTTAAGCCAAGAATACAAGGAACGTATTGTGGATTATATGTTTCGTGAATACGAACAAGGTCGTACTCCAAATCCTGATGTATTGTGCAATAGAGAAATCAAATTTGATGTCTTTATGGACATTGCCCTATCATTGGGTGCCGATTTTGTAGCGACAGGCCATTATTGTAGAAAAGCAGTAGTCGATGATCGTGTACAAAAACCAATTTATCGCTTATTGTCGGGTGTAGACAGCGCCAAAGACCAATCTTATTTTTTGTGCCAACTTTCTCAAGAACAATTAGCCAAAACACTTTTTCCTATTGGTGAATTAACCAAACCAGAAGTAAGAACTATTGCACAAGATTTAAATTTGGTCACAGCCAATAAAAAAGACTCTCAAGGCTTGTGTTTTATTGGCAAAGTACGTTTACCAGATTTTTTACAGCAAAAATTAAAACCGAAAACAGGGTCTATTGTTGCAATCTCAGATCAATTTGAATCCTATTATAAGAAACAACCAATTTTTGACTCCAAAGAAGAAACTCTGGCATTTGCAGCGCAAAAAATTAAGTATTCAAAATCTGATGGTTCAGTTTTAGGCACGCATCAAGGTGCTCATTTTTTCACCAAAGGTCAACGCAAGGGCTTGGCAGTAGGGGGCACCAAAGAGCCCCTATTTGTAATCGATACAGACGTAGAGGACAACATAATTTATGTTGGTGAAGGCAAGGATCATCCAGGACTTTTGCGCTCTACTTTATTTGTACCAAAGGACGATCTTCATTGGGTTCGTTCAGATTTGTCCTTAGCAGTTGGACAAGAACTCCAAGTTTTGGCACGTATACGCTACCGCCAACCTCTTGAAGAAGCAGTGCTTTATCAAACTAAAAAAGGGCTTTATGTTACTTTTTCGAATCCTCAAACAGCCATTACCGAAGGGCAATTTGTTGCATGGTATTTGGATGATGAATTAGTTGGTTCGGGAGTAATTTCTTAAATTGTCCTTATCTTTTAGCAACATCGATTTTTTTAATGGACAACATTATTACTCAGCTTTTTAAAATACAACATCCCATTATTCAAGCGGGGATGGTATGGAATAGTGGGTGGAAATTGGCTTCGGCTGCATCAAATTCTGGAATTTTGGGGCTTATTGGGGCAGGGTCTATGTATCCCCATGTTTTGCGCGAACATATTCAAAAATGTGCAGCTGCAACAAACAAACCATTTGGAGTAAATGTTCCATTGCTTTATCCAAATATTGAAGAAATCATGCAGATTATTGTAGATGAGGGTGTAAACATTGTATTCACTTCAGCGGGGAATCCAAACACTTGGACTTCTTGGTTAAAAGAACACGGCATTACAGTGGTTCATGTGGTGAGTAGTGTAAAATTTGCACAAAAAGCAGAATCAGCAGGTGTTGATGCAGTAGTAGCAGAAGGATTTGAGGCCGGCGGTCATAATGGCCGTGAAGAAACTACTACACTGACACTCATTCCTATGGTTTGTAAGGCCGTTTCAATTCCTGTAATCGCTGCAGGAGGAATTGCTAGTGGTCGAGGAATGTTGGCAGCCATGATTTTGGGCGCACAAGGAGTACAAATAGGAAGTCGATTTGTTGCCAGTTTAGAATCCTCTGCGCATCAAGCCTTTAAAAAGGCAGTTGTAGTGGCTCAAGATGGCGCAACACATCTTACTCTGAAAGAATTAACCCCTGCTCGACTTTTGAAAAATAAATTTTATGATGACCTCATAAAATTATATCAAACAAAACCTACTACTGAAGAACTTAAGGCATTCTTGGGACGTGGTCGTGCCAAAAAAGGCATGTTTGAAGGGGATTTAGAAGAAGGGGAATTAGAAATTGGGCAAATTGCAGGACTTATTGATGAGGTTTTACCTGTGGCTAACATTGTAGAAAATATAGTAAATGAGTTTAATATTGCCAGTAGTGAACTGAGCAACCTAACATTAGAATAAATGACAACGCGTACAGAACAATTGGCGGCTTTTGACCGTTTACTGACTATTATGGACGAATTACGCGCCAAATGTCCATGGGACAAAAAGCAAACCATGGAAACCTTAAGGCCGCTCACAATAGAAGAGACCTATGAATTAGCCGATGCTATATTAGATCAAAATTTAGATGAAGTCGAAGGCGAGTTGGGCGATTTGATGCTTCATATTGTTTTTTATGCAAAAATTGGAAGTGAACAAGGTGATTTTGATATCACTTCTGTTTTGAACACCATTTGTGATAAATTAATCAAGCGTCATCCCCATATTTACGGCGATATAGTGGTAAATAATGAAGATGAAGTAAAACAGAATTGGGAAAAGTTAAAATTAAAAGAAGGAAAAACAAGTGTTTTGCAAGGTGTACCCAAAAGTTTACCCGCTTTAGTTAAAGCGACTCGAATTCAAGAAAAGGTTGCAGGTGTTGGGTTTGATTGGGAGGAACCCCATCAAGTTTTTGAAAAAGTAGAGGAGGAGCTACAAGAATTTAATACCGAAGTTAAAGCAAAAAATCAACACGCTATAGAAGCAGAATTTGGCGACGTCTTGTTTTCACTCATAAATTATGCGCGTTTTCTTGGAGTGAATCCAGAAAATGCTTTGGAGCGTACAAATAAAAAATTCATCAAAAGATTTCAATACTTAGAACAACAAGCCAAAGTCAAAAAAAGAACATTATCGGATATGTCGCTCAATGAAATGGATGTTTTGTGGGAAGAAGCAAAGCATCAATAGTTTTGATTTAGTCTAGTGTTTTTTTGATGCTGGATAACTTTTTTGTCCATTGTTCCAATTGGTTTTTGTGCTTTTCAATTTTCTTGTGCACATCCACTACCATTGGATTGTCGTCTTCAACATTAGAGAAAAACTGAAGGTTATTTTCCAATTGATTCATTTCTGATTTTATCTCATCTATTTTTTTACGGACATAAGAAATTTCGTTGTTCAGTGCTTTTGGATCTTTGCTTAATTCTTGAATCTTATTGGTATATTTCAATGCCTTCAATTCATCTTCATTTACACCAATATCTTCAAATAATTTACTTAATTTTTTAAAAAAATCTTTGTCAATATGGCGTTTATTTCTTGGAACACGACCCAATGCATTCCATTGTTTAGAAATATCTTTCAGAGATTTTAAATCGGCCTCTTGATCTTCACCAGTTGTAAACGATTTTAATTCCAAAAAAAGCTGCTCTTTTTGTGTAAAAGCTTCGTTTTCTTCTGGTGTGCCTGCATTTTTTTGTTCATGATAGCGGCCAAAAAAATGATTACAAGCGGCTCTGAATTCTTTCCATAGTTTTTGACTATCTTTCCTAGAGACATGACCCGTTTTTTTCCACTGATTTTGAATATTTTTCATCAAAACAACGGTTGTTTCTAAGTCTTCGTTGTCTTTGTTTTGAACGGCGATTTCGACAAGTTCCTTTTTCTTTTTAAGATTTTCAGATTGAGATTTCTTAAGTTCTTTGTAAAAATTATTTTTTGTTTTGTTGAAATTTCTAACGGTTTCTTTAAAATTATTCCAAGATTGATTTCTTAACTTTCGAGGCACACTTCCTATTTTAAAAAATTCTTCTCGAAGTGCTTCAACTTCTTTTACTCCTTTTTGCCATTCGTTGTGTTTATTGTTGGGTGCATTGGTAATTTCCTTAATCTTGGCAACAATAGCTTCTTTAGCTTCAAAGTTGAGCATCAATTCTTGCTCAATTTGTGTATTATATTCTTGGCGTTTATCGTTGATGACTTTAGTTGCAGCACTAAATTGTTCCCACAATACTTCGCGGTATTCTTTCGCTACTGGCCCCAATTCTTCTTTCCAAATTTTGTGTAACGCTTGAAGTTCTCTAAAGGCACGACCCAAGTTTTCTTCAGAAGCCAATGCCTCTGCACTTTTGATGAGTTTTTGTTTTTTTTCTAAATTGTGTTGATAATCTCGACCTCGTAAGTCTCTATTAAGGTGCAAAAAGTCATAAAATTTTTCAACATGGTGACGGTAATTATTCCAGACATTATTGGCCTCTTTGGCGGGAACTTTACCTAACTTTCGCCATTCTTCTTGTAAATCTTTAAACTTGTTGTAGGTCGTATTACTGCTTTGACTAACGTCAATAAGCCCTTTTATGTCTTCTATAATTTGAAGTCTTGCTTCAAGATTTTGTTTTAAATTTTGAGTTTTTTTCTTCTGGTATTCTTCGTTCTTTTCACGAAATAATTTTGATAATTTATTGAATTCTTTTTTGACGGGACTATCAAAAGAAAAGTCTATACTATTTCCGCCTTCGGCTAAAAAGGCCTCTTTCTTTTCATTTAATTTTGCCGAAAACTTTTCATTAAATACCTTTTTAATGGAATTAATTTTAGGGCGAATACTATAAATATCATCATTTTTAAGAAGGCGCTCAAAATCTGAAACTAAACCTTCCAAAGTGAAAGTTTCATAATTGATTTCTTTTTTTTCGGTTTCTTGTTCTGCATCAACTTTTTCTTCGACCCTTTCAGTATCTTGACTTTGATCTTCTTTTGGAGCTTCTAAAGGTGTTTCTTCGGATTTTGTTACTGGTTGTTCAATTGTATCTGGTTGAACTGCTTCTACGGCCTCGTTTTTGGATTCGGATAGTACGGCGTCTGCTCCATTACTTTCATCTGGTATAGATTTTTGTTCAGGAGAAGTCTCATGTTCGTTTTTGTTTTGTTCTTCTAATGTTCCTTCTGCTTCTTGCAGGTTGTCTTGCGTTGTCATAATTTAAGGTTTTGGGTTCGAGAGTCCTTAGTGCCATAAATATACACTTATCCCTTAAATTTACAAATTCAAAATTATATTAGTAGTTTAGGAATGCCAAATTTCCCATGATTTTTCGGCCTGCAGACGCAACATTTCCAGCCCGTTGAGTACTTGTGCATCTGCTTTTTTTCCTATACTTAAAAATTTCGTTTCACTGGGATTATATATCAAATCATAAAGTAAATGATTTTCACCTATTCCACTGTATGGTATTAGTGGATATTCATCAATGTTAGGGTGCGTGCCCAGAGGTGTGCAGTTGATTATAATTGTATGTTCTTGAATATCTTCAATGTGTAAATCATCATATGTTATTGTTTGTTCATTTTTTGGGTTTCTGGATACAAAACAAACCTCAATTTCTAGTGATTCAAGTGCGTATGCTACTGCTTTGGATGCGCCGCCAGTTCCCAAAATTAATGCTTTTTTATGGGTCGATTTTAAATAGGGTGTTAGACTGCTTTTAAAGCCGTAATGATCTGTATTACAGCCGATTAACTTGTCACCTGTGATTTTAATGGTATTTACTGCGCCAATGGCCTTTGCTTCGTTGTCTAATGCATCAAGGTAGGGAATAATGCTTTCTTTGTAGGGTATTGTTACGTTGAGTCCAGAAATGTTTTTGGATTCAAAAATATGCGGAAAATCTTCAACGGATTGCAAATCAAAATTTTCGTATTTGTAATCCAATTTTTCACGCTTAAATTTTTCAGAAAAATGTGTTCTCGAAAACGAATAATCTATGTTTTTACCAATTAACCCAAATAATTTCATACTAGCTTTTTTTGACGTTTTCCATACCATTCCAAACTCAAAACAATAGCCACACCTACAAAGATAAACACAATTGCATAGAGGGTTTCACTGTTGAATTCTGGTATAAAACGTTCATAATTTTCAATAATGTAATCTCCTCTTGAGTCTATGAGAAGTACTCCCTCGAGGTTTTGTTTGTAAATAGTGTTTTTCCATGGCCAAACTACACCTAATGACCCCGTAATGAACCCCATAATAACTGCAAGCGTTATACTTTTGTAATGCCTTAGAACATAATTTAGCACATGTGAAAGACTTACTAGTCCAACAACAGAACCAAGTGTAAAAACGAATAATATTTTAAGCATTTTTAAGGTATATGGATCTGAAAGCACTGCAAAATTTCCTGTACTTATTCCTAAACCGACCTCAAAAAGTGCATTGACGGCATCGACAAGCAGTAAAACATAATTGCCCAGCAGCATAAGAATGAAAGAACCTGAAAACCCTGGAAGTGTCATCCCTGTTATGCTGATGATCCCGCAGAAAAACACAAATAGTAAATTATCATTTTCTGTGGCAGGATTCAAAAAACTGATGCTTAATCCTAAAACAATCCCGATGATTGTACTGAAAATGGTTGTTTTATTCCAAGATTTGAAATCATTAAAGATGTAAACAACAGAGCCTATAATCATCCCAAAAAACACACTCCAAACATATAATTCGTGACGAATAATCAGGTAATCCAATGCTTTAGAAACACTAAAATAACTGATAATCATACCCAAAAACAACAAACTCAAAAATCGCCCGTGCACATAATTATAAAACGATAAAAATCGTCCTGAAAAAAGCAACATAAATCCTTTTCGATTAAATTTTTGGAGTGCATAAATAAATTCTTCATAAAACCCAGCAACAAATGCAACAATTCCACCAGAAACACCAGGAACTTTGTTGGCTGTTCCCATAGCTAATCCTTTTAGGACAAGCAATATTTTATCTTTTATGGTGGTATACTTATTCAATAGATGTGGTTTTTGCACCAAGTTTTTCTAAAATAATAATCATAAAAAAGCCAAAAAGCATAAGTCCAATGGCTGCCAAAAATTGTGGGTCTCCATCAAATGAAAAAGGTGAGATACACTCTTCATTCAAGGGCACATTGATGCCCTTTGAGTTTACTCTATAGGTGAGTACTTTTTTCCATGGCCATATCTTTGCAAGCGCCCCAATCATAAACCCTGTAAGTACAGCTAACGTAATATTTTTGTAGCTTTTAAATAACCACTTCAATAGTTTAGAAAATGACAAAATCCCAAGTATAGCTCCTGAAATAAAAATCAATATTTTATCTATTTCCTTATTGTTTAGCGCTTGTAAAGCATTGGCATAACTTCCCAAAATTACCAAAATGAAAGCCCCAGAAATCCCTGGAAGAATCATGGCGCAAATTGCTATTGCTCCAGAAAAAAACAAGTACAAAACACTCTCTGAACTAGCCATTGCTCCGAGCTTTGTGAGTTGGTAGGCAAATATTCCTCCAAAAAGCAAACCGATGAGTGCAGCAAAATTTAACCGTTCTAATTTTTTTAAAACAAAAATGATACTAGCCAACACTAAACCGAAAAAAAAGGCCCAAAGTAGTATGGGTTGTTCTTCCAGCAAATAGGCTACTAATTTTGATAGCGTAAGAACACTCAAAAGAATTCCTAAAAATAGAGCTGTCAAGAAATTTCCATTGATTTTGTTCCATGTTGCTGCTAATCCTTCAGTTTTTAGGGATTTTATGTTGCCTAAATTGATATTGTTTAGTGAACCAATTAATTCTTCATAAATTCCTGAGATAAAGGCAATAGTGCCTCCAGAAACTCCTGGGACAACGTCTGCAGCACCCATAGCCATTCCTTTAAGTATGAGAATGAGATAGTCAAAGAAATTACGTTTCATGTCAACAAATTAATGTACGCTAAAGATAGCTAAAATTAGTTGGACGTTTTGTTGTAACTTTTGATGAAATGCAACACCGCTTTTCGTGCATACACTTCAGGAAATAATTCTTCCAAAATAAAAACGTGTTCTGCATTGTAGTGTAATGCTGTGAGCAAGTGGGTGTATCCTGTTTCAGGTTGATTTAATTTGAAACAAATCCCTGAAATTCTAAACTCCAATTCTTCACTTTTTGGGTGGTGTTCCAAGGCCTGAACAAAATTGTATTTTGCGGCCTCAAGTTCTCCCAATTTAATGAGAATATCACCTCTCGAGATCCAAGTTTCCAGAGAACATTCGCCAAGTTCTAGTGTTCTTTTATATCCGCGTTCAGCTTCCTCTAAATACTTTAATCGTTCATTTATTTTTGAATAAAACAACCAATAGTCAGTATTTTCACTATCAATATCTATGACTTTATTTATGTAAAAAAGAGATTTTAAAAAATCTTTTTTTGAGAAATAAAACAACGAAATACTCATCCAACCTTTATCAAAGGCAGGGTCTTCTTCAACAGATTTTGTGTAGAAATTAAGTGCTAGGTCATTTTTTTTGAGCTGTTCGTAGCAATAGCCAATTTTCAACAATGTGTATGCTGTTGTTCCTTCAATACCCATAGAAATGGTGTATTGCTCAATGGCTTCCTCGTGTCGATCAAGTTGTTCTAAAACCTTAGCTTTTTCTAAATATGCACCAATAAACATATCATCTGAAATCACCGCAAAATCAAATGCAGTTAGTGCTTTTTGAAGTTCTTTTTCTTCTAAGTATTGTTTACCCAATTGATGCCATGCGACTTCACAATATGGATTTTGATCCAAATACCAGTTCAAATATTTTATGGCCTGTTTGGTTTGGTTTAAAAATTCAAAACAGTAGATAATATTATACAGCGAGGAGTAATCTTCTATATCCAAATCAACACATTTCATGAAGTGTGTTTTTGCTTGTTCGTATTCGTTTAAAAACAGATATTCCATACCTATTAGCGAATGTATTTCCGAACAATCGTCGGCTATTTTTATAGCTTCTTTAAACGTGTCAATTGCTTTTTGGTGTTGGTCTTTTTTGGAATAAATATTGGCTCTTTGAATGTATAATTCTTCATTATTTGGTTCTAATTCAAAAAGGGAATTCAGAAGCTTTTCAGCAGCATTAAAATCGTTTTCAAAAATTAAAATTTCTACGCGAAATAGTCTTAAATTAATTGATGAAGGGTGTTGGTCTAAACCTAAATTGATGGCTTTTTTTGCCAGTGCAACCTTACCAATTTCAAGATAGTGGTGGATGATGCTTTCGAACTCATTTGAATCAAAGAAGAAAACGTTATTCGTTTTTAGCATTGACTCGAATTTCGTCAATGAATATTTTTGACTTTCATCGGAAGGGCTTAACTCCATAAAGTGGTTTTTGTTATAATAAATTTAGGATTATATCAGCCAATGTTGAACGGCTGTATTGAATGTTTTCAACAAATTAATTAACAGTTTTTAGAAATAGAATCAAGAATATTCAAAATAGTGGTGCATCCTTGTTCTAATTCCTCAAAAGATATAGTTAATGGAGGGGTGATTCTTATGGCTCTTGGTTCGTAGAGTAGCCAAAACAAAATCAGTCCTTGATTCATGGCTTCCAATACAACTTTGTTTGTGATTTCTGGGCTTGGGGTTAGTGCGGAAAGCATTAAACCTTTTCCTCGTATTTCTTTTATTAAGGGGTGTTTTAGTTTTTTTCGGATGTATTTTTCTTTTTCTAGGGCGTCAACCATCAGTGTACTCTCGGTAATTTCTTTTAGTGTAGCTCGTGCTGCCGCTGCAATCACAGGATGCCCTCCAAAGGTTGTAATGTGTCCTAATTTTGGATTGTCGGACAGACTGTCCATCAATTCAGCAGAAGCTGAAAAAGCACCAATAGGCATGCCTCCACCAAGCCCTTTTCCTACAACCACGATATCTGGGGTGCAATTGTAGTTCTCGAAACCAAAAACGGTCCCTGTACGTCCAAATCCTGGCTGAATTTCGTCTAAAATTAGCAAAGCCCCCATAGCTTCACATCGTTTTTCTACTTTATTTAAATAATCATTCTTGGGTTCAATAAAACCTGCACCGCCTTGAATAGTTTCTAAAATTACGGCAGCTGTTTTTTTCGTGATTTTTTCGAGGTCTTTTTCCTCATTAAAATGGATAAAACGAACATCGGGCAGAAGTGGACGGAAAGGTTGTTTGCGTTCTTCATACCCCATAACACTAAGTGCTCCCATGGTATTTCCATGATAGGCCTTATGTGCCGCAAGAATCTCTGATCTTCCAGTGTATCGTCTTGCCAATTTCAATGCGCCATCAATGGCTTCTGTACCCGAATTGGTAAGGTATGTTTTTTCAATAGGCTCTGGAAGATAGTTGGCCAATAATTGAGTGAGTTCCAAAGCGGGTTTTTGGATATATTCGCCGTACACCATCACATGCATATAGCGGTCCAGCTGCTTTTTTATAGCTTCTACAACTTTTGGATGCCGATGCCCCAAACTACAAGCCGATACACCAGCAACAAAATCCAAATACTTTTTTTTGTTTTTATCATAAATAAAACTCCCTTGTGCATGAGAAATTTCCATCGCCAATGGGTGTGGCGTTGTTTGCGCTTGAAACCTCAAAAAATCGTCTTTGCTCAATGTTCTTTCTTTGATATGTTAGATTTAAACTCCTTCTCATCTATAGGTTTTCTGTTGCGTATAGATTTTAATCTCTCTGGAGGTACATTCCTTGCTGCTTTATTGGGCTTTTTAAGGGTTTTCGCTTTTGGCGATACATTTTTTGATGCAGTATCTTTTTGCGTTTCTGCTTTTTCTATACGTTTTAGGAGATCTTCATCAAAAAACTCATCTTGAGGGCTGTAATCGTTTAATCCTTTAATTATTGGTAAATTTAAAGGAGGGTCGTCAGCAAATAATTCCTCAACGCTTCTGGGTCGTTCGTCATTTCGCCAAATAAATCCTTTTAGTTTTTTTTCTTTTTCTGGAAAATCTTCAAGGGGGTATGTTTTTCCACCAATTTGGTTCAGTTTTCTCAATTCATCAATTTCATTTTCTGAAACCCATATTTTGATGGCCCCAGATTTTGATTTATCAATTCCTACGAGCTCATCCTCATTATTTCTCAAGAAGTATATGGTTTCGGCATTTTTTATGACATCAATAGTGTTTAGTTCATTATTAACAAATAACCCATAAAGTCTTTTTCCTGAAATTTGATTATACCCATCACCTAAACTGTCTTTATTGATTACAAATGCGTTATTGAATACCTTGAGGGAGTCCAGAGTTTCTTTCTCCGAATTAGAAATCAAATGAATAGAATCTCCAGTAATTTGGCTCTCATAATGCCACAAAACAGGATGCGCTTTCTTTGTAAAAGCATCTGCGTCTACATCATAAAAATTGATGAGTTGTGTAAGTCCAGTTTTTTGATTCATGTGGATGGAATCTGCTTTTCCACTTAAGTTGGATTTAAACATTTTGGCATTGTAAAATCCACGTACAATTCGTTCTTCAGGTGGGCCTGTAATCATCAGTGTATCGCTGTGGATAAAAATAGAATCATTTTCCTGTTCTGTTATGGCGAGTGCTCTTTTGGTGATAAAAACAGAATCTTTTTCTCGAAAAACTTCAGCATAATGCCCTTTAATGATACTGTTGTTTAATGTATCTGTAATCGTGATGTTGTTTGATGCTGAAGCAAAATTTTTGTTACGATCAAAGTATAAACTATCCCCCTCAACAATGCGGTCGTCGTAATTTATTTTTGATTTTTTTACAAAATATCCGGTATCGTTGTTGGTATTGTAAAATCCACGTTCACAATAAATCACACTTGTTTCGCTTGTGATAGTGGTAGGGCCAAACAAGAAGGTATACCCCGATTCTGTATAAAAATCTAAACGCTCTGTATCGATTACATATTCTGGATTAACAAGCTTTACATCTTTAACAAACTGGTATTTTTTTGATTTCACATAATAGCGACCAATGGTGCTTGTAATGGTTCCTGATGTATCGCGGACAACTTTACCTTTTTGATTGTAGTAGGCCTGTTGTTTTATGCGGTCAAAATGTAAAACATCTGTGTATAGTTTTGAATTGGGGTCAATCAAGACAACATCTCCACTGGCATAGGCCAGTTGCGTTTTTCCGCTGTATTCCACATATTTGGAAGTCATGTTGATGCTATCACCTTGTTTGACACGTACATTGCCATAGGCCTCGATAAAATCTTCTTTGCCGTAATAAATAGCTTCATTACACCAGACCTCAATACCTTCGTGCTTGACGTGAACTTGATTGGCGTTATCGCGCGTCAAAATTGTGGCTCCAGGTTTATCTTCTACGATGTCCATGTAAGGCGCATATTCAATTTCAATCTGCTTTCGCTCTTGAGCGTTCAACAGCAAAGTTGTTGAGAAAATAAAAAAGGTTAGGAAGTGTTTTATGTTCACGACTTAAAATTCGAATTTTAACAAAAATAGGGAATATTCAAAATCTTGAGCGCAAATACACTCAAAATAAAGAAGACTACAAACTTGAACGTGATTTAGGGCCTAAAAATTGTCTGCTTTCGGTCAGGACCAACGGAAACAATTTTTATAGGAATTTGCAATTCATTTTCTAAAAATTCAATGTATTCCATGAGCGCTTTGGGTAAAGTATCTACACTATCCATCGAAGTCAAATCTTCTTCCCATCCTTTAAAGTTCGAATAAATTGGGCTTACATTTTCTGCTTCAATATTATAGGGCAAGTGTTTGATTTCTTTTCCTTTGTAGTTGTATGCGGTACACACTTTTAAAGTTTTGAATCCTGAAAGAACATCGGCTTTCATCATCATAAGTTGCGTTACACCATTCACTTGACATGCGTAGCGTAGTGCGACCAAATCCAACCATCCACAGCGTCTGGCTCTTCCTGTTGTTGCGCCAAATTCATGCCCAACACGGCTCATTGTTTCTCCATTTTCATCAAAAAGTTCGGTAGGGAAGGGCCCTGATCCAACACGAGTAGTGTAGGCCTTAAAAATTCCAAAAACTTCGTTGATGGTGTTTGGTGCTACGCCAAGTCCTGTACAAGCGCCAGCAGCAGTCGTATTGGAGGAAGTGACAAAAGGGTATGTACCAAAGTCGATATCCAACAACGACCCTTGAGCTCCTTCGGCAAGTACCGATTTTTGGTCGCGTTGTGCCTGGTGTATGTATTCTTCAGAATCAATAAATTCTAAAGATTTTAAGGTCTCTACCGCTTCAAAAAATTCAGACTCTAATTCGTCTAAGTCGTATTCAAGTTCAATGTTGTAGAAGTCAATCATTGCTTGATGTTTGTTAGCTAAATTGCGGTATTTTTCTTTCCAATCATCGAGCTCTAAGTCTCCAACACGAATCCCGTTTCGACCGGTTTTATCCATGTATGTTGGCCCAATGCCTTTTAGGGTTGAGCCAATTTTTGCCTTTCCTTTGGAGGCCTCCGAAGCCGCATCTAACAAACGATGTGTTGGAAGTATCAAGTGTGCTTTGCGAGAAATCAACAACGTTTTTCTGAAATCAACTCCTTGGTCTCTTAGTTTGTCCAGTTCTTTTTTAAAAATTACGGGGTCTATTACTACTCCGTTTCCAACAAGGTTTTTGACGTCATCATGAAAAATCCCAGAAGGAATGGTATGCAAAACGTGTTTCATACCATTGAAGACAAGTGTGTGACCTGCATTTGGCCCTCCTTGAAATCGCGCAATGATATCGTAATTTTTGGTTAGTACATCAACAATTTTTCCTTTTCCTTCATCGCCCCACTGGAGTCCTAAAAGCAAATCTACAGCCATATGTTTAGTTAGTTTTTGGTATTTTTTTTGGTTCCGTAGAAGTAAAGTGAGTGTTTTTGAATATCAATATCAAATACTTCTTCGATTGTTTTTTTTATGGATTGAATTCTTGGATCACAAAATTCAATGACTTCACCTGTATCGGTCAGAATTACATGATCGTGTTGTTTGTCAAAATAAGATTTTTCGTATTGCGCCTGATTGTTCCCAAACTGATGCTTACGCACAAGGCCACATTCCAACAAAAGCTCGATGGTATTGTATAGTGTAGCACGCGACACTCTGTATTTTTTATTTTTCATTTTGATGTAGAGGGACTCTATATCAAAATGATCATCGTTGTCATAAATTTCTTGTAAAATAGCAAAACGCTCGGGAGTTTTACGCTGACTGTTATCTTCAAGGTATTGCGTAAAAACGTTTTTTACAATTTCTTGATCGCTATGTTTGGTTTTTGGGCTCATGTTTAAAACCTCAAATTTAACTAAATTTTAGACTCTAGAAACCTTTTCAATGCCATTTATTTTTTTTAATCGATCCATGAGTTTGGTCACAAAACTAGTATTGTTCACTTCCAGCGCTATTTCGCCGTTAAATGTTCCGCTGTCTGAGTCAAATTTTATGCTTTTAATATTGACGTTCATATTGGCTGAAATCAATTTTGTTATATCATTAACAAGACCTTTTTCATCGATACCTGTAAGTTTGATAACCGCTCTAAATACCTGTTGCGAGGAATCAATCCATTTGGCTAAAATGATTCTGTACGCATAATTTGATTGCAAACTCAATGCGTTAGGGCAATTTTTTTTATGGACTTTGATACCTTCTCGTATGCTCAAAAATCCAAAGACTTTATCCCCAGGAATAGGATTGCAACAGGACGCTACTTTATAGTTCAATTTTTCTTCTTCTTTACCAAATACCAACATGTCATATTTGGACGTAATTTCATCATTATCAATGACTTCAGGTGATGCTGTTTTTTTGCGTTGAATTTTATTTTTGATAAAACTCACCAACACATTGCTTCTTGATGCTGCAAATTTTTTCAACATTGTATTGTCGATACTTCCAATACCTACCCTGTAGAAAAGGTCTAAACTCGTTTGTAGTTTGAAGTAATTGACCAATTCGTTTATCGAACGTTCGTTAAGACTTATTTTGAGTTGTTTCAGTTTACGTCGTAATATTTCTTTTCCGTCTTCGGCAATAAGCTTTTTTTCTGCCTTTAAAGAAGATTTTATTTTACTTCGTGCGCGAGCAGTCGTGGCATAATCTAACCAATTCGAGGTCGGTTTTGCATTTTCTGAAGTAATGATGCTTACTTGATCTCCGCTGTGCAAGGTATGGCTCAGTGGAACCAGCTTACCATTCACTTTGGCGCCTCTAGTTTTCAGTCCGATTTCGGTGTGAATACTGAAAGCAAAATCTAGCGGAGTAGCTTGTTTTGGTAAAGATTTTAAATCCCCTTCAGGTGTGAAAACAAAAATTTCTTTAGCGTATAAATTGAGTTTAAATTCTTCCACAAAATCCACCGCATTGGCACTAGGATTGTCCATCACTTCCTGAAGTTTTCCAATCCAACTCTCTAAGTTTTCATCATTGGTAGTGGCACCTTCTTTGTATTTGTAATGTGCTGCATATCCTTTTTCTGCAATCTCATTCATGCGTTCACTACGGATTTGAACTTCAACCCAGCGGCCCTTAGGCCCCATCACGGTGATGTGCAGTGCTTCATACCCTGTAGATTTTGGCGAAGAAATCCAATCGCGTAAGCGTGTGGGATTTGGTCTAAAAAAATCGGTAACAATGGAGTAAATTTTCCAAGCCAAAAATTTCTCATTTTTTAACCCCGATTTGTAAATGATTCGGACAGCAAATTTATCGTACACTTCCTCAAAAGTAACGCCTTGTTTTTGCATTTTTCGACGTATGGAAAAGATAGATTTTGGTCGTCCTTTGATGTCGTATTTTATGCGTTCTTTTTTCAATGCGCCCTCCAAAATACCACTGATTTCATCGATGTATAAATCTTGCTCTTCTTTACTTTCTTTCATTTTTAGCAATATAGAGTCATAAACCTCTGGTTCTGTGTATTTTAGAGCAAGGTCTTCAAGTTCTGATTTAATATTATATAATCCGATTTTATGCGCCAAAGGAGCATAAATATAGAGCGTTTCTGAGGCAATTTTTATTTGTTTATCCTCACGAAGCGAATGGATGGTTTGCATGTTGTGGAGACGGTCGGCAATTTTTATAATTATAACACGTACATCGTCGTTGAGGGTCAACAGCATTTTCCTAAAATTCTCTGCCTGAAGTGAAATGTCTTTATCCTTTTTTAAGCTAGAAATTTTGGTAAGACCATTAACAATTCGTGCTACGGTTTCACCAAACAATTGTTCAATATCACGAATTGAATATTCTTCGCAATCTTCTACAACATCGTGGAGTAGTGCGGCGGCAATGGATGTAGCGTCCAATCCAATTTCGGAGGCGACAATTTTTGCTACAGAAATAGGATGAAAAATATAGGCCTCTCCCGATTTTCGGCGTTGATCCTTATGTGCATCTACAGCCACATCAAAGGCCTTTCGGATCATTTTTTTATCTGCAACCGAAAGATTACGGTAGCTGATTTTGAGGAGTTCTTTGTACTCCTTTGCAATAGCAGCGTTCTCTTTTTTGATGTCCTCAGCAGTCATACCCTAAAACTAAAACAAACATTTGTAACAAACAACCGCGATCTACACTTTTTAAAAAAAATGTATAAACACTAAATAGAGGTATGAATTATTTGAATGCACGTTGGCGTTTGGCCTCAAACATAAGAATTCCAGCGGCTACCGAAACGTTCATAGAATCGACATGTCCAAGCATGGGAATATGAATGCATTGAGTAGCTTCAGAACGCCATTGTTCGCTAAGTCCAGTAGATTCTGTACCTACGACAATAGCGGTTGGATTTTGAAAATTAGGTTCTGTGTAGGGCTTTGAATCTTGAAGAATTGCACTGTACATTGCAATGTTATGCTTTTTGAGGTAAGTAATGATTTCTTCTGATGTTCCAACAGCGATTTGTGTGGAAAAAATTCCTCCAACACTCGACCGGATTACATTTGGATTATACAGATCCGTTCTTGGATCTGCTATAAGGACGGCATCAACTTTTGCCGCATCGGCTGTTCGAAGTAGGGCGCCGATATTCCCAGGTTTTTCAGGGGATTCGGCTACTAAAATTAATGGGTTTTTAGATTTTATATTAAGTTGTGCTAAGGATAGATCTTTACATTTAGCTACAGCAAAAATGCCTTCGGTACGCCCACGATAAGCCACTTTTTCATAGATTTTCGAATCAACTTGGATACACTCTATATCATGTGCTTCAAATTGTTCTAATGCATGAGTTGAGCATAATTGGGGTTCGATGTAAATAGTTTCTATGGTATAACCACTATTGATAGCCAAAAGAACTTCACGTTTTCCCTCGATGATAAACAAACCTTGTTCACGGCGTTGCTTCGATTTTTCTTTCAGCAACAACAGGTTTTTTATTTTAGGGTTTTTTAAACTGGTGATTTCTTTCATCATGCCACAAAAATAGGGTTATTTTTTTTGCAAAAAAAAGCCCAAGACGGTGCTTGGGCTTTAAAATAGGGGGTGTTTTATTGGTTTTTATATTTTCCAGAATATCTTTTCCACAACTTTGTTTGATGACTTTCTAAGCTTATGTTTCGCCCATCGATAAAGGCATGGTCAAGCTGGTTGGTGCGCATATCAAGTGCATCACCTTTACTGATGAATAGGGTAGCGCTTTTCCCAACTTCTAAACTACCGTATCGTTTCTCTATCCCAAGAATTTTTGCAGCATTGAGTGTGATGAGTTGCAGTGCTTGTTCTTTAGTAAGTCCATAGGCCACAGTCGTTCCAGCATAAAAAGGAAGGTTTCTGGAATTCATACGTTCCATATCGCCACTGGCCTCTAGTGCAACGAGTACGCCACCATCGACGAGTTTTTTGGCTAGTTTAAAAGGTAAATCATAATCTTCATCAGCTTTATTGGGTCTGGAATGAACACGTCTGAGTAATACTGAAACGCCATGTTCTTTCAGTAAATCAGTTTGTTTGTATGCTTCATATGCACCAACAAGTACAATTTTCGCCATGTTGTGTTGCTTTTTAAAGTTTACAGCATCAATGATTCCTTTTTCATCATCCACATGAATAAATAAAGTTTGACGGCCATCAAAAATACCTTTTAGGGCTTCAAAGGGTAAGTTTAAGCCTGGGTTTGCGCTGGCATTATGCACTTTTGCATTGTCAAAATACGAGGTTAATTCTTGGACTTGATTGTTGTATTTTTCATTAACTTTTAATCCAGGGTCTTCGCCGAGCCACCAACGTCCTCTACTGAATGTACTCGGCCAATTCATATGAATGCCATCATCGATTTTAACTGCGGCATCTTCCCAATTCCAAGCGTCTAACTGTACTACAGATGAAGTGCCTGAAATTCGGCCTCCTCTAGGGGTGATTTGCGCCATCAATACGCCGTTTGGTCGCATAGTTTCCACCACTTTTGACTCCGTATTATAGGCAATCAAACTTCTTATGTGTGGATTCCATGTCCCAATTTCTTCATCATCATCTGAGGCACGAACAGCATCAATTTCAATAAGTCCTAATGTTGAATTTGGAATGATAAAACCTGGGTAGACGTGCTTTCCATTAGCTTCAATAATATCCATTTGAGTATTCAGTTTACTCCTGTCCATTTGCCCAACATAGTTTAGCGTACCGTTTTCAAAAATAATCAGACTATTGTCGAGTACACTGCCATTGCCAAGGTGTGCTGTAGCGCCTTTGATTGCCACAGTGGTGTTCTGCACTGGAGCAGGTGTTTGCTGTGCATTAAGCGCAAAACATATGCTAAAAAGTGCTATGAAGTATATTTTAAATGTTTTCATAATGTTTTTATTAAATTTGATCGTGATCCAAAGTGTCACAATGCATTTCTTGTTTCTTTTTGACTTTTACAGCTTGAGTTTTCATGCCCTTATTTTTCTCTTTGAGCATCATTTGAATCAGTGTATTTCGATCATTTTTGATGTTTTCTCGAAGCTGTTGATCGCGTTCGCTATCAAAATAAGTTACCCCTTCAATAAGCGTTTTTTCTGCTTTTGCATAAACGGACATGGGGTGGTCGCTCCAGAGCACCAAATCGGCATCTTTACCAACTTTGATACTTCCAACTTTATCATCAATATGTAACAACTTTGCAGGGTTTAGGGTGACCATTTTCCATGCATCTTCTTCTGAGGCACCGCCATATTTTACGGCTTTGGCCGCTTCTTGATTGAGTCGTCTAGACATTTCGGCATCGTCACTATTAATCGCTGTAACCACACCAACGTTGTTTAGAATGGCGGCATTGTATGGAATAGCATCATTTACTTCGTATTTATACGCCCACCAATCGCTGAACGTTGAGGCACCAACACCATGCGCTTTCATTTTATCGGCCACTTTGTAGCCCTCTAAAATATGCGTGAAAGTGTTGATGTTAAAATCAAATTTTTCTGCGACTTTCATCAACATATTGATTTCACTTTGAATGTAGGAGTGACAACTAATGAAACGCTCTTTGTTGAGGATTTCGGCCAGTACTTCCATTTCTGTATCTTCTCTGTAGGGTTGTCCACTTTTTTTCTTTTGGTCATACGCTTTGGCCCTTGAAAAATAATCCATATACATTTGTTCGACCCCCATTCTTGTTTGTGGAAAACGGCTGTAGCTACCCCAATTGGATTGTTTTACGTTTTCACCCAAAGCAAATTTGATAAACTTAGGAGCATTTTTGTACATCAAATTTTTTGCAGATTCTCCCCATTTGAGTTTTATAAGTGCCGAACGTCCTCCAATGGGGTTTGCCGATCCATGAAGGATTTGAATGGTGGTGACGCCCCCTGATAGGTTTCGATAAATATCCACATCATCGGCATCTACGACATCTTCTATACTTACTTCTGCAGAGGAGTTTTGCCCCGCTTCATTAATACTGGCTGCAGCAATATGTGAATGCTCATCGACTATGCCTGAAGTGAGGTGTTTCCCACTTGCATCGATCACCGTTGCTTTTCGTGCTTTCAAATTGTTTCCGATGGCTGCAATTTTTCCATCTTTAACCAAAACACCAGTATTTAATAAAATACCATCATCTTCGTTGGTCCACACAGTAGCATTCTGAAAAAGAATAGTTTTTGCTTCTGGAAGTGTTCTAAACCCATAAGCACCATTTGGATAGGTTACAGGGATAACAGTTTTTTCTTTCGCTTCTTTTTTATCTTTTTTTGTTTTCTTTTCTTCTTTTTTGTCCGATTTAATAAGTGTCAACTTTTGGGTTGAACCGTTTGTGAAATTGATGGTTCCATTTAAATTTGGGTCATCTTTATCAATCTTAGCACTAAAACGCATAAACTGTTGCTGTAAAGTGTCTTTTGTCGTAAAAAGAAGGTGTACCCAATCTTGATCTTGTTTAAGGTTAGAACTTAGATTTAAACTATCCACTTTTAGATTGGCTTTAGGTTTTCCTTTTGTACCAGAAACCTCAAGAGTGTATTTATGTTCGTTTAAATTAAATGTATATGTACCGTTTAAGATCTTTGCGTTTATATCTTCAAAAGTTGTTCTTGAGCCACGAATCCAATGCTCATAAACAGCAGTTTTGGGCTCAAAAAAAGCACCAGATGTGATGGTAAAATTTGCATAACTTCCATTGTGTAGATTTCCAATTTTGTTATTTCCTAACAACTGAGCCGGTACAGTTGTGAGCGCCTCTAAAGCTTCGGTTGTGCTCAATCCGTGGTCTATAGCATTTTTTATGTGGGCTTTAAATTCTTTAACTGATTTGAGCCCATGCGTTGTCAATGCAAAAGTGATGTTGTGGTCTGTCAAAACTTTTGGATTTGTAGGTCTTTGGTTCCATTCTTTCATGCTTTCTAGTTCTAATTTATCGGCCAGAAAACTATTTTCAACATCGTAGGGTTTTGGAAAATTTACAGGGATAATGAATGCCGCATTGGTGTTTTTTATAGTATGGATACGTTCATATTCATCACCACCCCCTAAAAGAATGTATTGGATACCAAATTGATCCCCAACGGCATCAGCTCTTACTGCATTCACTCTACTGCCTGCAGCCATAATTTGTACCAAATTGGTATTCTTATTAAAGGCCTCTATAGAACGATCTGTTGTGTTTCGATTTTCTTTTTTGTACCAATCGGCATCGTTGTACAATTGACGCAACAACGCCATAGCCCCCATGATGGATGTGGGGTAGGACTGACGAGAACGTACACTTTTTGAAAAAGATAAATACTGCGCAGATCGTCCAGAGAGAATTCTCTTGGCATCAGACCCTTTTAAATCTAATGCAATTAGTGCTCCATTACCACGCACAATTCCATCTTCGATGTGCGTATTGACTACCCCAAAACCTTGTTGCAGTAAAGTTTTGGCTGTTTTCTCATCAAATTCAAATGCATCCATCGCATTTTGTTCGGGCCGCACATGGTCGTTCCAATAGAAACCCTCTCGAGATGGGCCATATTGTGGTCCACTTCCGCCACCACTTTTGCGTTTAGGTTTATCCACACCAAAAGTGGAATACAAATCAATAAATGAAGGATAAATACTATGGCCCTGAGCATCAATAACCTCTGAATTTTCAGGTATTGAAATGTTTTTACCGCTATTGACCACCAATCCGTCTTTTATCAGAAGTGTACCATTTTCAATCACCTTTGTCGGTGTGATGTAAAGTTTTGCATTGGTAATCGCGGTGAAGTTTGTTGCTTTGGATTTTACACCATCGTTTTTAGGGAAATAATCTTGTGTATGCCCCATAAAAGCACACAAGAATCCCAAGAGTAGGAATTTTACTTTTTTCATAGGAATAAATTTTGCGTTGTTAAATATAAGGATAAACTTTTAAAACCTATTGCCAAGAAGCCTACTCATTTGATTTAAGGCCGTTTCTGAAAATACCCTACAATAAGCCCTACTACATAGCTATAACTTTCAATTCCATGCTCTTGTGCATTAAGCTTTAAAAACCCACTATAAAACTGTTTAAATAGGGGTTCTAAAGGATTGTTGTATTGTGCCCAATGTGCTTGTCGCGCTTTAAAATCTTCTAAAATACCAGGGTTGATTTGTGTTTTTAATGTTTTAAATAGTTCTGGACTTCTCCTGTATAATTCGTTCAAACAATAGCGCAAAGCAAAAGTATAACCACTATATCTGAAATAGCGATCTTCGTTATTGATACACGTGAGAAAACCAATAAAATTCGCCTCATTTTCGGCGGCATAACCAATTTGATGTGCTTGCTCGTGCGCCAAGGTCATTGGCATGGAGTTTACAGGATTGTGGCTGTTCACTTGTGCTTCATTAGTCAATGGATTTAGGTACCCACTAAACCCCATATAGGCAAGAGGACTACTCAGTAGAGATAACTTTTGACTTGGATTTTTATAGCTCAAATAAGGATATGCTTTAGCGCTATTTTGATACCCCTTTACAGACAATTTCGCCAAAACATCAAAATCATTGGGAATCACGACGAGTACACTACTGTCATTTGCTAGTTCAAGATGAACAGTATTGGTCAGTTCTATAATTTTTCTCGTCGTCTGAATTAGTTGCTCAGTAGTGTAAATTGGGTTAAGGTTTTGTTTTTTGTGTAGCGGTAAGCGGTAGTAGTTTAAACCCCAAAACCCATGAAACAAAAAATACAAAATAGATGCAATGGCAAGCAAATTGGTGATGGTATTTTTTGGCGCTTTGAGAAGTTTTTTCCCATGTGTAAAAAACCACCAAAGGCCATAGCCAATAGCAGTAATGTACAGTAAATCACCAACAGAAAAAGGCACCCAACCATACAACAGGCGCAAAGTACTCGAGATTTTTGGATACAATTCACTACTGTAATATTGCTCCACAACGTCTGGGTGTTTGGCTAACATATTGACAACCAGTATTTGAGGCACAATACTAAAGGCCGTAAAAAGTCTTAAAGTTTTAGACATACTTCAAAAATAGAAAATTATATTTAGGTTTAAGACGATATACTTACCTTTACTCTTCAAAATCGTTAGCTATGAGTAAAGAAGTCAGCCAATTGAATCCCGAAGAAATTTGGTCCAATTTTGCGGATTTAAATGCGGTACCACGCCCATCCAAAAAGGAAGAGCGTGTGATTGCTTTTATTAAAGATTTTGGTGAAAAACTAAACCTCGAAACTATTGAAGACGAAGTCGGCAATGTCATCATCAGAAAACCAGCAACACCAGGGATGGAGCACCGAAAATCAGTGGTGTTGCAATCTCATTTGGATATGGTACACCAAAAAAATGCCGATACCGATTTTGATTTTCTCTCGCAAGGCATTCAGATGTATGTGGATGGCGATTGGGTAAAAGCCAAAGGCACTACACTTGGTGCCGACAATGGTTTGGGTGTAGCCACAATTATGGCCGTATTGCAAAGTACCGATTTGCCTCACCCAGCACTTGAGGCCTTGTTTACCATCGATGAAGAAACAGGGATGACGGGGGCGATGGGCCTTCAGCCCGGATTGTTAAAAGGGGATATTCTTTTGAATTTAGATACCGAAGAAGACGACGAAATTGGCGTCGGTTGTGCTGGTGGTATCGATGTAACGGCCACAGCATCCTACATTGAAGAACCAACCCCACAAACCGCAGTCGCTTATCATCTTTCGGTAAAAGGGCTTCAAGGGGGGCACTCTGGTATGGATATCCACAAAGGGTTTGGAAATGCCAACAAACTCATGAGCCGCTTGTTGTACGATGGATTTGACCGTTATGGCCTTCGTATTTCAAAAATTGATGGTGGAAGTTTACGTAATGCCATTCCGAGAGAAAGTAGTGCGGTAGTGGTGGTTGATGCGGTACTTAAAGATGCTTTTGAACAAGCAACAGCGCATTTGATAGCAGTTATTGAAAAAGAATTTGGAACCCTTGAACCAGAACTCAATATTGCATTAAACCCTACCGATTTGCCAGAAACAGTAATGGAACTTGGCGTACAACAACCCTTGATCAAAGCCCTTTATGTAGCACATAATGGGGTGTACCGCATGAGCCCTGACATTGAGGATTTAGTAGAAACGTCCAATAATGTAGCCCGTGTACGTATTGAAAACGGACAAATTCATGTGGGTTGTCTTACACGATCTTCCGTAGATAGTTCCAAAATGGATTTAGCACAAACCCTAAAAGCAACCTTTGAATTGGCAGGGTGTAGGGTTGAATTTTCTGGAGATTACCCAGGTTGGACACCCAATATGAAG
The DNA here is from genome assembly GCA_038138145.1 of Formosa sp. Lineage (GTDB taxonomy): Bacteria > Bacteroidota > Bacteroidia > Flavobacteriales > Flavobacteriaceae > UBA3537. The sequence continues at coordinate 174,592 of JAYQDD010000001.1, forward strand.
GCCTCAATTTTAAACGTACTCACAGATTTATATGTGCAATTAAACGTTGCTGAACCTCATGTCGCTGCTTGCCATGCAGGGTTAGAGTGTGGTATTTTAGGGACGCATTATCCCGATATAGAAATGATTAGTTTTGGACCTAACATCAAAGGCGCACACTCCCCAGACGAACGGGTACAGATTTCCTCCGTACAAAAATTTTGGGTATTTCTAAAAGCGATTTTAGCAGCTATTCCGAAGAAAGAATAAAAAAACCCCGCATTTGCGGGGTTTTTTAAATGGTTTATCTTGAGTTATTCAGTACCGAGTTCTACAATAAAAATTAGATCGGAATTTGGTTTAATGGGTCCACGGCCATTTTCGCCATAGGCAAGGTGTGACGGCAGATAAAAGAATGATTTTTGCCCTTTAGTCATGGCTAATACACCTTCTTTAAAACCAGGAATCATTTGTGCATCTGCACTAAATTTCATCGGCATTTGGTTGTATAGCCCACGTTGTTCCTTTTGTTCATTGTAGGTACCACATTTAAGGTCTATATCTTTGACGTTGGTACTAAAGAGTTTACCATCAGTGAAATACCCTTCATAATAGAGTTTTACAACAGAACCCAATGCTGGTTTTTCGCCATTGCCCTCAATAATCGTATAGGTGAGGAGACCAGAATCTGTAGCTGTAGCTTTGCTTTTGTAGTCTTCTAAAACAGGAAGAATCTCAGCTGCAGCAGCTTCCATTTTTTCTTCAGCGATTTTCTTTTGACGTTCGGCTTCTTTTTTGGCTTCTTCGATTTTTTTCAATCGTTTTTCTTCAAGGAGTGGCAATTCTTTTTCCCAAGTTTTGGCGGCATCAAAACCTCGAGCCCCAAAACCTTGACGGATGATGTTTACGCTTAAAATTTCAACATCTTCCAAAGGTTTATTACTCCCAGGAGCAACGGCGACATTAGAAATAGAATCTTGGACTTCCAATCCTTTGACCACTTGCCCAAAAACAGCATGGCGGTTATCGAGATGTGGCGTAGGGACTTCAGTGATAAAAAACTGACTACCATTGGTGGCCGGACCAGAGTTGGCCATAGACAACACACCTGGTTTGTCGTGCTTTAATGTTTCATCAAATTCATCGCCAAATTTATATCCAGGACCGCCCATACCTGTCGCAGAAGGGTCACCACCTTGAATCATAAATTGGTCAATTACCCTATGAAATACAGTGCCATTGTAGTAGGGTTTTCCTTTTAAAGAGTCGGCCAATTGCGGATGTGTACCTTCGGCAAGTGCGACAAAGTTGGCCACAGTAAGCGGAACTTTTTTGTAAAACAGTTGTACCACCATAGTGTCTTTAGTGGTGGCAAATTCAGCAAATAAACCATCGCCAAGCTCAGGGTATTTATTTTGACATGATGAGCTGCTCAGTAACAAAAGAATGCCAAATAGTGCAGTAATAGATTTAGTACGTTTCATGATGTTTTGTATGTATTTAGTATTAATTTTTAATGATATCGTGGACAGTCACCTCATAAATCAGTGGGGTGTTTGTTCCAATTTTGTCGTCGTCACCGTAATAACCATAAGCCATTTGTGAAGGAAAAATAAAGGTTGCCGATTCGCCTTTTTTCATCAGTTTAAGCCCCTCACGCAATCCAGCAATGAGTTCTTCTTGCGCCACAAAGTACGTCTTTTTGACGGATTCATTTGTTGGATAAATCCATTTTTTAGCCAAATTTTTTATCCCATAACTGTAGAGGACTTGATCGCCAAATTGTGGCGTATAACGCTCCTGTTCATTCTTTTTGGTAAACTGATACCAAAACCCATAGTCGGATACATGAAAGGGTTTTTTGGCGGCATCAACCAATTTTTGGATGGCGGTGTATTCTTGATTATTTCTTGCTTTGTTAATCTGTACAGAAGTATCAATAAAACGTCCAGAATTTTGTTGTAATGGTCGTCGCGCTTCGGAAGGTTTACACCCGACAAGGACAAAAAGAACAAAAAGAATGCGCCAAAAGTTCACTACTGAAGATCTGATTTAAGAGTTTGTACCAAATGCTTAAATTTTTCGACGGTTTCTTCCAAAGAAAGGGTACTTTTTCCGCCCGCTGCATTTTGGTGTCCACCACCGTTAAAATGCGCTCGTGCCAATTGATTAACATCAAAATCTCCTTTGGATCGTAACGAAATTTTGATGATTCCTTCGTCCTTGTTTTCAATGAAAATGGCTGCAAATTTTATTCCTTTTACCGAAAGACCATAATTGACCAACCCTTCTGTATCACCTTTTTGATGACCAAATTGGTCCAACTCGCTTTGCGAAAGCGTGATATAAGCGGTATTTAAATCGGCCAAGACTGTCAAGTTGTTTAGTGCAGTGCCCAATAGTTTGATGCGCTCAAAACGATTGGCATCATACACTTTGTTGTGAATGACTGAATGATGTACGCCAACGTCCATCAGATGGGCTACTACACGGTGGGTTGTGCTTGTCGTTTTTGGAAATCGGAACGAAGCTGTATCAGTCATGATGCCTGTATAAAGTGCAGCGCCAATGGTTTTATTCAACAATGCCAAATCGCCCATTTGATCCATAAAATGATAAATCATTTCTGAGGTGGAGCACATGTTTACATCCGAATAGGTGTAGTGGGCATAATCATCTGGCTGTTGGTGATGGTCAATCATGATTTTTGTGGCCTTATTATCTTCTAGAACCTTGTGCATAGGGCCACTACGGTGCAATGCATTGAAATCAAGCGTAAACACAAGGTCAGCGGCCTCTAAAATTTCATATGCATGTTCTGTTTGTGCATCAAATTGGATGATGTTTCCAGTTCCCGGAATCCATTTTAGGAACGTAGGGTAGTCGTTAGGGACAATAACATTAACGTGGTGTCCCTTTTGAACCAAATAATGGTACAGACCAAGGGAAGAACCCACAGCATCGCCATCGGGGTTGACATGGGGGATAATCACCACTTGTTGGGGTGAATTTAACAACGCTTTTACCTGTTCGGACGTTAATTTTTTCATAAGGAACAAAGATACAATTTTTTATAAATTAGGGGAAAGCGAGATTTCGTTTCAAAATCATTACTTTTGCACGAATTAAATTTTGAATATGGCAAACAATAAAACTTTTACGATGCTTAAGCCCGACGCTGTAGAGAAGGGAAACATCGGCCCAATTTTAGAAAAAATAACCTCTTCTGGATTTCGTATTGTAGCGATGAAGCTCACACAATTGACCGTTGCAGACGCTGAGGCCTTTTATGCCATCCACAAAGATCGTCCATTTTTTGGGGATTTGGTCACCTATATGACCCGTGGGCCTATTGTGGCTGCGATTTTGGAAAAAGACAATGCGGTAGAGGATTTTAGAACCCTTATTGGTGCTACCAACCCTGCAGAAGCGGCTGAAGGTACTATCCGCAATATGTTTGCAGACTCTATTAGCGAAAATGCAGTCCATGGAAGCGATAGTGACGACAATGCCGCTATCGAAGGCGCATTCCACTTTTCTGGACGCGAAATGTTTTAGGGTTTTACCTCAAAACAAGCTTAGTCACCACCGCTTTACCGAGTTCTTCGTTAATCATAGCGATGATTTTGTCTTTGCCGTAGGCCAATTCTTCTCGAAGTACAGAAGAACTAAGCGCCACATACAAAGTGCCGTTATGCAGTTTGGTGCTTAGGGTATAATTGTGTACCCCATTGCCCAAAAGTTCGCGCCAAGCATTAGCGACGTTTACGTCGTCTAACCCTTTTTCGAGTTTGTTGCTTTCTACAAACGAGGCCAAGACTTCGTCTATTTTTTGATGGTCGTTGTGGCGTTTGCTCATTCGTCTAAATTTAGCGGTTCGTAAGGTTTATAATGGTACACAAAGCCGTCTGTATTGGCAAGTACAAGCGCTGTAGCACTCGCCGATACAATTTCTTCGCTGTAGGTCGTGTCGTTGTCCTTGTATTCCAACAAAAGGGTGTTGTTTTTTAGTTTAAGCTTAAAGTTAAGCACATCTTCAGAGGTTTCAAAAGTGCCTTGAAAATTCGGTTTTAGCTTTTTGCGAAACCCCGTACGGTCTGTATTGATTTTAAAATAATCAATTCCGGTGTTGACTTTAAACGTTTTGATGATTTTACCGTCTTTTTTGACCTGCTCGATTTCCCAATAGCCCTCAACAAAATCAATATATTGAGCTGGATCAGGGGAACATCCCCATAGCGTAAACAAAAAAAGAAGGGTTAATGGTTTCATAATTGAAAAATTTCAAAAGATTGATGAGCACTTTTAACCGCTTTTTCGGTGCGGTCGGCATGAGTGTCTGAGATAAAGAGTTGGCCAAAACTTTCTTCATTCACCATACCAATGATGCGTTCTACCCGTTGTTCGTCCAATTTATCAAAAATATCATCCAACAGCAAAATCGGTGTAGTCCCACTTTGTGTTTTGATAAGCTCAAATTGGGCCAATTTTAGTGCAATCAAAAACGATTTTTGTTGCCCTTGACTACCAAATTTTTTAATCGGATGTGCACCAATGTTAAATTCCAAATCGTCTTTATGAATTCCCACGCTAGTATATTGTAGCGCACGGTCTTTGTTGATTTGTGTTCGAAGAAGTTCACCCAGAGGCTGGTCGTTGAGTTGGCTTTTGTACTCCAAATGCACAATTTCATTTCCATCACTTATGGCTTTGTATTGTTTTAGAAAAATAGGGGTAAAGGCCTCAATAAACACATGACGCTTGTTGTGGATTTCTGTGCCCAACTCGGTAAGTTGACTGTTATAAACGTCAATGGCATCATTATCAAATGTGTTGTTGTTGGAGAAATATTTGAGCAACGCATTGCGTTGGGTCAAAATTTTGTTGTATTGAATCAGATGTTCAAGATAAAGTTTATCGCTTTGTGCAATCACGCCATCCATAAATTTTCGGCGCATATCGCTGCCTTCAGTAATTAAATCGCGGTCGGCAGGAGAGATAATAACGAGAGGTAAAAACCCAATATGGTCGCTAAAGCGTTCGTACGCTTTGGCGTTGCGTTTAATGATTTTTTTGTTTCCCTTTTTTAGCGAAACCACGATTTTTTCGTCTTTGTTGTCTTTGCTGTAGCGACCATCAACTACAAAGAAATCTTCTCCGTGTTTGATGTTTTGGGAAGCGATAGGGTTGAAGTAACTTTTTCCAAAGGACAAATGATATATGGCGTCCAAAATATTAGTTTTCCCAATGCCATTGGGTCCTACAAAACAATTCACTTTCTGATTGAATTCAAATGATTGGCTGTCAAAGTTTTTATAGTTCACTAAATTTATAGACTTTAAAAGCATTTTGTGTGTAAATTGGTTTTAAATTTAAATTTGCTATGGATGATGCGTTATACAGCTGCAAAATATTGAAAAATAACAAATAAATTATCATGATTTTAGGAATAAAATTATATTTTTGCCCCTCACATTTAGAATATTATGGCAACATATAAGAAACGTGGCGGAAAGCCAAAAACAAAAGCACAAAAGCAACAGTCCATAGAAGACGGGTCAACAACTGCTGAGGTATTTAACACTCTAGATGAAGGTGCATCGAAGACGGAGCAATGGGTTGTAGCGAATCAAAAATATATTTTTGCAATTGTTGGAATTGCAGCGGTTTTGGTTTTAGGATTTTTGGGGTATGACAAATACATTCAAGAGCCCAACGAACGTACCGCTATGAATGATATGTATACTGCACAAAAATACTTTAATGATGCCGTCAACGGTACAGCACAAGATTCCTTATTTACACTGTCTTTGAATGGTGCTGAAGGTAAATATGGCATGTTAGACATTGCCGAAACCTACAGTGATACCAAAGCAGGCAATCTCGCCAATTATTATGCGGGTATGGCCTACTTGAACATGAAAGACTATGTAAATGCTATCGAATACTTAAATGCATTTGAATCTTCAGACGATGTGCTTGGCCCTATTGCTAAAGGAGGTATCGGTGATGCGTTTGTTCAATTGGAACAACTTGAGGATGCATACGATTACTACGTACAAGCCGCCAATGACAAAACGAATAATTATACCACGCCGATGTACTTGTACAAGGCTGGTGTCATCGGTCTAAAAATTGGAAAAAACGCAAAAGCTTTAGAGTATTTTAAAACCATAAAATCTGACTTTCCAGAGAGCACAGAAGCCAAAGACATCGACGTGTTCATAGGAAAAGCACAAGCAGCGCGTAACTAACACAACGCATGGCAACGGCAAACACAAACCTTTCGAACTACGACAAATCGGCACTTCCTGATGCTTCCGATTTTAAGATTGGTATCGTTGTTTCTGAATGGAATTCTAAGGTGACTAATGGGCTTTTGGATGGTGCTTTAGCCGCGTTAACAGATTGTGGTGTTTCAAAAAGTAATATTTCGATTCACAAAGTGCCTGGGAGTTTTGAACTTATTTTTGGCGCCAAAAAAGTACAGTCATCGGGTGTCGATGCCGTCATCACCATCGGTTGTGTGATTCAAGGCGAAACCAAACATTTTGATTATGTCTGTGCTGGAGTGACGCAAGGCATCAAAGATTTAAACATTCATCACGAGGTTCCTGTTGTTTTTTGTGTATTGACCGACAATAACAAACAACAATCCCTAGATCGTTCAGGAGGTAAACATGGTAACAAAGGTGTGGAAGCGGCCATAACGGCCTTAAAAATGATTGATTTTAACCGCTCTTTTTAAGTCGTTATTTTAATTTTACCTTCCTCTTTTTTATCCTGTATTTTTTAAGTATTTTTGGTTCAATCGAGCTTAACATTTCAGATGTCAAAATTCAAAACAAATAGGAGAAGAAAACCACCAATTTCTTTAATTTTGCTCATCGTTTTCCTTGCTGTAATTTTGATAGGTATGTTGGTCTTAGATGCTAAATTCTTGTAAAACATGGGGTTATTTAAACTCAGAAAAAATAAAAAATTCAACTACGAACCGCGTTATTATAAAGGGGAATCAAGCCCTTTTGAAATAAAACACAAGTTTGATGATCAACGTGTAACAATTCAAAAAACGAACTTAAAAGGTAAATTTAAAAATGCCTTAGAAGATGTAAAAAATTCAGATCGTCAAACAAATAGTAGAATAGGTGTCATTCTTCTCATTCTTGTTTTTGTTTTTTTGTGGTTTATAGATTTTGACCTCTCAATATTCTTTAGCTAATGGCAGATATTATACATCTTTTACCCGATCATGTTGCCAATCAGATTGCTGCTGGGGAGGTTGTTCAGCGACCTGCTTCAGTGGTTAAAGAATTGCTGGAGAATTCTATTGATGCTTCATCCTCAGAAATCAAATTACTGATTAAAAACGCTGGAAAAACCTTAATTCAAGTCATTGACAATGGCAAAGGGATGAGTGTAACCGACGCACGCTTGAGTTTTGAACGCCATGCGACTTCTAAAATAAAAGCTGCCGACGATTTATTTTGTTTAAATACCAAAGGATTTCGCGGTGAGGCATTGGCCAGTATTGCCGCTATCGCGCATGTAGAACTAAAAACCAAACAAGACGATGAGGAACTTGGGACTTTGATTAGCATTGAAGGAAGTTCAATTACAGACCAAAATACTGTAGCTACACCAAAAGGGACTTCCGTGGCGGTAAAAAATTTATTTTTTAATATTCCAGCACGTCGTAATTTTCTTAAATCTGATGCGGTAGAGTTGCGCCATATTATTGATGAATTTCATCGCGTGGTGTTGGCACATCCGCAAATCAATTTTTCGATGTACCACAACGGCAACAATTTATTCGACTTGCGTTCCGAAAATTTTAGGCAACGCATTGTACATACTTTTGGCAAAAAGACCAACGAAAAACTTGTTCCTGTTGATGAAGACACCGAGTTGCTAAAAATATCGGGATTCGTTGGAAAACCAGAGTATGCGAAGAAATCGCGGGGCGAACAATTTTTCTTTGTTAATCAACGCTTTATCAAAAGTCCTTATCTAAATCATGCAATACAAGCCGCATTTGAAGGACTATTGCCCCCCAATAAATTTCCGAGTTACTTTTTAAACCTCACTGTAGATCCGAAGTCGATAGATATTAATATTCACCCTACCAAAACTGAAATAAAATTTGATGATGAGCCAACCATTTATGCTTTGTTGCGTGCTGCAGTTAAACACAGTTTAGGACAGTTCAGCGTGGCACCCATTATCGATTTTCAAAGAGATGCTGCTTTGGATACGCCTTATCACCAACAAAAAGAACAAGTTTCTTCACCTAAAGTAGAGGTTAATCCAGATTTCAACCCATTTTCTAAACCCAAAAGTAGCCCTTCATCCAGTTCACCTGCTTGGGAAGGACTCTATACAGGTCTGCAGTCTGATGCTACAGAATCATCAAATGATTTTAGCGAAGTGCAGTTTGAATCTGATGAATTACAGTCGTCTATTTTCGATGAAGACGAAGGAAAAAAGGTGCAAAATACGTTTCAATTACAAAACAAATACATCATCAGTACCATCAAATCGGGGATGGTTGTTATTGATCAAAACAGAGCCCATGAGCGTATTTTATACGAAGATTTTTTAAGACAAATCACTATTAATGACACTGTTGGTCAGCAGTTAATGTTTCCGCTTACTTTGGAATTTTCGACTAAAGACATGGACGTCCTTTTGGAACTTAAAGAACAGTTAGAACATTCTGGTTTTGTATTTGATAATTTTGGTGATCAACAAACCACAATTTCTGCAATTCCTGCTGCATTAAAAGACAGTGAAGTCAAAAAAGTTTTTCTTCAGTTGATTGACGATGTGCACAACGAAGTACCAGATTTTAATTTTAGTTCAAGTGATTTAGTGGCCAAAACTTTTGCCAAAAGTTTAGCCATTAAAAATGGAAAAAAATTGAACATCACAGAGCAAGAGTTTATCGTGAATGCTTTATTTGCCTGCAAAGAACCAGCACTTTCACTTACACATAAGGCAATTTTTACTACGATAGAAATTACAGAACTAGAATCTAAATTTAATTAGCATGCTAAGAATCACGCCTACAGTCAAGCATCTTCTCATCTTAAATGTGATTATTTTTGGTGGAACATATTTAATGGGTAATGAAAATGTATTTTTTCGCCTGTTAGCACTTTTTTATCCTTTAAGTGATTATTTTGCCCCTTGGCAAATCCTGTCGCATATGTTTATGCACGGTAGTTTTCAGCACCTTTTATTCAATATGTTTGCCCTTTGGATGTTTGGAACTGCTGTAGAACAAAGATTCGGTCAACGCAAGTTTATCACATTTTATATCAGTTGTGGTTTGGGTGCAGTAGCACTTACTTTTTTGGTATATTTCATTCAAATTTACCCAACGTTAAGCGCGTTAGAAGGGCGAGGTTTTGTTTTTGAATGTGTTAAAGAAATTGCAGGTTTAAATATTTTGGACAACAACGTTTTTAAAGGCGAAATTTTAGCACAAAAAATGCAACCTATCCTTGACAGTTATGGGCAAAGCATGCGTCAAATTGATGAAAACACATTTCGGATGTTTTTTGAATTGAACGTAAAAAGTAATGGTTCAATGGTTGGTGCCTCAGGAGCAATTATGGGTGTTTTAGTGGCTTTTGGTATGCTGAATCCAAATGCAGAGTTGATGCCTATTTTCCTTCCGATTCCCATTAAAGCCAAATATTTTATCCCTGGAATTATTGCCATTGATTTATTTTCTGCAGTTTCTGGTGTTTCTATATTTAGTCCAAGCAATACAGCATACATTGCACATATTGGTGGTGCACTCACAGGTTTTCTGTTGATGTATTTTTGGAAAAAAAATCAATTTGATAAATACCGCTGGAATTAGATGAGTACCCTTGCGCAAGATATTAGAGCAAAATTAAAACGTTTGCATGTATTAGAAAAAATAATTGTGCTGAACAGTTTGGTTTTTGTGGCAGGTATTATTTTTAAAATATTGGGGTTCAATATATTAGAGTGGTTTTCGTTACCCAATCTCTTTTCAGAATTTTTAGGGCATCCATGGAGTATCATAAGTTATGGCTTCTTACATCATTCTTTTGGGCATCTCTTTTTTAATATGCTGGTGTTATACTTTTTGGCGCAAACCTTTGGCAACTTGTTTACGCCTCGTCTTTCTCTAAAAATTTATATGCTAGGGGTTCTTTTTGGGGGCTTAGCATTCTTATCTACAGCTATAATTATGCCCGATATATTACGTATCAATGGCCCTTTGGTCGGTGCTTCAGCAGGGGTGCGTGCGTGTATTTTATTTTTATGTGTGTATTGGCCTAACAAGTTGGTAGGATTTTACACCTTTAGATTTAAATTGAAATACTTGGGAATAGTCATGATAGCTTTGGATTTACCAGGTCTATTTTCACTCAATTCTGGGGGTACAGTGGCACATATTGGGGGGTATATTTCTGGATATCTGTATGCCAAACAGCTTCAGAATGGTAAAGATTTTGGTGCTTTTTTGGATACGTTTTTTGATTATTTTAAGTCTAAAAAAACGTTGAGAACCGCCTATAAAAGCAAATCATCAAAGATGGCTGGAAAGCAAAAAAACGAATTCAATTCATTTACACATCAAAAGCAAATTGATTTGATTTTGGATAAAATCAGCAAAAGTGGTTATGAAAGTTTAACACAAGCGGAAAAAGATTTTTTGTTCCGTGCTGGAAAAAAGTAACTGGTTTTGAAGCAATTGAATTTTTTTGATAAACTCATTTTTCTTCTTAACTCAGGTGTTGCGACACTTCTTTTGTTATCGTATGCACTCCCTTTTTTACCCCCAAAAACATTTTCATATTTGGCTGTTTTAAGTCTTGCTGTGCCGTTTTTAATTCTGATTAATCTTGCTTTTTGCGTGTTTTGGTTGATAAAAATTAAGCGGCAATTTTTGTTATCTGCACTGGTGTTGGCTCTTGGCTATACTCATTTATCCTCGTTATACAAATTTTCATCAGATAGTATCCATACCACAGACAATGGTGTGTCCTTTATGAGTTACAATGTACGGTTGTTGAATCTTTATCATTGGATTGAGGATGATTCTATTCCAGAAAAAATAAGCCGTTTTATAAGCGAAACCTCCCCTGATATTTTAGCGGTACAAGAATACAACAGCAGTAGAGCCAAAAAACTGGATTATCCATTTGTATTCAGCACGGGAGTCAAAACAAAATCTGAATTGGTTATTTTTTCAAAATTTCCATTTTTGAATACAGGTATCATCAAGTTTCCAAATTCGGCCAACAGTGCCATCTATGCCGATGTTTTAATAAAATCGGATACACTAAGAGTATACAATATTCATTTGCAGTCCTCTGGAATAAATCCAGATGTACAACAATTGGATTCAAAAACATCAGACCGCCTTTTTAAACGTCTTAGCAGCACTTTTATAGCCCAACAAAGCCAAGCAGAATTATTGGTCAAACACATGCGTAATTCGCCATACAAGACTGTTTTAAGTGGCGATTTCAATAATACAGCTCATTCCTTTGTTTACCGCTTATTAAAATCTGATTTTCAGGATGCTTTTGAGGTTGCAGGAAAAGGTTTTGGACGTACCTTTTCATTTGATTACTTTCCCTTACGCATTGATTTTATATTGGTGGACAATGCCTTGAGCGTTAGAAATTTCCAAAATCATGATGTTTTGTATTCCGATCATTTCCCGATTTCGGCTTCGATTGAAATTAATTAACCCTCAATCTTTGAATGATTCAAAAGATAGGGTAGTGCCTCTGGTCCTAAATTAAACAACAAATCCAAAATGCTCAAATTGGGTAAATATCCGTGCTTATTTTCAAAAACTTGTATGTAAGCTGCAGTTTCTATCACCGAACTTTTTTTGACATCAACCAAAAAGCGATAATCATTTTCTGCAACCTCCTTCTCAAAACATTGTGAAGTACTGTAAGAAAATTCAAAATCCAAGCATTGATTTATCAGTTCCATACACTCAAAATTATAGTCCATTAACCATTTGCTTTTTTTTGTAAAAACTTGTCTGAGTTCATCCTCATAAAATTCAAAAAAAGGCGAGGTTCTATACGCACTTTCAATAGATTTCCAGTGAATAGATTTCCACTTAGAGCTGTTATCTATTTTAATGTCTTTTGTGTGTTGCCGGTTCAGTTGTGTATAATGTACAGGAATATGAAGTCCTAATTTTCCATTTGCACCATAGATGTAGCACCGATTTCTGAGTGTTTGTTTTTGGTAATTATCTTGAACCTCGAAAACCAAATTTTTTGACTGTACAACAACAATATAGTGTACAATGTTTGGAAAATAAGAAGGATAAATCAGACTCATTGTTGATTTTTACGCCGCTTCTTTTTTGTGTTTACTCCATTTCCTGTAGCCATAATTGAGCAGCAATAAAACTACAAACGGTATCAAATAAGATCGTCTTGGTCCATCGGCATGGACTGTGGTAAACACCCGATCCCAACGGATTTTGTTGAGCCCTTTGCCATGAGCATTCCAACTCATCCATATAAAGACAGGTTTGCCAACAACGTGATTTTCAGGAACAAAACCCCATCGGCGCGCATCTGCTGAGCTATTGCGATTGTCGCCCATCATCCAATAGTAGTTTTGTTGAAACGTGTATGAAGTAGCCACTTTGCCGTTGATATACACTTGATTGCCTTTAGCATAGATAGAATTCCCTTCATATTCAGAAATAAGGCGTTTGTATACAGGTAAATTTGACGTGTTTATTTCTATAGTTGCGCCTTTCTTGGGGATATACACAGGGCCAAACTGGTCATTATTCCAATTGTACGCTGGATCTTGTGGGAAAAGACTCCGATCGGCTTGTCCTTTGGGCATTATTCTACGCTCAACACTTGCCACACTGGGGTGTTTTTTAAACAATTCTATAGATTCCTCAGTGGCTGCAGATAATTCAAAATATGTGCTATTAAACGCTATACCGTCTGTTATATCATAATATGTATTCAAACGATTATAGATGTTTCTGCTAAAACTTTTACCAGGTTTTATAGTGCCTTGATAAGAAAATTGTAGTCGTGCTCGCCCAGGAAGTTTGTTTTTCTTCCCATTGATGTACACATAACCGTCAATGATTTCAAGCGTATCGCCAGCTATACCAACACAACGTTTGACTAAGTTTGTTTTTTTGTCAATGGGTTTATAATAATTTCGATTTGGTGTAAAATCATTCATGTCCAATAGTGTATCTGCTGGTTGATTGAACACGACTATTTCATTGCGTTTAATTTTTTCCCATCCCGGAATACGAAGGTAGGGGAGTTGGAGTTTATTTTTCCAAGAGGTGTTTTTTTCTTCAAATTTATCGCTAAATACATATGATTTTCTTCCTGTTAGGGGTATAGAATCGTGTACCATAGGCAAACTTACCGTGGTCATGGGTACGCGTGGGCCATAGTGCATTTTGCTAACAAGCAGAAAATCGCCTACCAAAAGTGATTTTTCTAATGATGATGAAGGGATGATAAAAGGTTGAATAAAGTACATATGTACTGTACTGGCTATTACGATGGCAAAAAGTATGGAGTTCACAAACTGCCCTGCGGAAGATTTTGGCTCTCCAGATCGGTTTTTGATATGCTCTAAATCCAGAGCATAGTTCAGATAATAGTTATAAAATCCAAGTGAAACCACTGCAAGGATAGTGTCTGTTGTTGAATTTTTTCCAAAACTTCGTGCTGTTTCTACCCAAATTACAGGGAACATCACACAGTTGATGACAGGTAAAAAGATAAAAAATATCCAGTACCAAGGTCTGTTCATGATTTTAAAAAGCACAAGTGCGTTGTATACTGGAACAAATGCTTCCCATGCTTTTCGTCCTGCTTTTTGGTACAACTTCCACGTTCCAAGCCCATGAATAACTTGAATGATTAAGATAAAATTAAACCACTGTACTAATGTCATAATCTTTAGCTTTAACTGTTTGTATCAAACCTCCTTGTTTTGTTACACTTATTTGATATTTAAAACATCGCGCATCGTAAAAATTCCTTTTTTACCCACAATCCATTCAGCTGCAATAACTGCGCCCAACCCAAATCCACTGCGGTTATGGGCTGTGTGCGTGATTTCTATGGAATCAATTTCAGAGTCGTAATTGATCTTATGTGTTCCTGGAATATTTTCAATGCGTTTGGCCTCAATTTCAATTTTTTGTTCTGCTGTTTCAGGACTTAAGGTCCAACCTTCATAAGAAGATTCTTCAATGATACCCTCGGCAAGTGTAATCGCTGTTCCAGATGGAGCATCTTGCTTTTGGGTATGATGCGTTTCTTCAATTTGAACATCATATTGATTAAAAGGCGTTATTAATTTGGCTAAAATTTTATTGAGTTCAAAAAATAAATTCACACCCAAACTAAAATTAGAAGCATAGATAAAAGCCCCATTTGTTTTTTCACAAAGTATTTTAATATCCTCAAATTTATCAAGCCATCCTGTAGTTCCTGAGACCACAGGCACATTGCTGTTCAATGCCTTACTGATGTTGCCAACGGCGGCGGCAGGAACACTGAAATCGATAGCAACATCCGCAGCACTTAAGTCAAAACCTGTGTCGTCTTTATCAATTTTTAAAACAATATCATGACCTCTATTCAAAGCAATTTGTTCAATGACTTTACCCATTCTGCCGTAGCCCAATAATGCAATTTTCATGGTTTAAAAGTTTAAATTAAGAGAAAGCCCCATTTGTGCGTTATAATTAGGGTTGTTGAAATCAATAAAAGGTTTTAGAGCTAAATTTTCATCCAAATTGTACTGAATTAAGTGCGCATCTACATTGGCTTCGATGATGTTTAAGACATAGAGTCCAACAGTCACAAGCATGGACAGTTCTTTGTTGCGTTTCAATGTTCGTTGTGCTCTTATGAGTGCTTCATCTGACAGAAAAGGAGTTTCGCCTGGGCCATAAAACTCATCATCTGTAAATCCAGCCAAGCGTCGCTTGTAAGCGTTGCGGTATCGTTTGTACACATTATTGTTGTCAAAATAAAAGTAAAGCCCAGTGCCAATTGCACCATAAACAATTGGAATTTTCCAATATTTTTTGTTGTACGCCTGTCCAAGTCCAGGAAGGACTGCCGAAAAAAATGCTGCTTTGGCTGGGCGTAATGGGTCGAGTTCATTAGATGAGTTTTTATAGCTCAAAGAAACCCCATCTTCATTAGTTACTTTTTCATCATCTTGCGCTTGCATCCCAAAACAGATACCCAAGCATAGCGCTGTAAACCAGATTTTTTTAATCACCTTTGAAAAGTTTTAGGATACGCTTAAAATCTTCTTTAGAATGAAAAGGGACGCTGATTGAACCAGTGTCTTTTTTCCCCATTTTAATACTTATTTTTTGACCAAAAAAGTCTGAAATATCATCAATATTCTCTTTTACGAAATTTGGAATTTGGGGTGTATTTTTTTTAGGTTTTGTTTTAGGATCATTGTGGTTTTTTACCAGCTCCTCAGTGGCTCTTACGGATAATTTTTTTGAAATAATTTGCTCGTATATAGACAATTGATCTGTTGTTTGAGCCACATTTATGATGGCTCGTCCATGTCCCATACTGATAAATCCATCGCGCATTCCTGTTTGAATGATAGGATCTAATTTCAGTAAGCGAAGATAATTGGCAATTGTCGAACGTTTTTTGCCAACGCGTTGGCTCATTTGATCTTGAGTGAGTTTAACTTCGTCCATCAATCGTTGGTAGCTCATTGCTATTTCGATAGGGTCTAAGTCTTGGCGTTGAATGTTTTCTACCAAGGCCATTTCCAAAGCTTCTTGGTCGTTGGCTAAACGGATAAATGCGGGGATGGTCTCTCGTCCCAACATTTTGGATGCTCTAAAACGACGTTCACCAGAAACAAGTTGGAATTTATTTTGTCCAATTTTTCGAACAGTAATGGGTTGAATCACCCCCAGTTCTTTAATAGAACCCGCAAGCTCTTTGAGTTGTTCTTCGTTAAACTGAGATCTAGGTTGAAAAGGGTTAACTTCAATAGAGTTCAAATCAATTTCTATGATGGAACCCATGGCGCGTTTGGCTGTTTTTTTATCTACACCAGTAAGATCGTTTTTAGATTCATTCAGCAGAGCAGATAACCCACGTCCAAGAGCTTGTTTTTTAATCGCCTTTGCCATTCGCTAATGTTTTACTTATAATTTCCTTAGCCAAACTTAAGTAATTTGAAGCACCTTTGCTATTAACATCGTAATTAATTATGCTTTCTCCAAAACTCGGGGCTTCACTAAGCCGAACGTTACGTTGAATTATGGTTTTGAAGACCATGTCATGAAAATGATTTTGAACCTCTTCAACAACTTGATTTGACAAACGAAGTCGAGAATCGTACATGGTGAGCAGCAGTCCTTCGATGTCTAGATTTGGGTTGTGAATTCTTTGCACACTTTTGATGGTATTGAGTAGTTTTCCTAGCCCTTCCAAAGCAAAATACTCGCACTGAATAGGAATAATGATGGCATCTGCTGCAGTGAGTGCATTAAGGGTAAGAAGACCCAAGGACGGTGCACAGTCGATGAGGATAAAATCATAGTTATCTTTGATGGGTTCTAATGCTGTTTGTAGCATGTACTCTCTTTTTTCGACATGAACCAATTCGATTTCTGAGGCGACTAAATCTATATGCGCGGGGATAATGTCTACATTGGGAGCAGTAGTGTTTTGAATGGCTTCTTTTGCGGTGCAATTGTGCTCCAAAAGCTGATAGGTGCCCTGTTCTACGGATTCCACATCAATACCAAGGCCCGAGCTTGCATTGGCTTGTGGATCGGCATCAATAAGCAATATTTTTTTTTCTAAAACCCCCAGAGAAGCCGCTAAATTGACTGTGGTAGTGGTTTTTCCAACACCGCCTTTTTGATTTGCAATAGCTATGATTTTCCCCATGGAGTTTACACCTTTTTATCTCTTCAAAAATACGATTATTTATGACGAATAAAAATCAATAGTTATAAGGTTTTCAACAATTTTTACTCAAATTTTATCCACGTCTAAAACGTCTCAATTCGACAGTATGAACGCGGTTGTTCGCAAAAGATAGGTATAGGAAATTTTTTCTAAACACCGTTGCTTTGTCCGATACACGATACATCCATGTATCTGAATGGATATCATTATAGACAAGTCCTAAACTTTTAATCACTTCTTCTTTAGTGAGTCCTTTTAGTTTGTTGTAGTTTTTCTTTTTGAGGTCAAATGGCTCAAAATGTTTGAGGTGATTTTTTCGTTCTGGCATTTTTTTAAGTGTTGCCGTTTCACTGTTGTCTTCCATAATTTGATGGATGTTTTTACCAAGAATTTGATTTGTTTTTTTCATAGCATTTCGGTTTGTTAATAGTTCACGTGATAAATTTAGGTAGTCATCGGATCCTTCACTTTCAATTTTGTAATCGAAAATATTGGTTCCAAAGCTCGGAGCTTCACTCAAGCTTACGTTTCTTTTGATAATGGTGTTAAATACCAATCTTCAAAATATTGCTTCAGTTCGCTGATGATGTGTTGGTTGTGTTTGAGGCGCTTGTCATACATCGTAATCAAAAGCCCTTCAATCTCTAGTGTTTTATTAAAATTTGTTTTTATTTCTTTTATGGTTTTTAGAAGTTTGTTCAATCCTTCCATGGCCAGATATTCACATTGGACAGGGATTAGAATAGAATCTGCAGCTACAAATGAATTTATAGAAACATACCCCAACGAAGGAGAACAGTCAATAATTAAGTAATCGTAAAAGGACTTGATTTGTTCGAGTGCGGTTTTTAGTGTGTATACATTTCTACTTTGGTTGTTGATTTCCAAATCCGCTAATTTTATCGAGCTTGGAATTAAATCTAAATTAGGACTATGCGTTTGAATGATTTGCTCTTTGGCTTTTCCATCCTCATTAAAAAGATTTAATAGCGATTTTGAGCATGGAGTTTAAATTCCTAATCCAGAGCTTGCATTGGCTTGTGGATCGGCATCAATGAGCAGAACTTTTTGGTCTAATATGCCTAAAGCTGAGGCCAAATTTATGGCTGTGGTCGTTTTTCCAACGCCACCTTTTTGATTAGCAACAGCAATAGTTTTAGTTTTAAGCATATTCGATTTGGAATCAAATGTTACTTTAACATCTTATTGCAAAAAAAAATTGGTAAGGTGAGAAGTGTAAATATAATCAATTAATCAATATATCCAACACAGTGATTGCAGCATCACTTATTTTTGTTCCTGGGCCAAAAATAGCGACTGCTCCTGCATCAAAAAGTGTTTCGTAGTCCTGTTTTGGAATGACTCCACCAACAATCACCATAATATCTTCTCGATCCAATTGTTTTAGGTGCTCTATCACTTTGGGTACCAGTGTTTTATGTCCACCAGCGAGTGTAGAAATTCCCAAAATATGCACATCGTTTTCTACGGCTTGTTTGGCCGCTTCATCGGCGGTTTGAAACAATGGCCCTATATCCACATCAAAACCAAGATCGGCATAACCTGTGGCCACTATTTTGGCGCCTCTGTCGTGTCCATCTTGCCCCATTTTTGCAATCATAATGCGTGGTCTTCGGCCCTCAATTTCGGCAAATTGATCGGCCAATTTTTTGGCTTTTTCAAAAGAGGTATCGTTTTTTAGTTCTTTTTTATACACACCGGATATAGATTTTATTTTGGCTTTGTACCGCCCATATACAGATTCTAATGCAGCACTGATTTCGCCTAAGGTTGCCCGCGCTCTAGCGGCTTCAACAGCTAAAGCTAATAAATTTTCGCTTTTGTTTTGTGCCGCAGAAGTAATTTTATTTAACCATCTATCGACTTCGTCTTGGTTACGTTCATTTTTTATTTGTTTTAATCGTTCAATTTGTTGTGCGCGTACAACATTGTTATCCACTTCCAAAATGTGCAGCGGGTCTTCATTTTCTAAACCATACTTGTTTACGCCTACAATGATGTCTTTTTCCGAATCGATATGGGCTTGTTTTTTTGCTGCTGCTTCTTCAATTTTCAGCTTTGGAAGTCCTGCTTCAATGGCTTTGGTCATTCCGCCTTGTTGTTCAATTTCTTGAAGAATTGCCCATGCATCATTTATGATTTGATGTGTAAGTGTTTCGACATAATAACTCCCTGCCCAAGGATCCACGGTTTTTGTGATTTGGGTTTCTTTTTGGAGGTATAACTGCGTATTTCGTGCAATTCGTGCAGAAAAATCTGTGGGTAGTGCAATGGCCTCGTCCAATGCATTGGTGTGCAAGCTTTGTGTGCCACCAAACACTGCTGAAGTAGCTTCGATGCATGTACGTGCTACATTATTGAAAGGATCTTGTTCGGTTAAGCTCCATCCACTTGTTTGGCAGTGGGTTCTTAGTGCCATCGATTTAGGATTTTTTGGATTAAATTGTTTTACAATTTTAGCCCACAGTACTCTTGCAGCGCGCATTTTTGCAATTTCCATAAAATGATTCATTCCAATACCCCAGAAAAAAGAAAGTCGAGGCGCAAAGGTGTCAATATCTAATCCAATTCCAAGTCCTTTTCTAAGGTATTCCAATCCATTGGCAAGCGTATAAGCAAGTTCAAGCTCGGGAGGTGCACCAGCTTCTTGCATATGGTAGCCAGATATACTAATGCTATTGAATTTTGGCATGTTCTTGCTGGTATATTCAAATAGTTCTCCAATAATGTACATCGATGGGGTAGGCGGATAGATGTAAGTATTACGCACCATAAATTCCTTGAGAATATCATTTTGAATGGTACCACTAAGTTGATTTAGTTCTACGCCTTGTTCTTGTGCCGCTACAATATAAAAAGCCATGATGGGTAAAACGGCTCCATTCATGGTCATGGAAACACTCATTTTGTCCAATGGTATGTTATTAAAAAGGATGTTCATGTCCTCGACTGAATCGATGGCCACGCCGGCTTTTCCAACATCACCAACAACACGTTTATGATCACTGTCATATCCTCTGTGGGTCGGTAAATCAAAGGCAACAGACAATCCTTTTTGTCCTGCGGCCAAATTCTTTCTGTAAAATGCATTTGAATCTTCAGCAGTAGAAAACCCTGCATATTGACGAATGGTCCAAGGTCGTTTAACATACATAGTAGAGTAGGGCCCTCTTAAAAATGGCGGGGCACCCGCGCTAAAATTTAAATGTTCAACAGTATTTAGATCTTCTTTTTTGAAAGATTTTGATGCGGACTTTTTATTGCTTTCGACAGCATCAATTTTTGAAATGAGTTTTATATGTTGAAGGTCTTTTCTACTCATTTTCTAGACGCTCTTTTTCAATGGATTCTGCAATTCTTTTTGCGATTATGGGTTCGATCAATGTTTTTCTCGGATTGTGCTTGATAAAGGGGTAAAGTTCCAAATTAGCTTTCATCTTATCGTTTGTGTTTTGCTGCACATGAATCCCCACTAATTCTTGTGCTTTTGTATCAAAACTATGTTGCTGTTTTTCGGCGTGTTCTTTTATTTTTTTCTGAATAATTCCTGACTTAAGTTGTTTTAAAAAGCCTCCTTGTTTTTCAATGTCTTTAAAGAGATTCAGTGCTTTTTCAGCCAATTGTTTTGTTAGGTGTTCTATGTAGTATGCACCTTTTGTTGGATTTGATATGGCACCGAATTTACATTCGTGTTTTAAGATGAGTAATTGATTTCTTGCAATACGTAGACCAAAGTCATTGTCTTTATGATAAAGCGTATCATATGGTAAATTGATGATGGTATCGCTACTGCCTAATGCTGCACTCATGATTTCTGTGGTGGTGCGCAACATATTTGTGTTGTATTCATAAACTGTTTTGTTGCGTTTACTGGGCTCAGAAATAATATGGCATTTTGTATTCAAACCGTATTCTTGTGTCAAACTCTCCCAAAGCCAACGCATAGCCTGTAGTTTTGCGATTTCAAAAAAATAATTCCCTCCTATAGCGATTTTAAAAACCATATGGGCGGGCATAATTTGTTCAAAATTTTGAAGATATTCATGGGCATGTGCCAAACCGTAGGCCAATTGTTGTACCATATTTGCCCCAGCATTTTGATAATGTGCCATATCCACAGCTAAAACAGATTTTACCCCAGAAAGAGATGTACAATACTGTTGCGTTTGTTTTATATCTGAGGCCATATTTTCATACCAATTTCCACTTTTGGTCAAATGACCAATACAGTCCGAAATGATGTAAACATGAGTGTCATTACTAAAATTAAAGGCATTAACTTGCTCTACGAATGCTGCGTCTAAACATTGTAATTCGAGGTAAATACTGATTTTTGATACATCAATATCCTCTAAAAGTTCGCTTAGTATAATTGATGGTTTTGGAATCAAGAAATAGATGCTTTCAGCGCCGTCTGCGATGCATTTTAGGGCTTTTTCATGTGCAAACTTTACGTTTTGAACATAAATTTGATCTCCAATTTTCCATTGATCTGATTGGTGTTGAATTGGAGAAATCTCAATTTTGGAATCTGAGTGATAAAACGGTCTGACGTCTATACCTTCCAAGGATTTCCAGACAAGGTGCTCATTGAAATCTGCGCCCTCCAATTCAAATTGAATGCGTTGTTTCCACGCTTTTGAAGATTGTCCATCAAATTCGTCAAATTTCATTTTTTTGTATTTAATGAATCGGTCTCAATGATATAGATGTCCTCATTTTCTTTTTTCATGTTATACTCTTCTCGAGCATATTTTTCTATACCGTCATCAGTTTGCAATACTTTTATTTCTTTTTCGTCCGTATTGATTTCTCGTTCATAAAATTCTTTTTTGGTATTTAGGGCATCAATTTCTTTATTTAACTCTTTGTGCATCAACCACGAATTAGCATCAAAAAACAACATCCAAATGATAAAAATGATCGTTACCAATAAAAATATATTTCTAAATGGTGAAAGTACTTTTTTCAAGCTATTAAATGGTTTTTTCATGATGATAGAGACTTTATTTTGTCTATGAGTTTAGTGAGGTCTAATGGGTTATTTTGGTGATTTTCTATGACCACATCAGCATGTACTTTCATGGGTTCTATAAACTGTTGGTGCATTGGTTTTAAGGTTTTTATGTAGCGACTCAACACTTCTTCGGGAGTTCTTCCACGCTCTGTTATGTCTCTGCTTACTCGTCGTTCCATACGCATATCGCTGTTTGCATCTACATACACTTTGAGGTCAAACATACTTCGTAGTTTAGGATAATTTAAAATCAATATTCCTTCAACAATTAATATTTTTTTTGGTGAAACAGACACTGTTTCTCCAGTTCTGTTGTGGGTTTTGAACGAGTATATTGGTTGTGCTATAGTTTCGCCATTTTTTAGGGCACGAATATGTTTGCAGAGCAACTCAAAATCAATAGCATCTGGATGATCAAAATTGAGCATACAACGTTCTTCAAAGCTGATATCAGAATTGTCCTTGTAGTATGAGTCTTGAGAAATCACTTGAATTTCCGATGTAGGGAATTCCGACACTATTTGCGCGACAATAGTCGTTTTCCCACTTCCAGTACCTCCGTAAACTCCAATGGTTATCATGTAAGCTATGTTTTACTTTTCAACAAAGTTAATATTTATTTATTGTTTCACCACAATTAATAAGTTTGTGAATTCTGTTAATAACTTAACGTTCAGTATAGAGATAAAACTTCTATTTTTGTACTCTAAATTTTCAACCATGTCAGAAACTATTGAATCTGTAAAGTGTCTTATTATCGGTTCCGGCCCTGCTGGATATACAGCTGCTATTTATGCAGCACGTGCCAATATGAATCCTGTATTGTATCAAGGTACACAACCAGGAGGGCAGTTAACCACTACAAATGAAGTTGAAAACTTTCCAGGATACCCTGATGGTGTCACTGGCCCAGAAATGATGCTTGAACTCAAAGCTCAAGCAGAACGCTTTGGTTCTGATGTGCGTGATGGATGGATTACCAAGGTTGATTTTTCAGGTTCTGTTCACAAAGTATGGGTGAATGACACTATAGAAATCCACTGTGAAACAGTCATCATTTCTACAGGTGCCTCTGCAAAATATTTAGGTCTTGATTCCGAACAAAAATACCTAAAGCTTGGAGGTGGTGTTTCTGCATGTGCTGTTTGTGATGGTTTCTTTTATAGAAATCAAGAAGTCGTAATCGTTGGTGCGGGGGATTCTGCTTGTGAAGAAGCGCACTACCTTTCCAAACTGTGCTCTAAAGTGACGATGCTTGTTCGTAGAGATGTTTTTCGTGCGTCCAAAATCATGGCAAACCGAGTAGAAAATACCGACAATATTGACATCATGTTCAATACAGAAACAGTTGAAGTTCTTGGAGATGGGCAAGTAGTTACTGGCGTAAAAGTTCGAAACAACAAAACCGAGGCTGAATCGGTGCTTCCAGCTACGGGCTTTTTTGTCGCTATTGGCCACAAACCAAATACAGATATTTTTAAAGAGTTCTTAAATCTTGATGAAACAGGATACATCGTCAATGAGCCAGGCACTTCACGGACCAATGTTGAAGGTGTTTTTGTGAGTGGTGATGCTGCAGACCATGTATACAGACAAGCCATTACGGCTGCTGGCACAGGGTGTATGGCGGCTTTGGATGCCGAGCGATATCTTGCTGCTAAAGAAGGTTAAACACTTGTCTTAGGAGTTTCTAACGAAGTACTGCGCCTACTTCTTTTTCAAACTTTTGCTGAAGCTTAGTCATAAGCTTGTCTATCTGTTTGTCCGTAAGTGTTTTGGATTCGTCCTTAAGCGTAAAACTAACGGCATAACTCTTCTTTCCCTCAGGTAAGTTTTTTCCTTTATACACGTCAAATAAATTTATATCGGTGAGGACTTTGTTGTCTGTTTGTTTTGCCAGTTGATAAATTGTTTCAAAAGTTACATCTTCATCCAAGAGAAGTGCAAAATCACGTCTTACTTCTGGGAATTTAGATATAGGTTTGAATTTCACATTGCTGGATTTGATACAACTAAAAATAAAATCCCAATTGAAATCAGCAAAAAGCACCTCCTGATCTATACCAAATACCTTACAAAGACTCTGCTTTACAATACCGAATTCAACGGCATTGTTTTTGCCAATTGCTAATGCTTGTCCTTCTTCAAATACATCACTATTCAGTGGTTTTGCCTTGAGGTTTTTAATTCCAATTTTTTCAAAAATAGAGGCTACAATTCCTTTTAGATAATAAAAATCAACTGCTTTCGGAGGTGTATTCCATGACTCTGAGGTTTTGCTCCCTGAAAGAAATAAACCTAAATGCTTAAATTCTTCACGCTTTTCACCAAATTGGTGATAGGTCTTTCCAAATTCAAATAACTTCAGTTGTGTTTGTTGGCGATTCAGATTGAATGCAACAGATTCTAATCCAGAAAACAACATAGATCTACGCAATACGGACAAGTCGTTACTCAAAGGGTTTAAAATCTTAACATACTCATTCTCTGTCAATTGTTGGCTTAATGCAACGTGCTTTTCAGCCGAGAGCGAATTGGTCATGATTTCAAAGAACCCTAAGCTCACTAAATGATTAGCGAGATTATTTTCTATAATGTGCTGTTCCTTTTTTGTAGAATTTGAAATTGAAGCGTTTAATTTATTGGAAATGGCGATGTTGTTATATCCGTACACGCGAAGTATTTCTTCGATAACGTCAATTTCTCGTTGAACATCATTTCTATATGTAGGAATGGTAAGTCCAAGACCTGTTTCTGTTACACTATTAACTTTAATTTCTAGGGAGGTCAGTATTTGTTTTACGGTTTCACGTGGTATTTCTTGTCCAATGATATTGGCAATGTTGTCAAAGCTGAGCAAGACCTGAACATCTTCAATTTTTGTTGGATATTCATCCCAGAGGTCACTAGAGATTTCACCACCTGCTATTTCAGTAATTAGAATAGAAGCATGTTTTAGAGTATATTTTGTAATGTTTGGATCGATACCACGTTCAAATCTAAAAGAAGCATCTGTACTGAGTCCGTGTCTTTTTGCGGTTTTTCGAATACTTACAGGATCAAAATAGGCCGACTCTAAAAAGATATTTGTAGTTGTTGCAGTAATCCCAGAATCTAATCCACCAAAAACGCCAGCGATACACATTGGTTTTTTGGCATCACAAATCATAAGATCCTCTTCATGCAAGGTACGTTCAACACCGTCTAATGTGGTAAATTTTTCATTTTTCTTTGCAGTCCTAACGATAAGTTTTTTTTCAGCAATTTTATCGGCATCAAACGCATGAAGGGGTTGCCCTAATCCATGTAAAACATAATTTGTTATATCTACAATATTGTTGATAGGTGCCAAACCAATGGCTTTCAATCTATTTTGTAGCCAAGTAGGAGAGTCTTTTACTTCCACACCTGAAATTGTAACACCACAATAGCGTGGCGCTTTGATTTTATCTTTGATGTCGATATCAATTTTTAGGGTACGGCTGTGGACATGAAATCCTGAAACTGATGGACTCATTAGTTCAGAATTTGTACCATTTTGAATCAATCCAGCGCGCAAGTCTCTTGCCGTGCCAAAATGACTCATCGCATCGGCTCTGTTTGGTGTCAATCCGATTTCAAAAACAGTATCATTTTCAACCTCAAAATATTTCGTTAACGGACTTCCAATTTCACAATCGTCTTCTAAAACAAGGATACCGTCGTGGCTTTTTCCTAGTCCCAATTCATCTTCAGCACATAGCATACCGTGACTTTCTTCACCACGAATTTTTCCTTTTTTGATTTTCCATGCTTCCCCTTCAGGAGTATATAAAGTAGTACCAATAGTGGCGACGGCTACTTTTTGGTTTTTTGCAACATTTGGTGCACCGCATACAATTTTTAGTGGCTCACCGGTTCCGATATCTACTGTAGTTAGTTTAAGTCGATCTGCATTTGGATGTTGTTCACATTCCAATACTTGTCCAACAACAATGCCTTCTAACCCCCCTTTTACAGATTGAAATGTTTCAGTTCCTTCGACTTCAAGACCTAAATCCGTGAGTAAATCTGATGTTTTTTCTGGATCCCAGTCCGTGTTGACATATTGTTTAAGCCAGTTGTAAGAAATTTTCATGCTGTTATTTTATTGCGTTGCAAAGATAAACCAAAGGAACAAGCTTTCAAATAAAAAGCCCATCCAATAGGTGGGCTTTTTATAATGTTTGAGGTCGGTATTATTCACCAGAAAGTTGTTTCATTTCTTTTTCAATCATATCATAAAACTGATCAATTTTTGGCATTACCACCACACGTGTTCGTCTGTTTTTTGCTCTATTCTCTGCGGTTTCATTATCTACTAATGGGACGTAACTACTTCTTCCTGCTGCAATAAGTTGCGATGGATTTACCCCTAATTTTTGAAGTTCTCGAATGATGGAAGTAGAGCGCTTCACACTCAAATCCCAGTTGTCTATGAGAACACCACTACTGAAACTTCTACTGTCGGTATGGCCTTCTATCATGGCTTCAAAATCAGGTTTATCAGAAATAACTTTGGCTACTTTACCAAGAACCGTTTTGGCTTTTTCTGTCACTACATAACTTCCACTTTTAAACAGTAGTTTGTCGGATATTGAAATGAAAACCACGCCTTTTTCAACATTAATTTCAATGTCAGGATCGTCTAAACCAACAGATTTCTTTAAGCTGGATACAATAGCGAGTGTGACACTGTCTTTTTTGCTAACGGCATCTTGTAAACGACTGATTTTTAAATCACGTTCTTTTAAGCTTTCTAGAGTTTTTTCAAGATTTTCTGCTCCTTTTGTGGTAAGAACAGTCATTTCTTTTGTGCTACTGAACAGTGCATCGTTTGTTTTCCTTAAATCTTTTAATTGTTCTCTTAATGCAGCCAAACTTGCATCGGCTGCTGCTTTGTCTGAAAGACAGACATTGAGCTTCATCGCTGTTGAATTTAGTAAATCTTTTGTTTCTTTTAGTTCTTCTTGAGCGGCCAATAATTCTTTGTTTGGGCCACATGAAGTTAAAATTAAGGCGGAAATGAGTCCGAGGGTAAATAGCTTATTCATTTTGAAGAGTATCATTAGAAGTTTAGTCAAATTTAAAAAATACTTCTAAAAGAAGGAAATAAATTTCACTAATGTTTTTTTAACCGAAAAAAAACTTTCTTTCTTTTCACAAAGTATGACCACACGATTGATTTTTCTCCGATATAAGCAGCGCGTTGCTGTTGTTTTCTAAAGTTTAAAAGTTTTGGTAAAGCAGCATAAAATCCAGCATGGGCTTTTATGATAGCCAAAGTGTGTTTACCTTTTGCTGAAAATAAAAACGAGGCCCCAGCGACACCATCCAAAATCAAACGGATAAGTATAACAACGAATAAAGGGTGGTTTGAATTTTTGGTCAGCGCATAAAGACTGTTTCTAAAATTATAAAAAGTTTTTTTTGAGTTCCTCTTGGGTAAACTAGCTCCTCCGATATGATAGACTGTCGAATTTCCAGTGTACATTACACCAAAACCTGCATTGTGTGCACGCCAACAAAAATCTATTTCTTCCATATGTGCAAAAAAAGTTTCATCAAATCCATTTAAAGCATCAAAAGTTTTTTTGCGCACAAAAAAGCATGCGCCAGAAGCCCAAAAAATTGGTCGATTATCATTGTACTGACCTGTATCTTTTTCTAATGTTTCAAAAATTCGGCCTCGGCAATACGGATATCCCAATTGATCTATAAATCCTCCAGCTGCACCAGCATATTCAAATTGATTTGGATGTTGTTGGTCTAAAATTTTAGGTTGTACAATAACGGTGTTTGCATCGTTTTTAAACAAATCAACAATAGGTTCTATCCAGTTTTCTGTTACTAAAATATCTGAATTCAAAAAACATAAAATATCAGCATCAATTTTCTTTACAGCGCTGTTGTATCCTCCAGCATAACCATAATTTTTATCCAATTCTATGATTTTGACTTTTGTATGGTTTTGTTTTACAAACGCTACAGAATCATCTGTGGAAGCGTTGTCTACCAAATAAACCTCATACCCCTGGCTGAAGTTTACCACTGAAGGCAAAAATTCTTCAAGAAGATGCTTTCCATTCCAATTCAGTATGACAATGGCTGTGTTCAAATCTTTGGTTTTTGTGGTGAATATTTAGGTAAAGATTCTAAAAATTGATACGATTTTGATGTTTTATTCATGGTACAATAGTAATGATTTATGCCATTGGTAATCATCATGTAAGCAGTGTCCAATGCTAAGTTGTATTGAGCAATTTGATCGAAAACTTCTTGATTGATTGGTATATGCGGTGCTTTACATTCCACTAAGCAATATACACTTCCATCGCTGTTGTACAGCACAATATCATAGCGTTTTTTTTGTCCATGAACTTGTAGTTGTTTTTCAATATTAATTAATGAAATGGGGTATTTCATCTCTTTAATAATGTATTGCAAACAGTGCTGACGTACCCATTCTTCGGGCTGAAGCACGACAAATTTTTTACGTACTTCATCAAAGATTTGCGTTTTATTTTCGCTATTTTTGATTCTGAATTTGTAAGATGGAAAATTTAGCTTTTGCACACTACAAATTTGCTAATTTTTTTCTTAATGCATACAGTTCAGTCTATTTTAAATGAAATTAAATCTGGAAAAATTCATCCAATATATTTTTTGATGGGTGAAGAGTCCTTTTTTATTGATCAAATTTCGACATTTATTGAAACTTCTGTTCTTGATGAAACACAACGTGGATTCGATCAGACGGTGCTTTATGGAAAAGACACGACAGTTGATGACATAATTTCCATCGCTAAACGTTACCCCATGATCGCGACACGCCAGGTTGTTATTGTAAAAGAGGCGCAAAACC
This sequence comes from Formosa sp., assembly GCA_038138145.1. Taxonomy (GTDB): domain Bacteria; phylum Bacteroidota; class Bacteroidia; order Flavobacteriales; family Flavobacteriaceae; genus UBA3537. Next base: position 203,477 of record JAYQDD010000001.1, read on the forward strand.
TTAGCCGGACTATTGAGCAGTTGCTCCCCTATGTAAATAATCCTCAGCAAACCACCACATTGGTATTTTGCTATAAATATAAATCAATAGATAAACGAAAAGCACTCTATAAAGCTCTGTCTAAATCTCACGTTGTTTTTGAGAGTAAAAAAATCTATGACAGCAAAATACCTTCATTTATTAGTGGAGTGTTGCAAAAAAGAAATCTTAAAATCACACCCAAAGCAAGTTATTTACTCGCTGATTTTTTAGGTAATGATTTGTCTAAAATTTCAAATGAATTAGAAAAACTTCAATTGGTTATTGGTGTTACCGATACAATTACACCAGAGCTTATTCAGGAAAACATTGGAATTTCTAAGGACTATAATAATTTTGAACTCCAAAAAGCTATTGCGCAACTCAACCGAAAGAAAGCATATCAGATTGTTCGATATTTTTCAGAAAACACAAACCAACACCCTATAGTCATTACGGTAGCTACTTTATATAGTTTTTTCACCAAACTAATGACCCTTCACACTGTTACTGACCGCAATCCAAAAACACTTTCAAGAGCCATTGGCGTAAGTCCATATTTTTTGGATGATTATGTCTCAGCTGCAAAAAACTTCCCTATGCGTCGTATAAGTGGAGTATTTCAAACACTTCGAATTATGGACACCAAAAGCAAAGGAGTGGATGCTAACCTCAAGCCCAAAGATTTATACAACGAGCTTATTTTTAGGATTTTAAATTAGTGTAGAGTCCTTCTGATCATCAACAATTTCTTCTTGCAAAAAGTGCTGCACCTACAATGCCTGCATTGTTTTTAAGTTCAGCAGCTTTAAACGGGGTTTCAATATCTATATATGCTTTAAAATGTTCTATTTTTTTACTTACGCCACCGCCTATGATAATTAAATCTGGGTTGAAACTTTTTTCAATATGGTTTAGGAAAAAGTTTAAGCGTTTACCCCATTTCTTATAATCCCAATCATTGCGTTTTCGTGCAGCATCGGAAGCGAAATACTCCATAATATCGCCTTTTTTTCCATAAAGTCTTCCAAGTTCAAAATTTGAAAGGAGTTCGCCATTAAAGAATACACCAGAGCCAATTCCTGTTCCTAAAGTTATGGTCATTACCAATCCCTTTTCGCCTCGTCCTTCGCCAAATTCCATAACCCCCATAGCAGCTGCATCTGCGTCATTTACCACAAAAAAAGTATTGCCTGCTCGTTGCTGAAACAATTCATCTACTTGTCTGCCTTTCCAAGATTTATCCAAATTCCCGAAGTGCATTGCCCGTCCCTTTTTGATGATAGTTGGGAACGACACGCCAACAACTCCTTTCCATTGGTGTTCTTGACAAAGGGTACTTATGACCTCAGAAATAGCTTCAGGCGTAGCAGGTTTTGGTGTTGGTATTCGAATACGCTCACTCACAAGTTCCCCATTGTTTGTGTCTACAATAGCCCCTTTGATTCCAGATCCACCAATATCAATTCCAAGTATTTCCATTATTTATAATTTTAAATTTTCAATCTGAAGATTGTATTCATATTGTAAATCTTCATGCAGTTTTGATGTTTTTTTTTCTGCAGACACAATCTGCCGAGTGTATATATTTGTTAAGGTTTTATTTTTGAAAATTGAAGGGTTCATGTCATTCATTTTTCGGCAAACATAAAGCAGAAGTTCCACTTCTGTTTCAGGACTATTGGAGTATCGAGCAAACTTTTTGATACGACGCAAAATTTTGCGTACACTTTTCTTGATGTAGAAATAACTGTTGGTGTTGATTTCTGAAAAGAGACCATCCAATTGATTTTTAATGCTTTGCACATAACTTAGTTCATCATCGGCTTCAAAAAGAAGATAGGTGAGGAGTTCTTTATTTTCGAGTTTGAAACGCGCCAGACGCAAACAAAGTTGCTTTAAATGGTCTTTGTCTAAATGCTCTAACGTTTTTCTAATTTCAACGACACTTGCTGCTTTCATATCAGTTGTAATAATACAATTTTTGAGAAATTATCACAAAATATGTTGAATTTTATTTTAATTGATTTTTTATAAATAAAATTTAGTAAAATCCGCAATAAAATTAATGAAGCAGTTGTGTATTTTTGTGACCAAATATGGATTCACTAACACAAATTGTTTTAGGCGCCGCTTGCGGAGAAGCCGTTTTAGGAAAAAAAATAGGGAACAAAGCCCTTCTTTTTGGTGCTTTGGGTGGTACTATTCCCGATTTGGATGTGTTTGTTGGGAAATGGTTATTCGATAATGAAATTCAATCCATGGCTTTTCATAGGGGGTTCATGCATTCCATTTCTTTTGCTCTTGTGGCCTGTGTTGTACTTGGTTATTTGTTGTTTTGGTGTTATAATCGTGGACATCGCTTCGGAACTACCACCAGAAAAGAGTGGATAAAACTGTTTTTTTGGTCTATTTTTACGCATCCAATTTTGGACAGTTTTACGGCATACGGGACGCAGTTGTTTGCTCCTTTTTCAAACTACAGGGTGGCGTTTAACAACATCGCTGTTGCCGACCCTTTGTATACAATTCCTTTTTTGTTGTGTCTAATCGTACTGATGTTTTTCCAACGATCCTCAAGGGGCAGACGATTTACATTGAAACTTGGTCTTGTTATTAGTTCGTCTTATATGATTTTTACGCTGTTCAATAAAGTTTATGTGAATTCTGTATTCAAGTCCTCTCTTGAAAATAATGCCATAGAATACACCCGCTTTAGAAGTCAGCCCACCATATTGAATAATATCCTTTGGTACGGCATTGCTGAATCTGACTCGGCCTATTATATAGCACTTTATTCTATTTTTGATCAAAAAAGTACGCCTGAACAATGGCAACGAATTCCAAAAAATCATGACTTACTCCCTGCTGAGGACAAAGATATTCAAACCTTAATTTGGTTTAGTGATGGTTTTTATAGCGTTTCTAAAGCAGAAGTACAAGGTACATTTATTTTTAAAGATTTGAGATATCCTTTAATGGACGAAAATGATCCAAATTCAGCTGTTTTTAGTTTTTCAATTCGTAAGGAGAATGAGCGTTGGTTAGCTGCTCCTTTTTATCCTGAAAATCCCAGCGAAAAGGATTTGACTAATTTTTGGAACCGACTCAAAGGGATTTAGAGTACACCAACAGATTTCATGCAGTTTTGCATCGCTTGAAAAGTACGTTCAATGTCATTATCTAATCCAACTGAAAAACGAATTAGCCCTGGGCTTAAGCCCATTTCTTTTTGTTCATCTTCTGGTATTTCGGAAGAAGTTGACGACCCAGGTGCACTAAATAAGGTTTTGTAAAATCCAAGACTAACCGCCAAATACCCCAAATTTTCGTTCTGCATCATTTCCATCAACGCATTTGCCTTTTCTAAGGTTTCTACATCTATAGTGAGCATACCTCCAAAGCCAAATTCCATATTCATTTGACGCTTAAACTCCTCGTGCGAGGGATGAGAATTTAACCCTGGATAAACGGTTTTAATTCCTAAACCTTCAAACTTTTTAGCCAAATACATGGCGTTGGCGCTGTGTTGTTTTATGCGGATGTGAAGGGTACGCAAGTTTTTTAGAATTGATGCCGCACGCAAACTGTCCATTGTAGCACCAAAAAGCATGGCTGCTCCATCATTTACATTGCGTAAGTTATCAATTAACTCCTGTGAACCACAAACCACGCCGCCAATTGCATCACTAGCCCCATTTATGAATTTTGTAAGACTGTGAATAACAATATCTGCTCCAAGTTGTTTTGGAGAAATGGACAAGGGGGAAAAGGTATTGTCCACCACAAGCTGTAGATTGTGTTTTTTTGCAATCGTTGAAAGTGCATGAATATCAGCAACTTCCAATAGAGGGTTGCTTACAGATTCACAATAAAGTATTTTTGTATTTTTTGAAATTGCAGCTTCGACAGCTTCTAAATTTGTGATATCAACAAAACTTGTTTGAATGTTAAGTTTAGGTGTAAAATTTTTAAGAAAAGCATAAGTACCCCCATAAATAGTCCGGCTAGAAACAATATGATCTCCAGCGCTACACAATTGCATGATAACCGATGTAATTGCGCCCATCCCAGAAGCATAAACATTGGAAGTTTCTGTTCCTTCCATAGCAGCCAAAGCTTCTCCGAGGTAGAGGTTTGATGGCGAACTGTGTCTGGAATACAAATAACACCCATCGGCATTGCCCTCAAAAGTGTCAAACATTGTTTTGGCTGATAAAAATGTATACGTAGATGAATCTGAAATGGAAGGGTTAACGCCTCCAAATTCTCCAAAATACTGTAAGTCTTGAATTGAATCTGCTGGGTTCATATCTCAAAAGATTAATTTTAATCAAATATCAGTAATTTAAGATATAAAAACAATTGATATTATTAATTATAGAAAATTAATCTTTATTATAAATATTTTTTAGATTAAATTTTTATAAATTTGTGCTTATTAACCCACTTAAAGATAATTTTTCAAAATGAAATTAGATGCACTTGATATCAAAATTTTACGTCTTCTTCAAAAAGATGCCAAACTAACCAATAAAGCGCTCTCTGCAAAATTAACACTTTCTGTGACCGCAATTTATGAACGCATAAAAAAACTTGAAAAAACGGGTTTTATTGAAGGTTATGTTGCTTTAATATCCAAAGAAAAAGTAGGCAAATCTTTTGTTGCATTTTGTCATGTAAAACTTGTTCAACACACCCAAGACAATGTAAAGCAGTTTGAGCGTGAAGTTATCGCAATAGAAGAGGTTTTGGAATGCTATCACCTTAGTGGAGATTATGATTACTTGCTAAAAGTTCATGTTAAAGACATGGAATCTTACCGAAAATTCATGATTGAAAAGCTCACAAAATTAAATCATATCGGCAGTACGCATAGCATGTTTATGATCAATGAAGTGAAGCATACAACCGCTTTAAATATTTAGATTTTTCTCTATTTCTATTGGATGGAAGTTTGTACTTTTGTTCATACTAAAATTTAAGATTTATGAAATCATATGATGTTGCTGTAATTGGTTCTGGCCCAGGTGGATATGTGGCTGCCATTCGCTGTGCACAATTGGGTATGAACGTTGCAATTATTGAAAAATATGCAACAATGGGCGGTACATGCCTAAATGTGGGTTGTATTCCCAGTAAAGCATTGTTGGATTCTTCCCATCATTATGAAGATGCTGTAAAGCATTTTGACACCCACGGCATTGAACTTCCAGGCGAGGTAAAGGTTAATTTGGAAAAAATGATGGCTCGAAAGCAATCTGTAGTGGATCAAACTACAGTCGGTATTGAATTTTTGATGAAAAAAAACAACATCGAAGTTTATCAAGGTGTAGGTGCTTTTAAAGATGCTAAGCACATCAATATTACGGGCACTGATACACAAGAAATTGAAGCAAAGCATACCATTATTGCGACTGGAAGTAAACCTTCCACACTTCCTTTTGCTGCTGTGGATAAAGAACGTATCATTACATCTACGGAAGCTTTAAAATTAAAAGAAATTCCTAAACACCTCATCATCATTGGTGGGGGTGTTATTGGACTAGAATTGGGTCAGGTCTATAAGCGTCTAGGTGCAGATGTTACCGTTATAGAATACATGGACCGTATTATCCCAACCATGGACAAAGGGCTTTCAAAAGAATTGAATAAAGTTCTTAAAAAGCAAAAATTTAAAATTAATACTGCACACAAAGTGACTTCAGTGCAACGCGATGGCAATACTGTGACTGTAACTGCTGAAAACAAAAAAGGAGAAACCGTTACTTTTGAGGGCGATTATTGCTTGGTCTCAGTGGGGAGAAGTCCTTATACGGCAGGGTTAAATTTAGAGGCCGCGGGGGTCCAATTGAATGATCGAAGACAAGTACTAGTGAATGAACATTTACAGACATCTACTACTAATATTTATGCCATTGGCGATGTTGTTAGAGGTGCTATGTTGGCCCATAAAGCAGAGGAAGAGGGTGTATTTGTGGCAGAAACTATAGCGGGTCAAAAACCACATATCAATTATAACCTAATTCCCGGAGTGGTTTACACATGGCCAGAAGTTGCCTCGGTAGGAAAAACAGAGGAACAGCTTACAAACGAAGGGGTTGCCTACAAAACTGGGCAATTCCCAATGCGTGCACTTGGGAGAAGCCGCGCTAGTATGGATTTAGATGGTTTTGTGAAAGTAATTGCCGATCAAGCAACAGACGAAATCCTTGGTGTCCATATGATTGGTGCACGTTGTGCAGACCTCATTGCTGAAGCTGTTGTAGCCATGGAATTTCGTGCCTCTGCTGAAGATGTTTCCAGAATGTCTCATGCCCACCCCACATTTACTGAGGCCATAAAAGAAGCTGCTCTTGCAGCGACTGATGACCGAGCATTGCATGTATAATTCATAACTCTTTAATATCAACGTAAGCGGTCAAATTTGACCGCTTTTTTTTATTTTAAACACAAAGTATTTTTTTGTTTTAAAAAATAAATTATATTTAAGTGATTGATTTACAGTGAATTGTCTAATGTTTTAGCATTTACATTAAACAAATTTCATAAATATTAACATAACGCCTCAGCAATGTGGTATTAAAAGCAACCCCAATCGCTTTGAACTTGAACAAACAATATATCCAACCAACAGACGAAGCGCTCGTACGTGCCATTGTTCAAAACAATGATGCACAACTTTTTGAAACCTTATATGATCGTCATTATGAATTTGTATATAATCGTTGTTTAAGCTTTTTTAAGAATAAGCAAGATGCAGAGATGTTTCTCAAGAAATTTTTTCTAAGATGTTCTTAAAGCTACATACGTTTTCTTTCAAATCAAAATTTTCTACTTGGCTATATAGTTTTGCTCAAAATTATTGTATTAGCCACATCCGAACAATAAGGTATCGAAAATTAGAAGATCGACACATAGATCCCGAAGAATTAAGTGCGTATTTTTTTAGTTACAACTACGATTCATGTGAAATTGATCCGTTTAAGCTCATGCGGTTAAAGCATGCGTTTAGTCTTCTTCCAAAACACGAACAACATTTGATATTTATGAAATACTGCTGGCGTATTAGTGTAAAAGAACTTGCAGAGCTATTTGGATTAGGAGAGAGTGCTATCAAAATGAAATTGAAACGCATCAGAGAAAAACTGATTAGAAATTATAGAGAGACAGCTTTGGAAAAGCTAAAGTTGGTGTAATTACTTGCGTTTGCGTCGGTTAAAATTTTTATCCCCTCTAGTTTTAGGCTTTTTGTATTTTTTGGCAATTGTTTTTCTATATGATCCGCCGAGGTTAACTTTTTTGTTTTTTTCTTTTTTTTCGTGAAAGGCGGGGCCAGGGGCATTTTTATCTGTTTTTTTGTGCGGATTGTACCGCTCTTTTATGATATTTCGTTCTTCTGGCATCAGTTCATGCGAAATTTCTACTTCCATTGGCCATGGATTGACCATGATTTCAAAATTCATGTAGGATTCAATCTGCTTCCAGTATTCTTGCTCCTTTTTTGTAGAAAATAAAATACTTTCTCCTTGTTTTTGTGCGCGCCCCGTTCTTCCTATACGGTGCATATAATTTTCGGGAAATTCAGGGGTATTAAAACTAATTACATGCGATACCAGATCTATGTCTATACCACGGGCCATAACATCGGTAGACACTAAAATCCTTGAGGTACCTTCCCTAAATTCCTCAATCGCATTGCGGCGGTAATTTTGAGATTTATTCGAATGAAGAACGCCACATTCATTACCAAAATTTAAGGTCAGCGCTTCAAATAATCGATCGGCAATTCGCTTTTGATCAACAAAAACAAGCACTTTATTCATCTTATCTTTATTGTTCAATAGATGAATCAACAGGTTCAGTTTTGAATTGTAATTTTGTACATCATATCGGTACTGTTTAATGTTTGTTAGCGGAGTTCCAGAAAGAGCTGTAGAAACTTTGTTTGGACTCTTAAAAAATGTTGAAATAAGCTGATCTACTTCAGAGGTCATTGTGGCAGAAAACATGATGTTTTGCCGTTGTTCAGGGAGAACATCAAAAATATTGATAAGTTGATGTCTAAACCCAAGATCAAGCATAACATCTACTTCGTCGATGACCAGTTTTTGCACATCTTTAAGGCGCAAAGCTCTGCTTATAGCCAAATCATACAGACGACCTGGCGTAGCGACTACAATATCTGCACCTTCATCGACTTGTTTTTTTTGGGTATTGATGTTGGTGCCTCCAAATATGCCTATGGTTTTGAAGGGCAGTTCAGTACACAATTGTTCGACACCCTCAACGACCTGAAGCACCAATTCTCTGGTGGGCACAAGAATCAAAATTCGTGGTGAATGTTTTGGTGGCTGCATCAAGTTTCTCAAAAGGGGTAGTGTGTAAGCCAATGTTTTTCCAGTACCTGTTTGCGCAATTCCAACAAGATCTTTTCCAGAACATATTTTTGAAAACGTGTGTTGTTGTATGGGCGTTGGATGGATAAAGTTTAGACGCTCTAGAGCGCTGTCTAAGGCAGGAGAAAGTTTGAAATCGCTAAAATTTTCCAAATCATAAAATTTCTTCAAAGGTAATGTATTCTTAGAAAGTAGGTGTATATTTCAAATATCTGATTAAATTTACAACTGAATTTAAGTTGCATCACTTTTTTGAGAACGCACCAGCATATTAAGCTTAAAGATAAAGAACAATTCAAAAGGCAACTTTTGCAATGGGCCAATACTTTTCAAGAAGTGGTTTGGCTAGATTCTAATGATTATCATCAGACACACAGCAATTTTGACGCTGTTCTGGCCGTGGATGCATTTTCGCGTTTACAAACTGATGTCCATCAGGGTTTTGATGCCTTAGATCGCTATACAAAAGCTACTTCAGATTGGTTATTTGGTTATCTTTCTTATGATTTAAAAAATGATTTGGAAGATTTAGAATCTTCAAATTTTGATGGGTTAAACTTTCCAGATTTAGTCTTTTTTCAACCCAAAAAAATATTCATGCTTCATGGTGATGAAGTGCGTATTCATTATCTCAATGAATTTTCCGCTGAAATAGAAGACGATCTTCAAGCCATTAGAAATCAATCTAATTTTTCAAAAAAAAGCGGATCTGTACAACTTGAAATATCTTCCAGAACACCAAAAACATCCTATCTTCAAAAGGTCGAAACATTACAACATCATATCAAAAGAGGTGATATTTATGAAGCCAATTTTTGTCAGGAATTTTTCGCCAATGGTAACATCGATCCATTAGCAACTTTTCACAAACTTCAAGCGCGTTCCACACCACCTTTTTCTGCTTATTTTAAGAACGGAAATCACTATGCGCTTTCTGCTTCTCCAGAACGGTATTTAAAAAAGAACGGAAGTAAAGTACTTTCACAACCTATAAAAGGCACCTCAAAACGGTCTAATAATACTATTGAAGACTTAGAACTGAAAACGAATCTTGAGGCCAACATTAAAGAACGTAGCGAAAATGTAATGATTGTTGATTTGGTGCGTAACGATTTGTCAAGAATTGCACAAAGAGGCTCTGTAAAAGTTGATGAGCTTTGTGAACCTTACACTTTTGCACAAGTTCATCATTTAATATCCACGGTTGTAGCCGAAATTAAAGATGATTATTCTTCTATTGATGTGATTAAATCCACCTTCCCTATGGGGAGTATGACTGGTGCCCCTAAAATATCAGCGATGAAACTTATCGATCGTTTGGAGGATTCAAAACGAGGGTTGTACTCTGGAGCAATAGGTTATTTCACACCGTCTATGGATTTTGATTTTAATGTCGTTATTAGGAGTATTTTGTACAACGCGTCAAAAGCCTACATATCATTTTCGGTAGGAAGTGCCATTACGTCCAAAAGTAAGCCAGAATCAGAATATGAAGAATGCCTTGTAAAAGCGCAAGCACTTAGAGAAGCTCTCGAGAATTAATTTGTATTTTTGCAGCATGTTAACTGCATTTGAAGAACATTTAAAACATTATTTTCCAGAACTGTACCACCAAAAAATTTTGTTGGCAGTTTCAGGGGGATTAGACAGTATGGTGCTTGTTGATTTATGCCTAAAATCATCGTTAAATATTTCCATTGCACATTGTAATTTCAAGTTACGAGCGGAGGAAAGTGATGCAGAAGAACGTTTTGTCGTTGATTTTGCCAAAAACCACAACTTGACTGTTTTTTCTGAACAATTTGACACGAATAAATTTGTAGAAAATTCCAAACTATCGGTTCAAATGGCAGCACGTCAATTGCGCTACGATTTTTTTGAACAATTACGAACGCAACATCATTTTGATACGCTCTTGACTGCTCATCATGCGGATGATAATTTAGAAACGTTTTTCATCAATATAAATCGAGGTTCAGGAATTGATGGCCTTGTTGGTATCCCAGAGAAAAATAAATATGTTATCAGACCTTTGTTGCCCTTTTCAAGAGCTCAAATTCTAAGCTATGCTAAAGCCAATGCTGTTAAATGGTGTACGGACAGCAGTAATGCGGATGTAAAGTATCAGCGTAATCACTTGCGTCATGAACTAATTCCTGTATTGAAGACTGTTTTTCCTTCATTTATGGATGCCTTGAGCACCACACAAGCGCACCTTAAAGCTTCACAAAACTTGTTACAAAATCACCTCAAAGATGTAGAAAAAAAAATCATTGAATCCTCAAATTCTGAGGAAGTGCATTATTCCATTGTTGAGTTAAAAAAGCTTCAACCACTTCGTGCTTATTTGCACCCATTATTTCATCAATTTGGATTCACAGATTATGATGAGCTGTTAAATTTGGTTAATGCTCAATCTGGAAAGCAAATACATTCTGAAACACACACGATTTTAAAAAATCGGTCATCATTGATTTTAACTAAAAAAAAATCAAATGAACGTTTCTATATGACTATCGAAAATGAGAATGCATTCATAAATCTTGACCAATTCGGGATGGCACTTCAATTGCAAAGTTGTTCAGTGCTAAAACAATCTTCCCAAAAGACAATATTTTTAGATTTAGATAAAATTCAATTTCCACTTGTTTTACGTTCGTGGTCTGAAGGTGATTTTTTTCATCCTTCAGGAATGTCTGGTAAAAAGAAATTGAGTAAATATTTCAAAGATGAAAAACTTTCTCTAATTCAAAAAGCAAAAGTATTGCTGTTGTGTTATAATGAAGCTATTGTTTGGGTTGTTGGCATGCGTTCAGATGCACGCTTTTTGGCGACTTCAAAATCAAAAAATATATTGAAAATAAAACTGTTAGATGCCCATAGTTAAATCTTATTTCACGCCCAGATTTTTATTTAAAAGCGCATTTATTTCCACGGTATTTTCGGGTTTATTTCGCCGTGTAAAAATTGATCAACAACGAGAGCGTATAACCTTACGTGATGGAGATTTTATGGATTTAGATTGGAGTAGTGGAGCAAAACCCTCAAAACAGCTTGTAGTTTTACTTCATGGAATGGAAGGCCATGGACAACGTCCTTATGTTTCAGGTGTGGCAAAGTATTTTAATGCCCATGATATTGATGCTGTTTGTGTGAACTTTAGAAGTTGCAGTGGTGAACAAAACAAAAAATTCTCTACGTTTCATTCTGGGCAAACAGATGATTTACAAGATGTTATTGCTCATATACTCAAAAACTATTCATACACGTCTATTTTCCTAAAAGGCATAAGCTTGGGTGGAAATATTGTTTTAAAGTATTTAGGTGAGGGTAACGCCATACCGTCCAAAATTAAGGGCGCTATGGCAGTATCGGTTCCTATAGATCTGGCCTCATCTTCAAAAGCATTACATCAATTCAAAAATATATTATTCCATATATATTTTATGATTGGTTTGAAGTACAAATTAATGCAAAAACAACGCCAATTTCCAGAGCGAATTTCCAGAAAAACATTATATTCTGTTTGGACACTTCGTGCTTTGGATGAGGTGTATACTGCTAAAGCGAATGGGTTTAAAGATATAGCGGATTATCATCAAAAATCGAGTAGTCTACACTATTTATCTTCTATAAAAACACCAGTGTTGTTGCTGAATGCTAAAAATGATTCATTTTTAACGCCTTCATGTTTTCCGTACGACATTGCGCGCAAAAGTTCCTTTGTACATTTGGAAACGCCAAAATACGGAGGTCATGTTGGTTTTGTGACTAAAGACAATATATATTACAACGAAAAAAGAGCTTTAGCATTCTTTCGAGAACTTCAGTAGTTGAGTATATATTTTGTCAATAGGAAAACCCATTACATTGTAATAGGAGCCCTCAATTTTTGTGATTCCAATTTGCCCTATCCAATCCTGTATACCATAAGCACCAGCTTTGTCCATAGGATTGAAGTGTTGCACGTAAAAATGAATTTCTTGCTGGGTTAATGTTTTAAATGTTACTTTGGTAGAGGAATGAAAAACAATTTCGCGGTCTATTGTTTTTAGACAAACAGAGGTAATGACCTCATGGGTATTCCCGCTGAGGTTGAGCAACATTTGAACAGCATTTTCTTTTGATGTTGGTTTGCCCAGAGCTGTGTTGTTGTGCAATACAATGGTATCGCTTGTGATTAGAATATCTTGAGGGTCTAATTCCTCTACAAATGCATTGGATTTCAACTTTGCTAGATAATCGGAAATTGCACTATGGGATAGGTTGTTTGGGTAATGTTCTTCGATGTGTTTTAGCCGTACTTCAAAAGGGATACCTAAAGTTTTGAGCAGTTCTTGCCGTCTTGGCGATGCTGATGCTAAGATGAGGTTTTTATCCTTTAAATAGTCTTTTAGCATGGTTAGTGTTTAATCATTTTGAGCATCAAAATCATTCATCCACAATCCTTTAACCTTCATGATTTGCTCTATAACATCTCGAGCTGCACCACAACCCCCGTTTACATGAGAAATATAATCAGAAATCGCTTTAATTTCTGGTGCTGCATCTTGTGGACAGCAGGGTAGCCCCACGAGTTTCATTACTGGAAAGTCTGGAATATCATCACCCATGTACAGAACCTCATCTGCGTTTAAGTTGTATTTTTCCAATAATTGGTTGTAGTGCTGTACTTTATCGTGCGCTCCCAAAATAATCTCCTTTATACCTAAACCTTCTAAGCGCTGACGAACACCTTCATTTTTCCCACCAGAGATGATACAAATATTCAATCCTGCTTCAACAGCAGCGCGTAGCGCATAGCCATCTCTTGTATGCATTTTACGAAGTAAATCGCCATTAGTGGTCACCAAAAGCGAACTATCGGTAAGTACACCATCTATATCAAAAATGAGCGTAGTTATGTTTTTCAATAGCGCTTTGTAATTTTTTTTAGCCATGAGTTTTTTGAATTAATGTTGTTAATTGCTCGTAAAGTTTTTTGTAATCTGGATAATTTTCTAAAAGTTTCAAATGAGTGCGTACGGTTTTTTGATCACGTCTTTTTGCTGGTCCCGTTTGTGCCATATAGGGGGATATATGGTTTATTTTTTTTGCAGTTTCTGAAATTAAAGGTTTTAAAATTTCAAAATCCAAACTTTTTTCATCGGTTAGTTCATGAGCAATACGGTATAGCTGATTGGCAAAATTATTCACAAAAACTGCAGACAAATGCAATGCTTGTCGTTGCTGGGAATCAATGGTGTATACAGGACTTCCCAAGTGTTCAGCCAACGTTTTAAGCAAAAGCCGATCGCCTTTATTTGTAGTTTCAATGCATATGGGCACATCTTTGAAATCTAATGGAGCAGTCTTTGAAAAGGTTTGTAATGGGTAAAAAACACCACGTCTGTTTTTGTTATTTAGAAACCGCATAGGTACACTTCCTGAAGTATGTACAACCAAACGATTTTCAAATGGAAGTTGATTGGATAGTTCTTCGACATGGCCATCACTAACCGCTAAGATATACACATCAGCATCGGCGAGATCATTCAAATCATGCACCTGAGTAACGTCCATCAAAGTTGTAGAACTATCAATTTTTGATCTGTTGTACCATTGGGTAAGTTTTAATTGTTCAGCGCTGTTAATGGCATTACACAAGTGTGTACCTACATGTCCAGCTCCTAAAACAACTACAGAAATCATAACGCTAATTTACGCAAGAATCAGGTCTTTTAAAAGTTTACAAACTGCTTTATGAAATAATTATTAAAATTAGTGTTAAAACCATCATTTTAAAATTACTTTTTTGCAAAAAGTAAGTACCTTTGTCATCCACAAAATTTGTCATTTTTAATGCTCAAAAAAATAGCTAACATCCTTTTTTCTACCCGTCTTACAGCAGTTCTGTTTATCGTTTATGCCGTAGCTATGGCCGTTGGTACTTTTTTGGATCAAGGGCAAAGTACATCACCAACTCCATATTCGCGAACACTAATTTATAACGCCTGGTGGTTTGAAGCTATTATGGTGCTGTTTATGGCCAATTTTGTGGGCAATATTTTTAGATACCGTTTGTTACGTAAAGAAAAATGGGCCACACTCACGCTGCATTTATCTTTTATTTTTATTCTTTTTGGTGCATTCATTACACGCTACTACGGATTCGAGGGGATGATGTCCATTCGCGAAGGTGCAACAGAAAACACTTATTTATCTCAAAAAACATATTTGACAACCTACATCGATGGCGATTATAAAATAGATGGCCAACTCCAACGCCTTGTACACAATGATGAAGTTGATTTTTCTCCACGATTAGAAAATGAATATACTTTAGACACTGAGTATGGAAATACGCCTGTAAGCATTATACTTACGGAATTTATTTCTGGTGCTGAAGAAGATATAGTTCCAGATGATAATGGAGAATATTACTTAAAGTTGGTAGAAGCGGGTGGGGGCGCACCACACAATCACTTCTTAAAACTTGGGCAAGTAAGCAGTATTCACAATGTACTGTACGCGCTAAACAAACCCACCTCAGGAGCGATCAATTTGACTTATTCTGATCAGGGTTTAACCATTCAATCTCCATTTGAAGGAGAATACATGACCATGGCAACAGGTACACAAGGCAGACTTGTAAAAGATAGTATTCAACCATTGCAGCTACGTTCTCGCTATATCATTGGTAATCAAGCAGTTGTATTTCCAAAACCGGTCATAAAAGGCGTATTTGATGTGGTTAAAAAATCTGAACTTCTCAAAGGTGATGAAGATGGTATTGCCCTTCAAGTGGCTGCAAATGGAGAAACTAAAACTGTAAAATTGCTCGGGGGTAAGGGGATGAGTAACCCCTTTAAACAAGTTACTGTTGGCGGTCTCGATTTTGCTTTTAAATATGGCTCAAAGATATTGGAGCTTCCTTTTGATATCAAACTCAATGATTTTATTGCAGAGCGTTATCCAGGCACCGAAAAAAGCTATTCATCATTTGAAAGTAAGGTTACTGTTTTTGATAAGAACGAAGGCGATTTTGATTTTCATATTTACATGAATAATATTCTAAATCATAGAGGCTATAAGTTTTTTCAATCCTCTTTTGATCCCGACGAAAAAGGAACTATTTTATCTGTAAATCACGATTATTGGGGCACTTGGTTTACCTATCTTGGGTATTATTTATTGTATTTTGGTTTAATGGCTATTTTACTCAGTAAAGGCGCTAGAATGGAAGTTTTACGCAAGCAATTGGATAAAATAAAACGTAAAAAAGCTACACTTAGCGTTGTACTATTTACATTATTTTCTCTAAGCGGTTTTTCCCAAACAACACATACTTCAAATCATCAAATGCTTCGTCCTACAGAGCAACAAATAGATTCTATATTACTAGCCAATATCACCCCTGTCGAGGAGTCAGAACGATTTGGTCATTTGGTGATTCAAGATTCAGACGGACGGATGAAACCTGTGAATACTTATGCTTCGGAACTACTGAGAAAACTTTCCAAAAAGGATACTTATCAAAATTTTACAGCCGATCAAGTGTTTTTATCCATGCAAGAGAGCCCTCAGTTGTGGTACAATGTTCCAGTAATTTATTTAAAACCAAAAAAAGCCGATACGATTCGTAACTTAATAGGTATTCCAAAAAAGCAAAAGCATGCTGCACTCATTGATTTTTTGGATAAGAACTTAAATTACAAGCTTGGCCCTTACCTCGAAGATGCCTACAGTGCTCAAGTACCTACAGCAATACAAAAAGAGTTTAAAGAGGCCGATCAGCGTGTGAGTCTATTGTTTAATACGCTGGAAGGCGATGCCCTACGTCTTTTTCCAATTCCAGACGATGAAAACAACAAATGGGTTTCCCCTAAAGAATTTGTCCAAAAAGAGTTTGTTTTGACGGATTCTTTGTACGCCAACTTTATCCGAACAGGATTTTTGGCCTATTTGGCGACTTTACAGAATGATAAGATGCAAAAAACTGATTTTGCTCAAAGTCAAAAACTATTAGCAGCACTAAAGAAAACGCAAAAGCGATATGGCGGAGATGCCATGCTTTCGGATGAAAAAATTGATGCTGAGATTGCATACAACACATACGATATTTTTAAAAAATTATTCAGTTGGTATATGTATGCCAGCAGTTTGATGTTTGTCTTATTAATTGTTCAGATTTTAAGAGACAAAAGTAAAGTATTGAAACTATCGGTAAATATCTTTAAAGTTTTACTATATGTTTGCTTTGGTTTACACACTGCTGGGCTGATTGCACGATGGTATATTTCTGGTCATGCGCCATGGAGTGATGCTTACGAATCTATGATTTATGTGGCTTGGGCAACGATGGCATTTGGCGTAATGCTCGGCCAAAAAAGCAACCTCACTTTTGCCTCTACAGCATTTGTGACAGCCATGATTTTGATGATCGCGCATTGGAATTGGATGGATCCCTCAATTGGTAATTTACAACCCGTATTGAACAGTTATTGGCTGATGATTCATGTGGCTATCATTGTTGGAAGTTACGGCCCATTTGCTTTGGGTATGATTTTAGGAATCATCTGTCTTTTATTGATGATTTTGACGACCAAAAAGAATAAAACCAAAATGGAGTTGAATATCAAAGAGCTAACCGTTATAAACGAAATGGCGCTAACAGTTGGTTTAGTGATGCTCACCATTGGCAATTTCTTAGGCGGTATGTGGGCCAATGAGAGTTGGGGGCGTTATTGGGGATGGGATCCCAAAGAAACGTGGGCGCTTATTAGTATTATGATCTACGCTTTTGTAATTCATATGCGTTTAGTTCCAGGGCTTAGAAACCGATTGATTTTTAACATTGCTTCAGTGCTCGCATTTGGAAGTATTCTGATGACGTATTTTGGCGTGAATTTTTACCTCGCTGGATTACATTCATATGCAAAGGACGATCAAGAAATCAGCATCACCTACATTGGCGCTAGTCTGCTTATAATTACTATTTTGAGTGTATTGGCTTACACAAAGCACCGAAAGTTTTATGCCAAATAAAGCTTAGTCTAATATACTTTGGATGCGCTCAAAGTTGATTTCTTTATAATCCGAAATCAACATATCGGCAAGTTTATAATCTTGGTTTTTGGAATGTTCACTTTTGTACGCCACACAAAAAATACCAGCACTTTTTGCGGCTTTTATACCGTTGGTAGAATCCTCAATCACGATGCATTCATTTGGTAAAACACCTGCAGATGCAGCGGCTTTGATAAAAATTTCTGGGTGTGGCTTTGAAGCTTTTAAATCGGCACCACTCAATTTGTCTGTGAAATATTGGTCTAAATCAAAGCGTTTCATGACGTTATTGATGGTAAACATAGAAGCAGAGGAGGCGAGTACCAGTATCAAACCATTAGCGTGGTAATCCAATATCAAATCTTTGACACCTTCCAATAGTTGTAAATCATCATCCTCAAAAAAGAGTTTGGTAAAATTATCTCGCTTGATTTGTACCAATTCTTGGGGGTTTTGTTGAAGATTAAAATGTGTGCAAAGCTGAACACAAATGCCGTAGGTCGATTGCCCTGTAAACCCATCATACATTTCTGAACGCACATCAATTCCAACTTCAGAAAACATCTGTTGATACGCTTTGTGGTGTAGGGGTTCGGTGTCTACTAGTACACCATCCATATCGAATAAAACAGCTTTAAGCATCATTAGTTTTTTGCGAAGATAATTCTTCAAGATTATATTTTTTCCATTTTATTGAACAATTAATATTATTTTTTTTCTATTTTTAAGGTCTAAAATTTATGCTTCAATGAAATTTGTAAAATTATTAGGAATCACCAATACACTGTTGTTGCTTTTGTGTGTTCTTATTATTATAGTGTCTGAATATTTATTTTTTTCAGGACATCAATTACACGGAATTTTTGTAGGGATCTGGGCGCCTATGCTTGTTGGTCTAATGATATTTTTTAAACTCTTTCGCCTTGGCCGCTAACGACATCGTACTCTATTTTTCCGTATTTGTATCCGTTTGCGTCGCAATCTGGGCATTTGTTCTTATCAAACAGTTCAACGATTTAGATAATAAATAGCGTTTAATAAACACTTTTAATGTCAAAACAAAAACTAGGTGAACGTACCATATGTACCCATACTGGTGCAGTGGAGGACCCTATCTATCGAGGGGCAGTATCTCCTATATACCTTTCAACATCATACGATTTTATAGATCAAGATCCAAAACGCTATCCCCGCTATTTCAACACGCCTAATCAAGAATTTTTAAGCAAAAAAGTTGCCGCGTTGGAAGATGCCGAAGCTGGAATGCTTTTTTCGTCTGGAATGGCCGCCATATCTGCCGTCATGCTCACCCTACTAAAATCAGGTGACCATGCCGTAATTCAAAACGATATCTATGGGGGAACACGTAATTTTATTGAAGCACATTTTAAGTCTTATGGCATAGCGTACACCTTCACCAAGGATTTATCCTCCAGTTCATTTGAAGCATGCATAAAAGAAAATACTAAACTTATTTATGTGGAAACTCCATCGAATCCACTCCTCAAATTAGTTGATTTGTTTGCTGTCGCAAAGCTTGCCAAAATGCACAACATCACAACGGCCATAGATAATACGTTTGCAACGCCAATCGTACAAAAACCATTGACGCTTGGAATAGATATTGTGATTCATTCCGCTACAAAATATTTTGGTGGTCATAGCGATATCTCTGCTGGTGCGATAGCTTCATCGCAAGCAATTATGGATCAAATTTGGGATTTGGCCAAAGATTTTGGTGGTAACCTTAGTGACTATTCCGTTTGGCTATTGGAACGCAGTATGAAAACATTGGCCATTCGTGTAAAAGCACAACAAAAAAATGCAAAAAAAATTGCTCGTTTTTTACACCAAAACGAAGCCATAAAGCATGTGTATTACCCGGGTCTTGCTACGCATGAAAATCATCAATTAGCAAAAATCCAAATGAAAGGATTTGGCGCCATGTTGTCTTTTGAATTGTCTAATGCATACGATACGGTTTCGTTTTTAAAATCATTGCAATTAATCAAGCCTTCTATGAGTTTGGCTGGTGTTGAAAGTACGATGATTTTACCCGCCAAAACCTCTCATGCTTTACTTTCTGAAGCAGAGCGTAAGGCGCAAGGCATTTCAAATCAATTGATTCGTTTTTCTGTTGGGATTGAATCTAAAAAAGATTTGATTTTTGACATTGAACAAGCATTAGAAAACAGTAAAAATAAGTAGAGGTTATGAACGTAGATATTCTTGCATTTGGTGCCCATCCGGACGACGTAGAGTTGAGCTGTGGGGGTACACTACACAAAGCGATTCAAGAGGGCAAAACCGTAGCCATTATAGACCTTACCCGCGGAGAACTTGGAACACGAGGAAGTGCAGAAATCAGAGCAGAAGAAGCCAATAACGCCTCAAAAATTTTAGGGGTTCATACAAGAGAAAATTTAGAATTTCCAGATGGTTTTGTATTCAATACCAAAGAAAACCAACTCGAAATCATAAAAAAAATACGTCATTACCAGCCAGAGATTGTCTTTTGCAATGCCGTAAAAGACCGCCATACTGATCATGCCAAATCTTCTGCTTTGGTACGCGATGCTTGTTTTTTGAGTGGGTTGATGAAAATTGAGACTCACGACAAGACTGGCGAACTCCAAAAGGCTTGGCGACCAAAAGTGGTCTACAGTTACATTCAATGGAAAAATATCACTCCAGATTTTGTAGTAGATATCAGCTCTTCTATTGAGGCGAAAATGGCTGCGGTTGCGGCGTATAAATCTCAATTTTTTAATCCAAAAAGCAAAGCACCTGAAACGCCTATTTCGAGCAAAAATTTTATGGAAAGTGTTCGCTACAGAGCAGCAGACCTGGGTCGTTTGGTGCATACGGCCTATGCCGAGGGCTTTACATCCGATCGTCTTTTGGCTGTTGATTCCATATTTGATTTAAAATAAATTAAAAAAAAATCTTTGTATAAAATCTTAAATGTGATACATTTGCATGCACATTTTTTGTGTGCAAAATGGTGGTTGTAGCTCAGTTGGTTAGAGCGCCTGATTGTGGTTCAGGAGGTCGTCGGTTCGAGACCGATCTTCCACCCCAAAATAAAAAGCTTCTCTGTTGTAGAGAAGCTTTTTTGGTTTTATTAATTGTTTCTACTTAAAAACCTTATCGACGATAATGCGGTCTTTTCTGTTGGCAAGTTCCCAGGCAGTATAAAAAATCAATCGTGCTCTATTTTCCAATAAATCGTATTCAATTTTGTCTGGCGTATCGGTAGCCTTATGATAATCGGCGTGTGTACCATTGAAATAGAAGATGACAGGAATGTTATTTTTTGCAAAATTGTAGTGGTCAGAACGGTAATAAAAACGATTAGGATCATTTTCATCGTTGTACGTGTAGTCCAGTTCTACATTGGTATATTGTTCATTAACTTCCTCAGACAATTCGTGAAGTTCTGTACTCAATTTATCACTTCCGATAAGATAAATATAATTGCGTCTCCCTTTTTTTCGTTTAGGGTCAGTTCTTCCAATCATGTCAATATTAAGGTTTGCCAACGTGTTTTTCAGAGGAACAATAGGGTCAAAATCGGTGTAATATTGAGAACCTAAAAGCCCTTTTTCTTCTGCAGTGACATGCAAAAATACGATTGAACGTTTTGGCCCTTCACCATTGTCAACGGCAGCTTTGAACGCTTTTGCGATTTCTAGAATAGCTATGGTTCCTGAACCATCGTCGTCGGCGCCATTAAATACCTCTCCATCGTGCATCCCCACATGGTCGAGGTGCGCAGAAAGAATAATGTATTCCTCAGGTTTTTCACTACCAGGAATTATAGCCACAACGTTTTCTGAAGAAATGGGCTCAGAAGCGTTGTTGTAGGAAATAGAAATTGCCTTCTCGAAGGTTCCGTTGGTCTTTTCAATAAGTTGAGCTCCCATATCATCTCCTGCCAAGAAGCCATAAAACGAATCTGCCTCCACATCGAGTGCTAAATTGCTTTCGCCGCCACGTTTTTCAACGGCTTTATAATAGGATGAATAACGCTTAAACATTGGTTGATCAATTAAAATAAAAGCTTTTGCGCCCAATTCTTTTGCAAGATTGCGCTTGGAACTTAGTGATTGTCGGCCATTGGACCACTTCGAAATGTCTTTGGTTCCAGAAACAATATAATTTCCATTGTCGTCTTTGGGCTCACCAAATACTGCTACAACCACTTTATCTTTAACATCTAAATTTTCGTAGTCATTATAAAGGTCACTTTTTATTCCATAACCCACAAAAACAATCTCATCAGCTTCAATAGTTGTTGACACTCCAGATGAAACCGCAATAAAATCATCATAATAATCGTAAGTAGTTCCTTCAATAGTAATGCTTACGTTTGGTGTTTTCATCAGTTTGAGCGGAACATTTTGAAAATAATCGCCATTGGCCTGTGCTGGAGCAATCCCTAAAGACAGGTATGTATTCTTTAGATATTCAACGGCTTTTTTCTCGCCCTCTGTTCCTGCTTCTCTTCCTTGAAATTCATCTGAAGAATAGACATAGAGTTTTTTTTTGAGTTCGTTGGCGTTGATTTTATCGACGTATTTAGCAGGGTCTTGAGCAAAAATGGTGACTGAAAAGCATACAGCAAACAGTATAAAGTTAAGTTTCATAAGTAAAATATTTTTTAATGTGGATATTCCGATTTAGTGCAAATTTCGATTATTTATCCCAATTTTTGGTAAAATTAAGTTAAAAAACATAAAATGAAGGAATTCGGCTCTACTTCTTAAAAAATCCATAAAGTGCACGATTTTACCGTTGAAATTGAAAAAAAATTGATTTTTATGCCAATGCGTTAATTATTTTGTATAGCTTTGTACCATTAATCATAAACAAAAAAATAAATTAATTATGAAAAAATTAATTACTTTAATGTCTCTTGCCGTGGTAGGTTTATCATTTGGACAAGAGGAAGAACAGGCGCCTAAGTTTAACGTATCAGGTTCAGTAGACGCTTATTTTCACACTAGTTTAAACGGTACCAATGAAGTATCTTTTGCAGATGGCTTAATTGCAGGTGGATTTACATCTGCTCCTAGCGCCCTTATGGGAAATGACGATCGTGGTTTTTCAGGTGCTAACGCTAATGTTAGACTATCTTACGAAGGTGCGAAAGTAGGTTTTGTAGCTGATTTAGCTTACGGTCCTAGAGCTAATGCTCAATTCTATGACTTTGATGTAGTAAATGAGGCCTACATGTATTGGAATGCTTCTGAGAAAGTTACTCTTATGATGGGTCGTTGGAACTCATGGATGGGGTACGAAAATTTTGCTGCTGCAGACAATTTCCACTACAGCTACTCACACCAGTACACATTCGGTCCTAGAAACATGAACGGTATCGCTGCTCAATTTTCTTTAGGGAATGATTTCAACCTTGGTTTTGGTGTTATGAACCCTGTTGAAACTACTGCTGGGAATACTTCTGGTGATTATTCAATCGCTGCTGGTATCAGTAAAGGAGATTTCGGTGCTTCATTCTTAAGCAGTCAAGATGAAACTTTTATTGATTTGAAAGCTAAATTTGATCTTTCTGATAGTTTCTCAGTTGCTTTAAATGGTAACATTGCTTCATGGGATGATGATGCTATGTTAACTGGGACAAGAGCTGCTTTGGCTGGTTCTGAAGGCTACATGTCACTTTCAGCTTATTCACAATTCCAAGCTTCAGATGCATTTGCATGGGGTCTTCGTTTTGAGTACTTTAATATTAAGGCATCAGAAGGAGATGATACTAATGTAATTTCTCCAACGCTAACTGGAAACTACTCTGTTGGAAACTTGACAATCAGACCAGAACTAAGACTAGATTCTGCTAGTGAAGATATTTTCTGGAACAGTGATGCTGATGATTTACAAGGTGGATTATCAACGTTTACTTTAGCTGCTATTTACAGCTTCTAATAAGTATTTAATGATATATTAAAAAGCGATGCTTCGGCATCGCTTTTTTTTTGTTTAATATGTTTATTTAAAAGATTAAACACAATAATTAAAAAGTAATATACTGTAATTATATGTTGGTTACAACTTTTAATGCTTAGTTCCATAAACTTTAAAAAAGGAAGCTTTGGCTTCCTTTTTTTGTTTTTATAACTTTCGTACTTTTACCGTATGAAAAATATCATCATCATCAATGGGCCCAATCTGAACCTTTTAGGCAAACGTGAACCCGAAATCTATGGCGCACAATCGTTTGAGGATTTTTTTAAAACCCTTAAAGCAGACTTTCCGCAATTCAAATTGGATTATTTTCAGTCCAATATAGAAGGGGAGCTCATCGACAAACTGCATGACGTTGGCTTTTCTTATGATGGAATTATTCTGAATGCCGCTGCCTACACACACACATCCGTAGGCATTGGGGATGCTATAAAAGGGATTTCTACACCGGTTATCGAAGTTCATATTTCGAATACGTACAACAGAGAAGAATTTCGCCACCACTCGTTTATTTCACCCAACGCTAAAGGGGTTATTTTGGGCTTTGGCTTAAAAAGCTACACTTTAGCGCTTCAAAGTTTTATTTAAAAAAAAAGACGGTCATAGACCGCCTTTTGTATGTAGTTCTGTGTTTTAAATGTGGATGACTTCGTCATAAGCATCTGCAACAGCTTCCATGACCGCTTCACTCATTGTAGGGTGCGGATGCACTGTTTTAAGCACTTCGTGGCCTGTAGTTTCTAATTTACGTCCTAAAACGGCCTCTGCAATCATATCGGTAACCCCTGCACCAATCATATGGCAACCGAGCCACTCGCCATATTTGGCATCAAAAATCACTTTGACAAAGCCCTCGGTATTGCCGCCAGCGCTCGCTTTTCCAGAGGCAGAAAAGGGGAATTTACCTACTTTTATATCCAATCCTTGCTCTTTGGCTTGTGCTTCAGTCAGTCCAACACTTGCAATTTCTGGACTACAATACGTACAGCCCGGAATATTTCCATAATCCAATGCTTCAATATGGTGTCCCGCAATTTTTTCCACACATAAAATCCCTTCAGCAGAAGCGACGTGGGCGAGGGCAGGGCCTGGAATTACATCACCAATGGCATAATAACCCGGGATATTAGTTTGATAGAAATCATTGACCAAAATTTTGTCGCGATCCGTTACAATTCCAACATCTTCCAAACCAATATTTTCTATATTTGTTTTGATCCCAACAGCAGAGAGTACGATATCGGCCTCTAATGTTTCTTCACCTTTTTTGGTTTTAACTGTGGCTTTTACGCCTTTTCCTGAGGTATCTACTGCTGTCACCTCTGTAGACGTCATGATGTTGATTCCACTTTTTTTGAAGGAACGTTCCAATTGGTTAGAAACGTCTTCGTCTTCAACAGGAACGATACGGGGCATATATTCAACGACTGTAACTTCGGTACCCATGGCGTTGTAGAAATACGCAAATTCTACACCAATAGCACCAGAACCTACAATGATGAGTTTTCTAGGTTGTTTTTCTAAAGTCATCGCTTGACGGTATCCAATGACTTTTTTGCCATCTTGAGGTAAGCTCGGAAGTTCACGTGAACGTGCTCCAGTAGCAATAATGATATGATCGGCACTGTATTCTGTACCATCAACGTCTACTTTTTTACCTGGTTTTATTGATCCATAACCAGAAATGACGTCAATTTTATTTTTTTTCATTAAAAACTGCACCCCTTTGCTCATGCCCTCAGCTACATTACGGCTTCGGTTGACTACCGCATCAAAGTCTTTGTCGTATGCTTCGACTTTTAAGCCATAATCCCCTGCATGTTTTAGATATTCAAAAACTTGCGCTGATTTTAAAAGTGCTTTTGTAGGAATACAGCCCCAGTTGAGGCATACACCCCCAAGACTTTCTTTTTCAATTACAGCAGTTTTTAGTCCTAATTGAGAAGCGCGAATGGCAGTTACATATCCGCCAGGACCACTGCCCAAAACAATCACATCATATTTACTCATACCTTAGTATCTTTAGTCGTTGTTAGAAGTTGCAAATTTACAAAACCTAAATCTATAAATAAAGCAGAAATGAACTAAAGTAGACGGAAGTTTTTAACGCGCTTATGATTTTTTAAAATCGATGCTAATGGAGTTTACACAATAGCGAGTTCCCGTTGCCGTTGGCCCGTCATTAAACACATGGCCTAAGTGACCATCACAAGAAGAACAGACAATTTCAGTGCGCATCATGCCGTGGCTTTTGTCCAAAATATAAGTCACGTTTCCTTTGATAGACGCGTCAAAACTTGGCCAACCACACCCGGCATCAAACTTGGTATGGCTTTCAAAAAGAGGAGTATCACACCCTGCGCAATGGTAGGTTCCATTTTCGAAATGCATGTTGTATGCACCAGTGAACGGTCGTTCTGTGCCTTTTTTGCGGAGTATAGTGTACTGTGCATCAGTCAGCTCTTTTTTCCACTCTTCTTCGGATTTTTTTAGTTTTTGTTCACTCATTTTTAGGTATAAATATTAGTGCAGCCCCATTGATGCAATGGCGTTTTCCTGTTGTTTTACGAGGGCCATCATTAAAAACATGCCCTAAATGTCCGCCACAAGTAGCACAATGCTCCTCAGTACGTGCCATTCCAATATTGTAATCTACAGAAAAAGCAACATTACCTTTGATTTCACGATCAAAACTTGGCCATCCAGAACCAGAGTTAAACTTATGTTCACTCTTAAAAAGTGGAGTTTCACAACCGGCACAAACATAAGTGCCAGGGGAGTAGTTTTTGTCTAATGGACTTGAAAAAGCACGTTCTGTGCCTTCTTTTCGTAGTACATAGTATTGTAAATCGGTAAGTTGGGCTTTCCACTCCGCTTCAGTTTTTTGAATTTTATAGGGTTCTTTTTTTTGTGCCTCTGTTTTGCACGAGATCAATAGAAAAAAACTCAAGGCGAAGATTAAATTTTTAGGATACATGGGTGTGTTTTATTTGGTTAAAATTAATTATTTTTAAGGGGAGATTATATTTTTTCACAAAACTTTGTGACTTTTTACTGTTTTTGGTGTCTAACACTATGGAATGCTTTTTGTTTATAAATTCAAAACCTATTATTATGAAAACAAAGATTTTATTTTTTTCGATGCTTTTTTTAGCCATTTCTTGCGCTACAAACCCCTTTACAGGGAAGAAAACATTAGCCATATTGCCAAATTCTCAGATTTTACCCATGGCATTTGCACAGTATGATCAATTCCTTACCGAAAATAAAGTGATTACAGGCACTGCTGAGTCTGACATGGTTAAACGTGTTGGTCAGCGTATTTCGGCTGCTGCAAAACGTTGGTTAGATGCCAATAATTATCAAGGATATTTAAAAGATTACAAATGGGAATATAACCTTGTTGACGATGAAACCGTGAACGCATGGTGTATGCCGGGCGGTAAAATTGTCTTTTATACAGGCATTATGCCCATAGCCGCCAACGAAACGGGTGTAGCCGCTATTATGGGGCACGAGGTGGCGCATGCATTGGCCAACCATGGCCAACAACGTATGAGTGCAGGGTTGTTGCAACAAGCTGGTGCGGTAGCAGGAAATGTGGCGATTAAAAATGAAAAACATAGAAATATATTCAATCAATCTTATGGAATTGGTTCTACTGTTTTGGGGGTATTGCCTTTTAGTCGTGGACATGAAACGGAGGCCGATCAAATAGGGGTATATATCATGGCTATTGCAGGATATAATCCCGATGAGGCATCAAAACTTTGGGAACGTATGAAAGCCAATAACAATGGAAAACAAGGGCCGCCAGAGTTTTTAAGCACACACCCCTCAAATGACTCAAGGATCGCAAATTTAAAAGCACTGGCACCAAAAGCTAGAGCTGAAGCGCAAAAATTTGGGGTCACAAGCTTTCGCTCATATTGAATTATATTAAAATAAATGCCTAAATTAGAAGCTGCTTATAAATGAGCAGCTTTTTTTATGAAAAAACTAGAAATGGGAAGTAAAAAACTCATTAACGCATGGGCATTTTACGACTGGGCCAACTCTGTATATCCGTTAGTCATCAGTACCGCCGTGTTTCCGATTTATTACAGTAGTTTAGCCAGTTCTTTTGCAAATACCGAAGGCGATATTTCCTTTTTGGGAACGTTTTGGGACCCCACCACGCTATATGATTATACCTTGGCCATTTCATTTCTTATTGTAGCATTTTGCTCTCCAATTCTGTCTGGTATTGCCGATTATACAGGCAACAAATTGAAATTCTTAAAGGGGTTCTGTTTGTTGGGTTCAATTTCTGTTATGGTACTTTATTTTTTCAATAGCGAATCTACACTTTGGGTAGCGCTTTTGTGCACTGTTTTTGCAAGTATTGGCTTTTGGGGCAGTATTGTGTTTTATAATGCCTATTTGCCCGAAGTGGCTTTCCCCGAACAGCAAGACAAAGTAAGTGCCAAAGGATTTATGTATGGTTATGCTGGTTCGGTGCTGTTGCTTATTTTTAGTTTGGTTTTAGTTCAAAAACCAGATTGGTTTGGGATTACTGACCCAACGCTTGCGCCACGAATTACGTTTGTATTGGTAGGGCTATGGTGGTTTGGGTTTGCACAAATAACATACCGCCGTTTGCCGAATAATGT
Source organism: Formosa sp. (assembly GCA_038138145.1). Lineage (GTDB taxonomy): Bacteria > Bacteroidota > Bacteroidia > Flavobacteriales > Flavobacteriaceae > UBA3537. The sequence goes on from JAYQDD010000001.1 coordinate 231,576, forward strand.
TTTCAATCATAAACCTGATAAAGACTACATTTGGAAAGGGTTTTTGGAACTAAAAACAGTTTTTAAATCCTTAACCCAATACGTTCAATTAAAATATTTTTTGATGGCTTTTTTCTTTCTAAGTGTAGGCGTACAAACCATCATTCTGATGGCGGGGATTTTTGGCAGTAAGGAATTAGGGTTACCCACATTAAACCTTATTCTTACCATTTTAATTGTTCAAATTGTGGCCATATTTGGCGCTTATTTGTTTTCGAGATTATCTGAAAAGATAGGAAATATGGCAACATTGAAAATTACGCTTTTTATTTGGGGAATAGTATGTTTTATTGCTTTTGTATTGGATAAAAACCAACCCAATATAGATTATTACTTTTATGCGATGGGCATTGTTTTGGGTTTTGTTTTGGGTGCTACACAGTCCTTAACTCGTTCGACCTATTCCAAACTGTTGCCCGAAACACACGACCACGCTACATACTTTAGTTTTTACGACGTTACAGAAAAGATTGCTATTGTATTGGGCATGTTTGTTTTTGGACTTTTAATTGCGCTTACAGGTTCGATGCAGTATTCAGTTATGGCTCTTGCGATTTTCTTTTTAATGGCATTTATTATCCTTTTCAAAGTCAAAAGAACCGAGCACGTTCGCTAATTGAACCAAAAATTCACCACCTTGGCACAGGAATTGTCTTTAATGAGTTGAAAAGCGAGGTATTTCCCATTTTTAAGATGATGAATACCAGTAGTCAAAAAGATAAAAACCTAATATATTCTGTTTAGCATGACAGAATGACCTATAAATCATATGAATAACCCAAAATATAAATTACTTGACAGTTTGTCACTTCAAGATTTTGATGAAAATTCAGAATTGATTCCGTTGATGACTACTGAAGATGAAGAAGTCATAAAAAATGAAACGCTCCCAGATTCTATTCCCATACTTTCGTTGCGGAATACCGTACTTTTTCCAGGTGTTGTGATTCCTATTACCGCTGGTCGCGACAAATCGATTAAATTGATCAATGATGCAAATAAAGGTTCTAAGGTCATTGGTGTAGTCGCACAAAAGGATGAAAGTGTAGAAGATCCAAAATTTGAGGATATTCATAACATTGGAACAGTAGCTCGAATTTTGAAAGTTCTTAAAATGCCCGATGGTAATACAACGGTTATCATACAAGGGAAAAGACGCTTTGAAATCACCGAATTGGTCTCTGAAGACCCCTATATGACCGCCAAAATAAAGAGTGTAGATGAATTAATTCCTCAAAAAACTGATGGTGAATTTGTTGCTGCCATAGAATCCATCAAAGATTTATCGCTCGAGATCATTAAACAAAGCCCAAACATCCCCAGTGAGGCCTCTTTTGCCATCAAAAATATCGAGAGTAATTCGTTTTTAATCAATTTTGTGTCCTCCAACATGAATATTTCTGTGGTCGAAAAGCAGGAATTGTTAGAAGTCAACGATTTGCATGAACGTGCCCTTAAAACGCTCAAGCACATGAATGTCGAGTACCAACGGTTGGAACTTAAAAATGATATTCAATCCAAGGTGCAGCACGATATGAATCAGCAGCAGCGCGAATATTTTCTTCAGCAACAGATCAAAACCATCCAAGAGGAGCTGGGCGGTGTCAGTTATGAAGAAGAAATTGAGTACATGAAAAAGCGCGCCAAAGCAAAACAATGGGATAAAAAAGTCAAGACGCATTTTGAAAAAGAAATTGGTAAACTTCAGCGGATGAATCCACAGGTTGCGGAGTATTCTATTCAGCGTAATTATTTGGATTTATTTTTGGATTTACCATGGAACCACTTTAGTCAAGATAATTTTGACCTAAAACGTGCTCAAAAGATATTGGACCGCGATCATTTTGGCCTTGAAGAAGTCAAGCGTCGTATCATTGAATATTTGGCAGTTTTGAAATTGCGGAACGATATGAAATCGCCGATTTTGTGTTTGTACGGTCCTCCGGGCGTTGGAAAAACGTCTTTAGGAAAATCCATTGCCGAGGCATTGGGTAGAGAATATGTGCGCATATCTTTGGGTGGATTACGTGATGAAGCTGAAATTCGAGGGCATCGAAAAACCTATATTGGTGCTATGCCAGGACGTATTTTGCAAAGCTTAAAAAAAGCAGGGACGTCAAATCCAGTATTTGTTTTGGATGAAATAGATAAACTATCCAATTCGCATCAAGGCGACCCCTCATCGGCAATGCTCGAAGTGTTGGATCCTGAACAAAATGCTGAGTTTTACGACAACTTTTTGGAATTGGGTTACGACCTTTCCAAAGTGATGTTTGTGGCCACTTCAAACAGTTTAAATACCATTCAACCGGCATTGTTGGACCGTATGGAAATCATCAATGTTACAGGATACACCATTGAAGAAAAAGTACAAATTGGCAAAAAATTCCTTTTACCAAAACAACTTACCGAACATGGGCTTTCCACAAAAGATTTAAAAATTGCACAGCCACAATTAGAAAAAATAATTGAAGGCTACACAAGAGAATCAGGTGTACGTGGGCTCGAAAAGCAGATTGCAAAAGTGGTACGCTATGCCGCCAAAAACATTGCTATGGAAGAGGATTACGCCAAAAAGGTATCTAATAATGACCTTGTTGAGATCCTTGGCGCACCTAAACTCGAACGTGATCGCTACGAAAACAACAATGTAGCAGGTGTTGTTACAGGATTGGCTTGGACTCGAGTAGGCGGCGATATTTTGTTTATAGAATCGATACTTTCAAAAGGGAAAGGGACGCTTAACATCACTGGAAACCTTGGAAAAGTGATGAAAGAATCGGCTACAATAGCCATGGAATACATCAAGGCCAATGCCGATGATTTTGGTATCAAAAGTCATGTCTTTAACGATTATAATGTACATATCCACGTTCCAGAAGGAGCCACACCAAAAGACGGCCCAAGTGCTGGAATTACGATGCTGACGTCTTTAGTGTCTTTATTTACCCAACGTAAAGTCAAGAAAAACATCGCCATGACAGGTGAAATTACGTTGCGCGGAAAAGTATTGCCAGTAGGAGGGATTAAGGAGAAAATATTGGCTGCAAAACGCGCAAAAATTAAAGAAATTGTACTCTCAAAAGCCAACAAACGCGATATTGATGAAATCAATGCGGAATACCTCAAAGGGTTGACTTTTCATTATGTTTCCGATATGCGTGAGGTGATTGAAGTCGCTATTACCAAAACCAAAGTAGCTCAAGCCAAAACGCTTTAAATCAAGGCGTTAATAATCTTTTGTAGCTAAAATAAAGTGCCCAAAAACTCGTTTTAGAATAGAATTAGTTATTTTTGACCGCTCATGAGGATATTGGTTACGCTTTTTTTAGTTATTGCCACAGTAACATCAGCAGCTGGGCAACTGGGGGGAAATGCCACCTATCAATTCCTCAACCTCATGTCCTCGCCAAGACAAGCTGCGCTTGGAGGAAAAATCATCACTAATGTCGATTATGATGTCACGCAAGGGCTGTATAACCCAGCAACGATCAATGTAGACATGGACAACCAATTGGCACTAAATTATGCCAATCACCTTGGCGATATCCGCTATGGTACTGCTGCTTATGCCTACACAGTTGACCGAAGAACACAAACGTTTCATGCGGGGGTTACCTACATCAATTACGGCTCTTTTGATGGTTATGACGAAAACGGAAACAGTACAGGTACTTTTACTGGAAATGAAGCTGCTCTTTCATTAGGTTATGCGCTACAAATTGGGTTTACCGATTTTTATGCTGGAGTCAACCTCAAACTTATTTCTTCCAAGTTAGAACAATACAGCTCTTTTGGTGGGGCTTTAGACTTTGGACTAATTTACATCAATGAATACCTTGATTTTAATGCGGCATTGGTGGTGCGCAATATAGGAACACAGTTTACAACCTACGCTGGTCTTCGAGAACCCTTGCCTTTTGAGATTGATTTGGGCCTAAGCCAAACCTTACAATTTGTACCGCTTCGTTGGCATTTGACCTTTGAAAATCTTCAACAATGGCCTATTGCGACACCTAACCCTGCACGTGCGACAACAGATTTAAACGGTAACCAAACTCAAGAAAAAGTGGGTTTTTTTAGTAATTTGATGCGGCATACACTGATCGGGTTTGAGTTGTTTCCAGACAAGGGCTTTAACCTTCGATTGGGCTATAGTTTTAGACGTGCAGAAGAGCTAAGAATTATAGATCAACGTAACTTTTCGGGTTTATCTTTTGGAATTGGGATGAAGTTTAATAAATTACGTTTTAGTTACACCCATGCGCGTTACTCATTAGCAGCAAACACCAGTTTTTTGGGAATGCAAATAAGTTTATGATAGAAAAGAAAATAATTATTGCCATTGATGGGCATTCTTCAACAGGAAAAAGTACACTCGCCAAACAACTTGCCGAAACTTTGGGCTATATTTATGTCGATTCTGGGGCGATGTACAGAGCGGTTACACTTTATGCTCTTGAAGAAGGATGGATTAGTGCGGAAAAATTTGATGCGCATGCTTTGATTTCTAACATTGAGAACGTCACTATTGAATTCAAAAAAGATGGAAACAAGCCCACTGTATTGTTTTTAAATGGTAAAGAAGTGTCCTCAAAAATTCGTGGGATGGAGGTGTCCAATTTGGTCAGTAAAGTGGCGGCAATTCCCGAAGTGCGTCAATCTTTGGTCAAAGAACAACGCAAAATGGGGCAACACAAAGGTATTGTGATGGACGGTAGAGATATAGGTACCGTTGTTTTTCCCGAAGCAGAGCTTAAAATCTTTATGACCGCTTCGGCCCAAACCCGTGCTCAACGCCGATGGGATGAACTTAGCGCAAAAGGGGAGGAGGTCGATTTTGATCACGTCTATGAAAACATCACCTCACGCGACCATAAAGACTCCACCAGAGCCGACTCACCACTAACACAAGCCCAAGATGCACGTATTTTAGACAATTCTAATCTAACACCAAAAGAACAGTTTGAATTGGTTTTGGGGTGGGTAAATGCTACGCTTGAATAAGAAAACGTCGAAAAAATCGGAGTTAATGAATACTTTATTAAAGCTTCGGAATCACTAATTCCTGATTAGGATGAATCAAATCCGGATTTTTTAGAATGTTTGAATTCGCTTGAAAAATCTGTTTATACTTCATGGGGTCGCCATAATAGTGTTTGGCAATTTTCCCTAAAGTTTCGCCACTTTTGACGGTATGGCGATGGTATACACTCTCGTCAGCCACACGAATATCGGCTTTGATATCGGTAGGGTTTGGCCCTCCAATAGCTTTAATTTGATCCCAAATAATGTTTTTTTCGTACTGGGTTTTGGCTGTTCCTTTAATTTTTAAAACGCCATTTTCTTCAAAACATCCCCGTTTTGGATGTTGAGTTCGGTGCCTAAGTCCAACACCGATTGGTATTTTTGCTTAATCATAAATAGTAGATTACTGGGTTAATAATGATTTAAAAGTATACTATTTTTTCGTTTTTTATTAATTTTTTAAAACAAAATTTTAATTCAAAAAGCTATTCCTCTGTGAATCAGAGAGATAAATATTTGTCCAAATTAGAGATTAGTCGTATTATTGCACTCTTCTTAGCAAAATAGGTTGGAGAGAAGAATGAAAACTAAGTTAACACTTCTGTGTGTTTTGCAGTAAATCCAACCAAAACTACACACAGAATACAAACTATAATCAGCCATGGCTGAAGAACAAACTACAAACGCAGAGGAGTCTACTCAATACACTCCAGTTGTTGAAACAACAACAAACGAAGCTCAATCTAATCCAGAGCAATTTTTAAAAGATTTTAACTGGCACAATTACGAAGAGGGAATAGACCCTGTTGCAGACGAAAAACTCGATGAATTCGAAAAACTTGTTTCTGAAAACTTTGTTGAGACTTTAGATGATCAGGTTGTAGAAGGAACTGTAATTCACATTTCTGACCGCGATGCTATTATCGACATCAATGCAAAGTCTGAAGGTGTTATTTCACTGAATGAGTTCAGATACAATCCAAATCTTGCTGTTGGTGACAAAGTGGAAGTCCTTATTGATGTTCGCGAGGACATTACAGGACAACTTGTGCTATCGCATAGAAAAGCACGTGTCATTAAAGCATGGGATCGTGTCATTGCCGCCAATGAAACAGGCGAAATTGTCAATGGATTTGTGAAGTGCCGTACAAAAGGGGGTATGATTGTCGATGTATTTGGTATCGAAGCATTCCTTCCTGGATCTCAAATTGATGTTAAACCGATTAGAGATTACGATCAGTATGTGAACAAAACAATGGAATTCAAAGTGGTAAAAATCAACCACGAGTTCAAAAATGTTGTCGTATCACATAAAGCACTTATTGAAGCAGATATTGAAATTCAAAAGAAAGAAATCATCAGTCAACTCGAAAAAGGTCAAGTTCTCGAGGGTATTGTCAAAAACATTACTTCTTATGGGGTATTTATGGATCTTGGAGGTGTTGATGGTCTTGTTCATATTACGGACCTATCATGGTCAAGAATCAACCACCCAAGTGAAATTGTAGAACTCGATGAGAAACTCAACGTTGTTATCCTTGATTTTGATGAAGACAAATCGAGAATACAATTGGGGCTTAAGCAGTTGAGCAAACACCCATGGGATGCTCTTGGTGAAGACGTTAAAGTCGGTGACGAAGTCGAAGGTAAAGTTGTCGTTATTGCAGACTATGGTGCATTTATTGAAGTCGCTGAAGGTGTAGAAGGATTGATTCACGTTTCAGAAATGTCTTGGTCTACGCACTTGCGCTCAGCACAAGATTTTGTAAGTGTTGGTGATGTTGTAAAAGCACAAATTTTGACACTCGACAGAGAAGATCGTAAAATGTCTTTAGGAATCAAACAACTTTCACAAGATCCTTGGACCGATATTACTTCTAAATTCCCAGTAGGATTCAAACACAAAGGTATAGTAAGAAACTTTACAAACTTTGGTGTATTTGTTGAAATGGAAGAAGGAATTGATGGTCTTATTTACATCTCTGATTTGTCTTGGACTAAGAAAATTAAGCACCCAAGCGAATTTTGCGCTGTAGGTGATGAACTTGAAGTTGTTGTTCTCGAATTAGACGTAGAAGGAAGAAAATTGAGCTTAGGGCACAAACAAACCAAGGAAAATCCTTGGGATAAATATGAAGCTGAATTTGGTTTGAATACAAAGCATACAGCTTCAATATTAGAGCTTGTGGACAAAGGCGCAACAGTACAGTTCAACGACGATATTGTTGCATTTATACCTTCTCGTCACTTAGAGAAAGAAGACGGTACTAAACTTAAGAAAGGTGAAGAAGCAGAATTTGTTATCATAGAATTTAGCAAAGAATTCAAAAGAGTTGTTGCATCGCACACAGCGATCTTCAAAGCAGAAGAAGTGAAAAACGTTAAAGCTGCAGCTAAAAAAGCAGCCAAAGCCGCTTCTGAAGCCAAAACTACTCTTGGTGATGCAAATGAAGCACTTCAAGCGTTGAAAGACAAAATGGATGGCAAATAAATTCATCTAAATAGTTTTAAAAAAACCCTTCTTTTTAAGAAGGGTTTTTTTGATTTTTAAAAGAATTAACTTTTTTTTGTAACTGAAAAAAACTGTTATAGTTAATTTTATATTTCAATAAACAAAAAAATAAAAAAAATATGGGTTTTCAGGAAATCCCCGCACAGTTTAAAATCAATTCATTAATTCATCAAAAAACCTATCTCGTTGGTGGTGAATTAAAATCATGGTCGGGTGCAACTTCCGATGTATATTCTACAATTTCTTCTACTGAAGATTACGCACCAACACTTTTGGGTTCAATTCCTTTGTTGGAAAAAGAACAAGCTATGGAAGCGCTTGATGCAGCATCTGAAGCATACAACAACGGACAAGGTTTGTGGCCAACGATGAAAGTCGCCGATCGAATAGCATGTATGGAAAAATTTGCGAAACAAATGAAAACCAAACGTGCTGAAGTCGTCAAATACTTGATGTGGGAAATTGGTAAAAACCTAAAAGACTCAGAAAAAGAATTCGATAGAACAGTCGACTATATTTTAGACACTATAGATGACTATAAGCAGCTCGATCGAAATGCGGCTAAATTTCATAAGCACTCTGGTGTTTATGCCCACATACGAAGAGGACCGTTAGGGGTTGTATTGTGTTTAGGGCCATACAACTATCCATTAAACGAAACCTTTGCCCTTTTGATCCCCGCATTAATTATGGGGAATACCACCATTTTTAAACCCGCAAAATTGGGGGTTCTTTTGCTTACACCGTTAATGGAGGCCTTTCAAAATAGCTTCCCCAAGGGCGTGGTCAATATCCTTTTTGGACGTGGTAGAACGCTCGCTTCACCACTTATGGAAACAGGTAAAATAGATGTTTTGGCACTTATCGGACACAGCAATTCGGCTAATGCACTTCAAAATGCACACCCAAAGAAAAATAGACTTAGAATTGTTCTTGGTCTTGAGGCCAAAAACCCAGCCATTGTCCTTCCAGATGCCGATTTGGATTTAGCGGTTAAAGAATGTATTGCGGGTACTTTATCCTTCAATGGGCAGCGTTGTACAGCGTTGAAAATTTTGTACGTGCATGAAACTATTTTTGATGCATTTAAAGATAAATTTTGTGCAGAAGTAGATGCACTTAAGTTTGGGAATCCATGGGAAGATGGCGCCATGCTTACACCACTTCCAGAACCCAATAAACCTGATTATATCGAAGGATTGATCCAAGATGCAAAGGAAAAAGGGGCAACAATACTAAATGAAAAAGGAGGAATGCGCAGCGAAAACTACATTTTTCCATCGGTACTCTATCCAGTAAACAAGACCATGGATGTGTATCATGAGGAACAATTTGGACCTGTAATACCAATCATGACCTTCAACGATATTCAACAACCTTTGGACGATATGGCGGAATCTAATTACGGTCAGCAAGTCAGTGTTTTTGGAAAAGATATTAAAACTCTTGCACCACTGATTGATACGCTTGTAAATTTGGTTTGTCGCGTAAATTTAAACAGTTCTTGCCAGCGTGGACCAGATGTTTTTCCTTTTACAGGAAGAAAAGACTCTGCATTTAGTACATTGAGTGTGCGTGATGCCTTACGTTCATTTTCCATTCGTACTTTTGTAGCGGCAAAAGATAATCCATACAACAGTGAAATTTTAAAAGAAATGCTTGACGAAAAGCAGTCCAATTTCATTAGTACAGATTATCTATTGTAAAGCGTTTTCGTCTTTGGTGTAAAATTAAATTTGCGTAGTGAACCCTATGCGAGAATAGGTATATCAAATTTTTCTATTACCTTTGCGCACGAATATGTCAAACATACTATGAGTCAAAAAGTTTTACTGAACGAAAAAGAAGTAAACATTATCCTCCACCGATTGGCTTGTCAACTCATTGAAAAACACAACGATTTTTCGAACACCATTCTAGTAGGTTTACAACCAAGAGGAAAATACTTAGTAGATCGGCTCACGCAATTATTAGCATCAGATTATAACGTTTCTAACCCCCAAGTGGGTTACCTAGATATTACCTTTTACAGAGATGATTTTAGAAGATCTAACAAAGTACTTGAAGCAAGTGCAACAGAGATGGACTTTATTGTTGAAGGTAAAAATGTAGTTTTTATAGATGATGTATTATACACAGGACGCAGTATTCGTGCTGCGCTAACGGCTATTCAGTCTTATGGCCGTCCAAAAAGCATAGAATTACTCATTTTGATCGACCGAAGATTTAGTAGACATTTGCCTATTCAACCCGATTATCGTGGTCGTCAGGTCGATGCCATAGATGAAGAAAAAGTTATAGTCAACTGGAAAGAAACACAAGGTGAAGACGCCGTTTATTTGATAAAACAATAGATTATGAGCACATTGAGTGTAGATCACTTATTAGGAATTAAACAGCTTACAAAAGATGACATTCATTTAATTTTTGAAACTGCCGATCATTTTAAACAAGTCATCAATCGTCCCATAAAAAAAGTCCCTTCACTCCGAGATATAACTATTGCTAATCTCTTTTTTGAAAACTCGACACGTACCAAACTTTCTTTTGAAATTGCTCAAAAACGCCTTTCGGCTGATGTTATTAATTTTTCTGCTGGTCAATCTTCCTTAAAAAAAGGCGAAACCCTTATTGATACCGTCAATAACATTTTGTCCATGAAGGTAGATATGGTGGTCATGCGCCACCCAAAACCCGGTGCTGCAGAATTTTTGATGCGTCATGTCGATGCGAAAATCATTAATGCTGGTGATGGTGCGCACGAGCATCCTACACAAGCCCTATTGGATACCTATTCGATTCGTGAGCGATTGGGTACGGTTGCCGATAAAAAAGTTGTTATTGTAGGGGATATTTTACACAGTAGAGTAGCCCTTTCCAATATTTTCGCACTCCAGCTTCTTGGTGCTGAAGTTATGGTTTGTGGTCCAAAATCTTTAATCCCAAAACACATTGAAGACCTCGGTGTCCAAGTAGAAACTAACCTGAAAAAAGCCCTTGAATGGTGTGATGTTGCCAATATGCTACGCGTTCAAAATGAACGCATGGAAGTCAGTTATTTTCCATCAACACGAGAATATACCCAACAATATGGCGTCAACAAAGCGCTTTTAGATGAGCTGGAACACCCAATCGTCATTATGCACCCTGGCCCTATCAATAGAGGTGTAGAAATTACAAGCGATGTTGCCGATTCCGATCAAGCGATTATTTTGGATCAAGTAGAAAATGGTGTTGCCATTCGAATGGCCGTGACCTATTTATTAGCTTCAAAAATTAAGTCCTAATGAAGTTTGAACTAAAAGATCAAAACATTCTTGTTTATCAGGAGGAACAACTTTCTTCTGAATTTTTTGCCGCATACGACCTTCATTACCCTGAATTTCAATCCTATAACATCATTTTTTTTCCTGCAAAAGCTCAAGTACTGACATCAGATTTTTCTAATGCTTTATTTGAGTTTACAAAAGCGCATCAAGCCCAAAAGAAATCATTTGTTGTTGTATCTGCTCATTGGATAAGCAATGAACTCCCAGAAGAACTAGTATGTGTACCCACTTTGCAGGAAGCCATCGACCTTATAGAAATGGACGAAATGCAACGTGATTTAGGATTTTAAAAATTTAGACTGTGAAACTAACGATATTGGGATGCTATAGTGCTACGCCTAGAATTTCTGCGCATACGACTGCTCAGGTTTTGGAGTCTAGAGGACATACTTTCCTCATAGATTGTGGGGAAGGCACTCAAATGGAGTTGAGAAAAAACAGAGTAAAATTCAACCAAATCAAGCATGTTTTTATCTCTCATTTGCATGGTGATCATTGTTTTGGTCTGATTGGATTGATTTCCACGTTTCGTTTGCTTAATCGTGAAGCGGATTTACATATTTATGGCCCAGAAGGGATAAAGGAACTCATCATGTTGCAAATGAAATTATCAAAGTCATGGATCAATTTTAGCCTAATATTTCATGAATTAAAAGCTCTTGAATCAACGCTTATTTTCGAAGATCATAAAATTGAAGTGCATACCATTCCTCTCGATCATAGGGTGTATACCAACGGATTTTTATTTAAAGAAAAACCATTTGACCGCAAACTGCTTATTGAGGAAGCAGTAGCCAAAAATATTGATGTTGCATACTACAGGAAACTCAAACAAGGCGACGATGTCATCAACAATGATGGTGTGTTGATTCCAAATGCTGAAGTAACAACAGAAGGAATTCGACCTAAAAGCTATGCTTTTTGCAGCGATACGGCGTACAATGAAGCGGTTATACCACTGGTCAAAAACGTTGATGTTTTGTACCACGAATCTACGTTTTTGGATGCACATGCCGATTTATGTGCAAAAACGAAGCACTCAACAGCAAAGCAAGCGGCTACAATTGCCAAAAAAGCGGAGGTCGGAACGCTTATTCTTGGCCACTATTCATCGCGCTATACAGATTTGGAAGAGTTTAAAACTGAGGCCCAAACTGTTTTTGATCGTGTAGACCTTGCTGAGGATGGACGTGTATTTTCAATTTGAATCCTGTTTATTACTTCACAAATAGGTATACACCCGTGTACTCAACAAAAAAGTAATTCCAAATAAGACTAAAATGTAAAACCAACGTTTTTTGGTTCTAGGTTTTCTAATTTTTTTAACCAGTAAATAGATAAAATAAGCATATAACAACAAGGTTACTATATCAGAAACGATGTCAATTGTACTCATAACTAGTTAAATACGTTACTAAAAAGAATCTTAAACTTGTAAACGTACTTCTGAACAACTATACAAACGACAAAACGAACACGCCGAATAAGAATATATTTCTGAGAAAAGTTATTTTCTGGGGCAAGTAGAAGTTCAAATTTATAAAAAAATTAAAAATTTTCAAAAACACCCAGACCAAATAATGCGAAATCATATTTAACAGGATCTTTGTTGTCAAATTTTCGAAGGTTTTGGTCTAATTCTGCCAATGCTTTGGCATCATTTTGTGTTCTGCTCAAAAGCCCTAGTTTTCGAGCAACGCTACCAGAATGTACATCCAAAGGGCAGGAGAGAAGGGTAGGTGAAAGGGTTTTCCAAAGGCCAAAATCAACTCCAGAGTCATTGGGACGTACCATCCAACGCAAAAACATATTGATGCGTTTTGCAGCCGAATTTTTTAATGGATCACTAATGTGTTTTTCAGTTCTTTTGGTATGTTCTATTTCAAAAAATAGGGTTTTGAATTTGTGAATAGCATACTGCAAATGTCCATCTTTACTGTTTTGAAAAAAAACGGATTCTATACCATCGTGTTTTGAATAGATATGCCGCAGACTTTTGATGAATTGTTTTGCATCAGTGCTGTTGAATGTACGATGAACAAAGCCTTCAAAAACAGATAAATCTTGTGGTTGATGTGTCATCACAAAATCATAGGGCGCATGATCCATAAGTGCCACAAACCGCTGTGCATTTTTGATAATACTTTTTCGATTGCCCCAAGCAATAGTCGCAGTCAAAAAAGCAGCAATTTCAATGTCTTCTTTTTTAGAAAATAAATGTGGTACTTGTATAGGGTCACTCTCAATAAACTGTGTAGTGTTGTAGTGTTGGACTTTGGCGTCTAAAAACTGCTTGAGTTCCTCAAAACTCAATCCATTATAGGATTTAAGATGACACTTGCCCATCAGTTATAGTGATTTTTCGGTCGGCCATATTGGCCAATTCATCGTTGTGTGTCACAATGATAAATGTGTATCCAAAGGCATCTCTGAGTTCAAAAAATAACTGGTGCAATTGTGTTGCAGAAGTACTGTCTAAGTTTCCAGAGGGTTCATCGGCCAAAACCAAAAGCGGATCATTAATCAATGCTCGAGCAACAGCAACGCGTTGTTGTTCACCACCCGAGAGTTCACTTGGTTTATGATTCAGTCGTGTGCTTAGTCCGAGAAAATCCAATATTTTTTTTGCTTTTTCTGTGGCTTCTTTTTCAGAAGTGCCTTTTATGTATGCCGGAATACATACATTTTCCAAGGCGGTAAATTCTGGTAACAATTGATGGAATTGAAAAATAAATCCTAAATGTTCGTTTCTGAACTTAGCCAATTCTTTAGGGGTAAGTGTTCCAATGTCGATATCGTTAATCCTTAAAGAAGCCCCTTCAGATTCAGCTGCTTTATCAAGTGTTCCTAAAATCTGCAACAAAGTTGTTTTGCCTGCACCAGAAGGTCCAACAATAGAAACAATTTCTCCTTTGTTGATGTTCATATTTACTCCCTTCAATACATGGAGTTCATCATAATGCTTGTGAATGTTTTCGGCGCGAATCATATTTGTAAATTTAATGGATATGAAGCTGATGTGCAATCATATTATGTTTTTTTCATGTTAACTTTTACTAACTTTGGATTTTAATTTTCAATTGATGGAACAAGCAATTTTTTGTGGTGGTTGTTTTTGGTGTACCGAAGCGGTTTTCAAGCGTTTGAAAGGCGTTTTAAGTGTTCGTTCGGGCTACACTGGGGGTTTTATAAAAAATCCTGCTTATCGAGAAGTCTGTCAAGGACGGACAGGTCATGCAGAAGGTATTCTTATAGAGTATGATGCCCAACAGGTTTCGTATCAAGAATTACTTGAAGTGTTTTTTGCGACGCACAACCCAACAACCTTGAATCGACAAGGTTATGATGTGGGGTCACAGTACCGTTCAGCAATTTTTTACACCAATAGGCATCAACAAGAAACGGCACAACATTATATGAATTTGTTGGCATCTTCAGCGGTTTTTTTAGATCCTATTGTAACTACTTTAGAACCTTTGGATGTTTTTTATGATGCAGAAATGGAACACCACGATTATTATGATCAAAATACAGAACAATCCTATTGTCAGTTTGTGATTTTACCCAAAATAAATGTTTTAGAACAGCGTTTTAAAGAAAAACTAAAATCTAATGAACCTACATAAGTTAAAAAAATCCCACAATCTAATTTTTGGACTTATTTGTGACCTTCTGGGCTATGTTTCGTTTATTTTTCCTCCTTTTGATTTTATTTGGGCTCCGCTATCGGGCTATTTGATGACCAAACTTTACGAAGGGAAAAAAGGAAAAATAGCAGGAATTATTGTCTTTATCGAAGAGGCACTTCCCTTTTTGGATGTTATTCCTACATTTACCATCATGTGGATGTATAGCTACTGGAATAAATCCTCCGAAGCTTAGAAATTATTTATCCAAAAATCGCCCCAATCCAAAGCGACGCAACATTTTCTTTTCAAAATTCCAAAAAAACGAAAATTGGCCTAGTACAAACCCCCAAAATACAAGAAGAATTTGGTAAAAAATTAAACTCACAAATACAAATATAATCCAATACAAAACGGGGCCTAGATTTTCAATAGAAACCCCAAGGAATTTGATGATTGGCCGGCCTACAAAAACAGAAGAGGACCCTGTTATCGCAAAAATTATAAAAATACGAATCAATTCCCAGCGCTGTTGCACCTTCCATTTGGACTCTAGTTTATACATACAAAACACACAAAATTTTAGGATAATATGCCCTAACACTAAGCCCAATACGAGTTGAATCGCTGTCGAGGTTTGAACTGCTTTTGCGCCTATTTTGTATCCTAAATAGTAGGCACTAAGTGCACCTAAAAGGGGGTAGATGAGTTGCCAGTTGTGCGTTATTTCCCAAGCGGATTTAAAGCGTTTGATGCGGTTTTTCATGCCCGCAAATATAGTACATTACAGCGTTTTTTTTATTTATTTTTTGTTAAACAGTTTTCCGAGCAGACCACCTAAGGCGTTGTTGTTTTTTCCAAGCACTGCACCAGCCACATCATCTACGATGGAACCATCGTTGTCGGCATCCAAAATAGATTCAATAAAGCTTTGATTGTTGTTGTGGAAATTTCCACCAATAAGACCGCCCAACATGTTGGTCAATCCGCTGGTATCTCTAACTGAAGTTTGACGTTGTTGCTTGCCTAGTAGACCCATAACTACTGGAGCAGCTATTCTTAAAATTTGGCTTACAGAAGAGGCATCCATTCCAGATTGTTTGCTTAGTGCATTTTGAATGTTCTGCTGACGATTTCCAAAAACATGTCCCAAGATTTTACCCCCATCTTCTTGCACTGCATTGGAGTTAGATCCAGAAAAAACAGCTCCTAAGTTATCCAAAATACTACCATCGTGTTTGTTGGATAGCGCACCCATAAGTCCTGCTGCTCCTTTTGGAGAGGACGCATTGCGTTGCATCGCTTGCAAGAGCACCGGCATGGCCATGTTTAGTAAATTGCTTGTGTTTGATTTTGATTGTCCTGTTTGGTTAGACAAGCCCTCGATGAGTGATGTTCCCAATTCCCCACCAAGTAAATTCATGATTCCTGACATAGTAGATTATTTAATTATTTTTTTGGTGACAAATTTGCCATTTTTTGTGTGGATTTTAACAAAATAAACCCCTCGATTCAAAGCTCTAAAATCAATTGTTTTTGATTTTGCTAAATCTTCTGATGAAATGGTTAAAACGCTTTGTGCCAAAGCATTGAGTACTACCACTTCACGAAGTTCTGTTCCGTTGGTTTCTATGGTAAGAAAATCGACGACTGGATTGGGTTTTACTTCAATATTAGTCTTGAATTCATGCTTTTTTGTTGAAAGTATCCCTGGATGCTCAATAACGTAATACAATACATTGGTATGGTCTACATCGTTCCATTGCCCAGCAGTGCCCAGTGGCTACCCATTTAAAGAGAAAGCTAAACCGTTTTGATTGTTATTGTAGTTGTCGGGTTCAAATCCGCTTGACCAATTGTTGTAAAGTCCACCTACAGCGCTTCCGGTTTTATCGCCTTGCCAAAATTGTGTGCTTGTTGCATCATTGTTGCCATCCCAAACCCAATTGCCTTCTGTGGCGATATCATTTCCACCAATCCAAACATAAGCACCACCACCGCCGTCTGCAGCAAGGGTATTGTTCGTTGTGATGTTGGCATTGTTGTCTAGTTCATCAAAAATGGCATTTTGTTCCGCCAAATCATTGATTTCGGTCAAAATTCCGCCTCTTTGGACAGCACATGAAGCCGCATCTACCCATGATTTATTTTCTTTAACAACTTCGTAGGTTTTACTATTGTAGTTAAAAGCATAAATGTTTGAAGTATTGGCGCATTGTCCAATGGCCATAAAACTGCCCAAAAAAAGCAGCAGTACAGACAAATTTGAAGTAATTTTTTTCATGTTATAAATATTTAAACCCAAAAAACAACTCCATTACAAATAGTAACTAACGGTTTTATTGCTTACAATAATGTTTAGTGAAAAGGTAAAATCCGTAGGTCGTCATGTTGTGTAGAACAGATTTAGGGTTCATATTCGTGTCAAAGATATAAAAAAATCCCAACTAATGCGTTGAGATTTTTTTATAGTTTTAAGAAATTGAATTTATTTCAATGCTTGTGTTGAATTTATTTCAATATGGAAATGATCTGTGCAGCCAATTCCGAGCCAATGCGTTCTTGAGCTTGAGTGGTTGCCGCACCAATATGCGGGGTTAGGGACACATTGGGTGTCATCAAGACTTGTACAGCAGGAGTGGGTTCGTTTTCAAATGTATCAACACCTGCAAAACTGAGTTTACCAGATTTGAGTGCTTCTACCATAGCCACTTCATCGACTACTCCGCCACGCGCCGCATTGACAAGACCAGCGCCATCTTTCATGAGCTCTAATTCGGGCGCTCCAATCACAAACTCTTTCTGCGCAGGAACGTGCAAGGTGATAAAATCTGCTTGTTTTAACACATTTTCTTTACTCTCCATAGGGATATCAAAGTCCAAAGACTGTCCATCAAAAAAGGACACAGAAACCGTAGCTTTTTCCATAAATGGATCAAATGCGATTACATTCATGCCAAGTCCAAGGCCAATTTTGGCGGTAGCTTGACCAATACGTCCAAAACCGATTACACCTAAAGTTTTACCACTTAACTCAGTCCCTTTGGCGTATGCTTTTTTAAGCGCTTTAAATTTGGTATCACCATCCAAGGGCATATTACGGTTGGCATCATACAAATAGCGTACACCAGAGAACAGGTGCGCAAAAACGAGCTCTGCTACCGACGCTGAGGAGGCCGCAGGTGTATTGATGACATGCAAACCTTTTTCGCGTGCATACTCCACGTCAATGTTATCCATACCAACACCACCACGCCCAATAATTTTTAAGCTTGGACAAGCGTCAATCAAATCTTTACGAACTGTTGTTGCACTGCGTACAAGCAAGGCCACAATATTTTCGCTGTTGATGTAATTTTCTAATTGTTCTTGTGCTACAGTAACTGTACTGACTTCAAATCCTGCAGCTTCTAATTCTTCAACGCCATTTTTAGAAATACCGTCGTTTGCTAATATTTTCATTTAATTTATGCTTTTCGTTCTAATTCACTCATAATTTCTACCAATACCTGAACGCTTTCAAGCGTTAGGGCATTATACATAGAGGCCCTGTAACCACCAACACTTCGGTGTCCATTCAAACCATTGATCCCCGCTTCTTGCCACATGGTGTCAAAAGTTTCTTTTAAATCTTCATTGGCCAAAGTAAAGGTTGCATTCATGGTCGATCGGTCTGCTTTGGCTGCAAATCCATTAAACAAAGGATTGAGGTCTATTTCGGAATAAATGAGTTGTGCTTTCTTTTCATTTTCTTTTTCAATGGCAGCAATACCTCCTTTGTTTTTTAACCATTCTAAGTTGAGCATAGAAGCATACACAGGAAAAACAGGTGGTGTATTGAACATACTGCCCTTGCCAATGTGTACTTTATAGTCCATCATTGAAGGAATTTTACGCGATACTTTTCCTAAAATATCTTCGCGAACAACGACTAAAGTTGTTCCTGCAGGACCCATATTTTTTTGTGCTCCGGCATAAATCAATCCAAATTTTGAAAAATCGAGGGTTCTGGAAAAAATATCGCTACTCATATCACAAACCATAGGGATGTCAGAATCAGGAAATTCTTTGATTTGCGTTCCAAAAATGGTATTGTTGGAAGTACAATGAAAGTAATCGTGGTCTGATGGGATATCATATCCTTTAGGGATGTAGTTGTAATTGGCATCTTTTGAGGAGGCTACTTCTAAAACATCGTCAAAAATACGTGCTTCTTTGATGGCTTTATCACTCCAAGTTCCTGTGTTAAGGTAAGCCGCACGTTTTTCTAATAGATTTAGTGCAACAGCCAAAAATTGAGTACTGGCACCACCTTGCAAAAATAAGGCCTTGTAGCCCATGCCTTCCAACCCAAGAAGTTCTAAGGCAAGTGCACGTGCACGTTCCATGATGTCTACAAATGCTTTACTGCGGTGTGATATTTCAATGAGCGAAAGGCCGTTGTCGAAGTTCAATACTGCTTCAGCAGATTTGTCGAGCACTTCTTGTGGGAGTACGCATGGTCCAGCGCTAAAATTGTGTCTTTTCATTAGGTAGGTATTTGCCGTTAAAAATTAAGCCGTAAAGGTCTGAATTAATTATTGATATTTACACAAAAAAAGTGATAATATTATGTTATATTTTCAACAGGAAATCAACAGTGTCCAAAGCGTCTGCATAATCTGATAGTTTTGGATGTTGTGTACTGCCAAAAGCAACTTCATTCTGAACTATTCCATTGGCGACTATGCATTGAATTTGATCGCCATCATTTTGAAGTTTTAATTTTAAATCATCCAAGTTTTCGTAATGCTCATAAAACAAAGTGGCAATAGGAGAGCCATAGCGTTCATCTTCTTTGAGCATCAAAAAACCATTTTCGATTAAATCAAATTCACTCATCAGGTAAACCGCTTTGTTGTAGTCATAATTGTTTGCATATTTTGCACTGTTGATGATGAGGTGCCAATCGTATACCGCATTAAAAAAGGCGTCGAAATTATAATCTTTGGGCACAAAAATTTTGGATACATTTCGACAACCTAATCCGTAGTATCTAAAAATATCCTCTGCCAATCCTTCTAAATCTGCTTCTGTTTCTTTGCCCGTTAAAACGGCCACAGAATTTCTGTTTTTACGGATGATAGAGGGGTGGTATTTAAAATAACTTTCAAAATAACGTGCGGTGTTGTCGCTACCGGTGGCAATCACCGCATCAAAATCTTTTAATTGTTCTGTGGTAAATTTAATTTTCCCTTTAAGTTCTGGAGAAAGATGGGTCAAATAGACTGCCAAAAAAGGCAGCAAATGGCTATCGTTGGACGATTGCTTGATGCGCAAGTGATGGCCGGTAACCAAAGCCGAAATAAAATCGTGAAAGCCCACCAACGGAATATTTCCTGCCATAATGAGGGCAACAGTTTTGGGCGTTTTGTTGGGGAGGGTATAGGGGGAAAGCCACGCTTCCAACGGTTCTGTTTGAAGGACTTGACTCCACTGTTTTAACGCAAAACATAGATTTTCTTTGTTAAACCAGCCATTGTGTTCATTGGCCAATTTGAGTTGGTGTTTAAACCCATCAAAAAACAAATCATTATGCAAAACATGCTCTGATTTTTTGGGCTCAATGGTTGAAAATTGCCCCAAAAAATCCCCTAAATGGGTTAATGTTTTTATTATATTTTTTTTATGATTCATAATTTGCTTAACCGTGATTTTGGCGTTAATTTTGTTACAAATTTAATTAATAAATTAACGAAAAACGACTATGGCGATTATAATCACTGACGAATGCATCAATTGTGGCGCTTGCGAGCCCGAATGTCCCAACACCGCCATTTATGAAGGTGCAGACGATTGGCGCTATAACGATGGTACAAGCTTAGAAGGACAAGTTATTTTGCCCAACGGCAAACAAGTCGATGCCGATGAGCCACAAATTCCTATTAGTGACGAATATTATTTTATTGTCCCCGATAAATGTACCGAATGTAAGGGCTTTCATGAAGAGCCCCAATGTGCGGCGGTATGCCCTGTGGATTGTTGTGTTCCTAACGACAATCATGTTGAAACCGAAGACGTATTGCTCGGAAAACAACGGTTTATGCATCCTGAGGGGTAAAACCTTTAAAACCAAAACAATATTTGGTGCATTTAAGTTTTCATTTATGTACTTTTGCCCTCAAACTATAATACTATGAAAGCAGGGATCGTCGGATTGCCTAATGTGGGCAAATCAACACTTTTTAATTGTTTGTCCAATGCCAAAGCGCAAAGCGCTAATTTTCCATTTTGTACCATTGAACCCAATATTGGTGTGGTTAATGTTCCAGACCCACGGCTTTCAAAATTAGAAGCTTTAGTCAGCCCCGAAAAAGTGATTCCAGCGACTGTAGAAATTGTAGATATTGCTGGATTGGTTAAAGGAGCGAGTAAAGGTGAGGGGCTTGGCAATCAATTTTTAGGAAATATTCGTGAAACCGATGCTATTTTGCATGTGTTGCGTTGTTTTGACAACGACAATATTGTTCATGTCGATGGCAGTGTAGACCCGCTCAGGGACAAGGATACGATTGATATGGAATTGCAGTTAAAGGACCTAGAAACTGTTGAAAAGAAACTTGAAAAAGTCAAACGAACTGCCAAAACAGGTAACAAAGAAGCCCAAAAAGAAGCAACTGTTTTAGAACACTTAAAAGCACACTTGGAATCTGGAGCCTCCATACGCAGTGTAGATGTTTCCGAAGATGATTTTTTGGCCTATGTGAAGCCGTTGCAATTCATTACTGCCAAACCTGTACTTTATGTTTGTAATGTAGATGAAAACTCAGCCGTTGGTGGCAATAGCTATGTCGAGCAAGTAAAGAGTGATGTGGCCAACGAAAATGCCGAAGTATTGGTGTTGGCTGTAGGAACCGAGGCGGACATCAACGAGTTGGATGATTTTGAGGAACGCCAACTCTTTTTGGACGATATAGGATTAGATGAACCAGGATCGGCCAAATTGATTCGAGCGGCGTACAAACTTTTAAGTCTTCAGACCTATTTTACGGCAGGAAAGAAAGAAGTAAGAGCTTGGACAATTCCAATTGGGGCCTCAGCACCTCAAGCCGCAGGCGTTATTCATACAGATTTTGAAAAAGGCTTTATTCGCGCTGAAGTGATAAGTTATGAGGATTATGTTGGTTTTGGAAGTGAAGCCAAGGTCAAAGAAGCAGGAAAAATGCGTGTCGAAGGCAAAAACTATATCGTCAAAGATGGTGATGTGGTTCATTTTCTTTTTAATGTTTAATAATTTTTCTAAACATTGAAGTGTAAAATGTTCTCAACATTTCTTCTTATTTTTTGTTAATTATTTTGTGTTTTAAAGGTTTTATTTTTTAAAACGTTACACTATATTAGCGCTTCATCTGACCAATTTTTATGGCCCAAAACACAAGCTACACAGAAGACAACATTAGATCCCTCGACTGGAAGGAGCATATTCGTATGCGCCCAGGGATGTATATCGGTAAATTGGGTGATGGGTCTTCTGCCGACGATGGGATTTATATTCTCCTCAAAGAAGTTTTGGACAACTCTATTGACGAATACGTCATGGGTGCGGGAAAATCCATCGAGATTTCCATACAAGGCAACAAAGTGATTGTTCGTGATTATGGACGTGGTATTCCACTTGGTAAAGTTGTGGATGTAGTATCCAAAATGAATACTGGAGGAAAATACGATTCTAGAGCATTTAAAAAGTCGGTAGGACTTAATGGGGTAGGAACAAAAGCGGTTAATGCACTTTCGACTTATTTTCGTGTAGAATCTAACAGAGATGGTAAGTCGGCTTCTGCAGAGTTTGAACTCGGTGTGTTGACAAATCAAGAAACCTTAGACGATACGACACGAAGAAAAGGAACTAAAGTGTCCTTTATCCCTGACCCGTCAATATTTAAAAATTATAAATTCAGGAATGAGTATGTTTCACGCATGCTTAAAAATTACGTCTATCTGAATCCGGGGTTAACCATTGTTTTTAATGGTGAAAAATTCTTTAGCGAAAATGGATTAAAAGATTTATTGGAAGACAATTCCAAAGCAGAAGATCGACTGTATCCGACCATCCATCTTCGAGGAGATGATATCGAGGTTGCACTCACACACAGTAAAACCCAGTACAGTGAAGAATACCACTCATTTGTCAATGGGCAAAATACAACTCAAGGAGGTACACATTTAGCTGCGTTTAGAGAGGCCTTTGTTAAAACGATCCGTGAATTTTTTGGTAAAAATTATGATGCTTCCGATATTCGAAAGTCCATCATTTCTGCCATTGCGGTAAAAGTCATGGAACCTGTTTTTGAAAGCCAAACCAAAACAAAATTGGGCTCAACGGATATGGGTGGGGGATTGCCCACAGTACGTACTTTTATTAATGATTTTGTCAAAACACAGCTCGACAATTATTTACATAAAAATCCTGATACCGCAGAAGCCATTCAGCGTAAAATACTACAAGCCGAACGCGAACGTAAAGAACTTTCTGGTATTCGTAAAATTGCCAAAGAACGTGCCAAAAAAGCAAGCTTACACAATAAAAAATTGCGTGATTGCCGTGTACATTTTGGTGATGCTAAAAACAACCGTAACCTTGAAACCACACTATTTATTACAGAAGGGGATTCGGCCTCCGGAAGCATCACAAAATCTAGAGATGTCAACACCCAGGCGGTCTTTAGTCTAAAAGGAAAACCACTTAACTGTTACGGATTGACCAAAAAATTTGTGTACGAAAATGAGGAGTTTAACCTGCTACAAGCGGCCCTCAACATCGAAGAATCCATAGAAGATTTACGCTACAACAACATTGTGATCGCCACTGATGCCGACGTGGACGGAATGCATATTCGTTTGTTGTTGATTACCTTCTTTTTGCAGTTTTTTCCTGAACTTATTAAGGAAGGGCATTTGTATATTTTGCAAACCCCACTTTTTCGTGTACGCAACAAAAAAGAAACCATTTACTGCTATACCGAGCAAGAACGCATAGATGCTATTGAAAAACTAAAACCTAAACCAGAGATTACTCGATTTAAAGGGTTAGGTGAGATTTCCCCCAATGAATTTAAACACTTTATTGGTGATGATATTCGACTCGATCCTGTAATGTTGGATACAGAAAAAAGTATTAGCGAATTGTTGTCTTTTTATATGGGTAAAAACACCCCAGAGCGTCAAAAATTTATTATAGATAACCTCAAGGTAGAACTTGACTTAATCGACCCTGTAAAGCCCTCGTAGATGATTGAAGAACAAGACCATATTCCTGAAGAAAACACACAAAGTCATGAAACCATTACCAGAGTTACTGGGATGTATAAGGATTGGTTTTTGGACTATGCGTCCTATGTGATTTTGGAACGTGCTGTGCCTGCAATCGAAGATGGATTTAAGCCAGTTCAGCGTCGTATTTTGCATTCCATGAAAGATTTGGACGATGGGCGCTATAATAAGGTAGCCAATATTGTAGGTCATACCATGCAATATCATCCCCATGGAGATGCTAGTATTGCCGATGCTATGGTGCAAATTGGGCAAAAAGATTTATTGATTGATACACAAGGGAACTGGGGAAATATTCTTACTGGTGATCGTGCTGCTGCATCTCGATATATTGAAGCACGGCTTTCGAAATTTGCCCTTGATGTTGTCTTTAATCCAAAAACAACAGAATGGCAGGCTTCTTACGATGGACGCCGAAAAGAGCCCATCAATTTGCCTGTAAAATTTCCGCTGCTTTTAGCACAAGGCGCAGAAGGGATTGCAGTTGGACTTTCAACCAAAGTATTGCCGCACAATTTTATTGAACTCGTTGATGCTTCAATTAAACACCTTCAAGGGAAGCGTTTTAGCATCGTTCCAGATTTTGCTACGGGAGGAATTGCCGATTTTACAAACTATAACGACGGTTTACGAGGAGGGAAAGTACGCTGTAGAGCGCGGATTAGTCAATTAAACAAAAACACCCTTGTAATTACGGAGGTACCTTATGGAACAACCACTTCATCATTGATTGATTCCATTCTTAAAGCCAATGATAAGGGTAAAATAAAAATCAAAAAAATTGAAGACAATACCGCAGCTGAGGTTGAAATTTTGATTCATTTGCCCTCTGGTATTTCTCCTGATAAAACTATTGATGCTTTGTTTGCATTCACCAACTGTGAAACATCTATTTCGCCTCTAGGTTGTGTGATTGAAGACAATAAGCCTCTTTTTGTTGGGGTATCCGACATGTTGCGTCATTCGACAAACCACACCGTTGAACTTCTAAATCTTGAGCTTGAAATAAAACTCAAGGAACTTGAAGAACAGTGGCACTTTGCATCCCTCGAGCGTATTTTTATCGAAAACAGAATTTATCGCGATATTGAAGAAGAGGAAACTTGGGAAGGCGTAACAGCCGCCATTGACCGCGGGTTGAAACCACACATTCAACACCTCAAACGTGCCATTACAACAGAGGATATCTCGAGACTGACTGAAATTAGAATCAAAAGAATTTCAAAATTTGATATTGATAAAGCCCAACAAAAAATAGAAGCTTTAGAAGGTCAAATAGAAGAAACTAAAGGGTATTTGGCCACCATAATCGACTATGCTATTGATTATTTTAAGCGCTTGAAATCAGATTATGGCAAAGGCAAAGAACGCAAAACAGAAATAAAAGTATTTGATGACGTCGATGCGACTAAAGTGGTGATTAGAAACACAAAACTATACGTCAACAGAGAAGAAGGTTTTGTTGGTACTGGCATGCGTCGTGATGAATATGTGTGTGATTGTAGCGATATTGATGACATCATTGTATTTACCAAAAGCGGTAAAATGATGGTCACCAAAGTGGATACTAAAACATTTGTGGGTAAAAATATCATACACGTTGCTGTGTTCAAGAAAAAAGATGCACGAACGATCTACAACATGATCTACAAAGATGGAAAAGGAGGAGCGTCTTACATCAAACGCTTTGCGGTGACGTCCATCACTCGTGATCGTGAATATGATCTAACCACTGGAAAACCACAAACCAGTGTGTTGTATTTTTCTGCAAATCCCAATGGAGAAGCTGAGGTTGTAACGGTGTTGTTACGTCAGGTAGGAAGCATTAAAAAATTGAAATGGGATGTCGATTTTTCTACACTTGCCATAAAGGGTAGAGGTACAAAAGGAAATATTGTTACAAAACACGCCGTAAAACGCATCGAGCTTAAAGAAAAAGGGGTGAGTACACTCAAACCCCGCAAAATATGGTTCGACAACACCATTCAGCGTCTAAACGTCGATGGGCGAGGAGATTTGATTGGTGAATTTAGAGGGGAAGACCGCTTGTTGGTCATTACACAATCTGGAATTGTAAAAACAATTATTCCTGAAATTACAGTTCATTTTAGTGATGATATGATTGTATTGGAAAAATGGATTCCCAAAAAACCTATTTCAGCCATCTATTTTGATGGCGCCAAACAAAAGTATTTTGTCAAGCGCTTTCTGATTGAAAATGAGAATAAAGAAGATGTTTTTATTTCTTCTCATGCGTCAAGTACGCTGGAAATTGTAAGTACAGACTGGCGCCCTGTTGTCGATATAACTTTTGCTAAAGACAGAGGAAAAGCTAGAAAACCTAATCAAACCATCGATATTGAGCAATTTATAGATGTTAAAGGAATATCTGCTCAAGGGAATCAATTGTCGCGCCAAAAAGTAAATCAAATAGATTTATTGGAACCTTTGCCCTATGAAGCGCCAGAAACGGTACATGCCGATGAGTTGGAGGTTGTAGACGAAGTAGAGGTTTCTGGACAAACATCTGAGGAAACACCACCGACACCAGACAAAACTTCAGAAGATTTGGTAAGCCCTACGGATGATTCAACAACACCAAATAATTTGTCGAATGATACAGATTCCTCTGCTGAAGAAGGACAAATCACGTTATTTTAATCCACCCGCTTGGCATTCCCTTGTTGCTTGATTGGACTGCCCACATACCCGTATTCAAACGTATAACCATCTTTTGTGGTGGTTAATATCTTCAGGTGTACATCTTTTTGTTCAGCTCTGTTTTTTGGGTTTATAGTTTTGAATACCATCTCACAATCATTAATCCATCGTACAGAAGCGCTATCTGTTTTTGCGTTAAAACGCTCAACTTGTAAACTCTCAGATCGTGTAAATTCTGAAACATAGGCTGTGCCTTCTATGGTAACTGTACTCTGGAACGTACCTGTTTTAAAGTCCTGACAGTTGCGCTCAACCTGAAAACAAGAGCAACAAAAAATAAAAGCGAGTAAATAAATAGATTTCATGTTGTAAAAATACAAAACTATTAAACTTTACTTTGACGTATTCGGGTCATAATTTTCAAAAGTCCCGTCTTTATAGAAGATTACTATACGTTCGACCTCTTTAGAAATGTATTCAGTATTATTATCGAAAGTTTGTGTTTTTCCAATAGGGTCTTGTTTTAAATTTTTATCAGATGATGGAGTAGTGGTGGTGGGTGTTGAATTAATCATCTCCCCAGTATTGTTAAGCAACCAATACAGGTTGATGTCTGGAAATGCTTTGTTTAGTTTTAGTATAAAATCCAAACTGGGTTTATTTCGTCCACTCAAAACATGCGAAATACTAGACCTTTGTACACGAATCAATTCTGCAAAAGCAGAAGCCGAAAGTCCATAATAGGTCATTATTTCGTTCAATCGTTCGCTAAAATCTGATGTATTTATCATAGATTACAAATGTATATAAAATTATTATTCACAAGTGTAAAACAGTAAAAAATGGTTTATTTTTATCACAATAAAGATTAAAATTAATTACATTAAAACTTTATGTAAATTACATAAAATACTGATTTATAGTATTTTATAAAAATATTTTAAATTAAACAATAAATTTAATCTTTGATTTGTAAATTTTGTATACAATTGTAAACAAAATAAGTTTTTATGATAGTTTACAGATGTAAAAAACATAATGTTTACATTTGTGCTTTATAAAATTATGCGATGCATACACTTGATGATTTAGTCTCGAAATACAGCCAAATAAAAGCGTCTGACCTTGCTGGTCGATACATCACAAATGCTGATATTTTGCCTTTGCTTAATAATCTTTCTAAAGCGTTTTCTACTGAAATTATTGGCTATTCTGAGCAAAATCGTCCAATTTATAGTGTTTCCGTTGGAAAAGGCGCAACCAAAATCTTTATTTGGTCGCAAATGCATGGCAACGAATCTACCTGTACCAAAGCTTTATTTGATGTATTCAACTTCTTAAAATTGACATCCCGTAACTATATTTTGAATCATTGCACTTTATTGATAATTCCTATTCTCAATCCTGATGGAGCTGAGGTGTACACACGCCACAATGCAAACAATGTAGATTTAAACAGAGACGCAACGCAGTTGTCACAAAAGGAAAGTAAAGTTTTACGCAAGGTTTTTGATGCGTTCAAACCTGATTACGGGTTCAATATGCACGATCAAAGAACCCTTTTTAATGTTGGGCAAAGTGATAAACCAGCCACGGTGAGCTTTCTTGCTCCTGCTCAAGACGATAAATTGTCCGTCACCCCCAACCGTTTACGTGCAATGTCTGTAATTCATCAGATGAATTTGGGGTTACAGCAATTAATACCAGGGCAAATAGGTCGTTTTGATGATGCTTTTAACATCAATTGTGTTGGTGATTATTTTCAAGCACAAGGTGTAGCAACAATTTTGTTTGAAGCAGGTCATTTTTCTGATGATTATAACAGAGAAGAAACCCGAAAACTCATTGCTTTATCTATTCTTGAAGCGTTATCAGTTATCAGCTCTGGAGCTGTTTCCGAAAACGACTTGAACTTTTATCTAGAAATTCCAGAAAATGACACTTTATTCTTTGATGTTCTCCTCAAAAATGTATTGATATCAAGTGATGAACAAGAGCGCACAATTGATATTGGCATTGCTTACGAGGAAACTTTGACTGACCGTAAGGTGTCATTTTCACCTAAAATAATGACCAAAGGAGACCTGTCTTCACATTTTGGACACATGACTCTTGACCTCAAAAACACGCCATTAAACACTTCAGAAGATGTTCTTGAATTATTAGGCAGAGGTTTTTGCGATATTTTCATAAAAAGTTGTTAAAATTAACGCTTTCTTAAAGATAATTCAACACTAACTCTTTTTTATTGTTTTTTATTTATTAAATTTACGCTTTTAATTCTGATAATTTATAATTATTTAATATGGCAAAGTTCAAACTAGACGAAATCGATCACCAAATCCTCAACATGCTTATCGACAACACCCGTATTCCATTTACGGATATAGCAAAAAAGTTGCTCATCTCTGCTGGGACGGTTCATGTACGTGTCAAGAAAATGGAAGATGCTAAAATTATCAAAGGATCTTCATTGACTTTGGATTATCAGAAGTTGGGCTACACCTTTATTGCTTATGTTGGAATTTTTCTACAAAACACTTCACAAACGAAATTTGTTTTGCAACGCATAAAAGATATACCTCATGTGACCGTAGCACACATCACCACGGGGAAGTTTAATATCTTTTGTAAAATCCGCGCTAAAAGTACAACACACGCTAAAGAAATCATCTTCAAAATTGATGATATCGAAGGGATTTACAGAACTGAAACGATGATTTCTTTAGAAGAAAGTATCAACGACAAGAAACGTTTGATGCATTCAATTTTTAATGAACTACAGTAGTCTTTAGGCGGAGTAATAGTCGAACGCTTCCAAAATTAAAGTTTCATTTACGGCAACATCCACTTGGCATTGACCAATAGCGTTGAGCAGGACAAAATTCACCCGTCCGTGACTATTTTTTTTGTCGGACTGCATCAAATTGATGATTTCCTTTATGCTTTCTGTATTGAAAACAACCTTGGGATACATTGCAGAAAATGTAGTTTTAATTTGTTCCAACTCCTCTTGAGACAACCCACATAGTTTAGAAGATAAATAGCCCTCCAAAACCATTCCAACAGCAATGGCTTCACCATGTAAAAGTGTTGATACATGATCGTGGTCCAGACAATACGATTCGATGGCATGACCTAAGGTGTGTCCGAAATTTAAAATTTTGCGTAGGCCCTTTTCCGTAGGGTCTTCAGTGACTACTTCATTTTTGATGGCAACAGAATAGTGAATTAATGCGTCTAAATCTTCGAGGGTAAGCGCTCCTAAATTCCTTAATTTTGACCAATATTCTTGGTCGCGAATAAGTCCATGTTTAAGCATTTCTGCAAACCCAGAACGCAATTCGTTTTTAGGAAGTGTATCCAAAAATTCAGGATCAATAAGAACCATATCAGCAAATGTGATGGTACCAATTTGATTTTTAGAAAGATCTAAATCTACGCCAGTTTTACCGCCAACAGAAGCATCTACCATGGCTAAAAGCGATGTGGGAACATTCACAAATTTTATCCCTCTTTTGAATGTCGAAGCCACAAAGCCCCCCAAATCCGTTACAACACCGCCACCAAGATTTATGAGTAAAGACTTACGGTCTGCAGAAAGATCAGAAAGACTGCGCCATACTTCCATGCAGGTATCAATGGTTTTGTGTACTTCACCATGAGGAATTTCAATAATTTCAAATGAGGTTTGAAACTGAATTTGACTCAAAAAATGAGGTAAACAATGTTCGTGAGTATTTTCATCGACCAATAGAATTATTTTCGAAAAATTATTTTCGTCTAGAAATGCCTCTAATGCCGCATATGCGGTGGCATTGAAATGGATTGCGTATGATGGTGTTTGTATTGATTTCATTTTGTGTGCCAAATATAGCATGAAATTTGTTAAGAATTAATAATTTTGATAGAACAAAAATCGTTTTTCAAACCATGGCACAATCAGAAGTAGATTTCAGCAATACAAAGGTTGCCTTTCATCTTAAGAGTGATGCGGAGTTGGAGCGTGCCTATTTTTTGTTCAAAATGATTGCCAACGAACCTTTGGTACGCATTGGTACAGCAGCCACAAATTTTGCGCTAAAAACACATCTTCCAGTAGAAGGACTTATTCGTGCTACAGTGTTTGATCATTTTTGTGGCGGTGTTAGTGCAAAAGACTGTATGCCTAAAATCGATCAAATGTTTCGCAGTGGTGTGCATAGTGTTTTGGATTATTCAGTAGAAGGGAAGCAAGAAGAAACACAATTTGATCGTATTTTGGAGCAAATGTGTACGCTAGTCGATTTTGCCCATAAGAAGGCCGCAATGCCTTTTGCAGTATTTAAACCTACTGCTGTAGGTCGATTTGATCTTTACAAAAAAATAAGTGTTTCTGAACCGCTAAGTGATGAGGAACAGAGTGAATGGAAACGCATTCAAGAACGATTTCATCGAATTTGTCGCTATGGGCAAGAAAAAAATATCGCCATTTTGGTAGATGCTGAAGAAAGTTGGATGCAAAAAGCAGCCGACGATTTGCTGTTAGAGATGATGCGTACATATAACAAAAACAAAGTTGTTGTGTACAACACCCTTCAAGCGTACCGTTGGGATCGTTTAGAATATCTGAAACAAGCTCACCAAACCGCAAAAGAGGAGGGCTTTAAGTTAGGATTTAAGCTTGTTCGTGGAGCGTATATGGAAAAAGAACGTGAGCGCGCCGAAAGAAAAAACTACACTTCGCCAATTTGCAGTACCAAGGCCACTACAGATATTCAATTTGATGACTGTCTGACCTATATTCTAAACAACATAGATAACATTTCCGTTTTTTTAGGGACACACAATGAACGCAGTACACATTTAGCACTTAATTTAATGAATGAATTAGACCTCAATATTGATGATCCTCGTGTATGGTTTGGTCAATTGTTTGGAATGAGTGATCACATTAGTTTTAATTTGGCCAATGCCAAATATAATGTTGCCAAATACCTTCCTTATGGGCCTGTCCGTGATGTGATGCCTTATCTCATAAGACGTGCAGAAGAAAATACTTCCGTAGCAGGACAAACCAATAGAGAACTTTCACTCATCAAACAAGAGAAAAAGCGTAGGAAAGCATAGCTATTCTTCTGTTTTGACATCGAGTATAACCGCAGTGGTTTTACAATTTTCAACAAGAATTTGAAGTGTTTTATGTTCTATGACATAACGCTTACAACTGTCCAAATCAGTTTTACTTTTTCTGAAATCAACATCCCCTTTTGACAGTATTTCGCTCAGTCTGAGCGAATCTACATTTAGTGCTGTTAATTTGGTTTGAATTTCAGGATCAATACGAAGTGTTTTGGTAGAAATATTTTTTAAAACCCTACTGTTTGGTCCATAAGCACAACTTGTTTTTTTTCCACTCAAAAAAAACATCAAAAAAACCAATCCTATAGAGAATCCTCCGAGGTAAAATCCAAGCCGATGAATGAATTTCATATATTAACTTTAAAAAATTAAAAGGTTCAAATCGCTGCAATCTAAATCAAACCAATTGGATACACTTTTGTTGGTAATAACGCCGTGATATACATACAATCCATTTTTCAAACCATGATCTTGACGGATGGCATTTTCCAGACCGCCAGCTTCAGCAATTTGCAACAAATATGGGGTAAAAATATTACTCAACGATACAGATGATGTTCGGGAGTATCTTGCTGGAATATTAGGAACACAGTAATGAATTACACCGTGTTTTTCAAAAGTGGGTTTGTCGTGTGTTGTAAGTTCGCTAGTTTCAAAACAACCACCCATGTCGATGCTGACATCTATAATCACCGCACCTTGTTTCATGGACTCTACCATGGCTTCATTGACCAACACGGGTGCTCTGTTTTTTCCTTTGGTTGCACCAATAGCTACATCGCAACGCATTAGGGCTTTCATAAGGTTTTTGGGTAGCACAGTAGAGGTGTAAATGCGTTGACCAACATTGGCTTGTAGTGACCTAAGTTTGGAAATAGAACTATCAAAAACTTTGACGTTTGCACCAAGCCCTAAAGCTGATTTTGTGGCGAATTCGCCAACTACACCAGCACCAATTACGACCACTTCTGTTGGAGGAACACCACTAATATTTCCTAGCAATAAGCCATTGCCTTGATTGGTGACAGACATTATTTCAGAGGCAATTAGAATTGAGGCAGTTCCTGCGATTTCACTCAGTTGGCGAACTGCTGGAAATGCACCTTCACCATCTTTTATAAACTCGAACCCAAGTGCAGTAATTTTCTTATGGATTAAGGCCTCAAAATAGCTTTTATCTTGCATTTTTAATTGTAAGGCCGATAATAATATGGTATTGGGTTTGATGAGCTCAATTTCTTTGAGTGTAGGCGGTTCTACTTTTAAAATCATTGGGCATGCAAAAACTTTAGCAGTGTCTTTTGTAATTTCAGCTCCAGCCTCACTGTATTCCCGATCATCAAAAGCGGCATGTTGTCCAGCACCGGATTCAATTAGAATACGGTGGCCATTGCTGGTAAGTGCAGAGACTGCGTCTGGGGTTAGGCAAATTCGCTTTTCTTGAAATGATCGTTCTTTGGGTAGACCAATACAAAGCTTTGCATTCTTGTTCGAAACCTCTAAACGTTCCTCTTTAGGCAGTAATTGGGCTTTGGAAAAAGGAGAGATTGGTTTTTGCATAGTATTCGTTATGTTTCTGCAAATTACAATTATTTTTTACACCACTTCAAGAAATTTCACTTTCAAAACACTCAATTGTGCGTTGATCTTCATTGTCAATTGTCAAATTAACGACGGTAACATCTTTAGGGAGTAACATTTTTATCTTTTCAGGCCACTCTATAAAATTCCAATAGCCAGAGCAAAAATAATCTTCGACCCCAATATCTAGCGCTTCATAGTGGTTTTTGATTCTGTAAAAATCAAAATGATATACAAAATCATCAGTTACCTTATATTCATTGACAATTGAAAATGTCGGGCTCGAAGCGTCTTCAGCTCCGCCAAGTGCACGAACTAGGGCGCTAATTAATGTAGTTTTTCCAGCACCCATTTCGCCATTAAAAAGGACAATTTTTGAGCTAAAAACACCAAGAAGTTCTTTTGCAATTTGGTCAATTTCTTTTATGCTAAACGTTTTTTTCATTTAATTATCTTGGCTTGAGTACAGCAAAAGGGATGAGTACTTCTTCTAAGGAAATCCCTCCATGTTGATACGAGTTTCTATAGTAGCTGACATAGTGGTTGTAATTGTTGGGGTAGGCGAAAAAAGAGTTTTCTTTGGCAAAAATGAAAGAACTATTCATTGAAATTGAGGGTAGTCCTACAGTTTTCGGATCTTTAATTGCCAAAACGTCTTTATCATTATAACTTAAACTACGACCTGTTTTGTAGCGCAAGTTCAAGCTTGTTTCTCGGTCACCAACTACTTTTGATGGATTTTTCACATTGATGGTACCATGGTCTGTGGTGACGATGAGTTTGAATTTGAGCTCTTGCGCTTGTTTAATGATATCCAATAAAGGTGAGTTTTTAAACCAGCTATTTGTAAGTGATCGATAGCCCTTGTCATCTGATGCAAGTTCTTTAACCACCTCCATTTCTGTTTTTGAATGGGACAACATATCAACAAAATTGTAGACCAAAACAGTAAGGTCATTTTTAATTTTAGTTTTAAAATTATCCGCTAATTTTTTTCCCGTTTTTAAATTTGTTATTTTGATATATTCATGGGTTAAATGATTGATATTCAATCTTTTTAGCTGTTCATCCAAAAATTTATCTTCATGCAAATTTTTACCCCCTTCGTCTGTATCATTTTTCCAATATTCTGGATAAAGTGTTTCCATTTCCTTTGGCATTAATCCAGAAAAAAGCGCATTTCTTGCATATTGCGTCGCTGTAGGAAGAATACTATAATACATACTATTTTCAGTAGTTTTGTAGTGCGTATTGATGGTCTTTTCGATTGTTTTCCACTGATCATAACGCAAATTATCAATCACGACAAGAAGCGTGGGCTGTTCTTTCGATAAGTGTTGTGCAATTTTGGTTTTGAACAGCGTATGCGACAAAATTGGCGCATCAATATCGTGAAACCATTGCGAATAGTTTTGTTCGATAAAACGCCCAAACTGTTGGTTAGCTTCTGTTTTTTGTGCCTCTAAAATCTCTGATAATGTTCCGTCTTGTGAGTCTTCTAATTTCAATTCCCAAAAGATTAATTTTTGATACAAATTTTTCCAATCATTTGTAGATTTCAACCCCATCATTTCTAAGGAAATCTCTCGAAACTCCTGCAAATAACTCGATGATGTTTTTTCGGAAACCAAACGGCTGTGGTCTAAATTTTTTTTCAGGCTTAATAAGATTTGATTTGGGTTTACGGGTTTAATCAAATAATCGGCAATTTTACTCCCAATAGCTTCTTCCATGATGTATTCCTCTTCACTTTTTGTAATCATCACTACGGGAATATTTGCATTTAGCTTTTTCAATTCAGAAAGCGTATCCAATCCGGAGAGGCCAGGCATATTTTCATCTAAAAAAACAATGTCAAAATTATTTTGTGCAAAAATTTCAAGCGCATCAGACCCATTGGAGCAAGGAGTGATGTTGTAGTTTTTTTGTTCTAAAAATATGATATGTGGCTTGAGGTGAGAAATCTCATCATCTACCCACAAAATTTGTATACTGCTCATAAAGTGCTTTAATTAAGAATATAAGTCCTGTGATTTTATTACTTTTACACCAGAAAAAATGGATTCTAATTCGGAATACAAAATAAAACTAAATTAGTTTGAATACCAGTAATAAGCTCAAAATATTTAACGATCCAATATATGGATTTATTACAATTCCTAATCCTTTAATTTTTGATCTTATTGCCCATCCTTATTTTCAACGACTGCGCAGAATTTCACAAATGGGGTTGTCCTACTTGGTATATCCAGGAGCACACCACACACGATTTCATCATGCTTTGGGGTGTTTGCACTTGATGCAAAAAGTGGTTCGAATACTTAAATTTAAAGGTATTTCTATTTCAGAAGAAGAAGAAAACGCACTGTATGTTGCCATTTTATTACATGATATTGGACACGGTCCTTTTAGTCATGCGATGGAACATAGTCTTGTTCATGGCATTGATCACGAGTCTATATCCTTGCGGTTTATGGAAGCTTTGAATACTGAATTTGATGGTCAATTGAGTTTGGCCATTACTATTTTTAAGGGTGCATATTCCCGCAAATTTTTTGGTCAACTCATTTCCAGCCAATTGGACATGGATCGATCAGATTACCTGAAACGCGATAGTTTTTATACTGGTGTATCTGAAGGTAATATCAATAGCGAACGTTTGATTTCAATGATGAATGTTGTTGATGATCAATTGGTTATAGAAAAAAAAGGAATTTTTTCTATTGAGAAATTTCTAACGGCTCGTCGTTTAATGTATTGGCAAGTTTATCTTCATAAAACAGGTTTGGTTGCAGAGCAAATGATTATCAATGTGTTGAAACGCGCAAAAGAACTTGCTCATCAATCCGTGCCATTGAATGTTAGTCCATCTTTTACGTTTTTTTTACAAGAAACAATTGATGACACAAATTTTGATTCATCAGTACTAGAACAGTTTTCAAAACTTGATGATTATGACATCATAGCCGCATTAAAATCGTGGCAAAACCATAAAGATTATATCCTTAGAGATCTGTCTCAGCGCATATTAGAACGTAAGTTGTTAAAAATAAAATTCTACAAAAAAAGCCAAATCGCATCAGAGTTGGAAAGATTGACTAAAGTGTGGAAAAAAGTAGCGCCACACAAAAACAATTCAGTTTCATACTACGTTTTTTCGGGTTCAATAAAAAACACAGGCTACAAACCTTATGAAGATGGCATATCTATTTTGCATAAAGATGGAAAAATTTCAGATGTCATAGATGCCTCTGACAATCTGAATCTCAAGGGTTTATCCAAAACAGTAAAACGTCATTATATATGCTTTCCAAAAGAGTTGCTATGATTATTTTTTTTACTTTTGCACTGAAATGAAATTTACAGCTAACCAAATAGCGGAATTACTCGACGGCGAAGTTGTTGGCGATGAAAATGCAGAAGTCTTCACGCTTTCCAAAATTGAGGAAGGTAAAGAAGGTTCTCTTACTTTTTTGTCTAATCCAAAATATACGCCGTTTATTTATTCGACCAATGCTACAGTTACTATTGTTGATCATGATTTTGTTGCCGATAAAGAAATTACAACCACACTGATAAAAGTGGCCAATGCGTATACCGCATTTTCTACGCTTTTAGAACATTACAATTTAATAAAAAACAATAAAACTGGAATTGAATCACCCGTATCTATGGCATCTACAGTAACTTATGGTGACCATATTTACATCGGTGCATTTACGTCCATTGGAGAAAATGTCCGCATTGGGGATAACGTCAAAATTTATCCTAACTGTTACATCGGTGATAATGTAGAGATTGGTGACAATACAACGATTTTTGCAGGTGCAAAAATTTACTCTGATTGTATCATTGGTGCCCAATGCACTATCGATGCAGCAGTTGTTATCGGTGCTGATGGTTTTGGTTTTTCGCCGAACGAAAGTGGAGTTTATAAAAAAGTTCCTCAAATTGGAAACGTGATTATTGAAGATAATGTTGCTGTAGGTGCAGCGACAACAATTGATCGCGCAACTCTGGGTTCGACTATTATAAAAAAAGGAGTAAAACTTGACAATCAAATTCAGATTGCCCACAATGTGGTCATAGGGGAAAATACCGTAATCGCTGCACAAACGGGAATTGCTGGATCAACAAAAATTGGTGCGCATTGTCAAATTGGTGGTCAAGTTGGTGTTGCAGGGCATATTACCATTGGCAATCATGTAAAAATTCAAGGCCAATCTGGAATTACAAAAAGTATTCCTGATCATCAACTTCTTCAGGGTACTCCAGCATTTGGTTATGCTGATTACTATAAATCTTACGTCCATTTTAAAAACCTACCTCACTTAGCAAAAACAATCGGTGAGCTCGAAAAAAAATTAAAAAAATGATTACAAAAACCCAATCGAAACAAACAACAATTTCAAAACCAGCTACACTTGAAGGGGTAGGGTTACACACTGGAAACAATGTTACACTCACATTTCTACCTGCTGAAGCAAACTTTGGTTATGCATTTAAAAGAGTAGACCTTGAAGGAGCGCCGCTTATAAAAGCTGATGCAAATTTTGTAACAAGTACCCAACGTGGAACCTGCCTCGAAAAAAATGGTGTTTCCATACAAACAAGCGAACACGTGCTTGCTGCACTGGTAGGATTAGAAATTGACAATGTTATCATTGAATTGGATGCCTCTGAGCCTCCTATTATGGATGGATCTTCCAAGTTTTTTATCGAAGCACTCGAAAAAGCTGGTATAGAAGAATTAGACGCTTTTAGAGAAGTTTATGTGGTTAAAGACGTCATAACATATACCGATGAAGAAACAGGAAGTGACATCACGATAATTCCATCGGAGGAATACCAAGTGACTACTATGGTTGATTTTGGTACTAAAGTGTTAGGTACTCAAAATGCAACACTGCAAAAACTTTCAAACTTTAAGAAAGATATAGCGGACTCCAGAACATTTAGTTTTTTGCATGAATTAGAAATGCTTTTGGAGCACGGTCTGATAAAAGGGGGTGATCTCAACAATGCCATTGTCTATGTCGACAAACCACTTTCTGAAGAAACCATGGAAAAACTCAAAGTGGCCTTCAATAAAGATTCAATTGCTGTTAAACCAAATGGAATTTTAGATAATTTGACTTTGCATTATCCAAATGAAGCGGCGCGACACAAACTTTTAGATGTCATTGGCGATTTGGCGCTTGCAGGAATTCGTTTACAAGGAAAAGTGATTGCAAACAAACCCGGACATTTTGTAAATACACAATTTGCCAAAAAAATGGCTAAAATCGTCAAGATTGAACGTCGAAACAATATGCCTGCGGTAGATTTAAACCAAACCCCTGTGATGGATGTCAATGCCATTATGGATATGTTGCCACACCGCCCTCCATTTTTATTGATTGACAAAGTATTCGAATTGTCACCAAATCATGTCATTGGTTCAAAGAATGTGACCATGAATGAGTCTTTCTTTCAAGGACACTTTCCGGGAGCACCAGTCATGCCTGGTGTATTGATTGTTGAGGCAATGGCACAAACGGGAGGTATTTTAGTTTTAAACACAGTCCCTGATCCTGAAAACTACCTCACATTTTTTATGAAAATAGACAAAGTGAAATTTAAGCAAAAAGTGGTTCCTGGAGATACACTTATTTTCAGTTGTTCGCTTATCACACCCATACGAAGAGGTATTTGCCATATGCAAGGATATGCCTATGCCAATGGTAAATTGTGTGCTGAAGCGGAACTTATGGCTCAAATTTCAAAGGTAAAATAGTTTAAAAAAAAACAAATGAATCAACCACTTGCATACGTACATCCAGGCGCAAAAATCGCCAAAAATGTCGTTATCGAACCTTTTACAACCATTAATAATAACGTGGTTATAGGAGAAGGAACATGGATTGGATCTAATGTCACTATTATGGAAGGTGCTCGAATCGGTAAAAATTGCAATATTTTTCCGGGATCTGTTATTTCAGCCAATCCACAAGATCTTAAATATAATGATGAAGATACCACGACAGAAATTGGCGATAATGTAACCATTCGCGAGTGTGTTACTATCAATAGAGGAACAGCCGATCGCATGAAAACGGTCATTGGAGACAATTGCCTGATTATGGCCTATTGTCATATTGCCCACGATTGTGTCGTTGGAAACAACTGTATTTTTTCGAACAACAGCACACTCGCTGGACATATCAATGTAGGAGATTATGTTGTGCTTGCAGGAATGACTGCTGTACACCAATTTTGTTCTATAGGTAATCATGCTTTTGTTACTGGTGGATCTTTGGTGCGTAAAGATGTGCCACCATACGTCAAAGCCGCTCGTGAACCTCTATCCTATGTAGGTATTAATTCTGTTGGATTGCGCCGAAGAGGGTATACCACAGAAAAAATTAGAGAAATTCAGGGAATATACAGGTTATTATACCAAAAAAATTATAACAACAGCCAAGCTTCAGCCATTATTGAAGCAGAAATGGAAGCCACTCCAGAGCGTGATGAAATTTTACAATTCATCAAAAATTCGCACCGTGGAATCATGAAGGGCTATTTTAAATCAAACTAAAACTATGGCAAACACATCTGACATTAGAAATGGATTGTGCATCCGCTACAACCATGACATTTATAAAATCATTGAATTTTTGCACGTTAAACCAGGGAAAGGTCCAGCATTTGTACGTACAAAACTCAAAAGTGTTACCACAGGAAAAGTTATAGACAACACCTTTTCTGCAGGCCATAAAATTGAAGACGTCCGTGTAGAAACACACAAATTTCAGTACCTCTATCCAGAAGGTGATATGTATCACTTTATGAACGTAGAGGATTACAACCAAATTACCTTAAATGTCAAAACCATTGACAATCCAGGGCTATTAAAAGAAGGTGAAGTGGTTACGGTCATTATTAACTCAGAAGATGATATGCCACTTTCAGTAGAAATGCCTGCCAGCGTTATTTTAGAAGTAACTTCAACTGAACCCGGTGTAAAAGGCAATACAGCCACAAATGCCACCAAACCCGCTACTGTAGAAACAGGCGCAACTATTAATGTGCCTTTATTCATCAATGAAGGGGATAAAATTAAAGTCGAAACTGCTAAAGGTACATATAAAGAACGCGTTAAAGCGTAAATTTCTATGAAATTTCCCACACCGCAAACCCTCAAACAAATTGCATCGCTTATAAACAGCGATTTTGTAGGTGATGCTGATTTTCCTGTTTTAGGAATGAATGAAATTCATGTGGTGACCTCTGGTGATATTGTTTTTGTCGATCATCCAAAATATTATGACAAAGCACTAAATTCTGCGGCAACTGTAGTACTTATCAATA
The DNA here is from genome assembly GCA_038138145.1 of Formosa sp. Taxonomy (GTDB): domain Bacteria; phylum Bacteroidota; class Bacteroidia; order Flavobacteriales; family Flavobacteriaceae; genus UBA3537. The sequence continues at coordinate 272,132 of JAYQDD010000001.1, forward strand.
AAAAAGTGGACTGTCCAGAAGGGAAAGCACTTTTAATTTCTGACGACCCCTTTCGTGATTTTAATACCTTGACTGCACATTTCAAACCTTTTGTGAGTTCTTCGGTAAGCATAGATCCTTCCGCAAACATAGGTGAAGGAACACAAATTCAACCTAATGTTTTTATAGGGCCAAATGTAACCATTGGCAAAAATTGCTTAATTCATGCCCAAGTTAGTATAGTATCTGACACCATCATTGGAGATAATGTTGTCATTGGCTCAGGAACCGTTTTGGGAGGCGATGCTTTTTATTATAAAAATCGTCCGGAAGGGTATGACCAATTGCTATCTGGAGGTCGTGTTATGATTGAAAATGATGTTCATATCGGTACGGGCTGTACTATTGATAGAGGTGTAACTGGCGATACAACCATTGGGGCAGGGTCAAAATTGGACAATCAAATTCAGGTGGGACACGATACTGTCATTGGCAAAAAATGTCTAATTGCCTCGCAAACAGGCATTGCCGGGTGTTGTGTTATCGAAGACGAAGTGACCATTTGGGGGCAAGTGGGCACCAACAGTGGAATTACCATTGGAAAAAAAGCAGTTATTTTAGGGCAAACAGGGGTCACAAAATCCGTTGAAGGGGGCAAAACTTACTTTGGTACGCCTATACAAGAATCGCGTGGAAAACTCAAAGAAATGGCCGCACTACGCCAATTACCCGACCTATTGCAAAAGTTAAAAGAAAAATAAAAATTGTCTTTATAAATCAACTTCAAAAAATTACATTTGCACCAACCAAAAAATCAACTTCAATGAGTGTTTTAGTTAACAAAAATTCAAAAATAATTGTACAAGGATTTACAGGAAGTGAAGGGACATTTCACGCCGAACAAATGATTGCCTATGGCACCAATGTTGTTGGTGGTGTAACGCCAGGAAAAGGAGGGCAAACACACTTAGATCGTCCTGTATTTAATACGGTTCAAGAAGCTGTAGAAAACGTTGCGGCCAATACGACCATTATTTTTGTACCACCTGCTTTTGCTGCGGATGCTATTATGGAAGCCGCCGATGCGGGTATTGAAGTGATTATCACCATTACTGAAGGTATTCCTGTAGCTGATATGATTAAAGCCGCAGATTATATAAAAGATAAAAACTGCCGATTGGTGGGGCCAAATTGTCCAGGCGTCATCACACCTGAAGAAGCTAAAGTCGGTATTATGCCGGGCTTTGTTTTTGAAAAGGGTAGAGTAGGTGTGGTTTCCAAATCAGGAACATTGACCTATGAAGCCGCAGATCAAGTGGTAAAACAAGGACTGGGTGTATCTACCGCCATTGGTATTGGAGGCGATCCGATTATTGGCACCACCACAAAAGAAGCATTGGAATTGCTGATTAATGACGACGAAACGGATTGTGTTGTTATGATTGGTGAAATTGGAGGACAGCTCGAAGGTGATGCAGCACAATGGTACAAAGCCAGCGGAAGCACAAAACCTGTGGTTGGTTTTATTGCTGGAGAAACGGCACCAGCAGGACGAACAATGGGACATGCCGGTGCGATTGTTGGCGGTAGCGATGATACTGCACAAGCCAAAAAACGCATCATGCGCGAATGTGGTATGCATGTGGTCGATTCCCCAGCAGAAATTGGCAAAAAAGTCGCCGAAGTTTTAGGGTAAATTTTTTTTGGTTCAAAAATTCGTCATCAATTCACAATTCTTTTAGGTCTTTTTTCAAAACTACCTCCACAGTTGGGGCATATGTTTTTTAAAACGTTTTCTACACAGTCTATACAATAGGTTCACTCATATGCGCATATCATCGCTTCATCGCTGTTGTGGGGAAGGGGTTTGTGGCAACGTTCACAATTGGGTTTTAGTTTTAGCATAGTTTTTGGGTTTAAAAGTTTATGATTTATCTTTTATCATAACGCTCTCTCAACTATTTAGACACACCTTTTTAAAAAAAGTCACACTATTTTTTATATTTTTTTTCGTGAAAAGAAATTTCCGCTAAAAATATTGAGCCAAAAATTCAAATCCTCAAAAGCGTCCTTTTAAAATATATGAAGCATGCGGTTTGAAGTATGGAGGCAATTCTCTACTTTTGCAAAAAAATTAAAGAAATACATGCTTTCAGTTTCAAACTTATCGGTACAATTTGGAAAACGCGTTCTTTTTGATGAAGTAAACATTACTTTTAATGGAGGTAATTGTTACGGCATTATTGGGGCCAATGGTGCAGGAAAATCCACCTTTCTAAAAATTATTTCAGGCCAACAGGAACCCACTTCAGGACATGTCCATCTCGAACCCGGAAAGCGTATGTCTGTATTGGAACAAAACCATAATTTGTGCGACAGCAACACGGTACTCGAAACTGTGCTCATGGGCAACAAACCTTTGTACGCCATTAAAACCGAAATAGACGCCCTTTATAACGACTATAACGACGCCAATGCCGATCGAATAGGCGAGTTGCAAGTACAATACGAAGAAATGGACGGTTGGAATGCCGATAGCGATGCCGCCGCCATGCTTTCAAATTTAGGAATCAAAGAAGATTTGCACTACACATCCATGGCCGATTTAGACGGAAAACAAAAGGTTCGTGTGCTTTTGGCACAAGCCCTTTTTGGTTCCCCGGATGTGCTTATTATGGATGAGCCCACCAACGATTTGGACTACGAAACCATTGCTTGGCTCGAAACTTTTTTGGCCAATTACGACAATTGTGTGATTGTGGTTTCGCATGACCGCCACTTTTTGGATGCGGTTTGTACCCATATTTCAGATATTGATTTTAATAAAATCAGTCATTTTTCAGGGAATTATACGTTTTGGTACGAATCTTCTCAATTGGCGGCCAAACAACGTGCTCAGCAAAACAAGAAAGCTGAAGAAAAGAAGAAGGAATTGGAAGAATTTATCCGTCGTTTCTCTGCCAACGTGGCTAAGTCCAAACAAGCGACCAGCCGTAAAAAAATGATCGATAAACTTAATGTTGCGGATATCCGTCCTTCAAGCCGTCGCTATCCAGCCATCATTTTTGAGCGTGAACGTGAAGCTGGTGATCAGATTTTAAACGTTGAAAAACTCTCTGCAGATTTGGATGGTGAAGTACTCTTTCAAAACATCGATTTAAATTTAAACAAAGGCGATAAAGTTGTTGTTTTTTCAAAAGATTCCAGAGCGACAACAGCTTTTTATGAAATCATCAATGGAAAACAAGAGGCCAAAACGGGGAAATATGCTTGGGGTGTTACCACTTCTCAGTCTTATTTACCTTTGGATAATAGTGCTTTTTTCTCTAAAAAATTAACCTTAGTCGATTGGTTACGCCAATGGGCTACCACTGAAGAAGAACGTGAAGAAGTCTACATTCGTGGCTTTTTGGGTAAAATGATTTTTAGTGGTGAAGAAGCTCTAAAAACTGCCGATGTTTTGTCTGGTGGGGAAAAGGTCCGCTGTATGCTCTCACGTATGATGATGATTCGTGCCAACGTACTTATGTTGGACGAACCAACAAATCACTTGGATTTGGAAAGTATTACCGCATTTAACAATTCATTGAAAAATTTTAAAGGAACAGTCTTATTCACGACCCACGATCATGAATTTGCCCAAACGGTTGCCAATAGGGTGGTAGAGCTAACCCCTAACGGAATTATTGACCGCTATACCACTTTTGATGAGTATATGCTGGACAGTAAAATAAAGACACTTCGCGAGAAGATGTACAGTTAGTTAGTTTTTAGCTTCGTCGCTAAAATTCTATAATCTTAGCTATTAAGCATCACAGGCATCACCAGCATGGTGAGTTGTTCTCCTTGGTCTAATCCATCTACTGGCGTCAAAATACCTGCTCTGTTGGGTAAACTCATTTCCAATTGCACATCATCGGCATTGATGTTGCTGAGCATTTCTGAAAGAAAGCGAGAATTGAACCCAATTTGAATATCATCGCCTTGATAATCACAGGTCAAGCGTTCTTCGGCTTTATTGCTGTAGTCGATATCTTCAGCAGAAATATTGAGTTCTGCCCCAGCGATCCGCAAACGAATTTGGTGTGTAGTCTTGTTTGAAAATATAGACACACGACGTACAGAATTCAAAAACTGATTGCGGTTGATGGTGAGTTGATTCGGATTTTCTTTGGGGATTACGGCTTCATAGTTTGGATATTTCCCATCGATTAAGCGGCAAACAAGCTCTGAATTACCAAAAGAGAATTTGGCATTGGAGTCGTTGTACTCAATAGTAACGTTTTCATCACTTGTGGCCAAAATTGTTTTGAGCAGATTTAAAGGTTTTTTAGGCATAATAAACTCTGCGGTTTCATTGGCCTGTACATCTGTTCTTGAGTATTTTACAAGTTTGTGTGCATCGGTAGCTACAAACGTCAATCCGTCTGTTGTAAATTGAAAAAACACTCCGCTCATCACTGGTCTTAAATCGTCATTACCAGCTGCAAAAATGGTTTTGTTGATGGCGGTTGCCAAAATTTCTGATGAAACTACAGTTTGGCTAGGATTGTCCAAAGCCACTGTCTTAGGAAATTCATCGGCACTGGCGTAGGCGAGTGCATATTTTCCATGATTGGAGCTAATTTCGATGGTGTTGTTGGATTCTACTACAAAAGTTAGGGGCTGTTCTGGGAATGTTTTAAGCGTATCTAATAAGAGTTTGGCCGGGATAGCCACCTGCCCTTGGCTATCACTTTCTACTTCCAAAACAGAAGCCATTGTGGTTTCTAAATCACTAGAAGATACGGTAAGTGATGTGTTGTTTAGTTCAAATAAAAAATTATCTAAAATTGGAAGTGTGTTGGAATTATTAATCACACCACCTAAGACTTGGAGTTGTTTTAATAAATATGTGCTCGAAACAATGAATTTCATGTGTTTTTATGTTTGTTTTGAAGTATTATCTACTTACAAATATATTCTTTCATTGCGTATTTATGAAAGAAACTTATTAACATTTGCTTTATGTTTTTAACCAATTCTTAGTCTTCAAAAAAGGTTACAGTAACGCTATCCATCATCTCTAGCCCCATGAGTGTAGAAGCTCCACCTACAGTAGCTTTGTTACTCTTGTACATTGCAATTTCCAAATATCCGGAAGAATTAAACACCACCAATCCTCGTCCTTCATCATTGCGTTTATTGATGGGAATATTGAAATCCACTATATCTGAATAGCGTTGATGAATGGTTTTAAATTTGTGATTTCGTGCAGAAATTTCGAATCGTCTCCCTTTTTGTTGCGCTTCAAAAAATGATTTTTTTATGTTGGTGATTACATTGTCGTAGCGGTCTATAAAAATGACGTTTCCAATCAGTTGATTACTGTCACTGGCTACAAAAGGAGTAATGTTTTTTATGGGCTTTACGGCTTCAATCGCTTTTCCAATAACTTCGAGGGTTCCACCACGTGCAATATGGGCTGCAACTTTTACAAAAACGTCAAGAACAGGAAAGCTCCCCACAATTTTGTCGTGAATATTGATTTCTACAATTTGATCGGGATTAATTTCATTACAAATCATACTCAAAATCCCATTATTGGCACACACAAAATAATGTCCGTCTAACAGCATAGCGATATGTGTATTTTCTGGGTTGAGCTCAGAATCGACGCCAATCACATGGATAGTTCCTTTTGGAAAACTATTAAAGGCATTTTGAATGACATATGCGGCTTCCACCACACTAAAAGGGGAGATGTTGTGTGATATATCTACAATAGTGGCTTCTGGAATTTCGGAGTACAATGCGCCCTTTACCGCACCAACAAAGTGTGCTTTCATTCCAAAATCAGTAGTGAGCGTTATGATGGCCATTAATTGTGAACTGTTGATGTGTTAAAAATAGTCAAAAAATGCAGTTCATATGCAATACAAACCTACATAAATTTTTGTTTTTAAATTTTATTAACACCACTAAATAATTAACCAAAAATGTTAGTACATTTATGATGATTTTAAAGACTAAACGTTTCACCCTAAAAAGCGATACACATTTGAATGAACTTGTTTTAGAATTAGAGGAAATTACACCAAAAGAGTTTTTTGGTATTCAAAATAAAAACATTGAACTCCTTAAACGGTACTTTCCAAAACTAAAAATTGTAGCCAGAGGCAACAAAATTACGGCCTTTGGCGATGAAGAATTACTAGAAGAATTTGACAAACGCATGGAAATGCTTTTTAGTCATTTCGGGACCTACAACAAATTGGATGAAAACATGATTGAGCGTGTGCTTACAAGCGATTCCGAGGAAGACTACACCACTTCAAATGAAAGTGGTCAAGTGATTTTGCATGGCGTGAATGGGCGTTTGATCAAAGCACAAACAAGCAATCAACGAAAATTAGTGGATGCTGTCCGTCAGAATGACATGGTTTTTGCCATTGGTCCTGCAGGAACTGGAAAAACCTACACTGGAGTGGCTTTGGCTGTTAAAGCGCTAAAAAACAAAGAAGTTAAACGCATAATTCTCACACGGCCAGCTGTTGAAGCTGGAGAAAACCTTGGCTTTCTTCCGGGTGATTTGAAAGAGAAATTAGATCCCTATATGCAACCGCTGTATGATGCCTTGCGCGATATGATTCCACATGAGAAGTTGGATAATTACATAGAAAAGGGCATCATTCAAATAGCACCATTGGCTTTTATGCGCGGACGTACTTTGGACAATGCATTTGTCATTTTGGACGAAGGACAAAATACGACTCATGCGCAAATGAAAATGTTTTTGACCCGTATGGGAAAAAATGCCAAATTTTTACTCACAGGAGATCCAGGACAAATTGATTTGCCACGCCGTGTCATCTCAGGACTAAAAGAAGCATTGCTGATTTTGAAAGAAATTAAAGGCGTTGGAATGGTCTTTTTAGACGACAAAGATGTGATACGTCACGAGTTGGTTAAAAAAGTAATTGACGCTTATAAAAATATTGAAAATAGAGAATAAAATTCCTTTATGAATAAAACCATTACAGCAACCCATTTTAATTTTCCAGGTCAAAAGAGTGTATACAAAGGCAAAGTCCGCGAAGTGTATACCATCAATGATGATGTGTTGGTGATGATCGCGACAGACCGCCTCTCTGCATTTGATGTGGTAATGCCAAAAGGTATTCCTTATAAAGGTCAGATTTTAAATCAAATTGCCACAAAGATGATGAAAGCCACCGAGGATTTAGTCCCAAATTGGTTGTTGGCTACTCCAGACCCCAATGTTGCTGTAGGCCATTTGTGCACCCCTTTTAAAGTCGAGATGGTTATCCGTGGTTATATGTCAGGTCATGCGGCCAGAGAATACAAAGCAGGAAAACGAATACTGTGTGGCGTACCAATGCCTGATGGAATGTCTGAAAATGATGCTTTTGAAACGCCCATTATTACCCCAGCAACAAAGGCAGAAATGGGTGATCATGATGAAGATATTTCAAGAGAAGATATTTTAGCAAAAGGTATTGTCTCCGAAGAAGATTATCTCGTTTTGGAAGATTATACGCGCAAACTATTTCAGCGTGGTAGCGAAATTGCTGCAGCTCAGGGGCTCATTCTAGTAGATACCAAATACGAATTTGGAAAAACTAAAGATGGAACAATCGTTTTAATTGATGAAATTCATACCCCTGACTCTTCTCGCTATTTCTATGCTGATGGTTATGCAGAACGCCAACAACAAGGGCAGCCCCAAAAGCAACTCTCTAAAGAATTTGTACGTCAATGGCTCATACAAAATGATTTTCAAGGACTGGAAGGGCAAAACGTTCCGTTTATGAGTGATGAGTACATCGAAACCGTAAGCAACAGATACATCGAACTTTATGAAAAGATTACTGGAGATACCTTTGAAAAAGGAGATTTATCTGATATTCACGCACGTATTGAATCTAATGTACTTAGTTATCTTTCTTCGTAAAGCGAAGTCTGATTTTGTGTACAGCTGATCGAAGTTTTGCATAAACAAAAGTATTGGCTTTAATCCTGTAAATAGCAATCAAACTTACTACACTAAGAAAGGTAATTGCCCCAAAAATAGCTTCGGTTGGATTTAAATTTTTCCCTAAAATTCGATTTAATCCCCAGCCTGTAAAACTTCCATAGAGCACAATAAAATGAATGACATAAATAGACAGTGTTTTCTGACCGATTTTTAGAATTAGCGTATTTTTTAGGAGGGCTTCGAAAGCATAGAAAAGCCCAAAAATCACCAAAACATTCCCCAATCTAATGAACAAATAATTGAAATTTGCAACGTCATCAATAAGTTGAATACCAGTTCCCTTATAAATCCAGTATAAGAAGTAGGTGGAGCCATTCACCAAAAACAGTCCAACAATTAAAAATCCAGCAATAATGGTGTTTTTAAACTTTGGAAGATTTAGATAACTATAAAATAAGGTGGCAATAAATGCTCCATAGGCCATATAGCCAAACCATGGCATAATGGTAAAAATAGATCCATTTACTTTCGTTAAATAATTAGCAAAAAATAAGGGGATGTCTGTTGCTGTATATGTTCTATATAAAGGTTCTGATATGAAAATTAAAGTCCCAATTACAATCATAAATAACGAAAAAAGTTTATGATTTTGACCTATTAATTTATAACAAAGTACAATCAACAACAGCGACAATCCAATGCATTGCAATACATCAATAACCATAAAATAAGTCCCAAAATGACCTGAAAACCATCTAAAAATAGGTATCCGTAAGGCATAGCCAATACCAATGAGCATAACCCCACGAACAAGCCCCTTTTTGATGCGCTCCTGAGAAGTCCCTTTGTCGCGCGCTTTCATCAATAAATAGGTAAAAATGAGTCCTGAAATTGTGAAAAAAGTAGGCGCAGTAATTCCTCTAAAATATTGCCAAATACGGTAGGCAATGTTGGTGGTATCACGAAACTCTACCGCCAACAGCGTGTCTATAAAGTGCCCCTGTAGCATCATAAGAATAGCAAAGGCACGAACAGCATCAATGAAGTATATACGGTTGGTTTTCAAAGATTATAATTTAATACAAAGGTAGTCTTTTAGAGGTTATTTTGATAAAATTCCGAATAGAACCTATTTTAAATAATATGTTTAAATTAGACGAAAATTATTGTTCATGAACAACTTCTCGCTAAAAAATAATGCAGATTACCAAGCTGCTTATACATCATCAATTAATAATCCTAAGCAGTTTTGGGGTAATCTAGCAAAGGAAAACTTTCAATGGAAAAGGCCATGGCATAGCGTATTGGACTTTGATTTTTCAATTCCTAAAACAAGTTGGTTTGAAGGTGCTCAGTTGAACATTACAGAAAATTGTATAGACCGTCACCTCGAAACTAATCCGGATAAAACAGCAATTATATTTGAACCTAATGACCCAAATGAAAAAGCCAAACACATCAGCTATAAAGAATTGCATTATCGTGTAAATAAATTTGCAAATGTGTTGAAATCAAAAGGGATTAAAAAAGGGGATCGGGTTTGTATATATTTGCCTATGGTCCCAGAGTTGGCTATTTCTGTTTTGGCTTGTGCGCGTATTGGCGCTATTCATTCCGTTGTCTTTGCTGGCTTTTCTGCCAATGCATTAGCGACGAGAATCAACGATTGTGATTGCAGTATGGTGCTGACAAGTGATGGGAGTTTTCGTGGTGAAAAGACCATAAACTTAAAAGGAATTGTTGATGAAGCCCTAATTTCATGCCCTAATGTAAAAAGTGTTTTAGTCGCCAAACGCATTCAATCAGAAATTGAAATGAAAGAAGGTCGAGATGAATGGCTTCAACCACTCTTGGATGAGGCTTCAATGGAATGTGAAGCGACAATAATGGATGCCGAAGATCCGCTTTTTATTCTTTATACTTCTGGATCTACAGGCAAACCAAAAGGAATGGTGCATACCACTGCGGGGTATATGGTTTATACAGCGTATACATTTAAAAACATTTTTCAATATGAAAATCAAGATGTTTATTGGTGTACTGCCGATATCGGTTGGATTACAGGACATAGTTATATTGTTTATGGTCCTTTACTTAATGGTGCAACCACTGTTATGTTTGAAGGCGTACCGAGTTATCCAAATTACGGACGTTTTTGGGAAATTGTTGAAAAACATAAAATCAATCAATTTTATACAGCACCAACAGCGATTCGTGCTTTGGCTAAACAAGATTTGAGTTTTGTTGAATCTTATAACTTATCATCGCTAAAATTCATTGGTACCGTTGGCGAACCCATAAACGATGAAGCTTGGCAGTGGTACAATACGCACATAGGAAAAAATAGATGTCCTATTGTCGATACGTGGTGGCAAACCGAAACGGGCGGGATTCTCATCAGTCCAATTCCAAATTGTTTCGATGGAAAACCAACCTATGCTACACTTCCATTTGTTGGGGTACAACCAGCACTGATGGACGAGCATGGCAATGAAATAACAACACCTAAAGCCGAGGGGCGATTGTGTATAAAATTTCCATGGCCATCGATGGCGCGAACCATTTGGGGAAATCATCAACGGTACAAAGACACGTATTTTTCTGCATACGAAAATTGTTATTTTACTGGTGATGGAGCGCTTAGAGAAACCAATGGCCACTATAGAATTACAGGCCGTGTAGACGATGTGATCATTGTTTCTGGACATAACTTAGGAACTGCACCCATAGAAGATGCCATAAATGAGCATGAATTGGTGGCTGAATCGGCAATCGTTGGTTTTGCCCATCCCATAAAAGGAAATGCATTGTATGGCTTTGTTACCCTAAAATCTGATACCAAAAATACAGATCAATTGAAATCTGAAATCAATCAATTGATTACAAATCAGATAGGACCGATTGCAAAATTGGATAAAATGCAATTTACCGATGGACTTCCAAAAACACGTTCGGGTAAAATTATGCGGCGCATTTTAAGAAAAATAGCCAATAACGATACTTCAAATCTTGGCGACATCAGTACTTTACTCAATCCTGAGGTGGTTCAAGATATTATGAATAATGCCAATTTATAATAATCAATGATTCACATAAGACCCATCAGATTGTTAAACGTATTTTTACTGGGTTAGTTTAAGAACTTCATTCATCACAAAGGTATAATAACTCATATCTGCTGGGACAATGCTCAATTCCTTATGTTTTTGTTGCATGCAAGTATGAATTTCATCAAAGGTAAATAGACGCACAGCGTCCACTTCTTCTTTTTGAATTTGTAAGTTTTGAGCATTTGTTTTTAGCTCTGACAAAAACACATGTTGGAATTCACAATCGGTAATTCCATTTGGGAATTTATTCACGTTTTTGCGTACATCTATACGATATAAGTCTGTTGTCTTAAGTGTCAGTCCAATTTCTTCTTTGACTTCTCGTAGTGCACCTTCAATAATGGATTCACCAGCGGCTACATGACCCGCTACTGAAACATCCCAAAGGTTTGGAAAGGTTTGCTTGTTTGGCCCTCGTTTTTGAAATAATAGAGTAGGGGTAAGCGTATAAAACCAAACATGTACTGTTGGATGAAATAAGCCTTTTTGGTGCGCTTCATCTTTTTTACAAATACGTCCTGTTGGGGTGCCGTTTTGGTCCCAAACATCAAGAAATTCTTCCACGATTAATCAAAATAACTAAATGTTTCCCCTGATTTGATATTTAGCAGCGTTTCATAAATCATGCGAATAACATTTTCAACATCTTTGCGGTGCACCATTTCTACGGTGGTATGCATGTAGCGTAGCGGCAAAGAAATGAGCGCCGAAGCTACCCCACCATTGCTGTATGCAAAAGCATCAGTGTCTGTGCCCGTAGCTCTGGAGAGTGCTGCTCTTTGAAATGGAATCTTATTGGCTTCAGCAGTTTCTGTTATAAGGTCTCTCAATTTTTGTTGTACCGCAGGAGCATAGGCAATAACAGGGCCGTCACCCATCTTGCAATGTCCTTGTTTCTTTTTATTAATCATTGGGGTGGTGGTGTCGTGCGTTACGTCGGTTACAAGCGCAACATCAGGTTGGATAGTGTGCGTAATCATTTGTGCACCACGAAGTCCAATTTCTTCTTGAACAGAATTTGTGATGTACAATCCAAAGGGTAGTGTTTTTTTATTTTCATGGAGTAATCGAGCAACTTGTGCAATCATAAATCCACCCATGCGGTTGTCTAATGCACGACAAACAAAATGATCTTTGTTAAGGATATGAAATTCATCAGGATAGGTAATGACACATCCAACATGAACGCCTAATTTTTCTACATCTTCTTTTTTTTGACATCCAACATCAATAAAAATATTATCGGGTTTTGGCGCTTGTTCTTTGGCTAAAGTACGTGTGTGTATGGCTGGCCAACCAAATACCCCTTTCACAATCCCATTTTTGGTGTGAATATTGACAACTTTACTGGGTGCAATTTGATGATCGCTACCTCCATTTCGAATGACATAAATCAAACCATCATCAGAAATATAGTTAACATACCAAGAAATTTCATCGGCATGCCCTTCAATTACAACTTTAAATTTTGCTTCGGGGTTGATTACCCCTACAGCAGTACCATAAGTATCGGTTATAAATGTATCTACATAGGGTTTCAAATAGTCCATCCACAGTTTTTGACCATCCCATTCATATCCAGTAGGCGCGGCATTGTTGAGATAGGATTCTAAAAAATCAAGTGCTTTTTGGTCTAAAATTTTTTGTTTTGCCATGGTTTAAAATTTTGGTTAAAAATAACAAATATCAATGATTTTAAGTCATGAAATAGCGCATATTTTTTAACTTTGAGTTCAATTAGGGCAACAATGAAATACGTTGGAATTATTTATTTATTTGGACTTTTGACAAGTTGGGGACAATCTCCATTAAGGGCCACGGATTCAATTGCTGGAAAGTATCTAATGATTGTCGGTGATACGATCGCTAATCAATCAATTTCTCTGGACGAAGTAATTATTTTACCAAGCTTACGCCTAAAAACTACAGAAGACCGCAGACGTTATCTGATTTTACAACGCAAAACACTAAAAGTGTATCCCTATGCAAAATTGGCAGCAGAACGTTTAGAAACGCTAAACAAGCGTATGGCTAATGTAAAAAGCAAGAGAAAACGAAAATTATATACACGAAGAGTACAAAAATTTGTCGAGGATGAATTTGCAGAAAAATTAAAGAAATTTACCATTACGGAAGGGCAAATCCTTATTAAGCTCATCCATCGGCAAACTGGGGAAACCGCTTTTGATTTGATAAAAGCGCTTCGCAGTGGGTGGCGTGCCTTTTGGTACAACAATACCGCTAAGTTGTTCAATATGTCACTCAAAATTCCGTTTGATCCTGAAGCTGTTGAAGAAGACTTTTTAATTGAAGATATTTTACAGCGCCAGTTTCAAAAAGGTAACTTAGAATACCAAAAAGCGCACAAAACTTTCGATTTGTACGTTTTAAACAAGCTTTGGAGGCCAAAAAAAGCGCAATAATTGCCCTTTTTTTTAACTAAATTTTCCCACTTATTACGTCAAATGGCCGCTCATTACATGGTTCTTTATTATGTGGTTTGAATGTTTGTAACTTTGACTAAAGAAAAGGAAAAGTTGTTGAACAAATTCAAAACTAAAGTAGAAAATCCCTTTTTTGCCCTTTATAACCTATAGAAATTCCGCGGTCAAAACCCCCATAACCCCAAATTGATCGCGGTTTTTTTTATCAAATAAAATAGGCGATTACAACTGCAACAACGATGGCTGCAATTTTGTTCAGATTGAATTTATGCCCCTGATCCGCTTCAAATAAAATAATTGTAGCAATGTGGAAAAACATTCCTGCTACAAGGGCATTTATACTGTATATCAAATCATCTGAAAATACGACTGTTTGTGCGGTTAGTGTACCCAAAGGCGTTAAAACTGCAAATGCAATAAGAAATAAAATTACTTGAGCTTTTGGTAATTTAGAAATCAACAAATACGAAACAATAAGAATTGCTACAGGGATTTTGTGCACAAAAACACCATAGACTATTGTGTGATGTGCAGAAATTGGAAAGCCCTCCAAAAACGCATGGACGCCTAAGCTTAAAAACAAAAACCATGGAAAAATTTTCCTTTGATTATCTTGATGATGCAAATGTCCATGTTCTGCACCTTTAGAAAACAACTCTAAAATATTCTGAAGAATAATACCTGTAAGTATATAGACTCCTGTGAGTTTTGCGTTTAAACTTGAATAAACACCTGGCAAAAGCTCAAAAACTGTTGTTGAAAGTAAAAATGCACCACTAAATGTGAGTAACAATTTTAAGTTCATATGTTTTGATTCAGAAAACCATAAGGTAAACAGTAAACCAATAACAACAGCCAAAATGGGAAGAATAAAATCAAGCATTGTTCTTAAACATTAAAATTAAGCGTTTGGAGGTTTTAGCATTGTAGGGCTCTAAACTGTAATTTCCAAAACATTCCACAAAATTAAGATTTACAGCGGAAAGCATATCCAAAAAATCGTTAAGATTAAACGCACGTACTCGTTCGTTATAATGTTCTACTGAATCGCCATCGGTAACAGTAATTGATTTTGTGATCACTCCATCGGAGAAGTTGCGTTTGATCTCAAAATGAATCCCATCTATGTAAATTGAGTTGCTAGGAACCAAATGCTGTATAACAAAGGGGCTATTCATAAAATCAATAACACCAATTCCATCTTTAGAAAGAGCACTTTTTATGGTTTCCAAAACTCTGTAGTTATCCTCTAACGTATCGAAATAGCCAAAACTTGTAAATAAATTTAAAACGACATCAAATTTACTTTCTAAAGGAACACGCATATCATGAACAGCAAATTGCAAACGCTTATTTGCGCTTTTTGAGGCCTCTGCAATACTTTTTTTGGACAGATCTACACCTTTGACATGAAATCCCAAAGCATTAAGAAAAATAGAGTGTCGTCCTTTTCCACAAGCCAAATCTAAAATGGATTGAGTTTGGTTGATGCCCAAATGTGCGACGAGATTTTTTATAAAATCTTGAGCTTCAGCTTGGTCGCGTTGTTTGTAAAGAATATGATAATAAGGTGTATCAAACCAAGATTGAAACCATTTTTGATGTTTTGTCATTTATTTCATGCTAAGCACGACAAAAATACTGTATTTTTGACACCTATTGCAAAAAACCTTATGAATACTAATTTTGAAATGGTTGCCAAGACTCTATATGGTTTTGAGGAACTCTTAGAAAGGGAATTGAGACAATTAGGAGCTCAAGACATAAAAAAAGGGGTACGGCACGTACGTTTTGTGGGGGACAAAGGATTCATGTACAAATGTAATTTGGGACTTCGTACTGCTATTAAAATTCTGAAACCTATTGCTAAATTTAAAGTAAAGAATGAGTCTGAGCTTTACCAAAAAATTAAAAACATCAGTTGGGAAAACTATCTCAAAAATGATGGCAGTCTTGCAGTAGGTGCAACCTTAAGTGGAAATCGCTTTACACATTCTCAATTTATTGCTTTAAAAACCAAAGATGCCATCGTAGATCGATTTCGTGAACAAACTGGTCAAAGACCAGATGTAGATTTGCGCTTTCCAGACTTAAAAATCAATATCCATATTGATGGTGATTTTTGCAATGTTTCATTAGATAGTTCGGGTGAGTCCTTACATAAGCGCGGCTATAAAATCGCTACAAATATAGCGCCCATCAATGAAGTTTTAGCCGCTGGGCTCATTATGCTTTCTGGGTGGGATGGTCAGACCGATTTTATGGATCCTATGTGTGGTTCGGGAACGTTACTTATTGAGGCTGCCATGATCGCATGTAATATTCCTCCAAATTTGATGCGAAATGAATTTGCTTTTGAGCGTTGGCAAGATTGGGATGTTGATCTTTTTGAAAAAATTGAAGCGTCTCTATTGTCTAAAACTCGAGATTTTCATTACAAAATTTTGGGGTTTGATAAATCCCCGAGCGCTGTACGCAAAGCACTAGAAAATGTAAAAAATGCACACCTTGATGAGTTTATTACCATAAAACATGAAGATTTTTTCAAAACTCAAAAAGGGGGCGATGCACATTTACATATGGTCTTCAATCCGCCTTATGGCGAACGTCTTGATCTTGAAATGGAGACATTTTATGCAGCAATTGGAAGTACACTAAAACACAAATACTCTGGAACCAACGCTTGGTTGATTACTTCAAATTTAGAGGCGTTAAAACATGTTGGTCTTAGGCCCTCACGAAAGATAAAAGTATTCAACGCAAAACTTGAATCTCGATTGGTACTGTACAAAATGTACAGCGGTACAAAAAAAGTGCACAAACTAAAACAAACAGATTGAAACTATTAGTTCAATGTGCTGAATGTGTATTTTTTTTAGAAAAATAGACTAAATATACCGCTATGGCTAACGTCAGCGCAGGAAGAATAACTTGTTCACCAGTAATTTCAATGTATTCCTGAATAAAAAAGCTGTGAATTTGTTGTACAATAATGGCTACTAAGGACACTACAAAAAGGAAATAAGCCCATTTTTTTCGCCACAAAAGGCCAATGGCACCTAAAAAGCCACTGAAAACGGCGATGGCAAATGCAGCGGTAACCCAAGCAGGAAGATTGGAATAATAAAGTTGATTTGACTCTGGTAAAGCTGCCAATGTTTCGTCGGTCATGTATGCTTGTCCTAGATATGCAATGACGCCAAGTGTGTTCCACAGAAGCGCGAGAACCGCTATAATCCAGTAGCGGGTTGTAGGTTTTTTTGAAGTAGTATTCATAAGATTTGAATTTAATATTATACACTAAAAGTAATGAATTAAAAATAAATCAATATAACATTCATTCTCCTCAGATAAAAATCATGTACATTTTTAAGAAAATTTGCATTTAAATTATTTGAAAACTCAAAAAAGGCGTTATTTTTGCAAAGTTGAACACAAACCAAATTATGCTAACCACAGTCGAAAGAGAAGAACGCAAAGAAGGCAAAGAGCTGTACCACTATCAAAAAGGAGCCATTCAAAAAATATTTGAATGCTTTGAATCAGCCGCCGAGGATTACCATTTATTATATCAATTACCTACAGGCGGTGGAAAAACCGTCATATTTTCTGAAATCGTCAGTCAGTACTTAAAAACGCGAAAGAAAAAAGTGCTGGTCATGACCCATAGGATAGAACTTTGTAAGCAAACTTCCAGTGTTCTGACAGAGTTTGGTGTAGCAAATAAGGTCGTTGATAGTAAAGCAAAGCTTGATGATCAAAAGGACTATGATTGTTTTGTGGCCATGGTAGAAACGTTAAATAATAGGTTAAAAGACGATAAACTAGACATTTCAGACATTGGTTTGGTCATCATCGATGAAGCGCATTACAACTCTTTTACTAAGTTGTTCAAATTCTTTGATAAAGCGTTCATTTTAGGGGTCACGGCGACCCCTTTAAGTTCAAATATTGAATTGCCAATGACGGACAATTACAACGAACTTATTGTTGGTGAAAGCATAGAATCGCTTATTGAAAATCGATTTTTGGCCAAAGCCAATATGTATTCATACAATGTTGGTTTGACTTCACTGGTCGTAGGTGCCAATGGTGATTATACTGTTAAATCCTCAGAAGATTTATATACAAATAACGAGATGTTGTCTAAGCTCATGGATTCCTACAACGAACGTTGTGCTGGCCAAAAAACTTTGATTTTTAACAACGGAATCAATACCTCTTTATTCGTTTATGATTTATTCAGTAGAGCAGGGCTTCCTATCGCACATTTGGACAATACAACGACCAAAAAAGAACGTGCAAATATTTTAAAATGGTTCAAAAACACCCCAGGGGCAATTCTTACTTCGGTAAGTATTTTAACCACAGGATTTGATGAACCAAGTGTTGAGGCCATTATTTTAAATCGTGCTACAAAATCCCTAACCCTTTACTATCAAATGATAGGTCGTGGATCTCGGATGTTCAAGGATAAAGACAGCTTTAATGTGATTGATCTGGGAAACAATTTTCATCGTTTTGGTCCATGGGGAAGTACCAATCTAGATTGGCAACGAATTTTCAAATATCCAAGTCATTATTTAGATGGTATCCTAAGCGACGAGGATTTGGAAAACAATTTCAAGTATGAAATGCCTGAATCTGTAAGAGCTTCATTTTCCAAATCTGAAAACGTTTATTTTGATATCAATAAAACCTACATCGAGTCGATTAGAAGGGGAGAATCTTCAAAAGTCGTTCTGAAAAGATCCATCGAACAACACGCCAAAATTTGTGTGGAAAATAGTAAGGATATTTTTGATGCTTTGACGTTGATGAAATTACTAAATGATGATATTGAGTTTAGAATCAACCGCTATTCGAAATGTATAAGCAAAAGCACGCACAACTTTTTGGCATGGCTTAAAGAAGATTATAAAAAGAAATTACGTTCTTTTTTAAGACAAAATTTTGACGACATAAAATCTGAGTTAAATTCAAAATGATCGTACACTTTTTTTTAATGTTTATGACCTTAATCAATTCAAAGCAAAATTCGAACATCATATTTGAGTTTAACTCAAATTGTGCCATTGAATCATGGCAAGTTGTGGATGATGTAGTCATGGGCGGAAGGTCTTTTGGGCAATGCAAATTAAATAACGAAGGTAACGGTCTTTTTAAAGGCGATGTTTCTATTGAAAACAACGGAGGTTTTTCATCAATACGTTTAAATACCAATACCATTCAAACCGCTCCATATGAAGCCATTTTGTTGCGTGTAAAAGGCGATGGAACTACGTTTCAATTCCGTGTAAAAAGAACACCGTACGAACGCCATTCTTACGTTTTCAATTTTGAAACGTCTGGCCAATGGGAAACCATCACCATTCCACTAAACCAAATGACGCCTCGTTTTAGAGGATACAGTCTTGATCTTCCAAATTTTGACCAAGATTCTATACAACAAGTTGGGTTTTTAAAAGCATCCAAGAAAAACACTGCATTTCAACTTGAAATTAAGCGCATCAGTTTAAAATAATTTCAGGTATTGAACATCATAAATTTTTTTATTTAATATTCTGATTATCAATAGTTTAAGTATATTTTTTTTGAATTGAATTTAGATGCATTTAAGAATATAAACCACAGAAAAAATCCTCTTTTTTTATTTTTGAGTGATAGACTTATAAAACGTTTTTCAAAAACTATATGCAACAGTTAAATAAACACAGCAAAACCATAACTCAAGACCCCACACAACCAGCAGCACAGGCCATGTTGCATGCTATTGGTCTTACTCGTGAAGATTTTGAAAAGCCATTTGTCGGCATTGCGAGTACTGGATACGAAGGTAATCCTTGTAATATGCACTTGAATGATTTGGCCAAATTAGTAAAATCTGGGACACTAAAAAAAGACGTTGTTGGGTTGATTTTCAACACCATAGGTGTGAGTGACGGTATTTCTATGGGAACACCTGGAATGCGTTTTTCTTTGCCATCGAGAGATGTTATTGCAGATTCTATGGAAACTGTTGTACAAGCCATGAGTTACGACGGTATGATTACTGTTGTGGGTTGTGATAAAAATATGCCCGGTGCATTGATGGCCATGATTCGTGTAAACAAACCCTCAATTTTGGTTTATGGTGGTACCATTGATTCTGGTTGTCACAATGGAAAAAAATTAGATATAGTTTCTGCATTTGAAGCTTGGGGTAGCAAAGTTGCAGGTACCATGGAGGAAAATGAATTTCAAAGTATTGTCCAAAAAGCATGTCCCGGCGCAGGTGCTTGCGGTGGTATGTATACCGCAAATACAATGGCCTCGGCTATAGAAGCTTTAGGAATGGCACTTCCATACAATTCTTCCAATCCAGCTACAGGCAAAGAGAAAAAAGAAGAAGCAATTAAAGCTGGAGAAGCCATTCGTTTACTTCTTGAAAAAGACATTAAGCCCTCAGATATTATTACTAAAAAATCATTAGAAAATGCCATTCGATTGATTACAGTTTTGGGAGGATCTACAAATGCAGTATTGCACTTTTTGGCCATTGCTAGGGCAGCAAATATTGAATTTACATTGCAAGATTTCCAACGCATAAGCGACGAAACACCATTTTTGGCAGATTTGAAACCAAGCGGAAAATTCCTCATGGAAGATGTACACCGAGTTGGAGGAATACCTGCAGTGCTCAAATATCTTTTGGATCACAATTTATTGCACGGCGATTGTTTGACGGTGACGGGGAAAACCCTTGCAGAAAACCTTTCAGATATTGAAGGGCTTTCAGAGGGTCAAGAAGTGATTAAACCTTTAGAAAACCCTATCAAAGCTTCTGGGCATCTGCGCATGCTGTATGGAAACCTTGCTACCGAAGGAAGTGTAGCAAAAATTACAGGTAAAGAAGGGCTTAAATTTTCTGGTAAAGCCAAAGTGTTCAATGGCGAATATGCTGCAAATGATGGCATCAGAAATGGTCTTGTTCAAAAAGGAGATGTGGTTGTTATTCGCTATGAGGGGCCAAAAGGAGGGCCAGGTATGCCAGAAATGCTCAAACCAACTGCGGCGATTATGGGTGCAGGACTAGGAAAGGATGTTGCCCTTATTACAGATGGACGATTTTCGGGTGGAACGCATGGATTTGTTGTAGGACACATTACTCCCGAAGCTCAAGAGGGTGGTACGATTGCGTTGGTAAAAGATGGTGATATCATCACAATTGATGCTGAATCCAACAGTATCAATCTTGAGATTTCTGATGAAGAATTAACCCTTAGAAAAAAACAATGGTCAGCACCCGAATTAAAAGTTTCAAGAGGTGTATTGTTTAAATATGCAAAAACAGTTTCTTCTGCATCACAGGGATGTGTAACAGATGAATTTTAATCCAAAAAAATAGATTTATGGATGTAAAAACTAAAGCGAAAACAAAGTATTTGAATCAGCCAAGTGAAAAAATAACTGGTTGTGAAGCCCTTGTGCGCTGCCTAATCGCAGAAGGTGTGGATATCATTTACGGCTATCCAGGAGGTGCCATCATGCCTGTTTATGACGAACTTTATAAATATCAAGAAGAAATTCTTCATGTGTTGACACGACATGAACAAGGAGCAACACATGCAGCACAAGGCTATGCTCGAATTTCTGGTCGAGTAGGGGTTGCGATGGCCACTTCAGGGCCGGGCGCTACAAACCTTATCACAGGAATCGCTGATGCGCAAATCGATTCTACTCCAATGGTGTGCATCACAGGGCAAGTCCCTTCGCATTTATTGGGTAGTGATGCTTTTCAAGAAACCGATATTGTTGGGATTTCAACGCCTGTGACTAAGTGGAATCACCAGATTACTCGTGCTGAGGAGATTCCAGAAGTTATCGCTAAGGCATTCTATATTGCTCGAAGTGGAAGACCGGGCCCTGTATTAATTGATATCACTAAAGATGCTCAATTCGATACTTTCGATTTTACCTACAAACAATGTGAAGGCGTTCGAAGTTACAAACCAATTCCCAAGTTTGATGCTAATGCTTTAGCTGAAGCTGCAAAAGCGATAAACAATGCAAAAAAACCAATGATTGTTTGGGGACAAGGGGTAATCTTAGGCGAAGCCGAAGAGGAATTTAAAAATTTTGTTGAAAAATCAGGTGTGCCTGCAGCATGGACTATTATGGGGGTTTCGGCAATCCCCACCGCACACCCGCTCAATGTGGGTATGGTTGGTATGCATGGTAATTATGCCCCCAATAAACTCACTAATGAATGTGATGTTTTAATTGCTATCGGTATGCGTTTTGATGATCGTGTTACTGGAAAACTCAGCGATTATGCTACACAAGCAAAAGTGATTCATTTTGAAATTGATCCAGCTGAAATCAACAAAAACGTCAAAGCAGATATACCTGTTCTAGGAAATGTAAAAGAAACTTTAGCAGAAATTCTTCCAATGATCGAAAAGAAATCATACGAAAATTGGCATCAAAAATTTAAAGATTTATTGAAAATTGAGTTTGACAAAGTCATCAAAGACGATTTACACCCAACAAAAGAAGGGCTCACTATGGGTGAAGTTTTAAAAGAAATAAATACACAAAGTGGAGGAGAAGCCGCAATTGTTTCAGATGTTGGGCAGCATCAAATGATCGCATGCCGTTATGCCGAATTCACACAATCAAGAGGTAATATTACATCTGGTGGATTGGGCACTATGGGCTTTGCTTTACCAGCTGCATTAGGTGCAAAAATGGCCATTCCAGAGCGCGAAGTTGTCGCTGTAATTGGCGATGGTGGATATCAAATGACGATACAAGAATTAGGGACTATTTTCCAAACCAAAGCGGCGGTTAAGATTGTGGTGCTAAACAATGACTTTTTGGGGATGGTTCGCCAGTGGCAACAGTTGTTTTTTGACAAGCGCTACGCTTCAACCGAGATGACTAATCCTGATTTTGTAACTATCGCTAAAGGATATCACATTCAGGCCAAACGCGTTACAAAACGTGAAGAATTGGCCGATGCCGTAGCAGAAATGATGGCCTCTAAGCAAGCCTATTTCTTGGAAGTATGCGTAGAAAAAGAAGACAATGTATTCCCGATGATTCCTTCCGGAGCGTCAGTATCAGATATACGACTTGAATAACAAAAAGATGGACAATACAACAAAACAATACACCATATCTGTATATACAGAAAATAATATTGGGCTGCTGAACAGAATTTCGGCAATCTTTCAGCGTAGACACATCAATATTGAAAGCATGAATATTTCAGTTTCAGAAATTGAAGCGGTATCACGTTTTACAATTTTGGTGAATATGACAGAGAATAATGTCAAAAAAATTATTGGACAAATTGAAAAACAAATTGAGGTCATTAAAGCATTTTATCATACCGATGAAGAAACTATTTATTTAGAATCTTGTATGTTTAAAATTAAATCAGACCTTTTGTTTGAAGAACGCCAAATTCAAAATATTATAAAGGAAAGCGACGCAAGAATTGTCACCGTAAATCGAGAATTTTTTGTTCTTGAAAAATCGGGGAGACGTCATGAAATCGAAATGCTGCACAGAGAACTAAGTGCTTTTGGGATCATGCAATTTGTACGCTCTGGACGTATCGCCGTCACAAAAGATGAAATGAAAATAACAGAAATGCTTGCCGCATTTAATAACTAATCAAATAAAAAAAATGGCAAATTATTTTAACACACTTTCTTTAGGACAAAAACTCGATCAACTATCGAAATGTAGATTTATGGAAACATCAGAATTTGAAGCTGGTGTAGAGGCCTTAAATGGTAAAAAAATAGTCATTGTGGGGTGTGGAGCTCAAGGGCTTAATCAAGGGCTTAATATGCGTGATTCTGGGCTTGATATTTCTTACGCCTTAAGAGCACAAGCTATAAAAGAACAACGTCAGTCGTACAAGAATGCAACTGAAAACAACTTTAATGTTGGAACCTATCAAGATTTAATTCCTACAGCAGATGTTGTATTAAACCTTACACCAGACAAACAACACTCTAATGTTGTCGATACCGTAATGCCACTTATGAAGAAAGGGGCTACACTTTCCTATTCACATGGGTTTAATATTGTTGAAGAAGGAAAACAAATACGTGAGGATTTAACCGTTATTATGGTAGCGCCTAAATGTCCAGGAAGTGAAGTTCGTGAAGAATACAAAAGAGGATTTGGTGTACCAACACTTATTGCTGTTCATCCCGAAAATGATCCAGAAGGAAAAGGTTGGGCACAAGCCAAAGCTTATGCAGTAGCCACAGGAGGACACAAAGCAGGCGTTTTGGAATCATCTTTTGTTGCTGAAGTAAAAAGTGACTTGATGGGCGAACAAACTATTTTGTGTGGTGTACTTCAAACGGCCTCTATTTTATCGTTTGATAAAATGGTAGAGGAGGGAATAGAACCTGCTTATGCATCAAAATTGATTCAATACGGGTGGGAAACCATTACAGAGGCTTTAAAACACGGAGGTATCACCAATATGATGGATCGTTTATCCAATCCAGCAAAAATTAAAGCTTTCGAACTTTCAGAAGAATTGAAAGATATTATGCGCCCATTGTTCGAAAAGCATATGGATGATATCATGTCAGGACATTTTTCTAAAACAATGATGGAAGATTGGGCTAATGATGATGTCAATTTGTTGACATGGCGCGCAGCTACAGGTGAAACAGCGTTTGAAAAAACTGCTGCAACTTCTGAAACTATTGACGAGCAAGAATATTTTGATCATGGTGTATTGATGGTCGCTTTTGTGCGTGCTGGAGTAGAGTTGGCCTTCGAAACTATGGTCGCCTCAGGAATTGTTGAAGAATCGGCCTATTATGAATCGTTGCATGAATTACCATTAATTGCGAACACTGTAGCAAGAAAAAAATTATTCGAAATGAACCGCATCATTTCTGATACTGCAGAATACGGATGTTATTTGTTTGATCATGCGTGTAAGCCATTGTTGGTAGACTTCATGAAAACCATAAAAACAGACGTTATTGGAACTCAATATTCTTCTGAAACTAATAGTGTAGATAATGCAACTTTAATTACTGTAAATCAATCCATTAGGAATCATTCAATTGAGCATATTGGTCGTACTTTACGCAAGGCGATGACTGATATGAAAGTTATAAAAACTGAAGCTTAATAAGAAGCGAAATGAAAGACCTTCAAACCACATATTTTCCAACTGTCGAAGCCATAAAAGCTGCGGCAGATAAACTGAACGGTATTGCCGCTGTGTCTCCTTTGGAAGAACATCCACGTTTTTCTCAAAAGTATGGCTGTAAAATGTTGTTCAAAAGAGAAGATTTACAACAGGTGCGGTCTTATAAAATTCGCGGAGCTTACAATAAAATATCCTCTTTGAGACCAGAAGAGACCAAAGAGGGTATTATTTGTGCTAGTGCTGGAAATCATGCTCAAGGTGTCGCCTTATCGTGTAGATTATTAAAGATAAAAGGCAAGATTTTTATGCCTGCACCAACGCCAAATCAGAAGGTAGAACAGGTAAAAATGTTTGGTCAAGAGTATGTTGAAGTGGTTTTGGTAGGGGATACATTCGATGATTCCTACCACAAAGCCATACAAGAAAGTGAACAATTTGGAAAACCATTGGTGCATCCATTTAATGATCCTAAAGTTATTGAAGGTCAAGGTACTGTGGGGTTAGAAATCGTTCAACAAACGGACGCACCAATTGATTATATTTTTATCCCTGTTGGCGGTGGTGGTTTAGCTTCTGGGTTATCATCTGTAGTAAAAGCGTTATCACCACAAACAAAAATTATAGGTGTAGAGCCCGCCGGTGCACCGTCCATGTCAAAATCCATAGACAAAGGAGAAATTGTTCAATTGGATCATATTGAAAAATTTGTCGATGGGGCATCTGTACAACGTGTTGGCGATTTAACATTCAATATTTGTCAAAAAAATCTAGATGTGATGACCACTGTTCATGAGGGTAAAATATGCCAAACCATCTTAGAAATGTACAACAAAGATGCTATTGTTGCTGAACCTGCTGGGGTAATGAGTATTGCCGCTTTGGATGAGTTCAGAGATGAAATCAAAGGAAAAACGGTGGTATGTTTGGTTAGTGGTAGTAATAATGATATAACGCGTACAGCAGAAATAAAGGAGCGCGCGTTGTTGTATGCGAATTTGAAGCATTATTTTATCATAAAATTTCCGCAGCGCCCAGGCGCTTTACGCGAGTTTGTCGTTGATATGCTCGGTCCACAAGACGACATCACGCATTTTGAGTATACTAAAAAGGTGAATCGTGAAAATGATGTAGCTGTGGTAGGTATCCAACTAAAAAGTCAAGACGATCTTCAACCGTTAATTACAAAGTTAAAAGCCCACAATTTTTTTGGTGATTATCTTAACGACAAACCTGAATTGTTTCAGTTTTTGGTTTGATCTTCTTATTTTCATTTTCATTCAATACATTATACAATTTGAACTATAATTTATATTATGTAAAATTAATATTTTCAACTTATATCCTTTTATTTGTATTTTTGTACCCTATTAATATCAAATATATGTCTTTATTAACTATTTTTAGAGTGATTGCTTTTTTAGAAGGATTATCATATATCCTATTACTGTTTATTGCTGTGCCCATAAAATATATGAATAATGACCCATCGTATGTCAAAATGCTTGGAATGCCACATGGATTGTTATTTATGGGCTACATTGCGCTATCTATTGTTTTGAGAACTGATAATCAATGGATTAAAAATAATTTTTTTGCAGTTATCCTCGCTTCTGTCATTCCTTTTGGTACATTTGTAGTTGAATATAAATTGAATAAGTTTAACAAAAGCTAACTTCATCAATCCATGGAATTTTTTTTAGAAAAACTGAAACATCTCCTTTCCAAAACTGGGATGAGTCCTTCAATAGCCGATTGGACGAGTATCATTTTGCTAGTTTTTGCAGTACTCTTGCTTATTTTTCTTTTAGATTTTATCATACGTACCATTATTCGTGTAATCTTTACAAAAATCGCCAATCGATCCAAAACTACTTTTGATGACATCATGATTGCGCATAAAGTACCTCGAAATATTGCGCATATTTTTCCTCTAATTATAGCGTACAAAAGCATCCCAAATATATTCTTTGAGCATCCGCAGTGGCAGTTTTTTCTTGAAAAAGTGATTTTGGTGCTTGGAATCATCTTTACTGTTTGGGGGCTTAGAAGTGTTTTTGGCTCTGTAAAAGACTTTTTTAAATCTATAGATCGCCTTAAAGACAAACCAATTGATAGCTATATCCAAGTTATTATGATTTTTGTTTGGTTGACTGGAATTTTTGCCACTTTCGCCGTAATTACGGGAATCTCGTTCTGGCAGTTTATGACTGGACTTGGTACAGTATCCGCAATCATTATTTTAGTTTTTAGGGATACAATTCTAGGTTTTGTAGCTAGTATTCAAGTTTCTGTAAATGATATGGTGCGCATTGGCGATTGGATTACCTTTCAAAAATTTGGTGCCGATGGTGATGTGATTGAAATCAATCTAGCCACTGTAAAAGTTCGAAATTTTGACCATACCATCACGACAATCCCTACCTATGCCCTTATTTCAGATTCATTTAAAAATTGGCGTGGCATGACCGAATCCAATGGGCGACGCATTAAGCGTTCTCTGAATATCCGTATGGCCAGCATTCGTCATCTTCATGAAGATGATTTAGACAAATTATCTAAAGTCGATTTGATTAAAGATTATATTTCTTCAAAAATAGAGGATATTACAAGTTATAACACAGAACATCAGGTTGATAAATCTCTTTTAATCAATGGGCGAAACCTTACAAATATTGGTGTTTTTAGAAAATACATTGAATCTTATGTCGAAAAGCATTCTGCAATCAATAAAGATTTGATGATTATGGCGCGTCAACTTCAACCTGGAGACAATGGTCTACCTATCGAAATCTACGCATTTAGCAATGATAAACGATGGCAAAATTACGAATACATCATCGCTGATATATTTGATCACATCATTGCTGCATCTGCTACTTTTGATCTAGAAATTTATGAGCATAAGTTCTAGAGATCAGCATTTTTTACATTTAAGACCAGAATTGTCTTCTGCCCAAGTATTGGAAGAAACAACTGCTATTGAGGTATTTCAAAATACAGTTTTGCGCCCTATTCTGAAGCTTCAAAATGATGCTTTAATTCGTTTGTTTTTATTTGATTTAAAAAACAAAAAACAAAACTTCAACCAATATAATAATTTAGAAAAGCAGAAATCCATTGCTACACATTTTAAATCTAATACTGCGCTAAAACAACAACTCTTGGGAATCATCATTGGGCTATTTACTAAAGACGAATTTGAGGTTTATCAAAAGGACAGCTCAAAAATAAACAAGCGCATTTTTTCGATGCTAAAACAACGTTTGGAAGACCAATTAATTTAGGCGGTTTAAAATGTTATTTTATGTAAAATCAAACCAGATGCTGGAGCGATATAATCGATGGAAATTGTTGAATCTGTTTTTAAACTTCTTTCAATAAAATCTAAATCCACCTCTCCCCGTCCGAGTTTAATTAATGCCCCCATCATCAAGCGAATTTGATGGCGACCAAACCCTTTACCTACAACGCGTAGCATATAACTTTTTTTTGGAAAAAAATTTGCTGTATATAAGTCATTTTCAATCAGTTCACACTTCAGCAATTCACGATGATATAAGCCATTGTCAGTGGCTTTATAACAATATGATTTGAAGTTATGTTTACCTTCGAAAAGTTGCGCACCTTTGGTCATTAATTCAACATCTAAAGGTTCTAAAATCGTGGTCATGATGGGTGCACAAAACGGATGGCACTTCTCCCCTTGCGCAAAAATATAATGGTATTCTTTGTGTTTTGAATCTTGAATAATATTAAAATCCGAAGTAACTTCCTCAATTGACAACGCTCGAATATCTTGAGGTAAATTGGTATTGAAGTCAGCCAAAAACTGCACTAAATTTTCCAGAGGTTTGTCGTGTAAAAAAAGTTCGAACGCTGCTTCTTCTGCTGAAACTTTTGCATCTGTTCTGCTTGCGGCCAAAGTTTTAAAGCGCTGATCTTGAAGTACATACTTCATGGTCCGATCAATCATCAAGTGCAATGTTTTTGTGTTAGGTTGCTTTTGCCAACCATGAAAACGATAGCCCAAAAATTGAAATTTAATTAAGTAATAATATCGTTTTTGAAACATTCAATCAAGATCGTATTTTTTGGCTATATATAAAAATTAATGTCTGGATTTAAGAATTTTGACGACGTCCGAAAGAGAATAATTTTTTGCTTGGAGTAAGATTAAATAGTGAAACAACAAATCGGCACTTTCCTCCAAAAACAAGTTGTCATTATTGTCTTTGGCCTCAATTACCACTTCAACGGCCTCCTCGCCTACTTTTTGAGCAATTTTATTGATGCCTTGTTCAAACAATTGAGCGACATACGAAACATCGGATTGTTCTTGTGCTTTTCGAGAAGAAATCACCGACTCTAAAGTGTTTAAAAATGATAAATCTGCACTATTCTGTTCACCCCAACAGTTGTCTGTGCCTTTATGACATGTTGGACCTTTTGGATTGGCTTTAATCAAAACTGCATCTTGATCGCAATCAGATTTCATGGAGACGAGTTCAAGAAAATTGCCACTCTCCTCGCCTTTTGTCCAAAGGCGTTGTTTGCTACGGCTATAAAATGTAACCTTATTAGTTTCTATTGTTTTTGCGATGGATTCTTGATTCATATACCCCAGCATCAAAACAGTTTTTGTTTGTGCATCTTGAATAATAGCTGGGACTAATCCTTGTTGATCATATTTTACTTCCATTATAACCTAATTGAAATGTTATGTTGTTTTAATTCTTTTTTTAAATCTATGATTGAAATTTCACCAAAATGAAACACACTTGCGGCCAAAGCAGCATCTGCGGCATCATCTTTAAATACATCAATAAAATGTTCTGGTTTACCTGCACCACCTGAAGCAATTACAGGGATATTCACTGTAGATGAAAGCGTTTTTAGGGCATTGGTAGCAAAACCTGTTTTTACGCCATCATGATTCATTGAAGTAAATAAAATTTCACCTGCACCAAGCGCTTCAACTTCTTTGGCCCATTCGTATAATTTCAAATCGGTTGGTTGTGTACCACCTGCCAAATGAACAATCCACTCGTTATTGATTTTCTTAGCGTCAATAGCCACCACAATACATTGATTGCCATAGGCCTCAGACAATTCTTTTATGAGTTCTGGACGCTTGATTGCTGATGAATTAACTGCTACTTTATCAGCGCCAGATTTTAATAATTTTGCGGCATCATCGATGCTGCGCACACCTCCACCCACTGTAAATGGAATATCAATTTGACGCGCTACTTGCCGAACCATTTCATGTGTTGTTGTTCGCGCCTCTAAGGTGGCAGATATATCTAAAAACACCAACTCATCCGCTCCTTGAGTAGCATATTGTTTGGCCAGTGCCACTGGGTCGCCTGCATCGCGAAGATTGACAAAATTCACGCCTTTTACGGTACGACCGTTTTTAATATCTAAACAAGGTATAATTCGTTTTGTTAGCATTTATTTTGAATTTAATTGAATGGATTCAAGTTGTTTTAACGTGATTTTTCCTTCGTAAATCGCTTTACCAATAATAACGCCTGCGCAACCCAACTGCATCAACTTAGGGAGATCTTCAGCAGCGGAAACTCCTCCAGACGCAATGAGGTTAATTGCGGGTGTGTTGGCTAAAATCTTTCGGTATAAAACGTATGAGGGGCCTTGCAACATACCATCTTTTGAAATATCAGTGCAAACCACATCGGTGATGCCCTTTTTGGCATACGCTTCAATAAATGGCAACACTTCTAAATCACTCGCTTCTTGCCATCCGTGTACCGCAATTTTTTGTTGCATACAATCAGCACCAAGAATGATTTTTTCTGCACCATACAAAGATAACCATGATTCAAATTTTGATGGATTTTTTACGGCAATACTCCCACCAGTAATTTGATTTGCTCCAGATTCAAAAGCAATTTTTAAATCCTCATCTGATTTTAGTCCTCCGCCAAAATCAATTTTTAGTTGTGTTTTTGTACTGATTTCTTCTAAAATCTTATAATTTACTATGTGTTGCGCTTTGGCACCATCTAAATCTACTAAATGCAAATATTCAATACCCACAGCTTCAAATTGTTTGGCAACTTCCAAAGGATTTGAATTGTATACCTTTTTGGTCGAATAGTCCCCTTTGGTGAGTCGAACACATTGTCCATCAATAAGATCAATTGCAGGGATGATTTTCATGGTTAAAGGTTTAAAAAATTAGTTAGTATTTGTGCTCCATCAGTGCTGCTTTTTTCAGGGTGAAATTGTACGCCATAAAAGTTTTTATGTTGTAGTGCCGCTGAAAAAGGTAACTCATAAGTTGAAGATGCAATAGTTTGCTCAACCTTTGGCGCATAATAACTGTGGACTGAGTACATATACGGATTCGAATTTAACCCTTTGAACAAATCTGATTTCAAATCTTCAATACAATTCCAACCCATATGGGGCACTTTTACCGCATTGGTGAACCGTTTGACATCAACATCAAAAACGCCTAATCCTTTGGTCTCCCCTTCTTCTGTACTGTTGCACAATAATTGCATGCCCAAGCAAATCCCCAATACATCTTGTTTTAGGTTAGGAATTAAATGAGCCAATCCAGTAGCATTCAATTGTTTCATCGCTTCTCCAGCATGTCCAACCCCTGGAAAAATGATTTTATCCGATGACAAAATTTGTTCTTTATCACTAGAAAGTATTGCATTAACACCTAGCCGTGCCAATGCAAACTGAACACTTTGTATATTTCCTGCACCATAATCTAAAATTGTGACTTTCATTAGAGCGTACCTTTTGTTGATGGAAGAATCATTTTATTTGCATCACGCTTTACAGCCATTTTAATGGATTTTGCAAACGCTTTAAAAATGGCTTCTATCTTATGGTGTTCATTGGTGCCCTCAGCTTTGATGTTGAGATTACATTTTGCGCCATCTGAAAAGGATTTAAAGAAGTGTAAAAACATTTCTGTAGGCATTTTCCCAATATATTCGCGCTTAAAATCTGCCGCCCAAACGAGCCAGTTTCGCCCACCAAAGTCTATGGCTACTTGTGCCAAGCAATCGTCCATAGGTAAACAGAACCCATAGCGTTCAATCCCTAATTTATCGCCCAAAGTCTTGCTGAACAATTCGCCCAAAGCAATGGCTGTATCTTCAATAGTGTGGTGCTCATCAACTTCTAAATCCCCAATAACTTTGATGTCCAAATCCATTTGTCCATGGCGCGCAATTTGATCTA
Source organism: Formosa sp. (assembly GCA_038138145.1). Taxonomy (GTDB): domain Bacteria; phylum Bacteroidota; class Bacteroidia; order Flavobacteriales; family Flavobacteriaceae; genus UBA3537. The sequence goes on from JAYQDD010000001.1 coordinate 304,049, forward strand.
ACATATGGTCAAAAAATGCAAGCCCTGTAGAGATATTACTTTTTCCTGTTCCATCAAGATTTAACGTAATTTGAATGTCTGTTTCGTTCGTAGTTCTACTGATTTTACCCGTTCGAGATTTTAGTTTTAAAAATTCATAAATATCCAACCAACTGTTTGTTTCTAGTGCGGTATGCGCTGTTAATTCATTTTCAGTAACACCGATTTCATCAGTCCCCAAATAGGTATTATCGTTAATGTAAATACCTTTTGCACCTAAATTTTTGGCCAATTCTATATCGGTCAATCGATCTCCAATCACAAACGAGTTTTTTAAATCATAATCTTCTGAAAAATAAGCTTTTAGTAAACCCGTATTTGGTTTTCTTGTCGGCGCATTATCTTTGGCAAAGGTTCTATCAATGTGCTGATTAGAAAAGGTAATTCCTTCATTTTCAAAGCATTTTATCATCAAATCGTGCACTGCCCAAAAGGTCTTTTCAGGAAAAGAAGAAGTTCCTAACCCATCTTGATTGGTGACCATAACCAATTCAAAATCGAGCTCCTGAGCAATTTTTTTTAAATAGGTAAAAACCTCTGGATAAAATTCTAGTTTTTCAAAGCTGTCAATCTGTTGGTCTTCTGGTTCTCTAATCAGCGTTCCATCGCGGTCTATAAATAAAACTTTTTTCATGCTATAGTGTTTTAAATACGTTAATGAGTTTTATATTTTCTTCGGGGGTTCCTACGGTTATGCGTAAGCAATTTTCGCACAAAGGTTGGTTGGTTCTGTTGCGTACAATAATTCCTTTTTGCTTCAATTGTGCATAACGTAAATTAGCATCATCTACACGAATTAAAATAAAATTTGCATCTGTTGGAAATAGGGTTTCAATCCATGAAATGCTTTTAAAGGTATTAATTAATGCATCGCGTTCCGATAAAATAATTTGTACTTGTTTTTGAGTTACAGAATCCTTAGAAAGTACTTCTAAAGCGGCTTTTTGTGTTAGTATGTTGATATTGTATGGGGGTTTTATTTTATTCAAAACAGCTATAATTTCTGATGAAGCATAACAAATCCCCAAGCGAATTCCAGCCAATCCGTATGCTTTAGACAAGGTTTGTGTCACCACAAGATTGGGGTATGCCGACAAGTCTTCTATCCAACTCCTTTCAGCTGTAAAATCTATGTACGCTTCATCGATGACTACAATACCATTAAAATTATCTAAAATTTGTTTTATTGCTGTTGCATTCATGATGTTACCAGATGGATTGTTTGGAGAACAAATAAAAAGAAGTTTTGTATTGGGTTGAATTGCATTTAATACCGCTTCCACATCGATTTGAAAATCTGCCGTTAGCGCTACAGTTTGTTGCTCTACGGCGTTTAAATTGGCCAATACTCCATACATCCCATAGGTGGGTGTAAGCGTCAAAACAGCATCTTGATTGGGTTCGCAAAACACACGAAACAACAAATCCAAAACTTCATCACTACCATTTCCAAGCAAAATTTGATTGGGCTCTACTCCATTTAATTCTGCTAATTTGTTTTTTAAAAGCTGTTGTTGTGGATCTGGATAACGGTTTAATCCATTGGTAAAAGGATTTTCATTGGCATCCAAAAAGACAAGGTTTTTATCTTGACTTTTAAATTCATCTCGAGCGGATGAGTACGGTTTCATGGCCTTCACAGAAGGTCTTATTAACTCATTAAGATTCATTATTCAATGTTTTTAAACGAATAGAAACGGCATTTTTGTGCGCCATAAGACCTTCAGCTTCTGCCATTAGCTCGATTGTTGGGCCTAAATTTTTTAAGCCTTCTTTTGAAATTTCTTGAAAGGTGATGCTTTTGAGAAAGCTATCCAAATTCACTCCTGAATATGCTTTGGCATACCCATTTGTTGGAAGGGTGTGGTTTGTTCCTGAAGCATAATCACCTGCACTCTCTGGAGTATAATCACCAATAAATACAGATCCTGCATTTTGAACATTATCGACAAAATAAGAATTGTTTGATGTAGCAATAATATAGTGCTCTGGCCCATAAAAATTAATCAACTCTGCCGCACGAGCTTCTTCAGAAATATAAATCAACTTCATGTTGATTAGGGCTTTTTCAATGATAGCTTTCCTATTTAAACGTTGTGTTTGTAAGGTAACTTCTTTAGAAACAGCTTTTATGAGTTGTTCTGAGGTTGAAACTAAAACCACTTGACTATCGGCTCCGTGTTCGGCTTGACTTAACAAATCTGAAGCCACAAACGCTGGCGTTGCTGTATCGTCGGCCATCACTAACAATTCGCTAGGACCTGCAGGCATATCAATAGCTACACCATATTTGGTGGCAAATTGCTTTGCTGCAGTTACGTATTGATTTCCTGGCCCAAACAGTTTTGAAACTCTTGGTATCGTTTCTGTGCCAAAAGTCATAGCCGCAACGGCTTGAATACCACCAACTTTGTAAATTTGAGTTACGCCACAAAGTGCTGCTGTGTACAGGATTTCGTTGGCGATTTTCCCTGAAGCATTTGGTGGTGTGCACAAGACAATTGAAGAACATCCAGCAATTTTTGCTGGTATGGCCAGCATCAATACTGTGGAGAATAACGGCGCACTTCCTCCTGGGATATACAATCCCACGGCATCAATTGGGCGTTTTTCTTGCCAACAACGAACTCCTGCTTGAGTTTGAACATCAATGCGGCTGGTTTTTTGGGCTTTGTGAAATGTTTCAATATTTGATTTTGCCTGTATAATCGCTGTTTTTAGTGCGGATGGAACTGAAGCTTTTGCAGATTCAATTTCAGCAGGCGAAACCAAAAACGCTTCTATTTCGACCCCATCAAAAGTTTTGGTGTATGTTCTAAGCGCTTCATCGCCCTTTTGCTTTACCGCAGTAAACACTTCGTCTACAACAGTATTTAACGCTTCAACAGATTGGGTTGGACGTTTTAAAACTTCGGCCCATTGGGCAGGATTTGGATTTTTAATAATCTGCATTAGAGTACCATTTTTTCGATTGGACAAATAAGAATTCCTTCGGCTCCATTGGCTTTTAAATCGTCAATGATGTCCCAAAATTTATTGCGTTGAATTACACTATGTACAGAACTCCACCCAGATTGTGCTAAAGGCAAAACCGTTGGACTTTTCATTCCCGGGAGAATAGATATAATTTTGTCAAGACGTTCATTAGGTGCGTTTAATAATACATATTTTGAGGTTCTGCCTTTGAGTACAGATTCCATTCTAAACTTGATACGCTCTAAAATTTTTACTTGTTCTTCTTTAATTTTTGGTGAAACGGCCAATACCGCTTCAGAGGTAAGAATCACTTCTTTTTCGACCAAGTTGTTTTTAAACAACGTCCCCCCAGTAGAAACTATATCGACAATAGCATCTGCAAGACCAATATTGGGTGCAATTTCAACAGAACCATTAATGACGTGCAACTCGGCTTGAATTCCTTTTTCGTCTAAAAATGCTTGAACGGTATTGGGATAAGAAGTTGCAATTTTTTTGCCATTCAAATCGTTAATATCTATATATGCCATTGTTTTTGGTACGGCAATAGAAACGCGACAACGTGAAAAATTAAGTGCCAATTCAGATTGAATAGCACCACCCTTTTCGACCAAAATATTACTGCCAATAATGGCTACATCAACCACTCCATCAGATAAATATTGTGGAATATCACCATTACGCAAGTAAAAAACTTCGATAGGAAAGTTGGTCGCTCTGGCCTTTAGTTGCTCCTTTCCATTGTCTACAGATATACCAATGTCTTTGAGTAATTTTAAGGAATCTTCCTTTAATCGCCCTGATTTTTGAACTGCTATTTTTAATGTTTCCATTTTTTTAAATTTTTAAATAAAAAAAACCCGCAAGAATGTTCAAGCGGGTTAATGATGTTTTATAAATTAAATTTAATCCATACACAAACAACTCGCCTGATTGCAAGAATGTACATGATGGTGGATTAAACTACTATTTTTCATAAAATGAATATTGAAAGTCAAATATTCAGAAAATATTTTTTTATTTCCTAACTTTTTTTGAAAAAATTATTGGTTCCCCAAAATAATAGGCATACCAGAGTCGCCAGCGCCAATCACAATGACTTTACTGTTTGGCGATTCAGCTAGTTTTACTGTTGCTTCAATACCTTTATCTTGTAAAATTTTATCATTCAACGAAGCACTCAAAATACGGTTTGCATCAGCTTTTCCTTGTGCTTCAATACGTTGCTTTTGCGCTTCCTTGTCGGCAGTTACCAGTCTGAACTCATATTCTAATGATTGTTGCTCCTGCTTGAGTTTTCCTTCAATCGCATTTTTGATGGTTTCAGGAAGTTTTACATCTTCCACCAAAACACGTTTTACAGTTAAGTACTGCCCTTGCATAAGGGTGACGACTTCATCTAGGATTTCTTGTTCAATCACATCACGTTTGCTTGAATATAATTGCTCTGGTGTATATCGCCCTACAACACTTCGTGCTGCTGCATTGACTGCTGGACTTAGAAGCTCAATGACATAGTCTTGCCCTTTGGTTTTAATCAACTTTCCTAAGTTCTCGTACTCTGGTTCGTACCAAATGGTACCATTGACACGTACTTCAAGTCCATTGACAGAAAGAACATTCATTTCATCGGAAATGGATTGCTGACGTACTTTAAAAACAAGCATAGAGTTCCAAGGCGCAACAATATGAAATCCTTCTCCATATGTTTTTTCAGTATTAATTCCATCGCCAAAACGTTCGAATAAAACGCCTCCTTCTCCTGGTCCAATAGTGACCGCTGCCTTAGAAATAAGAATAAGTAGTACCGCTATGGTAAAAATAATTGGAAGGCCTATTTTAGGTAATTTTTGCATTTTTATAGATTTAGTTATTTAAATGAGTCCGTAGTATTTTCTTATAAACCATTCTGTTGCTAAGCTTAAAATGAGTAACAACATTAACCATTTATAATCAATCAAAGGTACAGCTTTTTTGTTTATTTTTTGAATGCTTTTGTAGTTGGTGTTTTTGAGGAGTTGATCTATCAAATTGCCGTACTGATTTTCCAAAAATACGCGCCCTCCTGTTTCTTTTGCCAATAGATTTAACTGTTCAAAATCGGCATTTAAAAATTGACTTTCAATATCAAAATCGAGTATTTCGAACTGACCAGCTGTTGAAATCAATTGATCCGTGGTGCGTAGTTTGTAGTTGTAATTTCCAGGTTTCAAGCTACTCAAATCTACGTTGTAAGTGTTTCCAACCAACGACAATGGAAATAGAAGTGGTTGATTGAATTGTGGTGTATTTACTTCGATTTCTAGTTGCGCATTGGAATTGACTTGAAAATTTTCATCAAAAAACTGTGCAAAAATTTCAATTGCATTTGATCCATCAAAGATGGGGTCATGCGTGACCAACAGTCGTTTGGCCTTCTTTTGAGTACTCAGATATTGAAAAATAACATTGAAAAAAGCATCAAACGGTTTGAAGCTATCGTTTAATTGAAATGCTTTTAATCGCCACTTCCACAATCCTGTACCCAATAGAACAGCATGTCTCGAATTGTTATTATTGTACGTAAACAACAAAGGTGATTTGGTGGTCATTCCATTGAGGGATTTGTATAATATGACTTCATTGGGCGTGCTAATGTCTATTGCGCCAAATACCGATTTTAGTGGAGGAAAGTCCTCAAATTCTAAAGGCATAAGGGCAAACACATCAAAATTAGTATTAAATTCTGCTTGATATTCTTCCGTTTGCCCTGTCTGTAGATGAATATAATGCGTTTGTACGGAATTTAAAAATACCCAGTCTGTAGCCGTACCTCCAATGGTAAATGAGTTGATGTTTTTCTTTTGAATATAATCATAAACGCTTGAGAAACGAGCATCAGGTTCATACAGCAACACAAACGCACAGTCTTTAGGGTTATTCATAAACTCATCAGTTGTAAAGCGTTGAATACTGTAATTTTTTTGTGTACCAATAATTGACTTAAAAACCCCTAAATCAGGATGTGTTAGGTTCGAAATCAAAGCAATATTGAGTTTTTGATTTATGATCTCTAGCGCAAAAGGTTTACTGTTGTTCGAAAGAATTTTTTCATCCTTTAGTGGACGTAATCGTGCGGTGTACCGCTTTACTCCTACACGATCTGCTTTGAGTTTAGGGGTTACAATTACGCTATTTTTAGCATTATTTAGCGAAATTTTTTCACGAAAAATCAATTGGTTCTCTGCATATATTTCAAGAGTTGTATACACCTCCGAAGTTCCATTGTAGTCCACAAAAATCTCAACAGGAAATGTATTATCCAAAAAGGCATAGGTATTTACATGGATTTGTTTGATGCTTAAATCCCTATACTGTGTTGTATCACCTAAAACCAAAGGATACACTGTTTGGTTCAGTTGTTTTGCCAAAAAGCTATAAGACGTCCCAACGGTCTGATGTCCGTCTGTAATGAGCGCAATAGGTGCTACTTCATCTCTAAATAATTCTTTGGTTTCCAACAAGGCTTGACCAATGTTTGTTTGTGATCCATCAAAAGATAATGTGTCGGTTTGTGCAGTACTATTGGAAAATGTAAAAAACTGTAGATCAAATCTATTGTTTAAAGCCGTATCATTTTTTAATTGTGTGCTAAAATCTTGAGCCAAAGAATCTTTACCCAAAAAGCCAATAGACGCCGAATTGTCAACCAGAACGGCAAGTTTTGGTTTTATAAGTGTGGTAACTTCACTGTTAATATCTGGATTTAACAGTAAAACAAAAAGGGTGCTTAACGACAGTGTGCGCACTGCAGAAAGTCCCCAATATATGTTTCCAGAAGTCCATGGTTTGTACTGAAAAATAGCTATCGAAATCGCGATTGCCAAAATGCCAAATAAGACAATCAATGTGGTCATAAGCACAAGCAAAAACAGATTAAGTCAGCATACCGCCATCGACGTGCAGTGTTTGTCCTGTAATGTAGCTGGATAAGTCACTACCTAAAAACACACATGCATGCGCAATATCTTCTGGCGATCCTCCACGCTTTAGCGGGATACCTGCACGCCATTGATCTACTGTAGCTTCATCAAGTTTAGCGGTCATTTCGGTTTCTATGAATCCTGGTGCGATCACATTGCTACGAATGTTGCGCGACCCCAATTCTAGCGCAACGGATTTGGAAAAGCCAATAATTCCAGCTTTGGAAGCGGCGTAGTTAGTTTGACCAGCATTGCCCTTTACCCCGACTACAGAACTCATATTGATGATGGATCCTTGGCGTTGTTTGAGCATGGTACGTTGTACGGCTTTGGTCATATTAAAGACTGATTTTAGATTGACTTCAATGACTTTATCAAAATCTTCTTCGCCCATACGCATTAGAAGATTATCTTTGGTGATGCCTGCATTGTTGACCAAAATATCAATTTGACCAAAATCTTCAAGAACATTGGCAACAAGCTCTTGTGCGGCTTCAAAATTGGCGGCATTGCTTTTATAGGATTTTACTTTGGTACCATAGCTTTGTAGTTCTTTTTCGAGTAGCTCTGCAGCTTCTGATGATGAACTGTACGTAAACGCCACATGGGCGCCATGTTGTGCAAAAACTGTAGCAATCCCTTTACCGATACCTCTACTAGCACCTGTGACAATTGCTGTTTTCCCTTCTAATAATTTCATGTATTTTGTGTTGTTTAACTATAGCTCAAAGATAGGAATTCCTTGTTGATATTCAATTGTAGGCTTTTAAATTCTAATCTATATTTATGATTAATTCTAATTCCCTTTTTTATAATCGGCTAAAAACTTAGCCAAGCCAATATCGGTTAGTGGGTGTTTTAGTAGTCCTTCAATAGAACTTAGTGGCCCTGTCATTACATCGGCGCCTATTTTGGCACAATGAAGCACATGCATGGTATGGCGTACAGAAGCAGCCAGAATTTCGGTTTCAAAATTATAGTTATCATAAATAAGACGTATTTCGGCGATCAAATTTAAACCATCGGTAGAAATATCGTCCAAACGCCCAATAAAAGGCGATACATAAGTTGCACCAGCTTTGGCCGCCAAAAGCGCTTGACCAGCTGAAAATACGAGCGTAACATTCGTTTTAATGCCTTTATCACTAAAATATTTACAGGCCTTAACCCCATCTTTTATCATCGGTAATTTGACCACAATTTGTGGGTTCAGCGCCGCTAATGCCTCCCCTTCTTTTACCATCCCTTCAAAATCCGTCGAAATCACTTCGGCTGAAACATCACCATCGACAATGGCACAAATGGCTTTGTAGTGGTTCAAAATATTATCGGCACCAGTTATGCCTTCTTTGGCCATCAAAGACGGATTCGTGGTTACGCCATCCAAAACCCCTAAGTCTTGTGCGTCTTTAATTTGATCTAAGTTTGCAGTGTCGATAAAAAATTTCATGTGGTTTAAGATGTTTTTAGTTTAAAGTAAAAATAGAATTTTAGTGTACTTCACCAAAAGAGAAAGCCAAAAATATATTAACAAGTTTAAAGAGTTTTAAACATTAAAGTTTATAAAACGACATCAAAAGCCGTTCGTACCAATGATCGGGTAAAATTCGTTTTAAAACAATGGAAAACTTTTGTAAAAAAGCCCCCACTTTGTAATGTATTTTAGGATTTTTGGTGTGTATGATGCGGTACACTACTTTGGCCAAAATTTCTGGGTCTTCACCCTCGTCCACATGATCATTAAGCAAATCAAGTGTTGCACCATAAGTCGTGTTGTACGGCGAATCGTCTTTCAATGGTGCATGGTAGCGTCCAGCGGCAATATTGGTCGAAAAATCACCTGGAGCAACATTGGTCATCGTTACGCCAAAAGGTTTTAATTCCATACGGTAGGCCTCTGTGATAAGTTCTAAAGCCCCCTTACTCGCACTATACACCCCTCGAAAGGGCAGTCCCATATACCCCGCTATAGAAGTGATATTGATGATGAGTCCTGACTGTTGTGCCCGCATACTGGGCAATACTGCATTAATCATCCCTATGGGGCCAAACAAATTGGTTTCAAAATTCTTTTTCATCTCCTGCATCGGAATTTCTTCCATAGGCCCAGTAATCCCTACCCCAGCATTGTTGATCAAAATGTCAATTTTGTTGGTTTTGGTTAATAATGATTTTACACAATTGCGAATGGAGTCAGGTTGCGTGACATCCAATTTAAGAATAGGAAACGCTAAATCTGAATATTTTTCAGGAGACCGACTGGTGCCATAAACATCAAAACCTTTTTGGGTAAGATATTCTCCAATGGATTTTCCAATACCCGAAGAACCGCCTGTAATAAGAATTGTTTTTGACATACTATTGTCGTATTTTATGGGTTAAATATAGAAAGATTTAGGAAACTAAAAGACACAAAAAAAGGCAAGCGATCTACATCACACCGCTACGACCGTATACCTTTGCTGCGTTCCCGCCCTGGAGGATTCAACAGGAGCTGGTTGTGTAGGACTTGCCTGCGACAAAGATACAATGTTTTAATATTCTTTTAATGATTTTTTTTAATGCATATAAATAAATAAATTGCCAAAAAATAAAGACGCCCATGCACTTATCTAATGTATTGAAAATCATAGTTGTTGGAGGTATAGCGATGGCTTGTGGAAATTCTTCCAAAGTCATAAAATCCAACTTTACGGTTCAATCCAACACTACAAAGAACATCATTGCCAATAGCGAAGTGTTACAATTAACGCTTTCAAACCCCAACAATAAGCGTATAGATTCGGTCAGCTTTAGCATGAATAACAAAGTTATTTCAGAAACGATAGATTTATCCGATATATCGCTTGGCGAAAAAATGATAAAAGCCAATGTATATTTTGAAGGCAAAAAAGAAGTGGCATTGCAGAAAATTATCATTGTAAACAGCACTACTCCGAAACTCTACCGCTACGAAATCGTAAATACCTATCCGCACGACATCACTTCGTACACTCAAGGGCTTGAGTTTTATGATGGTGTTTTGTACGAAAGTACGGGGCAATATGGAGAATCAAAGCTTAGAGCATTGGACTATAAAACAGGTAAAGTCTTGAAAAACATTGACTTATCCCCTTCCTATTTTGGTGAAGGGCTTACCGTTTTAAATGATAAAATCTATCAATTGACATGGAAAGAAGGCCGCGGATTGATATATGATGTTGATAAATTTGAAGCCATTGGAAGTTTTAATTATGGTCAAAGCAAAGAAGGATGGGGTTTATGTAATGATGGTTTGCAGTTGTATAAAACAGACGGTACAGAAAACATTTGGATTTTAAATTCCGAAACATTGGAAGAAGAAAACTTTTTTCAGGCCTATACAAACAAAGGAAAATTGGCAAATTTAAATGAACTCGAATGGGTTGAAGGAAAAATTTATGCCAACCGTTATCAAAAAAATGGAGTGGCTATCATCAACCCAAAAAATGGCGCCATTGAAGCGGTCATTGATTTTAAGGATTTAAAAAACAAAGTCACCAACCATCCAGGATTGGATGTTTTGAATGGTATGGCCTATAATCCGAAAACCAAAACGTTGTTTGTCACAGGAAAACGTTGGGACAAATTGTTTGAAGTGAGAATAATTCCCAACGATTAATGCAGGTATTTGAACAATTTCGTACCGTTACTCCAGAAGATATTGATCACTTAAACCATGTGAACAATATTCGTTATCTCGAATGGATTCAAGGCATTGCTCGAGCGCATTGGATGTCCATTACCACCGATCAACAACGTCAATCTAACGTATGGGTCGTTTTACGCCACGAAATCGATTATAAGAGTGCTGCTTATGTTGGTGAATCCATTCACATCAAAACCTATGTAGCTGATTGTGAAGGCGTTACCAGTACTCGTATCGTAGAGATTTATAATGCAGATACGCAAAAACTTTTGGTAAAAAGCAAAACGAAATGGTGTATGACCGACCCCAAAACACAACGCCCAAAGCGTATTCCAGAAGATATTTTAACCATTTTTGATTAATCTTCTTTGTTAAATTGAAAAGTTATATTTTTACATCATAAGTTAAATTCCATATGAAACGATATTTTTATTTTCTAACCGCTTTTTGTGTTTTAATCATGTGGAGTTCTTGTCGTAAAGATTTTGAGTTTACCCCTACTGAAGGCACTCTAAGATTTTCAAAAGATACGGTCTATTTAGATACCATTTTTACCAACATTGGCTCAAGCACGTACACACTGAAAGTCTATAACACTTCAGATCGTGATATTGCCATTCCAAAAATCAAACTCAAAGAAGGACAAAATTCTAACTATCGCCTCAATGTTGATGGAATGACTGGCGATATTCCGCTGTCTGGTAAAGAATTTTCTAATGTAGAACTGTTGGCCAAAGACAGCATGTATATTTTTATTGAAACCACGATTGATATTCAATCGTTAGTGGCCAATGAAACACAATTTTTATACACCGATGCCATTGAATTTGGTGTGAACAACAAACAAACGGTAGAACTTGTTACTTTGGTTAAAGATGCTGTTTTTATTTATCCCCAACAAACAACTAATCCTGATGGCTCAACCACAATCGAAACGCTTACTTTTGATGTGGACGGTGATGGTGTGGCGGAAGAAACCAATCTTCAAGGGCGTTTTTTGACCGATAGTGAATTGACTTTTACCAACGAAAAGCCCTATGTTATTTATGGCTATGCCGCTGTAGATGAAGGCAAAACACTCACCATTGATGCTGGTGCACGCCTGCATTTTCATGCCAATTCTGGCTTGCTTGTGACCAATACAGCATCAGTTCATGCCAACGGACTTCCAAGTTCAGACCCTGATGTATTGGAAAATGAAATTATTATGGAAGGCGATCGTTTGGAACCCGGCTTTGCAGAAATTCCTGGGCAATGGCAAACCTTGTGGTTGTACAACGGAAGTACTAACAATATATTTAACCACACCACCATCAAAAACAGTACGGTTGGACTTTTGGTTGATGGTAATCAAGATGATCCTTCAAAACTTCAAATCACAAATGCACAAATTTACAACTCGAGTAATTTTGGTATTTTGGGGCGTGCGACCTCAATAACCGCAGAAAATTTGGTCATTAACAAAAGTGGACAATCGTCTTTTGCGGCTACTTTTGGAGGTAATTATAATGTCACACATGCTACAATTGCAAATTATTGGAGCAACAGTTTTCGTCAATTTCCAGCGCTATTATTAAATAATTTTATGGTTGATGCTGACCAAAATGTGATTCCTAACGTATTAAATACAGCAAACTTTACAAATTGTATCATTTACGGCAATGACAATCCAGAATTACTTTTGGATGATATTCCTGATGTGGATTTTAATTTTAAATTTAAAAATTGCCTCATTCTATTTAACGACCCTAATAATTATTTTTCTGGGCCTTACTACAATTTTAGCGACGCCAATTTTTATGAAAATGTGTCGTTTAATTTGGATCCTGAGTTTTTGGATCCTCAACAAAATAAACTTCAAATTCCGTTAAATTCTCCAGCTGCTGGACAAGGGGCAAATACAAGTAATTTAAGTACTGACATTTTGGGAACTACACGCCCTACCCCATCTGATTTAGGGGCGTACAATGCCACTGATTTAGAACAATAAAAAAACCAGCTCTATAAGCTGGTCTTTTTAATCTTTCTATGATTTTGTAGTTAGGCAAATAACGGTCGGTGACTCATCATTTCATTGACTCTTTTGGCTACAGATTCCAAAACAGCGTTATCCTCATGATTATTGATAACTTCATCAATAAACGCAACCACAGTTTCCATATCGCTTTCAACCAAACCACGCGTTGTGATGGCAGGAGTTCCAACACGAATACCAGACGTTACAAATGGACTTTGCGTATCAAAAGGTACCATATTTTTATTGGCTGTAATATCAGCTTTTACAAGGGCTTGTTCTGCATCTTTTCCTGTGATATTTTTGTTGCGTAAGTCGATAAGCATCATATGGTTATCCGTTCCACCAGAAATTAAATCATAGCCACGTTTTACAAATGCTTTCGCCATAGCGTCAGCATTCTTTTTTACTTGAAGAATATAATGCATAAATTCATCGGTAAGGGCTTCACCAAAGGCAATGGCCTTTCCGGCAATGACATGCTCTAAAGGTCCACCTTGATTTCCAGGGAAAATGGCTGAATCTAATAATGAAGACATCATTTTTGGTTTTCCAGATTTAAAGGTCAATCCAAATGGATTTTCAAAATCTTTCCCCATCATAATGAGCCCACCTCTTGGCCCACGCAGTGTTTTGTGTGTGGTGGTGGTTACGATGTGGCAATGGGGTAATGGATCGTTTAAAACGCCTTTGGCAATTAAACCAGAGGGATGTGAAATATCGCCCAAAAGAATAGCCCCTACACTATCGGCGATTTCACGAAAACGCTTGTAGTCAATATCTCTAGAATATGCAGAAGCACCAGCAATAATCAGTTTGGGTTGCTCTTTTGTAGCAATCTCTTGAATTTTATCATAATTAAGCATTCCTGTTTCTTTTTCTACGCCATAAAAAACGGGGTTATAAAGGCGACCAGAAAAATTTACAGGTGAACCATGCGTAAGGTGTCCACCATGCGCCAAATCAAAACCAAGAATTTTATCACCTACCTTTAAACAGGCATGAAAAACAGCAGTATTAGCTTGACTTCCAGAGTGTGGTTGCACGTTTGCCCATGCTGCACCAAACAATGTTTTGGCTCGGTCGATAGCAATTTGTTCCACTTCATCCACAACCTCGCAACCGCCATAATAACGTTTACCAGGGTATCCCTCGGCATATTTATTGGTAAGGACAGAACCTGTGGCTTCCATCACTTGTTCGCTGGTAAAGTTTTCTGAAGCAATAAGTTCAATGCCATTAAACTGACGGTTTTTTTCAGCTTCTATAAGTTCAAAAATTTGTGCGTCGCGTTGCATAAGTTGTTGGTATAAAATTTATAAAGCGCAAAAATAATGATAACATTAATTATATACATTAAAAAACATATATTTGATGTAGATTTTATTAAAAATTAATTAACATTGTGCTATGCCAGATTATGCAAACGACCCCAACCGAACGTCTTGGCTTCATGTCGATGCCGATTCTGATTTTCCCATTCAAAACATTCCCTTTGGCGTATTTTTAACGCGTGATGATGTCATTACGATCGGAACACGCATTGGCGATACTGCCATTGACTTAGGCGCATTGCATCAATTGGGTTATTTTGATGAAATTCCCCTCACAGATGATATCTTTTTGCAAGATACACTCAACGATTTTATTGCAGATGGTCGTCAAACTTGGCGTGCTGTGCGCAACAAAATAGCCGAACTTTTTGATGTCAATAACACAACGCTTAAATCAAATCCAAAAGATAAGGAAGTCGTTCTTTTTACATTGGAAGAAATCGAAATGCAACTCCCCATTCAAGTTGGTGATTATACCGATTTTTATGCTAGTCGAGAACATGCTACAAATGTAGGTACCATGTTTCGTGGCAAAGACAATGCTTTAATGCCCAATTGGTTGCATTTACCCGTCGGTTATCACGGTCGAAGTTCCTCGATTATTCCATCTGGTATTCCTGTAAAGCGTCCAAAAGGGCAAACCCTACCCCCTAACGCCAAAACACCTGTATTTGGTGCAAGTAAGGCCGTAGATTTTGAATTGGAAATGGCTTTTATTACTACAAATGCTAATGAGCTTGGAGATGCTATTCCCATTGACGAAGCAGAAGACCATATTTTTGGATTAGTATTATTTAATGATTGGAGTGCTCGGGATATTCAACGTTGGGAGTATGTCCCCCTTGGTCCTTTTTTGGGCAAGAATTTTGCCTCGTCAATTTCACCTTGGATTGTGACATTAGACGCATTAGAACCCTTTCGTGTTGACTCACCAAAACAAGATCCAAAACCTTTAGAATATTTGCAATTTGAAGGGAAAAAGAGTTTTGATGTCCATCTTGAAGTTGCTATTCAGCCTGAAAATTCGAATGAAACCGTGGTTTCGCGGTCAAATTTTAAATACATGTATTGGAATATGGCACAACAATTGGCACACCACACCGTAAATGGATGTCCCGTTTGTTCTGGCGATATGATGGGTAGTGGCACCATTTCTGGTCCAACTCCAGATTCTTATGGATCGATGCTGGAACTGTCATGGAAAGGCGAAAAACCAGTACAACTTGATGACGGAACTGAACGTAAATTCATAAACGACTTCGATACTGTCATTATGCGTGGCCATTGCAAAAACAATAACTACCGTATTGGGTTTGGAGAAGTAAAATCTAAACTTTTGCCCAACGACTAAAAGTCAGAATTTAATATTAAAAAAATCATTGCATAAATCTCAATAATAAGACCTTTTATTTTTGGATTTAAGAATATACTAAGTTATTATTCACAAATTGATAAAACTTAAGCATATTATTTCAAATTTACCCCAAAAACAATAGCTTTGAAGGCTCAACCACAAACGATGAAAACAATAAGCGATTTTAGTTTTATTAAATCTCCTTTCACACCCACCATTTCTTGGAATGTGGATTCATCAATTTCCATTTAATCTCAACGCAAAATGAACGTTTTAAAATTTGGAGGCACATCAGTTGGCTCCGCAGAAAATATTAAAAAAGTAATTGAAATCGTTAAATCGGCATCAGAAAACGACCTTGTTGTTGTCGTAGTTTCTGCTGTGGGTGGTATTACAGATAAGCTTATGCGTGCTTCTCAAAAGGCCATTGAAAATGACCTCAATTACAAGAGCGATTTCGATAAACTCAAGCAACAACATGTTGAAATTATGGAGGGGCTTTTGTCGGGATCAACGCTTTTAGATACAAAAGACGTGATCTTTGAAAAACTGGCCGAATTGGAAAAATTGTTGGACGGTATTTTCTTAATCAATGAATTATCGCCAAAAACCACAGACAAATTGCTCAGTTTTGGAGAACTCATGTCCTCATTGATTATTTTTGAAGCCATGCAAGAACATGGACTGAATGTTCAATTAAAAAATAGTCAAAATCTAATTGTTACAGATTCAAATTTCACCAATGCTTCCGTTCAGTTTGAAGAAACAAATGCAAATATTACATCATATTTTGAGCATAATAAAAAATTAGTGACCATTCTTCCAGGGTTTATTTCAAAATCTGAGGATGGAGAAATTACGACTTTGGGACGTGGTGGTTCTGATTATACAGCCGCTATTCTTGCAGCCGCTCTCGATGTAAATACTTTAGAAATATGGACAGATGTAAGTGGAATGTTCACCACAAATCCAAAACTTGTAAAACAAGCGCAACCCATCAAAAAGCTGTCCTATAAAGAAGCGATTGAACTGTCACACTTTGGCGCAAAAGTACTCTATCCCCCTACTGTACTTCCTGTATTATCCAAAAATATTCCCATCCATATAAAAAACACACTAAAACCTGATGAGGAAGGAACTTTAATCACCAAAGTTGTTACCAATGGCAATGGCAATCCAATAAAGGGAATCAGTAACATCAATGGTATTTCTTTACTTACCCTTCAAGGAAATGGCATGGTGGGTATTCCTGGTTTTTCAAAACGATTATTCGAAACTTTGGCTCGAGAAAAAATTAATGTTGTGATTACCACTCAAGCATCTTCGGAACATTCTATATGTGTTGGTGTGTCCGATCAAGATGCGCACTCGGCCAAGTCTGCTTTGGATCAAGAGTTTGAAAATGAAATTTCTCTTCTTAAAATTGATCCATTGGTCCTTGAAGAACATTTATCTATTGTAGCTGTTGTTGGCGAAAAAATGAAAAACCATCAAGGGATTAGTGGCAGAATGTTCAGTACACTGGGAAAAAACAACGTCAATATACGTGCTATAGCACAAGGGGCTTCAGAGCGAAATATCACTGCCGTGATTAAAGAAAAAGACGTAAAAAAGGCCTTGAATTGCCTTCATGAGACGTTTTTTGAAGTGGAAACGAAGCACATCAATTTATTTATTGCCGGTGTTGGAAATGTTGGAAAATCGTTGCTAGAACAAATTCATGCCCAAGCCAAATATGTCAAAGAGAATCTAAAACTTAAAATTAAAGTTGTTGGGCTTTCAAACTCTAAAACCATGGCTTTTGATGCGGATGGTATTGACCTAAATTCTTGGGATAAAACGTTAGCCAATGGAACAACAACTCATCCTAATGATTTCTTCGAAAAAGCTAAAGCATTAAACCTAAGGAATTCTGTTTTTGTAGACATCACAGCCAATGAAGATATAGCAAAAACCTACAAACATTATTTGGAAGAAAGTATTGCAGTGGTGGCTTGTAATAAGATAGCTTGTTCGAGTAACATCCAATATTATGAACGTCTAAAAACATTATCAAGAAAATACAACGCACCCTTCCTGTTTGAAACGAATGTAGGCGCAGGACTTCCTGTAATTGATACTCTTAATCATCTTATTGCATCTGGTGATCGTATCCTAGCGATTAATGCTGTACTTTCTGGGAGTTTAAATTTTATTTTTAATAATTTTAACTCAGAGAATACATTTCATGATGTGGTCAAAACGGCTCAAGCAGAAGGGTATACAGAACCCGATCCTCGAATAGATTTGAGTGGTATTGATGTAGCCAGAAAACTTTTGATTTTGATAAGAGAATCTGGTGAATCCATCGAAATTGAAGAGATCAAAAATGATAGCTTTTTACCAAAAGGTGCATTAGAAGCCAGTGATGTTTCTGCCTTTTATAAATTGATTAAAGACAAGGACAGTGCCTTCAAAGAACTTTTAAACGCTGCTGAAAAACAAAATGCTCGACTGAAATATGTTGCCACATATAAAGATGGATTGGCTAGCGTTGGTTTAAAAGAAATCCCTGAAGGTCACCCATTTTATAACTTGGAGGGCAAAGATAATATTGTCATGTTCTACACCAACCGTTACAAAGAGCAACCTCTGATTATAAAAGGTGCTGGTGCTGGAGCAGCTGTAACTGCATCAGGGCTATTTGCAGACATCATAAGAGCATCAAACATATAATTATGGAAGAAGTCAAAATTTTTTCGCCTGCTACAGTGGCCAATGTGGCCTGTGGATTTGATGTGCTTGGATTTTGTTTGGACGGTATTGGCGATGAAATGATCATTCGTAAATCTAAAGAAAAGGGCGTACGTATTGTAGTCTCAGAAGGTTTTGATCTCCCACTGGATATAGAAAAAAATATTGCGGGTGTTTCAGCACAGGCATTGTACGAAAAAGCCAATCCCGATTTTGGTTTTGAATTAGAACTCTACAAGCACATAAAACCTGGAAGTGGTATTGGCAGCAGCGCAGCAAGTGCAATTGGAAGTGTATTTGGAATGAATTTACTGCTAGGAAATCCATTCAATCAAAATGAACTTATCGGATTTGCGATGAAAGGAGAAGCGTTAGCGAGTGCAGCAGAGCATGCCGACAACATCGCTCCTGCCCTGTTCGGTGGATTTACGTTAGTTAAAAATACCAACCCAGTACACATCCTACAAATACCTACACCTAGCGAATTGTACGCCGTTATTGTTCATCCACAAATTGAAATTAAAACAGCTGAAGCACGGTCTGTATTGCCACAACACATCAATTTAAAAGACGCAACCCTGCAGTGGGCCAACTTAGGGAGTTTGGTTCATGCATTGCACACCAGCGATTATGAACTTATAGGCCAGAGCTTAATAGATGTAGTCGCAGAACCTTACCGCAGTAATGCCATACCAAATTATGATACGCTTAAAGAAACCGCCAAAAAAGCAGGTGCACTTGGTACATCAATTTCAGGATCTGGGCCATCAATATTTAGTTTGTGTAAAGGAAAAGATATTGCAGAGCGTATCAATAATGAACAAATAAAAATATTGAATTCTATGGGAATTCCCTTCGAAACATATGTCTCAAAAATCAATACCCAAGGCATAACAATTGTAAAATAAAAAAGTTTGATGAACTACTACAGTCTCAATAAAAAAGCACCTGATGCATCGTTTGAAACAGCCGTTCGAAAAGGATTGGCACCAGATAAAGGCCTTTATTTTCCAGAAAGCATCACTCCGCTTGATGATGCATTTTTAAACACTATAGAACAGTATTCTAACCAGGATATTGCTTTTCATGCTATCAAACAATTCATTTGTCCAGAAATCCCTGAAAATGATTTGAAAGCAATTATTGCCGATACATTAAACTTTGATTTTCCAGTTGTTGAAATTGAAGAGGGTGTTTCTACACTCGAATTGTTCCATGGGCCAACCATGGCGTTTAAAGATGTAGGTGCAAGATTTATGGCACGTTGCTTGGGCTATTTTAATAAGGACAATAGCGAAGAAGTAACGGTGTTAGTGGCTACTTCAGGCGATACTGGTGGCGCTGTTGCAAGTGGGTTTTTGGGGGTCAAAGGCGTTCGCGTCGTGATTTTATACCCTAGTGGAAAAGTAAGCCATGTACAAGAAAAACAATTGACCACACTTGGTCAAAACATCACCGCATTAGAAGTAGACGGAACGTTTGATGATTGTCAAGATATTGTAAAAAAGGCTTTTTTAGATTCAGATTTAACAAATCAAATGGCGCTCACCTCTGCAAACTCTATCAATGTTGCCCGATGGATGCCACAAATGTTCTATTTTATGTTTGCATACAAGCAATTAAAACATAAAAATGTACCCATCGTTTTTTCAGTGCCTAGTGGTAATTTTGGGAATGTTTGTGCTGGAATGTTGGCCCAAAAACTTGGACTTCCTTTTACGCATTTTATCGCTTCAAACAATGCCAACAATGTTGTACAGCGCTATTTTGAAACTCATCAGTACAGTCCCCTCCCCTCTATTCAAACCATAAGCAATGCAATGGACGTTGGAAATCCGAGTAATTTTATTCGTATTCAAGAACTGTACAACAACGATTTTGAAGAATTAAAACAAAATTTATCTGCCTACAGTTTTTCAGATGATGAAACTAAGGCGGCGTTGTTGTCAATTTACGATCAGTCAGGATATATTGCTGATCCGCATGGTGCTGTAGGTTATTTGGGATGTAAATCATACCAAAAAGAACACCCACAAGCACATACCGTATTTTTGGAAACCGCTCACCCTACCAAATTTTTGGATGTAGTTGAGGATGTAATTCCAGAACAAATTGCTTTACCGCCTCAAATTCAAGAGGTTATAGACAAAGAAAAAGTAGCAACATTTGTTAAGAACTATTCTGAATTTAAATCTTTTCTGTTGGAATTGTAGGCATCGTTTTTGAATAAAAATTTACCTAAATTTGTATTCAAACTCAGCTTATGAAAAAAACAGCCCTACACCACATTCATCAATCGCTTGGCGCAAAAATGGTTCCCTTTGCAGGATTCGATATGCCCGTACAATACGAAGGTGTTAATGCCGAGCATCTTGCTGTACGCCATAATGTAGGCGTTTTTGATGTATCACATATGGGTGAATTTTTAATAGAAGGCCCCAATGCATTAGCCCTTATTCAATCCGTTTCTTCCAATGATGCCGCATTGCTCACTGTTGGAAAAGCACAATACAGTTGTTTGCCCAATGATGAGGGTGGAATTGTCGATGATCTTATCATCTATCGTATAAAAGATGAAACCTATCTTTTGGTGGTCAATGCCAGCAACATCGAAAAAGATTGGAATTGGATCAGTTCAAAGAACCATATGGGTGCTATAATGAAAAATATCAGTGATGACTATTCGCTATTAGCCATTCAAGGCCCAAAGGCTATAGACGCCATGCAATCTTTGACAAGCATTGATTTATCGGCCATAAAATTCTATCATTTCGAAGTTGCCGATTTTGCAGGAATACCGCATGTAATTATTTCTGCAACGGGTTACACTGGTAGTGGTGGTTTCGAAATTTATTGTAAAAATGAAGAAGTTCAACAGATTTGGGAACGCGTTTTTGACGCTGGTGCTGATTTTGATATAAAACCCATTGGCCTTGCGGCTCGTGATACTTTACGTTTAGAAATGGGATACTGTCTATATGGCAATGATATTGATAATACCACCTCGCCTATTGAGGCTGGATTGGGATGGATAACGAAATTTTCTAAATCATTTACCAATAGCGAAGCACTTTTAAATCAAAAAACAGATGGTGTAGCACGCAAACTTATTGGTTTTGAACTCAATGAACGTGGTATTCCACGTAAATCTTATCCAATTTTAGATACTAATGGGAACACCATTGGTGAAGTGACTTCGGGCACAATGTCTCCTTCTTTAAGTAAAGGTATTGGTATGGGCTATGTAGCCATCGAACATTCTAAGGTAGGAGCTGAATTAGGCATCCAAATTAGAAAAAAAGTTATTTCAGCCACTGTAGTAAAAACGCCTTTTTACAAAGGATAATTTGGTTGTATGGCATTAAAAAAGAACCGCGTATTGGTATTGGGGGGAAGTGGTTTTTTGGGTCAATCCATTTACAAGGAGCTTTCCCCATATTTTAAAACGTTTGGAACCTATTTTTCTGCTGAAAAAAAATTCAAAAACAATAGTCAATTTTTTCAATATGACTGTGAAACCGATGAAATAGTTGAACATCTTAACATCATCCAACCAAATATAATCATATCGGCTATACGTGGAGAATTTTCTTCTCAATTAGTGGCTCATCAACATCTCTATCAATATGCAAAACTGCATAAACATGTAAAAATAGTGTTTCTTTCTTCTTCGAATGTTTTTGATGCCTACAGTAAATATCCAAGCTATGAAAATGATACTACGCTGAGTAATAGTATTTATGGGCATTTCAAAATTCGTGTAGAACAACAACTACTAAAATTACCAAAAAGACAAGTGGTCATAATGCGTTTGCCTATGGTTTTTGGTGTTCAATCGCCACGAGTTAAAGAATTAAGAGCATTACACGAATTGGATGAATTTGTTGAATTGTTTCCAAATTTGGTGATGAACGTCAGTTGGGATACAAAAATCACGCAACAACTGCACTATATTATTAATAGGAATAAATATGGTGTTTTTCATTGTGCGAGTACAGATTTGGTGCATCACGAGGATTTTATCAAAGATTTGATGCGCGCTATGGGACTGAAACATTCGAAATATAAATTTGTATACACCACCAACGACGAACGCTATCTTGCTGTGATGCCCAAATACAATACCCCTCCAAAACATCTTCTTTTTGAAAGCAATTCACTATTTCAAGAAATTAAAAGAGCGTATTCATAAGGGCTAAATTTGTAATTAATAAAAGCATTTGTAATTTTACAATTTAAAATAATAATGAATGGGAAGAGCATTTGAATTTCGCAAAGCGAGAAAAATGAAACGTTGGTCGGCCATGAGTAAGGCCTTTACACGTATTGGTAAAGACATTGTGATGGCGGTTAAAGAAGGAGGTCCAGACCCAGAAAACAACTCCAGACTACGTGCGGTGATTCAAAATGCGAAAGCGGTCAATATGCCAAAAGACAATATTGAACGTGCTATAAAGCGTGCCAGTGACAAAAATCAAGGCGACTACAAAGAGGTTTTGTTTGAGGGTTATGGCCCTCATGGTATTGCCATTCTTGTTGAAACGGCAACAGACAACAATACCAGAACTGTAGCCAATGTTCGCAGTTATTTTAATAAATGTAATGGAAATTTAGGCACTTCGGGTTCGGTTGTCTTTATGTTTGATCATACCTGTAATTTTAGAATTAATGGCGACGGACTTGATCCAGAAGAAATAGAATTAGAATTTATAGATTTTGGTGCTGAAGAAGTTTTTGTAGATGACGACGGGCTTTTAATTTACGCCCCATTTGAGAGTTTTGGTGCGATTCAAGGGGAATTGGAACAGCGCAACATCGAAATCTTATCTTCGGGCTTTGAACGTATTCCACAGACCACAAAACAACTTAACGCTGAACAAGTTCAAGACGTAGAAAAATTATTGGAAAAACTTGAAGAGGATGATGATGTTCAGAATGTGTACCACTCCATGCAAGAAGGTTAAGAATACTCCGGCACCTTCCCTACTACGCCATTATAAAAAGCACGCATAAATTTAAAATCGGCTTCAACATCGTCAGTGGGGTAAAAAGGTTCAGAAAATTTATTTTCTTTATTCTTAAAATCTAAGGTAAACATCAATATGGGTACATTGGCTTTTTTGGCAATATAATAAAAGCCGGTTTTCCAGTGTTCAACTTTTTTTCGTGTGCCTTCAGGGGCAATCGCCATTCGAAATTCTTCGTGTTGATCAAAAAGCCGTGCAATGGCATCCACTTGTTTTTCATTTTTTTTACGCACTACAGGCGCTCCGCCCAATGCTCTAAAAAGCCATCCTGTAAAAGGGTTAAAAAGTGCTTTTTTACCAACAAAATTGGCATGAATACCTAAGACCGAACGCAACAGAATACCCACATAAAAATCGTGCCAACTGGTATGTGGAACAGCAATGATGACGGCTTTTTTTATACAATCAAAATCATTGAAGCCAGTAGCTTTCCAGCCCAATACATTGTGGTAAATAAATTTAGAAATCCTCTTCATGCTTTACATTTTCAAATAAAGCTTTTCTAACTTTTCTCTCGTGATTAGGGTTTGCCAATGGTCTCCAATCGCATTTTACCAAAGTGGGGTAAGAGTTAGCGCAACATCAATCATCGTGTTAAGTTGCTGTTTAGTGATGGATTTACAAATGCCTTTTGGAAGTGAAATTTGATGCTTTTTCATCATTTTTTTAAACAATTTTACATCTTCGGCATAAAATTCATCTAAATGGTTAAAAACAATACAATTGCCAATACCGTGCTTGATACCTAAAACAAAAGAAAGGCCATAGCTAAGCGCATGTGCAACTCCAACTTGTGAATAAGCAATACTCATTCCGCCATGCCAAGAGGCCATCATCAATTTATTTTGTTTTTCTTCTGGACTAATTTCATCACCAAGAAAAACTCCCAAACACAAATTATAAGCCATCTCGCCATAACTTTTACTGAACGTGTTTATAAATTTACCTTTTAACGATTCAACACAATGAATAAAGCAATCCATTCCGGTATAAAACCACTGATTTTTTTCTACCCCATTTGTCAATTCAGGATCCAAAATAACTTGATCAAATGGTGTAAAATCACTATTTAATCCTAATTTTTGTGTTGATCCCAAAAGAACTGTAGTGCGTGAAACTTCTGCCCCAGTTCCAGAAATAGTTGGCACACCAACGTGGTAAATTCCTGGTGTTTTCAATAAATCCCATCCTTGATATTCTTCGCTTGAGCCATTGTTGGTCAACATCACCGATACGGCTTTTGCTAAATCCATGACTGTACCACCACCAATACCAATAATTCCAGACGGAAGCGATTTTGTTTTCAGAATAATTTCATCGACTAAAGCATCAACTTGCGCTGTTTTTGGCTCTTCATTTGCAGAGATAAAAACGATATAATCGTCGTAGAGTAAAGATATTCTTGAAATTAGATTGGTATTATTTTCAAATACATCATCTATGAAGTAAATAAATGGAGCACGTTCATTTTGACGTTTTGGGGCGATAATTTCATTAATTTGATTGAAACTACCGCGGCCAAAAACCACCTTAGATACCATAGGGAAATTTTTAAAGCTCATATATTATTTTTTGGGGGATTTATCAGAATGTGAAAGCCAAAGTTTTTGGGCTTTGACCAAGTCTTCTGGAGTGTCTATTTCTATGCCTTCAATATGAGTTTCTACCATTTTAATCTTTTTGCCATGCTCTAAAAACCTAATACATTCGATTTTTTCTGAGGCCTCAAGATTTTCAGTAGATAAGTTAGTAAATTCCAACAATGGATGTTTACGAAAAGCATAAACACCTTTGTGTTTGTAATAATTTACTGTTACCGATTGATCTCTGTGGTAAGGAATTGGGCTTCTTGAAAAATACAGTGCAAAATTGTTGATGTCTGTAATGACTTTTACACAGTTGGGGTTATTAATCTCATCTTGACTATCGATTTTGACCATAAGCGATGCCAGGTCAATTTCCTTTTCTGTATCATCTTCAAAAACAGCAAGTAGTTTTGATAAGCTTTCACGTTCGGTAAAGGGTTCATCCCCTTGAACATTCACGACCACATCACAATCAATTGAGGCAATTGCTTCAGCAATTCTATCACTTCCAGATTCATGGGTATTGATACTCATGATAACCGCACCGCCTTTACTTTCGATTTCATCAAAAATAATTTGGCTATCCGTTACTACATATACTGCATCAAAAAGCCCTGTATTGAGGGTCGCTTGATAAGTTCTGTAAATAACCGTTTCACCGCCTAAGTCTTGCATCAGCTTTGCAGGAAAACGGCTTGCACTATACCGTGCGGGAATCATTGCAATAATTTTCATTCTTGAACTATAATGAGGAGTAAAATTAATGTTTTTTTTGATAGGAATATTTAAAGAATCGTTAATAGTTTAGGATTCAAAAAAATCATCTTTAAAACCAATCAAGTAAAGCGTGTCTTTTGCTCTAGTAAGCGCGGTGTATAGCCAACGCAAATAGTCCATATCAATACCATCGGGCAAGTAAGGTTGCTCGACAAAAACAGTATTCCACTGTCCGCCTTGTGACTTATGGCAAGTTATGGCATATGAAAACTTTACTTGAAGTGCATTGAGGTATTTGTTCTTTTTTACAGCCAAAAATTTCTTGTATCCGGAGGTTTCATTCGCGTAGTCCTTAAGGACTTCTTGATATAAAGTGTTGGCGTCTTCGTAAGGTAGAGATGGGGTTTCTAAACTAATGGTGTCCAACATCAATACCGTTTCAAAGGGTTTCATGTTTGGATAGTCTACCAGTCTTATTTTTACCTCTGCAAATCTAAAACCATAGAGTTCCTTGATGCTAAATAATTCCAAAACTTCGATGATATCCCCATTGGCTATAAACCCTGCTTCACTTGATGGTTTTAGCCAAAAATAGTTGTTACGCACAATCATCAAATAATCTCCTGCGGTGAGTTCATGCTCATTAAAAAGAATCCGTGATCTTATCTGTTGATTGTAGGCGTTTGCACGTTTATTGGAACGAACTATAAGAACTGTATCCTCAGAACCTTGAGCAGCGTATGATTCATTTAAAGCGTTTTGAATGTCATGGCCATCATCGAGGCGAATAATGTCCTTGAATCCTTCAACGTTAAATCTGAAATGATCAAAAAATTGATTTGAAATCGATTCACGAAGCATAGTTGCATTAAACAAAATACCAGAATCTTGGGCTTGACGTACCACTTCGTCGAGCTCTATTTCTTGAGTATTTTTATTGTAATTAAGTTCAAGTTTAGTCGCATCTAAAGCTGGACTAATATCCAATTGAACGGGAGGCAATTGTGCGGTATCCCCCATCAAAAGGAGTTTACAATTATGGCCAGAGTATACAAACTGAATCAAATCGTCAAGTAATGCCCCACTACCAAAAAGTCCACCTTGGGTGGAATGATCCGAAATCATTGAGGCCTCATCAACGACAAACAAAGTGTTTTTGTGCTTATTGGGTGAAAGTACAAACGAAATCTTACCACTTTTATCGGTTCGTGGCATGTATATTTTTTTATGAATCGTAAATGCCTGAGTTCCAGCATAGCCCGTGATAACTTTTGCAGCTCTTCCTGTTGGTGCCAAAAGGATAGTACTTTTTTTGGCTTTCCAAATATTTTTGACCAGTGTCCCAATTATTGTTGTTTTTCCAGTTCCTGCATACCCTTTCAACAAAAACACATGTTGCTTGGAAGTCGACATGATAAATGCCGCAAGTTGTTGTAAACCAGCGTCTTGTTTGAGCGTTGGTTCGAATGGAAATCCCAATTTTAGGAGTTTATAAAATTCTGATGCAGTCATAAAAATTGGGTAGGCGTAGTTTTTGTTCAAATATAAGAATGATTTTTGCGTGCTTTCACTTTATTGAATAAAAAAAATTGTAGATTTGTGAGGTCTGAATTTAATTTTTACAACAAAACCATGGTTATTATTTCAATTATTGCAGTCATTCTTCTGACTATTTTGATTGTTTGGGCAATCGATAAATTCATCCCAAAAAAATTTAAGTCCCTAATTCTAATCGGCCTTTGGGCTATCATTATTTTCTTAGGATACATCACTTTTATGTCTGTTTACGGCGAAATTCAATTCAATCAATTGAAAGAAAAGCGCTACAAAGTAGCCATAGAAAATTTAAAAGATATCAGAGACGCTCAACTGGCGCACAAAACAGTAACGGGACAATTCCAAAACAATTGGGATTCTTTAGTACATTTTATTGAAAATGAAAAATTCACCATCACACAACGTCGCGATTCTACTGTAATTGATGAAGTATTGACTCGTCGCTACGGCGTAGATACAACCAAGGACATCGTAATTGTTGATACGCTTGGTTATGTTCCAGTGAAAGATTCTTTATTTGGTGCAGACCCGCGTTACAAAACAATGATGAACGTTCCAGTTGGAAAAAAAGGAGAAAAATTCAAACTTCAAACAGGTATGGTTAATCAAAATAATATCAATATCCCTGTGTTTGAAGCTTCAGTAGAAAAGGATATTCTCCTCTATGATCAAGACAAAAATCTTGTGAAAAAAGAAAAAGAGGTTGTCTCTGTAGAAGGTGTAAACGGACCAACACTGAAAGTTGGCTCCATGGAAGAAGTAAATACTAATGGTAACTGGCCAAAAAATTATTCGAAAGAACAATAACAAGTCTGAAAAAGGCAAAGCATTGTCCATTCAAGTATGCTTGAGTGGACTTTCTTTTTTGGTATTGGATAGCGATAATGATCTCATTATTGATTTAATTGATATCCCTTTTGAAAAAAAATGCTCGCCACAGGAGGTGTTGGATCAGTTAACTCATAGCTTCAATACCAACGAAGTACTCCAACATTCATTTTCAAAAATTACTGTCATACATGACAATGAAATGATGACTTTGGTCCCCTCTGCAGTTTTTGAAGAAGAACACCTCTCTGATTACCTTAAATATAATACCAAAATATTCAAAACAGATTTTATTACTTATGATGTCATAAAAAATGATGATATTATGGTGGTATACGTTCCGTTTGTAAACATCAATAACTACATTTTTGAGCGGTTTGGTAGCTTCGAATACAAGCATAGCACTACTGTTGCTTTGGATCGAATTTTGCAAATCCAAAAAAACAGCAGTGATCTATCAATGTTCATCAATGTAAATGCAACCTATTTTGATTTGGTCGTAACCCAACAAAAAGAACTTCTACTCTACAATCGATTTGAATACCAAACCAAAGAAGATTATATCTATTATATTTTGTTTACTGCAGAACAATTGGGGTTGAATCCAGAACATTTTAAATGTACACTTATGGGGTCAATCAATGAAGATGATTCGCTGTATGATATGGCTTATAAATACATTCGCAATGTGTCTTTGTTATCCTCAGAAAAAATGAGGTATAGCCAAGATAATTCCACTAAGAATTTCACTCTTTTAAATAGTTTTTAATGCGTATTATTTCTGGAATACATAAAGGAAGACGCCTTAAAATTCCTAAAAACTTGCCTGTCCGTCCAACAACAGATATGGCAAAAGAGGCATTGTTTAATATTCTCATACATCGCTTTGATTTTCAGGATCTTTCAGTGTTAGATCTATTTTCAGGAACAGGAAATATTGCCTATGAGTTTTGCTCCAGAGGAACACCATCTGTGTTGGCCATCGATAGAGAATTTCGTTGTACAAAATTCATAGAAAAAACCGCTTCTGAATTTGAAATGCCCATTGATGTTCGTAAAAGTGATGTCTTTTCTTTTTTGGAGCATACACCACAAACATTTGATATTATTTTTGCCGATCCTCCATATGCGATGACTAATGAAGAATTTGCTCAATTAGTTCAATTAGTATTCGAAAGAAAGTGCTTAAATTCAGAAGGATTACTTATTGTAGAACATTCAAAACAAACCAAACTTCATGACCTTAAGAATTTTGATGAAGTAAAAACGTACGGCGGAAATTGTTTTAGTTTTTTTAGATAAAAAAAGCAGATCTATAAGCCGAATTCTGTACTCATAAAGAGCCCCTATCATTTATCTAAACTTGCTGTTACCAACAAGCTTTAGCTGCCTACCCTTCAGCATCGCACGTGCCGCACTCAAGCACTGATTTACATGGCATTGCACCGCATAGAGTTTACCTGATTTCACTACAGCTTAACCTGTACATTCTTTCTGTTGCACTATTCCTAACCTCACGGTTGGTGGCCGTTAGCCACTATGCTGCACTATGGTGTTCGGACTTTCCTCCATTCACAAAAGCGAACAGCGATAAGGCGATCTGCTTTCGTGCAAAAGTACATAAATTGTTAATAAGTAGTCGTTTTTTTATAGCCCTTTCATCTTTGTGTTTCCTGTCGAATTTTTAAATTTGTTAGTGATGGAAAATTTTGTTGTATCGGCTTTAAAATACAGACCAAAAACATTTAAAGATGTTGTTGGTCAATCGGCCATTACCACAACTCTAGAAAATGCCATCAAAGAAAACCATTTGGCTCAAGCATTGCTTTTTACAGGTCCTCGAGGTGTAGGTAAAACATCCTGCGCTCGTATTCTTGCTAAAATGATCAATAGCGCTGGAAATGTAGATGAACATGAAGATTTTGCATTTAATATTTTTGAACTAGATGCTGCTTCTAACAATTCCGTTGATGACATCAGAAATCTTACCGATCAAGTCCGTATTCCACCACAAATAGGCACTCATAAGGTTTATATAATTGATGAAGTGCATATGCTCTCCACCAGTGCATTCAATGCTTTTCTTAAAACATTAGAAGAACCGCCAAAGCATTGCATTTTTATTTTGGCTACAACCGAAAAACACAAAATCATTCCAACAATACTTTCGCGATGCCAAATCTTTGATTTTAAGCGCATTACAGTCAATGACGCTAAAAATTATTTGAACGTTATTGCCAAAGCACAGGGGATTGAAGCCGAAGATGATGCTTTACACATTATTGCTCAAAAAGCTGATGGTGCTATGCGCGATGCCCTTTCAATTTTTGATAGAGTAGTAAGTTTTTCAGGGAAAAAACTTACCCGCCAAGCGGTTTCAGAAAATCTAAACGTTCTAGATTATGAAACATTCTTTCAGGTTACAGATCTTATTCTAAACAACGACATCCCTGCCCTACTTCTAAAATTTAATCAAATTCTTTCGAAAGGTTTTGAAGGCCAACACTTTATTGCTGGTTTAGCATCACATTTTAGAGATCTTTACGTTGCAAAAGCACCCGAAACTTTAGAACTTTTAGAAGTTGGAGACGATACTAAAAAAAACTACAAAGCTCAAGCTGAAAAAGCAACAGCGTTGTTCTTAAAAGAGGCCATTGCCTTAGCCAACGACTGCGATTTAAAATATAAAACCAGCAGAAACCAACGCCTATTGGTTGAACTTTGCCTTATGAAACTTGCCTCTATCAACTTTGATGGAGAAAAAAAAAAGACTAGTGGCTTCATAATTCCTGCAGCATACTTTAAGCGCAACAATGTTCCTGAAATAAAGGTTAAAAAAGAGCAGAGTAAAGCTTTAGAAGAGGCACAACCAAGCACCGTTGAAGAACCAAAACCAAAGTATACTCCACCAAAAGTAGAACCCCCAATTCTTACTGGTATTAAGAGACAATCGTCGGGGTTATCGCTTAAGAGTATTCAACAAAAAAAAGCACATCAAATCAAGCAAATGGAAGTTGAAGTTAAAGAAGAAGATTTACCATCTGATTCATTCACCGAAGAACAACTGCTTGAATTTTGGAATGCTTTTGTAGAAAAATTAGAAGATAACGGAAAATACAATTTAGCCGCTATACTAAAAATTGACACCCCAAAGCTTAAAGATGAGCACATTATTCAGCTTGAATTTCCAAACTCAACCAATAAAATTGAAGTTGAGCGCCAACAATTTGATTTACTTCAGTTTTTGCGAAAATCTTTGAACAATTTTGAAATTCGCCTTGAAATATCGGTAAATGAAACCATGGAAAAAAAATATGCATACACTGCAGAGGACAAGTTTGCCAAATTATTAGAAAAAAATCAAGCACTAGAAACCTTAAAACAAACATTTAATTTAGATTTATAATCATGTTAGGGCTTAAATTACCAACTGATCCTCGATGGGCAAACATTGCAGAAATGAATCTTGAAGAGATTCTGACGGATCATGCTTTTTGCGAGCAAAAGGCCGCCAGCACAGCAATTTCACTTATAGTCAGTTTTCCAGAATACACTGCGCTCGTCCAAGAAATGACCGCTTTGGTTGAAGAAGAAATGAGTCATTTTAAAATGGTTCATGACCTAATTTTGGATTATGGATTTACATTAGGACGCGATCGTAAAGATGAATATGTCCTTCAGTTGCTAAAATTCTTCCCCAAAGGCGGTAGCCGAACAACACAGTTGGTGCATCGTCTACTCTATGCTGCGCTTATTGAAGCCAGAAGTTGCGAACGTTTCAGGTTATTATCGGAGCATTTAAGTGATAAAAAACTGGCTAAATTTTACAAAAAACTCATGATTAGTGAAGCCCACCACTATACCATGTTTCTCAAATTTGCACGCCAATATGGCGAACGAGAAGAAGTTGATGAAAAATGGGATTCATTACTAGAATTTGAAGCAAAACTCATGAAAAATTTGGGGACTTCAGAGACTATTCATGGCTAATCTTCAAGTCAATCCTTTAGGGCGATAAACGTTCAATCTTCCAATTGAAATCAGCTTGAAGTTGGTAGCGAATACGGTCATGTAATCTGTTGGCACGACCTTGCCAGAATTCAATTTCTATGGGCTTTACAATAAAACCACCCCAAAATTCTGGACGAGGAATCGGATTATTTTCGAATTTTTTTTCTAATTCAGCTAGTTGATTTTCCAAAGTTTCTCTGTTGGGAACCACTGCGCTTTGCTGTGAAGCATGAGCGCCTAATTGACTGCCTCGTGGTCGAGACTCAAAATACCCATCGCTTAAGTTATCGGCAATTTTTTCAGCTTTGCCTTTAATGATGACTTGCCGCTCTGCGCCTGCCCAATGAAAAGACAAACAAACCTCTGGATGAGCAATAATGGATTTTCCTTTTTCACTTGAATAATTGGTATAAAATATAAACCCTTCATGCGTATACTTTTTTAGAAGTACCACACGGCCTTTAGGAAACCCATCTGTACCCAATGTTGATAAGGTCATGGCATTAGTTTCATCTTGAGGGAAATGCTTATCAACCTCAAAAAACCAACGCTGAAACAATTCTATAGGGTTATCTGTTATATCCGTTTCCAACAAAGTACCTTTGTCATAGGATTTTCTGTATTTGCCCAAATCATTATTCATGCCTTCTTTTTTTCAAAAGTAAAAAATTACCTTCTAATAAATGTTTTAGATTTCTTAAATTTGATGTAAAGCTTAAAAATGTTGTTGGGATTTATTTTTACAGGGTTAATATTGATCGTTGTTGGATTTTTAGTCAAACAATACCCCAATCTTTTGGCGGGGTATAACACCCTATCCGAAGAACAAAAAAAAGAAATCGATATTGAAAAAGTATCCACAATTGCACGAAATGTTATCGTGCTTACTGGAGCTGCTGTGATTGATGCTAGTATTATTATGTATTTTATTGAAGTCTCAAAAAAAATCCAAGTCAATATTGTTTCTGTGATTATTGTTTTAGGCCTTGTTGTTTTAATTATTTGGTCAAATCGTGTACCTAAATTAAAATAATACTACTTCCAAAACTTCAATTTGCTCGTTTTTCCAATGCCCGGGTTAAAGCCATTTATCGGATCTAATTCTTTATAGAAATTTGCTAATGTTGGTTTGGCGCTGTATTCGTGACCAACATTGTGCTCTGCTGGGTATTCTGCCCCACGTTCATCATATATTTTAAGCAATTCTCCTTTTAATGCTGAGGCATCTACTCCTTTTTTGACGATATAATTTTGATGCAACACATGACAAAATAAATGTCCATAATATAACTTCATTTCAAACTTATCATCTATATGCGGTGGTAATTGTTCAAACCAGTGTTTTTCATTTCTTGGCAAGGCAATATCCATCGACATCATTTCGCCCAAATCCTTTGCAAAAAGCGCATGATATCTTCCTATGGCACTAGCCGCTACAAAGCGGTGCAATAAGGCCTTTTTGGCTTCTTGTTCTGTGCATATAAAATAATTTCCATCTTTATTTTCAAAGAAATCATCGAAAAAATGTTGAGCTTCATTGATACCATCATCGGCCATTTCAACGATCCAATGATGTTCATACATATTCCGATACGCTTCCATCCTTTTGGGTAAATGATTCGGCCATAAACGACTTAAAAATTGCATCAGCTTATCTGAAAATTTAGATGGAAGGATGCTGAATTTATCCGCCAGCAAATCCATTTTTCGTTTTAGGTTGAACAGTTTAGGGATAAAGTTTGGTCCAAGCTTATCGATGACTACAAAGGTGTCTTTGCTGTATTTTTTTGCAGCATCATAACAATCTCGATGTAAATATTCTCCCGAAGTTGGTAGATTTTTGAACTGCGACAAAATAGCTCTACGCATTTCAGAAAAGGTCTTCGAATCATTTGATCCTACATAAAACACTTGACTGCGTTTTGGACGCACATAGGTATCAAGGCGTACCGCAAATACAGCAATCTTTCCTGCACAACCAGAAGCGCCATACAATCGTCTTCCGTCCGCATTAAATCGCGCTGGAGTATGCGCATCAACATCGCGTACACGTTCTTGGTATTCATTGTCAGAAGCTAATTTGTTGGGGGATTTTATATCCTTTTTTGTGTAATTTTTGTTTTGTAAATTGGTTAAAATTTCATCTGGGGTGTGCCCCAAATCAATACCTAAATCATTGACTAAAACGAGGTTCCCATCGCTTTTAATTTTTGCATACAGCGAAAGCTCCGTATAGGCAGGGCCTCTTTTGACCAATGCGCCGCCAGAATTGTTGCACACCCCACCCACAATGGATGCGCCAATGCAAGATGATCCAATTACGGAGTGTGGTTCTCGTCCATAGGGCTCTAATTTTTGTTCTAAACCAAACAAAGTACTTCCAGAAAGTCCGATGATTTGTTGTCCTTCATTAATAATATGGATATCACTAATGCGCATGGTATTGATGATAACAATTGGACGGTCGTAGTCATCGCCATAGGGTGTAGACCCCCCTGTTAAGCCTGTGTTTGCAGCTTGCATGATTACGATGACATCCGAAGAAACGCAAACTTGAAGTAACTTCCATAGTTCTAAAAGATTTCCAGGTTTTGCAACGGCCAGTGCTTCGCCCTCTCCATAGCGCCAACCTTTGGAATATGTTTTTTTGTGCCAATTGGCCGTAAGTACATATTTTGATCCAGAAATTTCTTTTAAATCTTCAATGATTTTGCGCTGTTGTGGTGTCATATTAGATGCGAATAAACGTTTTAATTTCTTTTGGATTTAAGAATTTTAAAGATATAAAAATTGATGAAGTTAATTATTCATATATGAATTAATTACATTGGTATGTTTTTTGATTCAAGTTTTTATCTTTACAGAAATTAACCATTGCAGCAATATGCAACGAATAGTAGTCCTTTTTTTTCTTTTTTTTGGTTTTCAAATGAGTCAAGCTCAGCCCGAGACTGCACGCAAAACCCTGCGTATAAAAGCAAAAAATTTAGCTAAAAAAGATGAACGTTCTCCTTCACTATTGAAACTCTCTCCTATTCGTGGATTGACCACTAAAGATGTAAAAATCACGATGGGGATTTCGCCCATTGATGGATTTGCAAAAAAAGAACGTGGCATCACCAACCAACGGGATGTAGTGGATCCCACTTGGGAAGTCAAACAAAAGTTTAGTGAAAGCCAAAAGGATGTTTCTAAATACAGAAAAGATTATTACTTGGGAAACATCAAAACCAAATCAAAACATATACGTATTGTGTGCCGCGACCACGAATACGAAGATGGAGACCGCATAAAATTGATGCTCAACAAAGTAGTTCTTCACCCCAACATCATCTTACGTAACTCGGGCTACGTGATGGATATAGAACTAGATGAAGGGCTAAATTCCATTCAGTTTTATGCGCTAAATGAAGGAACTTCTAGCCCTAATACTGCAGAACTTAAAGTTTATGACGAAAATGGTATCATCATTGGATCTGGACAATGGTTATTGACCACGGGCTACAAAGCCAATCTGATGGTTTTACGCCAATAGTCTAATCATTAACAACAGCAGATGCGATGGCAGAGGTGCTTTTAACGACGACATATGTCGATGTAGCGTAATAGGCATCGCCACTGCTTCCATTGTTTGTCCAATCTTCAAAATCGTATTCAAATGTGAATGTTGCCCCAAATAAGCTATTATCCAAAGTATTTGAACGCACAGGGACTACCATTCCAGGGCACCAACCTGCACGGTCAGGTGTCCAATTTCCGGGGTGTTGATTGTTTATAGGGTTAGAAGCACAACCGATGGGATCTAAACTATGCTGATAGGTATTTACCCCATTGATTTTAATATCATGAGCTCTGTAGCACCATTCTGCACAAGGTCTGCCGTCTGGATCACTTGGTGTAGCATGACCCCACCCTGAAATTATCGTTCGCAGATGCGCACTTTCAGTATTCGACGGTAATTGAATGGTTTTGTCTAAATCCAAATTATGACTCACACCATAGGGTACTCCACTAATAGAATTGGCATGAAAGCCCAAAACTTCCGAAACTGCATAGTAGGGGTAATCAGGTGTACCTTCAATGAAATCAAAATCTATAGAAACCAAATCAGCTTTGGTAGTCCAGTTTTCGATATAAATACGTAATTCTGTAGCACCTGTCAAAAAGCTTTTAAAATCAGTGACATCAAACTCCAAGCCGCGTTCGAGTTGTTGTGTTCCGACCCAATACGGCGTAATATAACGTCCTATTTCGAACCAATTTCCTGAAACCTGATCTTTTACTTTTATATTGGCAAATCGGTCCCAATCATCACATCCTGTACTGGGACAATCAATTTGTAAAAACATTTTGATTTGCTGAATGTTACTTAAGTCGTCATGTAAATTAAACACTTGACTTGCCGATTGACTAAAACCACCACCAAATCCAAGAGCTTGATTATTAAATGTCACATAGTTGTGCACTACAGGAGTAGCATTTCCAGAGAGGGCGACCTCAACAGCTGCAGCTGGAGAACTTTGAAGATGAAGAGTTGCGGATTGATTTCCAACCTCTGTTGGACTAAAACGCACATAGACCGTGGTGGCTTCATTAGCATTTTCTAAAGGGATTTGAAGAGCATCACTATAAGTGGTATTATCAAAGGAGAGTTCAAAATGCGCGTCAACACTTATATCGATTGCGGCTGTCAAATTCTGACCTGCTACGGTAATACCAAATGATTCCGAATGTTCAAAAATTTGGACTTCTCCAAAACTTAGATTTGAGTTGCCTGACACAATTATCGGTGCATTGCTTAGTCCTACTCCATTAAGCGCTACAGTTTTGTCACTCGCTTGTGCACTGCTAAGGGTTAGCGTTCCACTCACCGCCCCAACAGCACCCTCTTGAGGTGAAAAACGGACATATACAGTTGTGGGGGTATCGTTTGCAATAGTGATCTCATCCCCAAAAGAAGTATTATCTAAGGAAACTTCGAAATTTGAGGATATAGAAACATTGATAGCAGAGGACAAATTATTGCCACTAACTTCAATGGATTGTGCTGCTGAATAGCTCAATTCTAGCACTTCTCCAAACGACAAATTAGTTGTATTGACATTGATTTGTGCTGATGGTGTAGGACTCGAACTGCTGGCATCATCACTACCACTACAACTGATAAACAATGAAAACGTAAAAAAGAAAACTATAAATATGCGAAATAAATTAAAATCTAATCTTATCATAAAGCTTTTTTGGTTAATAATTACAGCAATTTAATGAAATAATGAGAACTATAAAAAAAAGAGTATTTAATGGTATGAGTTTTTGATATTAAGACACCTAATTTCTCTAAATTTTGAACAAAACACACTTAAATAGGTATTGATAATCAATAAAATAACACTTAAATTATTCTCATCAATTCAGTTAAAATTATATTTTTAATTTAATAAAAAAGCTTATTACTGAAAATACTTCTATTTAAATTGCGTTTTTTGGTTACTTAATCCATTTTTAATAATTTTATATTATTAACTTTAAAAAATTAACCAATGAAAAAAATTACTTTATTATTTTTATTAACTTTTTTCTGTTCGAACGCTCAAGAAGTGTTGAACGAAGATTTTGAGGGTGGAATTCCGTCAACATGGAGCAATGAAAATCTTCAGCCCTTAGGAGATGTAAACGAGTTATGGACTACTAGTAATACTGGCGATTTTGAACTTTTTTTTGCTGCGGGGAA
This sequence comes from Formosa sp., assembly GCA_038138145.1. Classification (GTDB taxonomy): domain Bacteria; phylum Bacteroidota; class Bacteroidia; order Flavobacteriales; family Flavobacteriaceae; genus UBA3537. The sequence goes on from JAYQDD010000001.1 coordinate 341,585, forward strand.
TGGATATTTTTATGAAGAAGGTGCTTCTGGAAGTTATGCCATTTTTGATAGTGATGGATATGGCAATAATGGCGCAGAAAATGTAGCCTTGTCTAGCCCAGTTTTTGATTGCTCAACATTAACTTCAGTGAAAATATCTTTTGTACACTTTGCAGCCATCTTGGATCCTAACGGATACGGTTCAGATGCATACGTAGAGGTTTTTAACGGAACGGATTGGGTCTTGGTGGCAGAATATTCTTCATTAACTGTTGCACCTTTTTCGAATAATTTTACATATGTATATGGACAAGAACTCATAGATGTATCATCAGAACTTGCAGGTGTTTCTAATGCACAAATAAGGTTTAGATCTGTTGGTGATTGGGGATATGGATGGCAAATTGACAACATTATTGTTCAACAACCTCAAGGAGATGCACCAGATATGGTAACTGATATGCTTCCAGTAGATGGTGCAACAGACGTAGAAATTATGTTGTCAACAACTGGTGTTAAAATGGTAGATTTCAACTTTACTCCAGCTACAACTGGTGATGCTGCAACCTCTTATAATATTTCGATTGGTACAGATACTGCAGGAACAAGTTGGGGTGAAGTTACTAACGTTCCTACAGATGTCGATATTACATATGGGTCAACAGATGATATAGGTTGGCAACCGAGTACTACTTACTATTGGTTCATTACAGCTGTAAATGCCGCTGGTACTACCGCTTCCAATGTTCAGAGTTTTACAACGAGTGCTACAAATCCTCTTGGCGTTGATGACTACGAAAATAAAGTGTTTAACGCATTTCCAAATCCTGTAGCGGATATGCTTACAATTCAAGGGAATTTACCAATTGAGCAAGTGGAAGTATTTAACCAACTTGGACAAAGCATCCTAACAGTTAAAGAAAATGCTTTACAAAACAACCAGATTGACTTAAGTCGCTTAAATGCAGGTATTTATTTTGTTGAAATCACTGCTGAAACTAAAACGGAAACGTTACGAGTTGTAAAGAAATAACTTTTTAGTAGACTAAAATTAATAGCACCACAAAATTGTGGTGCTTTTTTTTAAGATTTACTTCCCAATACAAAAATTCGCAAAAATATTCCCCAAAAGGTCGTCGGTAGAAATCTCGCCTGTAATACGCCCGAAGTGATAAAGCGCTTCACGAATGTCTATGGCCAAAAGGTCGCCAGAAAGCCCTGTTTGCAATCCTTCTTGTACGTTTTGGATATTTTCTAAAGCAAGGCGTAAAGCGTCATAGTGGCGAGCATTGGTGATGATGGTATCGTTGTTGCGCAGTTGCCCAGTCTGTACTAAGTCCAAAAGTTTGGTTTTCAGCAGCTCTACCCCCTCGCCTGTTTTGGCGCTTATGTGTAAAGGTTTTAACTCAGAAAAGATTTTAGAAACTAATGTTTTATCTGCTAAATCCATCTTATTCAATACCACAAGCGTTTCTTTTTCAGGGAATTGAGCTTTGGTTTCTACAACAGATGACAAAACATCGGTGGCATTAGCTTTTTCAATTACGGAAGCATCAAGCAATTGAATGATGACTTGCGATTGTGCCATTTTTGCAAACGTTTTTTCAATACCAATAGACTCTACAGTATCGTCGGTTTGCCGAATTCCTGCGGTATCAATAAAGCGGAATTTTATACCATCAATGATTAGTTCGTCTTCAATAGCATCACGCGTCGTTCCGGCAATGTTACTCACTATAGCTTTGTCTTCATTAAGCAAAGCGTTAAGCAACGTAGATTTGCCTACATTTGGTGCTCCAACGATGGAAATGGGTACCCCATTTTTAATGACATTCCCTGTAGCAAAAGAATCCATAAGGTATTTTAAAACTTGGACTATGCGGTGCAAAAGGTCTTCAAATTGTTTTCGATCGGCAAAAGCCACATCTTCTTCTGAAAAGTCCAGTTCCAATTCAATTAAGGAAGCAAAATTGAGTAATTCTTCTCTTAAATTTTTTATTTCAGAACTAAACCCACCCCGCATTTGTTGCAATGCAATTTGGTGCGCTGCTGCACTGTCACTCGCAATCAAATCTGCAACCGCTTCGGCTTGACTTAAATCCATTTTTCCATTAAGAAAAGCACGTAGAGTGAATTCCCCAGCTTCGGCAGCACGGCATCCTTTTCGGATAAATACTTGTAAAATTTCTTGTTGAATATAGCTACTTCCATGACACGAAATTTCGACGACATCTTCTCCAGTATAGGATTGTGGATTTTTAAAAATACTCACCAGCACTTCATCCAAAATCCGATCACCATCGACAATATGTCCGAGATGGACTGTATGCGTTGGTTGATTCAAAAGGTCTTTGTCGTGAATGGATTTGAACAGTGTATTAGAAATAGTCAAGGCCTCTGGCCCAGAAACACGAAGTACTGCTATAGCACCAGCTCCAGAAGCGGTGGCAAGGGCTATAATAGTATCTTGGTGGATCATGCAAAAAAATTTTAACAAAAATATTAATATTCTATCAAACCAAAGGAGTATTAAAATTTAATTTATTTTTGCAAAAAAATTACACCAATGAATTTACGTCATTTATTTACCTTGTTTATCGTTTTAGGATTTTCTCTTGGATGTAAATCTTCTGAAAACTCAGACAAAGCATACACGATTAATGTTCAAGCTGATGGTGTTTACGATGGTATTCGTGCTTATCTTAACCGCAACGAGAATGGTAAGAATATAACAGCTACAGATACTGCTATAGCACGCAACGGCTCTTTTTTGTTTAAAGGCGATTTTGAGGCTCATGAAATGCGTTCTTTAAGTATTGATGGGATTAGAGGGCAAGCATTTTTTGTATTGGAATCAGGAGAAACCAATATTGTGGCCTACAAAGACAGCATTCAGCAATCTAAGATAAGTGGTGGGTACAACAATGAGGTTTTTAATGCATACAAATCTGGCTATGCGGAGATTGTTGCTGAAATGAGGCGTTTACAAGGTGAGTTCTCTTCTGTAAAAGATAATCCAGAGGCCTTGAAGGCCTTACAGCAGCGCAACAATACGCTACGTGAACAAATGAAAAATTATGGATTTACATTTTTAAAAGAATACCCAAACTCTGATTTTTCATTGATGCTTTTGGAACTCGTTACAGCACAGCAATCCTTTGATGTAGCGGCAGCAAAAGAAATTTTATCCTTGATGAGTGAAGACCTACGTAACAAACCCAGTAACTCGATTAAAGTGCTGAAAATTCAGCAGAAAATAGATGCAGCTAAAGCGGTAAGTAGCATCGCTGTTGGAGCATTGGCACCAGATTTTACCGCACCAAATCCAGAGGGTGAAGCGATAACAATGAGTGCTATTAAAGGCAAAATTACCATCATCGATTTTTGGGCGTCTTGGTGTAGACCATGTCGTGTGGAAAATCCGACTTATGTGCGCCTTTATGAGCAATACCACGATAAAGGTTTGGAAATTATCAGTGTGTCGCTAGATCGTCAAAATCAAAAACAACGCTGGATCGATGCTATTGAAAAAGACAAACTCACTTGGTATAATGTGTCCAATTTAAAATTTTGGAACGATCCTGTTGCCAAACTTTATAACATTACCTCTATTCCTGCTGCATTTATTATCGATGAGCAGGGGATCATTATTGCAGAGCGTTTACGTGGAATGGCATTGGAACAAAAAATTGCTGAACTTCTGGACTAAAGCTTGTTACTGTACTTTAGATAAAACAACCAGCCAATGGGTATTGCCATTAACAGTACAGCCCATAGATGCACTCCAAGTACCCACGGCGCAACAAGGATTGTAAAGGCGTACCCTCCAAGCGCACCGCCAAAATGTGCATCATGTCCGATGTTGCCCAAGCGTGTTTTCATGCCGTATATTGAAAATAGAAGATAGCCGACACCCACCACATAAAATGGAATGGGAATAGGAATAAAATATAAATATACGCTCATTTCGGGGTTGAGCAGTATGGCTGCATACACAATTCCTGTTACCGCACCACTGGCCCCAACAGCACTGTAGTGGGGTTCATTTTTGTGAAAATAAAAAGACAACAAATTTCCAGCTAATAAACCAATAAGGTAAATTAAATAGAAATTAAACACCCCCAATTGTGAAATGATAATATCTGCAAAAAAATAAAGCGTTATCATATTAAAGGCGAAATGTTTCCAATCGACGTGCAAAAAACCAGAACTGACCCAACGTTTTGTTTCTCCGCCTTGCAATGCGCCGACATTAAATTTATGTTGTTCAAAAAAAGAATAATCACGAAAACCGCGCATAGAAATTAAAAGATTAGCCGCGATAATGATAAGGGTGTGGATGTTCATGAAGTAAAGTTATAAAATCAGACAAAATAAATTATCTTTGTGGCGTAAATTTAAGACTAATTTATGCAATTACTGGCCTTTGTGCTTCTCTATCCTTTGCTGTGGTTTGTGTCCATTCTGCCGTTTCGCTTGTTGTATGCCGTTTCCGATGTATTGTATATGGTGCTCTATCATATTGTTGGCTACCGCAAAAAAACCGTAGTTGAAAATTTAAAACTCGTTTTTCCAGAAAAAACAGAAGCAGAACGAAAACACATCACAAAACGCTTTTATCATCACTTGTGTGATATGATTTTAGAAGCCATCAAATCCATGAACATCAGTCTCGAGGACATGAAAGCGCGGTATAAATTTACCAATATAGAACTGGTCAAAGACTTTGAGCGCAAAAATAAAAGTATTGTTTTGATGTGCGCCCACTATGGGAGTTGGGAGTGGATTTTTATCATTCAAACCTATGTCAAGTACCGTGGTTATGCCATCTACAAACGCTTGAATAATAAATATTTTGACAAGCTTGTTCGCAAAATTAGAGCACGCTACAACAGTTATTTAGTCACTACAAAAGAAACCATTCCTACCATAACCGAAAATATGAAAAAAGGTGTTCTAACAATGAATGGATTTGTGTCCGATCAAACACCAAAAAAAGACAAAGCATACCATTGGAATACCTTTATGGGCATCGAAGTGCCTATGTATACCGGTGCAGAAATGCTGGCCAAAAAATTGGATATGCCGGTTCTGTTTTTCTCTGTAAAACGCATCAAACGTGGGTATTATGAAACTACGTTTCAAACCTTGGCAGAACAGCCAAAGGCATTTAAAGATTATGAAATTACCGATGCATTTATGAAATTGGTTGAACAACAAATCCATGAAGCCCCTGAATATTATTTATGGACCCATAAGCGTTGGAAACACCGTAAAGTTTAGGGGCTTATTTAGGTGCTCTTAGTATTTTTTCTAGTTTACGTCCTTTTGCCAATTCATCAATAAGCTTTTCTAGTTGTCGACAGCGCTTATAGACTTCAAACTCATCTGCTATATCTTCAATACGATAGCCACAAACAACGCCTTTAATCAAATGGGCATTGGGATTTATTTTTGCCTTTTGAAAAAAGGTTTTATAGGTTACTTTTTTTTCAATAAGTGTTTTTAGAGTCGCTTCATTAAAACCTGTAAACCATTCTAATACATGATGAAATTCTTCCTTAGTTCTGCCATTTTTTTCCAGTCTATTGAGATATAAAGGATAGATGGACGCAAAGACCATTTGGGCCACTTTTTCGTTTTTTTCTGGAGTAACTTTCATGTTATTGAAAAGCTTTTAACTCAGTAATAAAGCGGTCTGCCAATGCATCGGCTTGTTGTTGCGAAGGCGCTTCTGTATAAATTCTAATGATGGGCTCTGTATTACTTTTACGAAGGTGTACCCACGAGTCAGCAAAATCAATTTTAACCCCGTCAACAGTGGTTAAAGGTTCGTTTGCATATTTGTTTTCTATCAATTTCAATAGTTCATCAACATCTATAGTGGGCTTCAAATCGATTTTCTTTTTACTCATAAAGTACAAAGGATACGTTTTTTTGAGCGCCGATACGGATAGTTGTTTTTCGGCCAATAAACTTAAAAACAACGCAATACCCACCAAAGCATCACGGCCATAATGCGCTTCGGGTAAAATAATACCTCCGTTGCCTTCTCCGCCAATAACGGCCTTATTGGCCTTCATGGCATTCACCACATTTACTTCCCCTACTGCACTTGCCGTATAAGTTCCACCATGCTGCTCAGTAACATCTCTAAGCGCTCGTGTCGAACTGAGGTTACTCACTGTATTGCCTTTGTTTTGGCTAAGCACATAATCGGCGCAAGCGACCAAAGTATATTCTTCGCCAAACAACTCCCCTTTTTCGTCCATAAACGCCAAGCGATCGACATCGGGATCCACAGCGATGCCAAAGTCTGCTCCAGTTTTCACTACTTTTTCAGATAAATCTGTCAAATGTGCTTTAAGAGGTTCTGGATTATGAGGAAAATGTCCATCAGGAGTACAATGCAATTTAATGGGTTCTACACCCAAACGTTCAAGCAGCAAAGGAACTGCTATCCCTCCAGTAGAATTTACCCCATCAACAACAACTTTAAATTTGCATGATTTTATGGCTTCAATAGCGACATAATCAAGGGCTAAAACCTCATCAATGTGTAAATCAAAATAGGCGTCGTTTACTGTAATTTTTCCTAAATCATCAACTTCTGCAAAGTTAACTTCCTCGCTTTCTGCCAAATCCAACACCCGTTGGCTGTGTGTTGCATTCAAAAATTCTCCATGACTATCAAGCAATTTTAAGGCATTCCATTGTTTTGGGTTGTGGCTTGCTGTTAAAATAATGCCACCATCGGCATGTTCCATGGGTACGGCAATTTCGACCGTTGGCGTGGTCGATAGTCCTAAATTGATGACATCAATACCCATACCTACTAAAGTGTTCATCACCAAGCTTTGAATCATTTCCCCAGAAATGCGTGCATCTCTACCGATGACTACACGGTAGTTCGTTTTTTTGCGCTGTTCTTTAATCCACATCCCATAGGCCGCAGCAAATTTTACTGCATCTATAGGGGTTAAGTTATCGGAAACAGAACCGCCAATTGTACCGCGAATTCCTGAAATGGATTTGATTAATGTCATGAAAAAAAGTTTTTACAAATATAAGATTTCAATTGTAGTATTATAAAATAGTATTCATAATTTTGAGGCATGAATTACCTCGCTCATCTTTATCTTTCTGGCTCAAATGAGCATGTTTTGGTGGGTAATTTTATAGCCGATAGTGTTAAAGGTTCAAAACACAAGGACTATCCCTACGACATTCAACGTGGTATACTGTTGCATCGGCAAATAGATACACATACTGATGCACACCCCAATTTTAGAACAAGTACGAAGCGATTACACAAAAATTATGGGCATTACTCGGGTGTTATTGTCGATATTTTTTTTGACCACTTTTTGGCTAAAAATTGGCGTCATTATGCTGAAATTTCATTGGCTGACTATGCTCAAAAATGCTATTCCATTTTAAATAAAAATATTGAAATGATGCCTGAAAAAACTCAATATATATTACCTTTTATGGTTAAAGGAAATTGGTTGTTGAACTACGCTACACTTGAAGGAATTTCTGCTGTACTGCGTGGAATGAATAAACGTACGCAAGGACGTTCAGAAATGGATAAAGCTACTGTAGAATTACAACAATTTTACACTGAATTTGAGTCTGATTTTAAACTTGTTTTTAAGGACATAAAACAGATGAGTCAGTCGTTTCTTAAACAAGGTTAACTAATGTAATTCCATATGTTTTTGTACTTCCCCATTTGAATGTATGTCGCATTGATTGGGCGGTGTTTTGCTAAGCTTAATTTGGGATCCTCTTTGAGTATCTTTTTGGCCCACGATCTTGCCAAAGACAACAGTTCTTTGTCCTGAACGATATTGGCTATTTTAAGACGCAAAACACCACTTTGTTGTGTACCCATAAGATCACCAGGACCACGTAGTTTCAAATCAACTTCGGCAATTTCAAAACCATCAGAAGATCGGACCATGGTTTCCATCCGTATTTTGCTGTCGTTTCCGAGTTTATGACCAGTCATCAAGATACAATAGCTCTGCTCTGCACCACGCCCAACACGACCACGCAATTGATGCAATTGTGACAAGCCAAATCGTTCTGCACTTTCGATAACCATTACGGAAGCATTAGGTACATTGACGCCAACTTCAATGACTGTTGTGGCGACCATGATTTGTGTTTCCCCTCTGACAAAACGTTGCATTTCAAACTCTTTGTCACTGGCCTTCATCTGTCCATGAACAATTGATATTTGATAATCGGGTATAGGGAATTCACGTGTTATACTTTCATAACCGTCCATTAAATCTTTAAAATCTAATTTTTGACTTTCATTAATAAGCGGATATACAATATAAATTTGGCGTCCTTTAGCAATTTCATCACGCATAAAGCGAAACACTTTCAGTCGATTGCTATCAAATCGATGAACTGTTTTAATGGGTTTTCGCCCTGGGGGAAGTTCATCGATTACCGAAATATCCAAATCACCATAAACAGACATGGCGAGTGTTCTTGGAATGGGTGTTGCGGTCATCACAAGGATATGCGGTGGAGAGGTGTTTTTATGCCATAATTTACTGCGTTGTGCCACACCAAATCGGTGCTGTTCGTCAATAATTGCTAATCCTAAATTTTTAAATTTTACTTTGTCCTCCAACAACGCATGTGTTCCAACCAAAATATGAAGTGTTCCGTCCTCTAACCCTGAATGTATTTCTTTTCGTATTGCTGATGTAGATGAACCTGTAAGCAGTGAAATCGAAATACCCACAGCGTCGCAGAGGGGTTTTAATCCATTATAATGTTGTATGGCTAATAGTTCTGTTGGCGCCATTAATGTGGCTTGAAATTCATTGTCAATAGCAATAAGCATAGACAAAAAAGCAACGATTGTTTTTCCAGAACCAACATCGCCTTGCAACAATCGATTCATTTGTGCATTGCTGCCCATATCGCTTCGAATTTCTTTAACCACACGCTTCTGCGCATCGGTAAGATTGAATGGTAAATGATGCTGATAAAAGTCATTAAAATAATGGCCTACTTTCTCGAAAGGAAATCCTTTTATCTTGGATTTATGAATCAAATTTTTGTAGACTAATTGCAATTGAATGAAAAAAAGTTCTTCAAATTTTAATCGAAATTGAGCGTTTGCCAATAACTTTTGACTTTTAGGAAAATGAATGTTCAAAAGCGCATCTTTTTTTGAAATTAGTGCGTTTTGCTCTATTAATTCTTGCGAGAGCGATTCTGTAAAGGTAGTCCCAACATGAAGAAATAAATGCTCCATGAGTTTACATACCACACGGTTTGAAATTCCCCGATTGGATAGTTTTTCAGTAGAGGGATATATGGGTTGAATGGCTGTGCTTAAACTTTTATCAAAATCGGTTTTCAATTCCATGTCCGGATGCGCCATATTGAAAATACCTTTGAAGAGAGTAGTTTTGCCAAAAACCACATAATCGGTGTGTAATTTTAGGCGCTCGCGAACCCATTTTTGCCCTCGAAACCACACCAAATCAATTTTACCAGTATCATCTCTAAAAGTTGCAACAAGTCGTCTACCTCTTTTCTGCCCTACTTCTTTAATCTCAGTAATTTGACCCATAATTTGCACTTCAGCATTGTTGCGCTGCAAAGCATTGATTTTGTAAAACTGTGTACGATCAATGTATCGATTTGGGAACAAATGAATTAAATCTTGAAAGGTATGGATGCCTAATTCTGAGCGCAATAAAGTCGCCCTGTTAGGTCCTACGCCTTTAAGATATTCTATTGGTGTTTGCAAAACATCCTGTGCCATGGTGTGCTTAGTTTAGCAAAAGTCCAACTTCTTCTTTGAGTAAAGCCAAAGCCATTTGCGGAGAAACTTTTGCTTGAGAAAGGGATTCGAAAAGTGGTGGGCTCATGTCCTGAGCAGATTTTATTTCATCCGAAACATTGAAAGATCTAATCTGTTGGATGCTGCTATTTTTGGCTGCAGTAATCATACGCCAACAGGATTCAGAAATGTAAATCTGTTGTGATAAATTGTGCTCATATTCTTGCTCAATGGTTTGAATCAATAGGTCTTTGTAGGCCTCTGGTTGAGGCGCAATTGGTGGTACACGTTGCAGTAAATGATGTGCACTTATACGTTCTAAAAACAACGTTAAGCGCTCAAATGCTTGTAATCGAACAGGTAAAATTTCCTTTTTATGCATTTGATGCAACAAAAAATTACGTCTGTTATTTTCATTGGTTACATGTTCTCTAAAAAACAAAAACGCTATTGCGCCAGTGACCAATGCGGGAATACAGTACACCAATAACCCTAAAAAATCTTCGCCCATTATAATGATTATTTATGTGCACTAATTTAAGAATTTCAACGCAAAAACGATAGAATTCATGCTACAGAAAAAAAAGTCGTTAAAATTCAAATTGAAGGACAACAGAATTGTTTATAATTATTCGTTAAACTCAGTTTAAAAAAGGATTACATTACTTAATTTCACAGTTCTAATTTTTTTTTGATTTGAAAACCTATTTAGAACAGCTAAACGATGCACAATTGGCACCAACACTACAGATGGATGGCCCCATGATTGTCATTGCTGGTGCGGGCTCAGGAAAAACAAGAGTTTTGACCTTTCGTATTGCTTATTTGATGAGTAAAGGCGTAGACCCATTCAATATTTTGGCCCTTACTTTTACCAACAAAGCTGCCCGCGAAATGAAATCAAGAATTGCATCCATTGTTGGCGATAGTGAGGCCAAAAATTTATGGATGGGTACATTTCACTCGGTTTTTGCCAAGATTTTGCGTTTTGAAGCGGATAAATTAGGATACCCCTCCAATTTTACAATTTACGATACCCAAGATTCTCAGCGTCTTATTTCTTCCATCATCAAAGAAATGAATTTGGATAAAGATGTTTATAAATACAAACAAATCCATGGGCGTATATCATCCTATAAAAACAGTTTAATTACTGTTCGTGCCTATTTCCAAAACCCAGAATTGATTGAAGCGGATACTATGGCTAAACGTCCACAACTTGGTGAGATTTATAAAGCATATGTGGATCGATGTTTTAAGGCAGGGGCGATGGATTTTGATGATTTATTACTTAAAACCAACGAGTTGCTCACCCGTTTCCCTGATGTATTAGCAAAATATCAAGACCGTTTTAGATACATTTTAGTTGATGAGTATCAAGACACAAACCACTCTCAATACCTTATTGTTCGTGCGCTTTCAGACCGTTTTCAAAACATCTGTGTCGTTGGTGACGATGCGCAAAGTATCTATGCATTCCGTGGGGCAAACATTAATAATATTTTAAATTTTCAAAAAGATTATGACGATGTAAGCATCTATCGTTTGGAGCAAAATTACCGTTCTACAAAAAATATTGTCAATGCAGCCAATTCTATTATTGACAAGAATCAAACAAAATTGGACAAAGTGGTATGGACCGCCAACAGCGAGGGGAATAAAATCGTGGTAAATCGATCACTAACCGATGGAGATGAGGGGCGATATGTCGCCAGCTCTATTTTTGAAAATAAAATGGAAAATCAGGCAAAAGATGCCGATTTTGCTGTACTCTACAGAACTAATGCACAGTCTCGAGCCATTGAAGACGCACTTAGAAAACGCGGAATACCTTACCGTATTTATGGCGGATTATCGTTTTATCAGCGTAAAGAAATTAAAGACGTTTTGGCCTATTTACGCCTAATCATCAACCCTGCGGATGAGGAAGCGCTCAAACGCATAATTAATTTTCCAGGACGAGGTATCGGACAAACAACGGTTGATCGACTCATTGTTGCAGCAAGCGCCGCAAATACGACAATTTTTGATATTCTAAAACACATTCAATCCGTTCAAATCAATTTGAATGCAGGTACAAAAACTAAACTTTCAAATTTTTGTACGATGATTGAAAGTTTTCAGGTCATGAACCAAAGTGCCAATGCTTTTGACCTCGCCGAACATGTTTGTCGCGTGAGTGGACTTATCAAAGAGTTTAAGAAAGACGGAACTCCAGAAGGCGTTACGCGGATGGAAAATGTAGAAGAACTCCTCAATGGTATTAAAGATTTTGTGGAGGGCCAACGTGAATTGGCAGATTCTACTGGTGCATTGACAGAATTTTTGGAAGATGTAGCACTTGCCACAGATTTAGATAATGAACAAAGCGGTGACGACCAGAAAGTGGCCTTAATGACCATTCATTTGGCCAAAGGTTTGGAATTTCCATATGTGTACATTGTTGGTTTAGAAGAAGATTTATTTCCAAGTGCGATGAGCATGAATACGAGAAGTGAATTGGAAGAAGAACGCCGTTTGTTTTATGTCGCTGTAACGCGTGCTGAAAAGCAAGTATACCTTACCTATGCCCTATCGCGCTACCGTTGGGGTAGCCTCATTGATGCGGAACCCAGTCGATTTATTGAAGAAATTGATGAGCAATATCTCGAAATAACTACACCAAAAGAGGAACGCCGTTTCAATCCTATGCTCAGTGCAGATATTTTTGGGGATATACCGCAATCACAAGTTCGCTACAAAAAACCTTCATTTTCTAAACCCAAACCCAAAAAACCAATTCAACCGCCAAGGATTACCCCAAAAAATTTAAAGAAAATCACAAACACCAACAGCAATACCAATCTATTTGATAGCAAATTGGCTGTAGGTAACGTTGTAAATCATCAGCGGTTTGGGACTGGTGAAGTGGTGAAAATTGAAGGCAAAGGCGCAGATTTAAAAGCTGAGATTAATTTCTCTACAGCAGGGGTAAAAAAATTACTTTTGAGGTTTGCAAAACTTGAAATCATCTCTTAATCATGGCTGAATTATTAAAGTTATATTCCGAAAATCCTCATCCTAGAACTTTAGACAAGGTAGTTGATGTCCTTAAACGTGGCGGATTGGTCATCTATCCTACCGACACCGTTTATGCTTTGGGATGCGATGTAAAAAACACCAAAGCCATGGAGCGTATTGCCCGTATCAAAGGGGTAAAACTAGAACGCGCTCAGTTTTCATTTATATGCCACAATTTGAGCCATTTAAGTGATTATACTGCTCAGTTGGATGCGGCCACATTCAAACTTATAAAGCGCTATTTTCCAGGACCTTACACTTTTATTTTGCCCAGCAATAAAGCATTGCCCCATTCCTTTAAAAAACGAAAAACAGTAGGAATTCGCGTTCCCGACCATCCTATTGCTTTGGAACTTGTAAAGCGCCTTGGAAATCCAATAGTCTCTACTTCAATTTATGATGAAGACGATATTGTTGAATACACCACGGACCCAGAACTTATTTATGAAAAATGGCAAAAAGACGCAGATGTTGTAATTGATAATGGATTTGGTGGAAACATTGCTTCTACAGTCATCGATTTGACACAAAATCCTCCAGTGGTTGTACGCGAAGGAAAAGGCCAAATAGATTTTTTATAAATATGACTAAGAAATTGAACAAAACATTTGAAGAATATATTGAGGTCAAAGGTGCTCGTGCACATAATTTAAAAAATATTGACGTCAATATCCCCAGAGATCAGCTCGTTGTAATTACGGGCTTGTCGGGCAGCGGTAAATCTTCATTGGCTTTTGATACCATTTATGCCGAAGGGCAACGCCGTTATATAGAAACCTTTTCTGCCTACGCACGACAATTTCTAGGGGCACTCGAACGTCCAGATGTCGATAAAATTGATGGACTCTCCCCAGTAATTGCAATTGAACAAAAAACAACAAGTAAATCCCCAAGATCAACTGTTGGAACCATCACTGAAATCTACGATTTTTTACGATTGTTGTATGCTCGTGCAGCAGATGCCTACAGCTATAACACCAATGAAAAAATGGTGAGTTATAGTCAGGGGCAAATAAAAGAGCTCATTGGAACAGCATTCAGAGAAAAGCGAATTTCAGTACTGGCACCAGTTATACGTTCAAGAAAGGGCCACTATCGAGAACTTTTTGAACATATTGCTAAACAAGGATTTGTAAAAGTTAGAGTTGATGGCGAAATTTTAGACATTACACCAGGTATGCGCCTCGATCGTTATAAAACCCACGACATCGAAATTGTAATCGATCGCCTGAAAGTTGATGACAAAACTATAGCCACAAAACGTCTCGATGAAACCATTGCAACAGCAATGGATCATGGTGACAAGATGCTGATGATTCTTGAACATGAAGAAAAAGTATTGCGCTATTTCAGTAGTGATTTGATGTGCCCCACTTCGGGGATTTCGTACCCCAATCCCGAACCCAACAATTTTTCTTTTAACTCCCCTAAAGGGGCGTGTCCAGAGTGTAATGGTATTGGAAGTTTGTATAAAGTTAATCCAAAAAAAATCATTCCTAATCCAAAATTATCCATCAAAAACGGTGGTCTAGCGCCCCAAGGCACTCAAAAAAATTCTTGGATTTTTAAGCAGTTAGAATTAATCGCACAGCGCTTCAAATTCAGTCTTTATGATCCCATAGAAAAAATTCCAAAAAAAGCGCTTGATCTAATTTTATATGGTGGTAAAGAGCAGTTTTCTGTCCAAAGTAAAACTTTGGGCGTATCGCGCGACTATGCTATAGACTTTGATGGTATTGCCAACTTTTTGGAACACCAATACAACACGGCTGATTCGAACTCCATAAAACGCTGGGCAAAGGGATTTATGGATAAAATAGAATGTCCTGAATGTGATGGATCGCGTTTGAAAAAAGAAGTCCTTTATTTTAAAATTAATAATAAAAACATATCAGAACTCGCAGCTTTAGACATCAACGAATTAGCGCTATGGTTTAAAGATTTACCGCAACATCTTTCCGAAAAACAATTGCAAATAGGACGTGAAATCATTAAAGAAATTAGCACGCGCTTGCAGTTTTTATTAGACGTAGGTTTGGACTACTTGGCACTAAATCGAAGTTCAAAATCGCTGTCTGGTGGTGAGGCGCAACGCATCCGATTGGCTACACAAATAGGTTCAGAACTCGTTGGTGTATTGTATATCTTGGATGAGCCCAGTATTGGTTTGCACCAGAGAGATAATCAGAAATTGATTCAGTCCTTGATGGCCTTACGTGATGTTGGTAACTCTGTTCTTGTTGTGGAACACGATAAAGACATGATTGAGCAAGCCGATCACATCATTGATATTGGGCCTAAAGCAGGAAAGTTTGGTGGTGAAATCATCAGTCAGGGTAATCCAGCCCATTTACATGAGGCCAATACCATCACAGCTCAATATTTACGTAACGAAAAAACAATTGAAGTTCAAAAAAAGCGCCGAAAAGGCAATGGTAAATTTTTAGAATTAAAAGGATGTACAGGCAATAATTTAAAAAATATATCCGTCAAAATTCCTTTAGGAAAAATGGTGGGCATCACTGGAGTTTCTGGGAGTGGGAAATCCTCGCTTATCAATGAAACCTTATACCCTATTTTAAATAACCATTATTTTAATGGCGTAAAAGAACCACTTCCATATAAAGCGATCAAGGGCTTGGAGCATTTAGATAAAGTCATCGATATTAATCAATCGCCAATAGGTAGAACGCCGCGCAGTAATCCTGCAACCTATACAGGTGTTTTTGGTGAAATTAGAGCATTGTTTTCTAAAATCCCAGAGGCGATGATTCGTGGATACAAACCTGGCCGATTTAGTTTTAATGTCGCCGGTGGACGTTGCGAAACATGTAAAGGTGGTGGATTGCGACTCATTGAAATGAATTTTCTACCTGATGTTTACGTCGCTTGTGAATCTTGTATGGGAAAGCGTTTCAACAGAGAAACGTTAGAAATACGCTACAAAGGAAAATCCATCAGTGACGTATTGAATATGACCATCAATGAAGGTGTTGATTTTTTTGAACACATTCCAAAAATTTACCGAAAACTAAAAACCATTAAAGACGTTGGCCTTGGGTACATAACGCTTGGACAACAAAGCACAACGCTTTCTGGTGGAGAAGCACAACGCATAAAACTTGCCTCAGAATTGAGCAAACGCGACACTGGTAATACAATATACATTTTAGATGAACCTACTACAGGATTACACTTTGAAGACATCCGTGTACTTTTGGAAGTGTTACAAAAACTTGTTGATAAAGGAAATACGGTGCTCATAATCGAACACAATTTGGATGTCATCAAAGTTGTAGACCATATCATTGATGTTGGATTAGAAGGTGGCAAAGGCGGTGGAACTATAATTGCTGAAGGTACTCCAGAACAAATTATAAAAAACAAAACAAGTTATACGGCCAAATATTTAAAAAAAGAACTACTTTAGCAGGTCGAAACAAAAAAATTATGAAACTTCAACAACATAAAAGCTGGAACGAAATCAAAACCAACGACTCTTGGGCCATTTTTAAAATCATGGGTGAGTTTGTCAATGGCTTTGAAAGAATGAGTAAAATTGGACCTTGTGTTTCTATATTTGGGTCTGCGCGCACCAAAACAGATGATAAATATTACCAATTGGCTGTAGATACTGCTAAAGCTATTGTGCAATCGGGTTATGGCGTCATAACGGGTGGAGGACCCGGAATTATGGAAGCTGGAAACAAAGGGGCAAATTTGGCCGAAGGAACATCTGTGGGGTTAAACATAGACCTACCATTTGAGCAACACGACAACCCTTATATTGATAGCGATAAAAGTCTAGACTTTGATTATTTCTTTGTACGAAAAGTCATGTTTGTCAAATACTCACAGGGTTTTGTGGTGATGCCCGGCGGTTTTGGAACCCTTGACGAACTCTTTGAAGCCATCACATTGATTCAAACCAATAAAATAGAAAAGTTCCCCATCATCCTTGTTGGCTCTTCTTTTTGGGGTGGATTGGTCGATTGGATAAAGAAAACCTTACGCGACGAGTACAAAACAATAAGCCCTAAGGATTTAGACTTGATACATGTGGTGGACACTCCAGAAGAGGTTACAACCATTTTGGATGCATTTTACAAACAATACCAACTCAGCCCAAATTTCTAATTGTCATCAGCGCGTTAAAATCAATAAAGCTATACCTTTTTGCATTGCCCCTATTCTTTGTTTTAGGTGGCCTTCACGTTGGCTATGGACAACATCAAGCCAAAATTGATGCAGTACTCCACCCAGACGCACATCAGATAGATATTCAACACAAATTGACCTTCAAAAACAATTTTGAGCAACCAATCCATGAATTGTATCTGACCGATTGGGTGTCAAGTTACAGTAGTCCTAACACGCCATTAGTAAAGAAATTTCTTAATGAATTTAATCCAAATTTGTACATCGCAAAACCAAAGCATCGTGGGTTTACAACAATTAACTACATTAAAAGTTCGGACCAAATAAATTTAAATTTTTACCACTTAAAAGATCAAGAAGATATTCTTAAAATTAAGCTTAAAACAGCCCTACTCCCCAATGAATCCATTACTCTTGATATGAATTATGTTTTAAAAATCCAGAGTGATCGATACACCGATTATGGTGTAGATAAAAAAGGGAATTATGCGCTCGATGCGTGGTATTTAACGCCCGTTGTGTTTGATGGAAATAATTGGAAATTGTATAGTAATCAAAATTTGGACGACTTGTACACCCCGGCGGTTGATACACAACTAAACATCACCATCCCTGATTCATATCACTTAAACACTGCATTGAATGAAGTAAGCACCGTCATGAATAATGGCACTAAAGTGATACAGTTTGAAGGATTGGGACTTAAAGACCCAAAAATTTACATCACTTCTGAACCGTTCAAATCTTATGCGTTAGATGATTTGACCGTAATAACAAATGCCAACAACAAAAAAATTGACAAGGAAAAAGAAAAACAATACTTAAAAAGAATCACTGAATTTTTAGATCAAAATATCGCCCCGTACCCTAAAGAAAAGCTTTTACTTTCATCTATTGAATTAAAGAACAATGCACTGTACGGTTTAACTTTTTTACCTGATTTTTTATCTCCTTTTACGAAGGAATTCAAGTATGAAATTACATTAGCCGAAAACATCATAAAAAAATACATCAACGATGTCTTGGTGCTTGATACTCGAAACGAATATTGGCTGAAAAGTGGTTTCGAATTGCTGTTATTGATGCGTTATATAGACACTTATTATCCTGACCAAAAACTTTTGGGGAAATTGGCTGATGTATGGGGCATCAGAAGGTTTAATTTTTCTAAATTAAAATACAGCGAACAGTACCGCCTTACCTATTACCAAATGATGCGGACAGGACGTGATCAAGCGTTGGACACCAAAAAAGAAGATTTAATAAATTTTAACCAACTGCATGTTGCAAAATTCAAAGCCAGTATAAGTTTGATGTACCTCATGGCGTATTTGGAAGAAGAACATACCCTAAATTGGATTCAAGAATTTATAAATTTAAAACAATTTCAACCCACATCGACGGCTGAATTTAGATCCTATTTGACCCAAAAAACAAATCGAAATATAGATTGGTTTTTTGACGATTTTGTCACTCAATCGTTCAGTTCGGATTATAAATTTAGCTCAACTTACAGCGATAAAGATTCCATTCATTTTACCGTAAAAAACCTTAAAAAGGGAAATTATCCGGTGACTATATCTGCACTCAAAGACGGAGAAATCTTAAGCACAGAATGGATGGAAGGGTTTAAGGGGAAGCAAAAATTTTCCATGGCTAATAATGGTGCAGACCAACTTGTACTAAATTACGACCACTCCGCACCTGAATTCAACAGGCGTAACAATTGGAAACGCATAGACAAAACGGGATTGTTCAATAAACCTTTACAATTACGTTTTTTGCGAGATGTCGAAGACCCAGCAAAAACACAAATCTATGCTATTCCAATAGCAGAATTTCAAAATATTTATGATGGGCTAAAGCTTGGTGTAAACTTCAACAACAGAGGACTTTTGGCCAAACCCTTTTTGTATGGAATTGCTCCTGTTTATGGTTTGGAATCCAAAACCATTACAGGTTTTGGGAAAGTAATTTTCAATATTTTTCACGAAGATACAGCGTTATACAGAACCATGTTTGGATTGACGGTAGACCGCTCAAGTTTTGATTATGGCGCATTTATAACAAAAATACAACCTTATATTCAATTTGAATTTCGTGAACTCAACAACTTACGTTCAAATGCTAATAGAAAATTGACATTTCGGTACTTCAGTATACAAAAAGATAAATCGAGAAGCTTATTGGATGAAAACAACATTCCGCCCTACAATGTGTTCAATTTTCGTTACGCGAACTTAGACAACAACATTGATAAATTTAAAAAATGGGTATTCGATTTACAATTTTCTAATGACTTTGGAAAACTCAATACCAGTTATGAAATTAGAAAAAGAACACCCAAAAATCGATACTACAACTTGAGGCTATTTGCCGGGACATTTTTATACAATACCTTACCTATTGATGAAAATAATTTTGACTTTGCATTGGATCGCCCAACAGATTATTTATTTGAGTATAACTATATTGGGCAATCGGAATCATCAGGAATTTTAGCGCAACAATTGGTTATTGCAGATGGCGGTTTTAAGTCAAAAATCGACCCTGGTTTTGCCAATCAATGGCTAACCACACTCAATGGTAGTGCATCCATTTGGCGCTATGTTCAAGCATATGGCGATTTTGGATTAGTAAAAAATAAGGGGCAAGATGTGTTTTTTGCATACGATACAGGAATTCGAATGGATTTAATTACTGATTATTTTGAAGTCTATTTTCCAATATATTCAAACCTTGGATGGGAAATCGATCAGTCTAATTATCCACAAAAAATCCGTTTTGTCTTCACCACAGACTTTTCTGCACTCGCAAGTTTATTTACCAGAAGATGGTTCTAGTTTTTAGATATTTTTTAAAAGAATATTGATTTCATTAAAAAAAGTTTATACAAAGCAAGAATTGCATTGATTTCATTTCGAATTATTCAATATGCTGACCTATTCTATAGTTGATTGATATGCTTATATTTCCTATATTTGCAAAAAAATTAAACATAGCCAATGTCCACCAAAAACCAGCTCGCTGAAAACATAACCTTTGAAGAATTTCGCTCTGAAATATTGAAGGACTATGAAATCGCCGTTACAAGTCGTGAGTGTAGTTTATTAGGACGTCGAGAAGTACTAACTGGAAAGGCAAAATTTGGCATTTTTGGTGATGGAAAAGAGCTTCCACAATTGGCATGGGCCAAAGCATTTAAGAATGGTGATTTCCGATCTGGTTATTACCGTGATCAAACCTTTATGATGGCCATTGGGGAATTGACAATTGAACAATTTTTTGCTGGGTTATATGCCCATACCGACATCAACTTCGATCCTATGAGCGCAGGACGACAAATGGGTGGCCACTTTGTGACCCACTCGTTGGATGAACAGTACAATTGGAAAAATTTAACAGAACAAAAAAACTCAAGTTCTGATATCTCACCAACAGCCGCACAAATGCCCCGGTTGTTAGGGTTAGCACAAGCTTCAAAAGTATACAAAACCATTGATGGCTTTAACGATGCGTATAAGTTTTCAAAAAATGGTAAAGAAGTTGCTTGGGGAACTATAGGAAATGCCAGTACAAGTGAAGGTTTGTTCTTTGAAACCATCAATGCTGCAGGGGTTTTACAAGTCCCTATGGTAATCAGTGTTTGGGATGATGATTATGGGATTTCTGTTCATGCAAAACACCAAACAACCAAAGAAAACATTTCTAAAATATTGAGTGGTTTTCAAAGAGATGAAAAGGACAAGGGCTATGAAATCTTGAATGTAAAAGGATGGGATTATGTAGAACTCATCAATACCTACGAAAAAGCAGGCCGTATTGCTCGAGAAGAACATGTGCCTGTTCTTATCCATGTCGATGAGCTCACACAACCGCAGGGGCACTCCACTTCGGGCTCGCACGAGCGTTATAAAAATCCTAAGCGCCTTCAATGGGAGCGTTCAAATGATTGTAATTTAAAATTTAAACATTGGATTGTTGCCAATAATATAGCAACAGAAGATGAGCTATTTGACCTAGAAAAACAAATCAAAGCTAAAGTCAAAGAGGGAAAAATAAAAGCTTGGAATGACTTTTTAAATCCCATTAAATCGGAGCGATCAACAGTAATTGCTTTAATTCGTGCGGCGGCGGCACAATCACCCCAAAACGTATTTATTGAAAAAGAAGTAGCACAGCTTGAAACGCTCAAAGAACCGATGCGTAAAGATGTTCTTGGTGTATCAAGAAGTATTTTAAAATACTTGATCAACGATGCGTCTGCAGAAAAGGATGCTTTACTATCTTGGATTAACAATTACATCAAAGACACACAAGTAAAATACAGCAGTTTACTCTACAGCGAATCTCCACAAAGCGCCGATAAAATTGATGCCATAGCACCAACCTACGATGCCACCCCAGAATTGGTTGATGGACGTATTATTCTACGCGACAACTTCGATAAAATTTTCTCAAAGTACCCTCAAGCATTAATTTTTGGTCAAGATTCAGGGGCTATAGGCGATGTAAACCAAGGCCTGGAAGGGCTACAAGAAAAATATGGTGAAACACGTATTGCCGATGTTGGTATTCGCGAAGCCACTATCATTGGTCAAGGGATTGGTATGGCCTTACGCGGACTTCGCCCAATTGCTGAAATTCAATATTTAGATTACATCCTTTATGCATTACAAACCATAAGTGATGACCTTGCAACATTGCATTACAGAACTTTTGGTAAACAAAAAGCACCAATGATCATCAGAACCCGAGGCCACCGCTTAGAAGGTATATGGCATTCAGGATCGCCCATGGGCAGTATTTTGGGCTTAATTAGAGGGGTTAATGTATTGGTGCCCAGAAACATGACTAAAGCCGCTGGATTTTATAATACTTTATTAGAAAGTGATCAACCGGCGCTCGTCATTGAATGCCTTAACGGATATCGATTAAAAGAAAGAAAACCCAATAATTTGGGTGTACTGAAAACAAAAATTGGTGTTGTCGAAACTATTAAAGAAGGAACTGATTTAACAATTGTTTCGTACGGCTCAACGCTTCGCATTGTACACCAAACGGCACGTGAACTCCTTGAAGTTGGTATTGATGCCGAAGTGATTGACGTTCAATCCTTAATTCCCTTTGACTTGAACCACGATATTTTAAAAAGTATTGAAAAAACAAACCGACTACTTATTGTAGACGAAGATGTCCCAGGTGGTGCATCGGCCTATATTTTATCCGAAATCTTAAACCAAGATAGCGCCTACGAGCAATTGGATAGTAAACCTAAATTACTTACAGCCCAAGCCCACCGTCCAGCCTATGGATCGGATGGGGACTACTTTAGCAAACCTTCTAAAGAAGATATTTTTGAGGCGGCATACGAAATCATGCATGAAGCAGATCCAAATGTATACCCCAAACTTCGTTAGTATTATTCTCCTGGTTGCACAAAACGCCCAAAAATTGTAATATTACAGCATAACTAAAAACGTTTTTGCTTTAATGAAACAACACGACCCTCATTCCTCAGATCCTAAACATGTGCATATTGTAGACAATAAAGAACTTTCTATTGGCGAAGCACTCATCCCTGTAATTGTATTAGTTTTGATGTTGTTTTATAATGTATTTTTTGTCTTTGGTGATGATGCATTAAGTGGAAGCAATCAGTTTATTTTATTGCTTGGTGCGGCTGTAGCGGCTGTTGTTGGATTTTTCAACAAAGTTAATTACCGCCAAATGATTGATGAAGTGGCCGAAAATCTAAAAACCACCACGGGTGCTTTACTCATCTTGCTTATGGTGGGCGCACTTGCAGGAACATGGTTAGTGAGTGGGATTATTCCAACCATGATTTACTATGGTCTTCAGATGTTAAACCCCACATTTTTTCTCGTGGCTTGTGTACTGATATGTGCGGTTATTTCTATTGCTACTGGAAGCAGTTGGACCACCTCTGCTACTGTGGGTATTGCCCTTATTGGCATTGGAGAAACTTTAGGGATTTCATTAGGAATGACTGCTGGTGCGGTGCTTTCTGGTGCTTATTTTGGTGATAAAATGTCACCGCTAAGCGACACCACCAACTTGGCTCCTGCCATGGCGGGCGGCGATTTGTTTGAACATATAAAATACATGACCATCACCACGGTGCCAACGTTTGTAATCACCTTAATTTTATTTTTGATTATTGGTCTTAATCTTGATGTTTCAGGCAGTCCTGATATTTCGGACAAACTCGAAGCCATTAGCAATGCATTTCATATCTCTCCCCTTCTCTTTATTGTGCCCATAATTGTGATTGTACTGATTGTAAAAAAGACACCGCCTTTGGTGGCTTTATTGCTGGGCACGCTTTTGGCTGGTGTTGCGGCAATCATCGCTCAACCGCATATTTTGATGCAAATTGCAGGAGTAGACACCCTTGACTTTAAATCCGCATACAAAGGCGTTATGCAAGCGATGACCGTAGATACCGCTGTGGAAACTTCAAGTACTGAGCTTAACGATTTATTTTCTTCAGGAGGCATGAGCGGTATGCTCGGAACCATTTGGCTGATTATTTGTGCTATGGTTTTTGGGGGTGTGATGGATGCCATCGGTGCCCTTTCACGCATCAGTAAAGCGCTTTTGAATTTAGCCACTACAACCTTTGGGCTTTTTGCCAGTACTGTCGCCAGTTGCTTGGCGCTCAATGTTACTGCATCAGATCAATACTTAGCGTTGGTGGTTCCTGGAAAAATGTTTAAAAAGGCCTATAAAGACAAAGGATTAGCCCCTGAAAACCTAAGCCGAACTCTTGAAGATTCGGGGACAGTAACTTCTGTATTGGTGCCCTGGAATACTTGTGGTGCCTACCAAAGCGGTGTGCTTGGCGTTTCTGTTGCCGACTATTTTGTCTATGCTTTCTTCAATTGGATGAGTCCGTTTATGACCTTGTTGGTGGCTGGGTTTTCGATTAAAATCAAACAAATTACCGCAAAAAATTAAGCCAATAATTTGGATAACTTTAACTTATAGTAAGATAAAAAATTATAATTTTGTAACTGCAATATTGCCTCAAATCAAGGTTATATTTGTATCAATTATTATTTAATCTAAAATTTAAAATTATGTCATTTGTAGGAAAAAAATTTCCAAATTTAACGGTAGACGCCATGAACGAAATGGGCGACACCTTTAAGGTTAACGTTTTGGAAGAAGCCGTTAATAATAAAAAGAAAGTGGTACTGTTTTGGTACCCTAAAGACTTTACATTTGTTTGCCCAACAGAATTGCATGCCTTTGAAGCCGCAAAAGCGGAATTTGAAAAAAGAAATTGTATCGTGATTGGTGCATCATGTGATACCCCAGAAGTACATTTTGCATGGCTTTCTACGTCAAAAGACAACGGAGGAATTGAAGGCGTTACCTACCCTATTCTTGCCGATTCTAACCGTAACCTATCCTCTACTTTAGGGATTTTGGACATCACTAATGAAGAATACAACGAAGAAACAGGCGTTGTAACCGTAGAAGGCGACAATGTAACGTACAGAGCAACATACATTATTGACGAAGAAGGGACTGTAGTACACGAAAGCATCAACCATATGCCGCTAGGGCGTAACGTTGCTGAGTTTTTACGCCTTGTCGATGCCTATACACATGTGCAAGAAAAAGGTGAGGTTTGCCCAGCAAACTGGGAAGAAGGCAAAGACGCCATGCAAGCCAATGCCAAAAGTACCGCTGATTATTTATCGTCGCACTAAATTCACAAACCATGCAAGAACTCACGCTAGATAACCTAAAAACTGTAGTTTCGGAACACGAAACCGTGGTGGTGCAGTATTCTGCCACTTGGTGTGGTAATTGCCGCATTATGAAGCCAAAAATGAAAAAATTGGCTGCAGAATATCCAAACATCACTTTTGTTGTGGCCGATGCCGAAAAATTTCCAGAAAGCCGCAGTCTGGCCACAGTGGACAACTTGCCCACCTTTGCAACCTTCAAAGCAGGTGCGTTTGTAGGTCAAGTACAAACCAATAAATTTGACGTTTTAAAAACCCTTGTCGATGAAGTTGCCAGTCATTAAGCATTTAAACAAATTCATCCAAGACAATGATGAAGATTATATCATTGAAACTTTGGAAACTTTGGAACACCTTACGGAAGTTCCCAGTTTAAAGGACAAAGAATTAGATGTGCTTGGCGAGTTGATTTCGAATATGTATGGCGCATTGGAAGTGCATAAAATGATCAAATCTGGTACCCCAGAAAAAGAAGCGCTTAATGCGTTTATGAAACGGGTATTGGGGTCTATTGATAGTTAAGGATTTTTTATTGCAATGATTTAAACCCACGCTTTGCGTGGGTTTTTTAATAAAAAACAAATAATAATTCTCTTAAAGAAAAAGTTATTAATTTGTACTTTTGTTTTTAACCACAACAAACCTATGACCAAAACAACGGACAAGCATAAAAAATCAATCTTACCTAAAGTTACACTAACCAATCCGCAACGGCTTGTTTTTGGTAGCTTTTTGGTCATTTTGGGGGTGTTGGTGTTTATTGCGATCCTCTCCTATTTCTTTACAGGTGAGAGCGACCAAAGTGCGCTTAATGGCTTTACCAATAGAACCGTTCCAACCAAAAATTGGTTGAGTAAAATTGGCGCATGGATCAGTCATCTATTGGTATATAAAGGATTTGGGATTGCGTCGTTTTTGTTTTCTGGATTGTTGGTGCTGTCTGGTATTACAGTCCTAATGAATACGTCCAAAGAACGTTTGTTTCGCCATTGGACATGGGGTATTTTGGGCATCATTTGGCTCTCCATTACTATGGGCTATGCTTTTCATACATTGCCAAACTTGGGCGGAACAGTGGGGTATCAGCTCAATTTATTCCTTCAAGATTATATCGGTAAAATTGGTACAGCCCTCCTCCTCTTGTTTGGGTTTATTTGTTATATCGCCATCCGCTTTAAAACTACCCCACAACAGATTGCAAAATTGTTTTCAGTTCAAAAAAAGCCCAAAACAGAAGCACCTTCCGATGATGAACCTGTTCAACACACGTTTCAAGAGAATAAAGACGAAACTATTGAAAAAGAATCAACATCATCGGCCTTTGAAGTGCCTTTAAAGAATTTAGAACCCACCATTCAAAATCATTCGAACATCAGTAAAGATGAACCCAAAAAAACTGCCGCTGAACCTGAAGTTAAAATGGAAGTGACCATCACAGAAGAAGAAGTTTCTGAGACGGATAATTTAGCCGCAAAACTGGTCGAAGATTTTGGTGAAGTTGATCCGACTTTGGAGTTATCGAAATTTGTGTTCCCTCCCTTAGAATTGCTTAAAAAATACGATTCTGAAGGCATTACCATAGATCAAGAAGAACTTGAAGACAACAAAAATAAAATCGTTGAAACGCTCAACAATTATAAAATTGGCATCAGCAGCATCAAAGCTACGGTAGGGCCTACGGTAACGCTGTACGAAATTATCCCTGATGCTGGTATTCGGATTTCAAAAATCAAAAATTTAGAAGATGATATTGCGCTTTCGCTTTCGGCTTTGGGGATTCGGATCATCGCCCCAATCCCTGGTCGTGGAACGATTGGTATAGAAGTGCCAAACAAAAATTCCACCATCGTTTCGATGAACTCTGTTGTGGCGTCCCAAAAATTCCAAAAATCTGAAATGGAATTGCCTGTTGCCTTAGGAAAAACCATCAGTAACGAAACCTTTGTAGTGGATTTGGCCAAAATGCCACACTTGCTTATGGCAGGTGCCACAGGACAAGGAAAATCCGTGGGACTGAACGCTGTACTGACGTCCCTACTCTATAAAAAACACCCTGCTGAAGTCAAATTTGTCCTCGTCGATCCAAAAAAGGTGGAACTCACGTTGTTCAACAAAATAGAACGTCATTATTTGGCTAAACTCCCTGATTCGGAAGATGCCATCATTACGGACAACACCAAAGTAATCAATACCTTAAACTCGTTGTGTATTGAAATGGACAACCGTTATGATTTACTCAAAACGGCCTTTTGCCGAAACATTAAAGAATATAATGCCAAATTTAAAGCGCGTAAACTAAACCCAAATGATGGGCATAAGTTTTTACCTTATATTGTTTTGGTAGTGGATGAATTTGCAGATTTAATCATGACCGCTGGTAAAGAAGTCGAAACCCCTATTGCGCGTTTAGCCCAATTGGCTCGTGCCATTGGCATTCATTTGATTATTGCGACACAACGTCCATCAGTTAATGTGATTACAGGCATCATCAAAGCGAACTTCCCCGCACGTATTGCCTTTAGAGTGACCTCAAAAATTGATTCGAGAACGATTTTGGACAGTTCAGGTGCCGATCAACTTATTGGTCGTGGTGATATGCTCTACACACAAGGCAATGATTTGGTGCGTATACAGTGTGCTTTTGTGGATACTCCTGAAGTGGAACGTTTAACCGATTTTATTGGTTCACAAAAGGCCTATGCAAGTGCGTATATTCTTCCAGAGTACATTAGCGAAGACTCTGGCACAAGTCTTGATATTGATATTAACGACAGAGATAAACTATTTCGTGAAGCTGCAGAAGTGATTGTGACCGCACAACAAGGTTCGGCCTCGTTGTTGCAACGCAAATTGAAATTGGGGTACAACCGTGCAGGACGACTCATCGATCAGTTGGAAGCCGCAGGTATTGTAGGTCCATTTGAAGGCAGTAA
>JAYQDD010000001.1:369325-439911 GCA_038138145.1 Formosa sp.
AAAGCACGACAAGTTTTGGTCTCTGATTTAGTGGCATTAAATCAATTATTAGACAATGAAGGTTCTTAAAAAAACGATTTTCTTTTTTACGCTTATTTCTTTTGGCATAGGTATTGCGCAAACAAAAGACCCCAAAGCAAAACAATGGCTTAACGAGGTCAACGACAAAGTAAATGCCTACGAGAATATTCAAATTGCTTTTAAATATGTTTTAGAAAATGAAGCTGAAAATATTCGTCAGGAAACCAAAGGAAAGGTAACGCTTGATGGGGATAAATACGTGCTCGACATATTGGGTATTCAACGTATTTTTGATGGAAAAACACTTTATACCATTAGTCCAGAAGACGAAGAAGTTACTATTTCTACGGAGAATCCAGACGAAGAAAACACCATAGCACCGAGTAAGTTGCTCTCTTTTTATGAGTCGGGCTACAACTACAAACTCGATATTGTTCAAGACAAATTTGGTCGAAAAATTCAGTACATAAAACTCTCGCCCATTGATTCAAATTCTGAAATAAAATATGCCTTGTTGGGGATAGATGCCAAAACAAAACATATTTACAACCTTATCGAAATTGGGGACAACGCCACGAAAACAACCCTTACCGTATTAGAATTTAAAACCAACACGCCCCTTTCTCCATCTTTTTTTAACTTTGATGCCTCGAAGTACAGCGATTATTACATCAATAATTTAGACTAAGGCCAAAATTGAACATATTAGACCGCTACATACTATCCACCTATCTCAAGTCATTTTTTAGTGTCTTTACCATTCTGATGCTAATTTTTCTTTTGCAATCCGTATGGGTCTATATCGCAGAACTTGCAGGAAAGGATTTGCAATTTGATGTCATTCTTAAATTCCTAATTTTTGTTTCACCTCGAATTGTAGTGCTGGTCTTACCGCTAACCATTCTGTTGGTGTCGATTATGGTTTTTGGGAATTTTTCTGAAAATTATGAGTTTGCTGCCATGAAATCAACAGGGATCTCTTTGCAACGTGCTATGAAAAGTTTGAGCATTTTTATTGTGTTATTATCCGTGGTTAGCTTTTTCTTTGCCAACAATGTGATTCCATTGGCTGAGTTTAACTTTTTTAATCTTAGGCGCAATATCGCTAAAGTAAAACCTGCTATGATGGTGGCCGAAGGACAGTTTAATCAACTGCAAGACATCAACATCAAAGTGGCCAAAAAAAGCGGCGAAAATGGAGAATTTTTAGAAGATGTCATCATTCATCAAAAAAAGGGGAATTCATCGGGAAATTATACGGTAATAAAATCCAAAACAGGCGAATTTTATAGCGATGAGAGTTCTGATCTTATCCAACTTATTCTTTATGATGGAAATTATTATGATGAAGTCCAACCGGCAAACTATCAAAAGCGTACAAAGAATAGACCTCAAATTAAGAGCACCTTTGAACGTTATGTGATTAATATTGATATTTCAGAATTTAATGATGTTGATTTTGATCAAAAAGATGCTTCTGCACGATTCAATATGTTAGGGGTAAACGAGCTAAACACCACAATAGACTCGTTGTACACCACACAACAAAAATCCATTGATGCATTTTCCAAAACCATGCTCACGCGTTCCCATCAAAACAATTTAAACCTAAATTACAACATTGCGCAAAACGATTCATTGGCAGAAATACCAGAAAATGTAATTGATTTATTCACTAAAAATAAAGCTGTTCAGTTGTATGACTTGGCCATTGGATCAGTAAGGTCTGCACAAGACGATATCAAAGTAAAATCAAAATCGTTTTCCATTTCAACCATACACATCAACAAACACATCATTGCGTTGCATGATAAATTTGCCCTTGGACTGATGTGTATCATTTTGTTTTTTGTGGGGGCACCTCTGGGCGCACTGATCCGAAAAGGAGGAATTGGACTTCCCCTTGTCATTGCTATTTTAATTTTCTTGACCTATCATTTCATCAGCATATTTGCAAAAAACAGTTCAGAGGATAACAGTCTAAATCCAATTTTTGCGACATGGTTGGCCGGAATCATCATGTTGCCGTTTAGTATTTACCTCACCAGTAGAGCAACAAAAGATAGAGCATTGATGGATTTAGATGCACTCTTGATTCCCTTAAAAAAACGCTTGGTAAAAACAAGTGTAATCGTTGAGAAAAATACCAATGTACAAACGGTAGAAACACAAAACATTGAACATTTTGAAAATGACAAACTCATAGACCTGATAAAAAATTACAGGCATTATGGACTAACTTTAACAGATAAAACCAATGCGCTCAAGCATCTAAAAAAACGAGGAATTACTGAATTAGAACTCAAACTAACAGGAAATTTAAGCAACGAATCCTATGAGTCTGGAGTGCGCCATATGGAAGATTATCATGAAAATGCTACCGTAGCATATTATGCGCACCTTATCGTTTTAATTCTTGGAATTGGCGGTTTTATTTTGAATAATAATGGTTTTCCTACAATAGGGTCGATCATGATTGCCCTCGCTATTATTGCATTGATCTTGTTTCTTATACTGTTTCCTAAAGTGGTGAAAAATCAAGCTGCATTTTATAAGCTTTTAAAGAAGAAATTCATGACCCATAATGTTGTTTTTATCATTTTGGGACTTCCCTTATTTTTTCTTTACCGATTGTATTTCAATAAAAAAATGAATGAAGATTTAACTAAAATTTCATAAGTTTTAATAGGGTTCTCCTATCTTTGCAAAAAATAATTCATGGCAACAGAACAATCAACTTTGGAACAAAAACTCAACACCATACAAGAGGCCATTGCAGATATCAAAGCGGGCAAGGTGGTCGTTGTAGTGGACGATGAACACCGCGAGAACGAAGGAGATTTTATAGCTGCTGCCGAAGCGGTAACGCCCGAAATGATCAATTTTATGGCGACTCATGGCCGTGGTCTTATCTGTGCACCGTTGACCGAAACTCGATGTGCTGAATTGGATTTAAATATGATGGTTCAAAACAATACGGTATTGCACCATACACAATTTACGGTTTCTGTAGATTTGATTGGTCATGGTTGTACAACAGGAATTTCAGTTTCCGATCGCGCCAAAACCATAAAGGCCTTGGTGGACAAAGAAACAAAGCCCCACGATCTTGGTCGTCCAGGGCATATTTTCCCACTTAAAGCAAAAAATGGTGGAGTTTTAAGACGAACAGGACATACTGAAGCAGCAGTAGATTTGGCCCGATTGGCTGGATTTGAGCCCGCTGGTATTTTGGTTGAAATTTTGAATGAAGACGGTACTATGGCACGCCTACCCCAATTGAAAGAGGTGGCCAAAAAATTTGATTTAAAAATCATTTCTATTGAAGACCTTGTGGCCTACCGTATGCAACACGACTCGTTGATTGCCAAAAAACATGATTTTCAAATTGAAACTCGTTTTGGGAGTTTTAGACTGCGGTCTTACCAACAAACGACCAATGATGCTGTCCATATAGCACTCACAAAAGGGCAATGGAATTCAGGGGAAACCATTCCTACCCGTATCAATTCTACATTGGTCAACAACGATATTCTGGGTACACTCACCAATAATGCCGATAAAAAACTGGACGAAATGTTCCGCGTAATCAATAACGAGGGAAAAGGCGCTATTATTTTTATCAATCAAAATTCGAGTCCACAAAAAACACTAAAGCGCTTAGACGTTTTAAAAGACATTCAAAAAAGTGGTACAGTTGCAAAAGCACCAAACATCAGTATGGATGAGAAAGATTTTGGGATTGGTGAACAAATTCTTCATGACCTAAACATTCAAAAATTGAATTTAATTTCGAACAGCAAACAGAAAAAGCGTGTTGGAATGATTGGCTACGGTCTTGAAATTGTAGATTATATCAACTACTAGCCACACACCTTTTTTATGCACTGCGCCATTGTTTTAGCTCTGTGGTGCACTTCGTCTTCCGTCCAGGATAATTTAATCAAACACGAAATGTTACGCCCTATATAATGGTCGGATTTAGAAAAATCTTTGTCTTTTAAATTGTTTAACCCCTCCTTTATTTCTTTAGACAAAGGATAAAGCGATTTTTGTTCTTTAAGATGCTCCCATTTGCGGATATAATGCCAATTGTTGTCGTAATAATGAAAACACACATCAACGCCATTGGCTTTAAATTCTTTACTAACCGCTCTGGCGGTGTCCAAATCGTCCAAAAAGAAATTTAAAAACGCATAGCTTTCCTCCCCACCTTCTGGAACAGTCCGAAACGTAACAGATGAAAGGGGTTCTAATTCTTGTCTTATTATGGTGTAATGCTTTTTTTGAAGGGCCAAAAACTCATCGATACGTCTAAATTGCGCTAAGCCAACAGCGGCATTAAGTTCAGAAATCCGAAAATTGTAGCCCAAATACGGATGCTCCTCTGCCCCACGGTCAGAACCGACATGGTCATGTCCGTGATCACTAAAATGATCGAGGCGTTGTGCATAATCATCATTATTGGTGATGACTCCTCCACCCTCACCACAAGTGACCGTTTTGACAAAATCAAAAGAAAAACAACCTAAATCGCCGATAGTTCCCAATGCTTTGCCGTTGTATGTACCGCCAATGGCTTGGCAAGCATCTTCGATTAACAACAAGTTGTGTTTATCACAAACAGATTTTAAAGCATTCAGATTGGCCATACTCCCACACATATGCACGGGCATGATGGCTTTTGTTTTTGGCGTAATAGCGGCCTTAACAGATTCTATATCAAGGGTTAAGGTGTCGTCGATGTCTACAACTATTGGTGTAGCCCCCATCATCATGATGGCTTCAAAACTAGCCACAAACGTAAAACTTGGCATAATGACTTCATCTCCCGCCCCTACACCAGCAACGGCGAGTGCCATACTCACCGCAGCGGTACCATTGCTCACCAATTGGGCGTGCTGCACTGCAAAACGTTTTTGAATCTCTGCTTCTAAATCTTTGGCTTTCCAATGGCCTTTGCGTAGGCCATCAAAACCATAACGCATTAAAACACCAGAGTCCAACACATCGTTGACCTCGTTACGTTCGGCATCGCCAAAAAGTTCAAATCCAGGCATATTAGGAAATTTCAGTTACAGATTCAGCAATGGGTTTACGGACTTTTTTCATGCTGGCAAAAGGGTCGTCTTCTGCTCTGTAGCCCATAGGCATAAGGAGTACAGATTTTAATCCTTTCGCTTTTAAATCGAAATAGGTATCAATTTTTTGAGGTTCAAAGCCCTCCATAGGACAAGCATCAATGTTTAGATCGGCACAAACCGCCAAAAGATTGCCCATCGCTAAATACGCTTGTTTTGCACCCCAAAGTTGAACGTCTTCAGGCGTTTTGGCAGCAAAACTTTCAATGATGTGTGCTCTAAAAGAGGCTAAAATTTCGTCTGGGGTTTCGCGAATGGCTTTGATGCGCTCAAAATAGTCTACCACATAATCGGCGTCCAAAGACGTTTTAACGCAAAAAATAGCAACATGAGAGGCCTGTGCCACTTGTTGTTGATTCATGGCTAAAGGCACCAGTTCGCTTTGAATGGTTTTGTTGTGTACCAACAAAAGTTCTACGGGTTGCAACCCATAGGACGAAGCGGAAAGACTAAATCCTTCTTTTATTTTTTCTAAATCTGATGCAGAAATGACTTTGTTGCTGTCAAATTTTTTGGTGGCATAGCGCCATTTAAGGGCGTCGAGTAGACTCATGTTTTGTGTTTTGCGCAAAAATAAGGAATTTTAGATCGATGAGGACTCAATGAAATTTTAAAATTTATTAAAAGAGTAATAAAATAAATCATTAAACTATTTGAAAAGAAAATAAAAGCCACTTATATTTGCACTCGCATTAGGAGAAATGGCAGAGTGGTCGAATGCGGCAGTCTTGAAAACTGTTGAGGGTCACACCTCCGGGGGTTCGAATCCCTCTTTCTCCGCAAAAGAAAACCCACAAGAAAAGTTGTGGGTTTTTTGCTTTTAGGACGGTTAATCATTTATGATTGAAAAGGACTTAAAGCAAAAAAGAATACACGCAAGGCGTGTGTTGGGTTTTTATGCTTGCCCAGGATTTTCTTTTGGGATCATAAAATAACCTTTCTTTCTCCGTGAAAAAAACCAAGTTATTTTTCACTTGGTTTTTTTGTGTTTTTAATTCTGTCATTACAAAACTTCTCTCCAAAATGACTAAATATTCGTATTTTAGAGCAATGAATTGGAACAACGCCCTACGGGATTTTGAACATTATTTAAAAATTGAACGTGGCCTTTCGGAGCATACCGTAAGCAGTTACCGTTTGGATGTAAAAAAACTCATTTTATATTTAGAAACACACAATCAGTCCGTCAGCCCCATAAATATTACTGCAGAAACGGTTCAAGGGTTTTTGTATGAAATGGCCAAAACAGTTAATGCACGTACCCAATCTCGTGTCATTTCTGGGCTACGCAATTTTTTCGATTATCTAATTTTTGAAAATTACCGCACCGCCAACCCGTTGGCACAAATCGAAGCACCAAAAATTGGCCGTAAACTTCCCGACACCCTTTCCGTACAGGAAATTGATAAGATTGTGGCCGCCATTGATTTAAGTACACCCCTAGGCGAGCGCAACAGAGCCATCATCGAAACTTTGTACAGTTGTGGGTTGCGTGTGAGTGAACTGACAAATTTAAAACTCTCCGATTTGTTTTTTGAAGAAGGGTTTATCAAAGTGACGGGGAAGGGCAACAAACAACGTTTTGTACCCATTGGGAAAAACACACAAAAATTCATCAATTTGTACCGCCATCATGCTCGTACGCTACTACAAATTGACCCTAAATATCTAGATACTTTGTTTTTGAATCAACGAGGAAAACAACTCACACGGGCTATGATTTTTACCATTGTCAAAACCTTTACCCAAAAAGCAGGGATTCAAAAATCGATTTCCCCCCACACCTTTCGCCACTCTTTTGCCACGCATCTTTTGGAAAATGGTGCCGATTTACGCGCGATTCAAGTAATGCTTGGCCATGAAAGCATCACCACTACAGAAATTTATATGCACATTGATAAAAGCCATTTAAAACAAGTCATGACCTCTTTTCATCCACGTCGGACATAAAAAAAGCAGCTAAAAACTGCTTTTCATCCTTTTCTTAGGTCTTTTATTTCGCAATATTCACGGCTCGTGTTTCACGAATAACAGTAACTTTGACCTGACCGGGATAAGTCATATCGGTTTGAATTTTTTGTGAAATTTCAAACGACAATCGACTAGCGTTGTTGTCGTCCACTTTTTCGCTTTCAACAATCACACGCAATTCGCGCCCCGCTTGAATAGCATAGGCCTTTTGTACGCCTTTAAAACTAAAAGCAACTTCCTCCAAATCTTTTAAGCGCTGTATGTAGGAGTCCAAAACCTGACGTCTTGCCCCTGGACGAGCACCAGAAATTGCATCACACACTTGAACAATTGGTGAGAGTAAAAATTTCATTTCGATTTCATCGTGGTGCGCACCAATAGCATTACACACTTCTGCTTTTTCGCCATATTTTTCGGCCCATTGCATCCCCAAAATAGCATGTGGTGTTTCCATATCAGTTTCAGAATCGGGGACTTTACCAATATCGTGCAACAATCCTGCACGCTTGGCTAGTTTTGGGTTGATGCCCAATTCTGCAGCCATAATGCCACAAAGCTTGGCGACTTCTCTGGAGTGTTGCAATAAGTTTTGACCGTATGAAGAACGGTATTTCATTCGCCCTATGACTTTGATTAATTCTGGATGAAGGCCATGGATGCCCAAATCGATAACGGTGCGTTTTCCAACTTCAATAATTTCTTGTCCAATTTGTTTTTCTGTTTTACGAACAACTTCTTCAATTCGCGCAGGGTGAATACGCCCATCGGTTACAAGTTTGTGTAACGATAGTCGAGCAACTTCACGGCGAACAGAATCAAAGCAAGAAAGAATAATAGCTTCTGGTGTGTCGTCAACAATGATTTCTACGCCCGTAGCCGCTTCAAGGGCTCTAATGTTTCGTCCTTCACGACCAATAATACGACCTTTCATGTCGTCCGATTCAATATTGAAAACAGAAACACAATTGTCGATAGCTTCCTCAGTACCAATCCGTTGAATGGTATTGATTATGATTTTTTTGGCGTCTTGTTCGGCTGTAAGTTTGGCTTCTTCCATTTTGTCTTGCACATAGGCCATCACATCATTTTTCGCTTCAGATTTTAAGGATTCTACCAATTGTGCTTTGGCCTCATCTGCGGAAAGTCCAGAGATGACCTCCAGTTGTTGCACTTGGCTTTTATGTATTTTGTCTAACTCCTCTTGGCGTTTATCCAAAACGGAAAGACGCTGGTCATAGTCGTTCTTTTTGGATTCGAGTTCGTGGCTTAGTTTTTTGTTTTTTGATAATTCTGAAGAAATTTGAGATTCTTTATCTCTTGTGCGTTTTTCGGCTTCAGCCATCTTTTTATCTCGTGACAAAATTACTTTTTCATGCTCAGATTTGAGCTCTAAAAAGCGTTCTTTGGCTTGAAATATTTTATTTTTTTTGATGCTCTCTCCTTCTGACTTTGCTTTAGAAATAATATCACTAGCGGTCCGTTTTGCATTTTTTGTGATTTGAGTAGCATTATTTTTTTCTCTTATTTTGGAGATGATTAGTCCTATGATGAGCCCTAATAGAGCAGCTCCAGAAGCAATCATTATGATGTTTTGATCCATTGTTTGTGATTTTAATTTAAAAAAAAAAGCCTGTAGAGATCTGGGTTTTGTATAAACTCCTTTTAAACAGGATTTAGAGCTGAAAAGCTGATCAAGGGTCTGCGACAAGGCAGCATGCTTTTACAACTTAAACGGACTCCATTTATAGAATTCTCGTTGAGTTTATCAAAAAATTGACCAATACAGGCAGTATGTATTTTGTATTTTAAAGAACGTTGGCGTCTAAGTGCTCGTCTAACTGCTGATTCAAATCAATCAGGCGTTGCTCGAGGACTTCACTTAAACTGTTTTTATTTATTTTTGTTTGTTCCGTTTCAGCAGCAAATTGTAAGGCGCACATGGCCAAAACGTCTTGCTTGTCTTGTACGGAATAGCTTTGTTCAAATTTTTTAACGGTTGCATCTATCTTCTGAGCGGCCAAACGTAAACCTTCTTCTTGGCTTGGCGCTATTGTCAAGGGATAAACCCGATTTGCAATAGACAATTTAATTTTTAATTGCTCACTCATGAATTATTATTTAGTCCGATAAACTCGCAATGCAATCGTTTATCTCTTTAATCAAAGCATTTATTTTGAGCTTTGAAGCTCGTTTGTCTTCGTTACTGCCAAGCATTGAACTTGCAATTTTTAAAGAATCAAATTCTGTTTGCTTTTCTTGAAGCAATTGCAATTGATTCTTGTTTTGGGATTTTAATTCTTGTATCTCCCGTTTTAGAGCAGTATTCTCATCTTTCAAAGATCCAAACTGGTTCAGTATCTTGTCTATTTTAACTTCTAGCGTTTGGACGATTGTTTCGATTTTGCTCATCTACAATTTCAATACCTTTTGTACAAATTTAACATTCCATATCTAAAATCGCAATTTATGTGCCGATATTTTAAAAATAATTTAACCAAACCAAATGCTTTGCTTTTTGTTTTCAATTCTATACTTTAGCGAAAGATCTCGTTATGAATATTTTTAAGATTTTATGTTTTTTGTGCTCTGTTTACACAATGGCACAAGCCCCCTACCCCCAAGACTACTTCCGTTCGCCTTTGGACATACAACTGGTGCTTTCGGGAACATTTGCTGAATTGAGGTCCAATCATTTTCATTCGGGTTTAGATATGAAAACCAATGGAAAACAAGGACTGAAAGTGTATACTGCAGCTGTTGGTTATGTGAGTAGAATTAAAATTTCTAGATATGGGTATGGCAAAGCATTGTACATCACTCATCCCAATGGCTATACTTCGGTGTATGCGCATCTTCAAAAATTTTCTCCAAAAATTGAAGCTTTTGTCAAAAGCAAACAATACGAAAAAGAGCAATTTGAAATCGAATTGTTTCCAGATCCAAACGCGCTACACATTGAAACGGACGAGCTTGTAGCATTTTCTGGAAATACAGGGGGGTCGTCTGGTCCACATCTGCATTTTGAGATTCGTGACAAAAATTCTCGCCCTTTAAATCCAATGCTTTTTGGATTCGATATTAAAGATACAACGCCTCCAGAACTCTATCATCTTTATGCCTATCCCCTTTCTGATGATAGCCATATTGAAGGGCTTCATGAAAAGAAAAAAATGCGGCTCATAAAACAACCCAATGGAAATTACAAAGCCGAACCCATTGCTGCCTATGGTACTATTGGTTTTGGAATTGTAGCCAATGACCGTCAAGACTATGCATCGAATAAAAATGGATTGTCAAAAATTGAAACCTTTTTTAATGGAAAAAAATCTATTGAAGTGGATTTTAAGCGGTTTTCGTTTGATGAAACCAAACACATCAATCGTTTTATAGACTATGCGCATTACCGTTCGAAAAAGCAAAGAATTCAAAAATTGTTTATTGAAAAAAATAATCCGCTTAGTTTGTTTTCTTATCAAGAAGAAAACGGGACATTAAGGATAAGCGACAGCACAAATTCGGCTTATACAATTAAAATTCAAGATTTTAAAAACAATAAAACTACAGTTCAAATTCCAATTACAGGAATTTTTCAAGACGGCTCAAAGAACGATTCAATTCCTTTACATTATACTTATGTAAACGCTTCAGCATCGAAAGTATTGGAAGATCAATCGTTTCGCGTAGAAATCCCTGCATTTGCTTTGTATGACGATATTCATCTCGATTTTAAAGTCAAAAACGACACGCTAACAATACACGACTCCAGTGTGCCTTTAAAAAAATCAATGACCATCACATTTGATGCCAATCGCTTTGCGTCCAGCGATTTAGCGCATCTTTTCATTGGGCGTCTTTCCCCCTATGGAAAGTTGTACTATACTTCAACAAAACGAAAAGGCAACACACTAAGCGCACGAACAAAATACTTTGGTCGATACACCTTGGGAAGGGATGATGAAGGGCCAAAAATTACTCCTATAAAATTCAAAAATGGCAGTTGGCTCACTAAATACCGCTATCTAAAAGTGAAAATTTCTGACGATATTTCTGGAATAAAAAACTTTCGTGCTACTGTAAATGGAAAATGGATTTTAATGGAATATGATCCCAAAACCAATACACTAACACACGACTTTAATGATAATGTAATCAAAGACATCAAAAATAATTTAAAGCTTATAGTCACCGATAATGTTGGAAATAGTTCTAAATTTGAACTTACCTTTTACAGAAAATAAATCATAACATTTTGAAAATAAGATATTTATATACTTTAATTCTGCTTTTATTTACAGCTCAGCTTCAGGTCTTTGCGCAAACAGCAACATTGCGGGGCGTACTGCTTGACGAAGAAAACAAACCTATTGAAAATGCAACTGTTCGCGCAGATGACTTAGGAACCATATCAAATGCTAATGGATTTTATCTTTTGGAAGTGCCTGCAAACAAAAACGTAGAAGTCGAATTCTCCCACGTGAGTCATAAATTTGTTCGTGTAGTATTCAAACTCAACAATGGGCAAGAATTTGAATTCAATCCTGTTTTAAAAAGAGACGTTGAACAAATTGAAACCGTAATCATAACAGGGACAAAACGCTCTATTTTAGAAGGCGTAACCACCATTTCGCCAAAAATAATTCGAACTATAAAAGGTGCGCAACCCGGTGTAGAAAATCTTCTAAAAACATTACCCGGTGTTAATATTTCAAACGAATTGAGTACTCAATATTCTGTTCGTGGAGGGAATTTTGATGAAAA
The DNA here is from genome assembly GCA_038138145.1 of Formosa sp. Taxonomy (GTDB): domain Bacteria; phylum Bacteroidota; class Bacteroidia; order Flavobacteriales; family Flavobacteriaceae; genus UBA3537. The sequence goes on from JAYQDD010000001.1 coordinate 381,217, forward strand.
TTTGGTCTATGTTAACGACATTGAAGTCTATCGCCCCTTTTTGGTGCGGTCTGGACAACAAGAAGGATTGAGCTTCGTCAATACAGCAATGGTCGAAAATTTAGAGTTTTCTGCTGGTGGATTTCAAGCTAAATATGGAGATAAGCTTTCTTCCGTTTTGGACATCACCTACCGAAAACCTACCCGATTTGGTCTTGGTGTGGATTTGAATCTTTTGGGCGGTAGCATAACAGCCGAAGGAACGAGTAAGGACCAAAAGTTTTCGGCATTGGTTGGACTGCGTTACAGAGATAACAGCTTACTAGTAGATGCCAAAGAAACACAAACCAATTATGATCCTAAATTTTTAGATGTACAGACCTATTTAACCTATCAAATGAGCCCAAAATTTGAATTGAGTTTTTTAGGGAACATAACTTCAAATACTTACAATTATGCACCAAAAACAAGACAAACAAATTTTGGTACGTTAGAAAATCCCATTGCATTATTGGTGTTTTATGAGGGCCAAGAGCAAGATGCGTACAATACCTATTTTGGTGCTTTAAAGGGTTCTTATCAGGTTAATGACAATTTAAATTTAAAACTCATTACTTCTAGTTTTCATACCACCGAACAAGAGTATTTTGACATTTTGGCGCAATACCGATTGGGAGAAGTCAACAGTAATATTGGTGATGAAAATTTGGGAGAAGTTGAATTTTCAGAAGGTATTGGAGGACAAATCAATCATGCGCGAAATGATTTGGATGCCTTAATCTCTACTGTCGAGCATCGTGGAACGTACAAAAAAAATAAAAATCATTTTCAGTGGTCTATAAAATACACCAATGAAGACATACGCGATCGTGTTGTCGAATGGGAAGTGATTGACTCTGCTGGATTTTCTATCAATCCGCCAAATTTAGATCAATTCGACAATCAACCTTATACTCCTGACACAGGACCTTTAGTGACCTTTCAAAACATTCGTGCAACAAACAATACCACAGTAGAACGCTTACAAGCATTTGCACAATGGAGTAAGCGCAGTACACTTGGTGCAAATGAAGTCTTTTATAATTTTGGTGTACGTACACACCAATGGCGCGTCAGTGGTAAAGACATTGCTACAAAACAACAGATGGTTTTTAGTCCAAGAGCACAATTTAGTATAAAGCCCAACGGAAAAAAAGATATGCTTTTTAGATTGAGTGGTGGATTGTATTATCAACCTCCATTTTATAGAGAATTACGTGATGCTAGTGGCACAGTAAACAGCAATGTAAAAGCCCAAAAGTCAGTTCATATTGTAGCTGGGCATGAATATAGTTTTGAACTTTGGAAACGCCCCTTTAAATTGGTTTCTGAACTCTATTACAAAAGCCTCTCTGATGTAAACCCATATACAGTTGAAAATGTACGTATTCGGTATGCAGCGAACAACAATGCTGAAGCATATGCCTATGGATTGGATATGCGCCTAAACGGTGAATTTGTCCCTGGTGCAGAATCGTGGTTTTCTTTTGGTTATCTCAAAACTGAAGAAGCTATTGGTGGACGAGAATTTATAGCCCGACCAATGGATCAACGCTTGAAATTTGGTGTACTGTTTCAGGATTATATTCCCAAATTGCCTAACATGAAAATGTATCTAAATTTGGTTTATAATACAGGTGTTCCTGGGGGATCGCCAAGTTATGCCGATGTGTACAGTTATCAAAATCGATTACCTGATTATAAACGTGCCGATATTGGTATGTCTTATGTGGTAGTAGATTCAAAAAATAAAGCCAAAAATGGATGGAAAAAACGTTTTAAAGAATTATCCGTAGGTGTAGAAATATTTAACGTTTTTGATGTTCAAAACTCAATTACAAATACATGGGTGCGCGATGTCTACTCAAAACGCCAATATTCTATACCTAACTATTTAACACCAAGAGTGTTCAATGTAAGGTTGGACATGCGCTTTTAGGCGGGTTCTAAAACAAGTTCTTTAAGAGTAGTAATAACCTCGTCCAGTTCATCTTTTGTGTTGAATAAACTAAATGAAAAGCGAATTGAGGGTTTTTGCAAATCCTCTTCTGAAAGAATTTCTCGAAGGACATGAGATCCTTTGTCACTTCCGCTTTGGCATGCACTTCCTTTGGAACAAGCAATACCTTTTAAATCCAATTGAAACAAAAACAATGGTGCTTTATCAACTGAAACCGGTAGACATACATTGACCAAAGTGTAGGTGCTTTTTGATGCATCAGCACTTGTGCCATTGAATTTAATGCCCGGAATTTCTGTTTTTAAACGCTGTATAAAATGCGCTTTTAATTCACTTATGTATTTTTTTTCTGAATTAAGATGCTCATAGGCCAAAGCCAAAGATTCATCTAATCCAACAATATCGTGTAGACTTTCTGTACCCGCACGACAACCCCGCTCCTGTGCTCCACCAGTTATGATGGATTGTAAGCCCAAACCACTTCGTACAAACGCAAAACCAATACCTTTTGGGCCATGAAATTTATGCGCACTTGCAGCCAAAAAATCAATTGGAATTTCAGCCAAATCCAAAGGATAATGCCCTACCGATTGCACTGTATCGCTATGAAATAGCGCTTGATATTTTTTACATAAATCTGCAACTACTTTTAAATCGAGTATCGTTCCGATCTCATTGTTGATGTGCATCAATGAAACGAATGTTTTTTCTGATGATTGTTTTAAAAGTTCTTCAAGATGATTTAAATCGATGTCGCCGTTATCCAAAACACGAACATAACTGACTCTAATTTTTTCTAAATCTTCCAAATCAGTAATGGTATGCCCAACTGCATGATGTTCAATTCGCGATGAAATGATGTGTTTGACCCCCAAATGACATACCGCAGAGCGTAAAACTAGATTGTCGGCCTCTGTACCACCTGCAGTGAATACAATTTCAGAAGATTTAATATTGAAATGCGAAGCAATGCGTTTTCTGCATTGTTCTAATATAGATTTTGAAGAACGCCCTACACTGTGCGTAGAAGACGGATTCCCATAAGTAGATTTTAAGACTGCAGCCATTTTATCCGCAACTTCTTCGCGGACTTGTGTTGTAGCAGCATTGTCTAAATAAATAGGCATAGTTCTCAAAATTTAGCACTTCAAATATAATTAAATTAAATAATTGGAGATAACATTACATTTATTTCTTAATTCTGTTATTTTTGTCGTAAATAGTTAGTTCATGCGTAATTGGTTATCCTTTTTTTCCGTTTTATTCCTTATGACATCATGCAATGATGGTGATGTACTACAAGTACAGTTGGATTTTGATAAAGATTTATCACTATGCCAAATTCAAACAGAAGATCAAGGATCAAGTCTAACCTCAAGTTTTTTGTTTTATGATACGCGCAATGATCCTTTTCAATCGCTCACACTTTTAATTCCTAGAACAACCGCAACAGAAGCAATGTTTGACCCTGTTGAATCTGGGGCAACACAAACTCTCAGTATAAACGGTAGCAGTGTTCAATTTCATTACAGATCCTATAACGGCGACCCCAATGCATTAATTTGTGCGGTAATTCCTCCTCCAGGGATTGCGGTTACCCAAAACTATGCGTCTACAAGTGGAACAGCCGAATTTATATCCATTTTTGAAGACGACGACGATGACGGTGTACCTACAGCTCTTGAATTTGATGGCGATACAGATGGTGACGGAATTCCTAATTATAAAGACAATGATGATGATGGAGATAATGTACCCACCATCAACGAAAAACCAGACCCCAATAATGATGGCGATTTGGCTGATGCACAAGATACTGATGGTGATTCCATTCCAGATTATTTAGATCAAGATGATGATGGAGACGGTACACTTACTATTAATGAAGACGAAAATGGCAATGGTAATTTATTTGATGATATTGCTACAGGATCTTCTTCTGCACGTTTTTTGGATGAAAATTTTTCAAATTCCTACGCCGTTCAAACAACCAATGCCAATCAATTTAAGCGTATTGTAACGATTACCGTCACACTGAATAACATTGATATTTCTATCCTTTCGGCAGATACACTACAAATGGGTACCTACGAAACAATCATTACATATTAAGGCGTTTTTCGCTGATAAATATAAACTTCTGTTGCACCGTGCCCATACTTTTGATAGTTTGCGGGGTAAAATTTGAGGTGATCATAGCGCTTTAAAAGATATTCTAATTCAAGTTTAAGTACCCCCTCACCTACGCCGTGAATAAACACCACACGTTGAATCCGTTTTGAAATCGCAAAATCCAATCGCTTTTTGGCAGTATCCAATTGTAGCGTTAGCATATCATGATTTTGCATCCCTTTTGTAGAGTTCACCAACTGATGAATATGTAAATCCACTTCCATTGGGGGTTGTTGTCGTGATTTGGTCTTAATTTTTGGAGCTGATTTTCGCTTTTTTGATTCTTTTTCAGAGAGAATTTGGTGTAAAGACTGCCCTTTAAACGACGAATGCAAAAGATTGTGATCCATCTTCACCAGTTCTGAAGCATCAAAGGTCATTTCGAAACCAGAAGACGTTTCAATGGTAATGTCCGAGCCCAAAATACCGACAATACGCCCTGAAATGTCATCATCCAAAACCGATACGTTATCATTGATGCTAAACTTCATTCTTCCTCGTCATAAGATTGTACAGCATAGGGGTCAATTTCTGGCTTATTACCAATTCCTTTGGAAATCAAATACAGACCAACAACCAATAAAAAAAGACCACTTATAGATAAAAGAACGTTAGAAACAGAATACAGCTCGGTGTAAACCAAAATAAAAATACCAGCTACAAAAAAGCTGTATTTTAGTGTATTTCGTGTCATTTGAATGAAATCTTGTTCGTGTAAAAATAAGACCTTTGCGCTAATTTATGAGATAAGACAGCGTGTTTTTTCAAAATCAATAAATATTTATTACTTTAGACATCCTAAATATTTCTATGGCCTTAGAACATTATATGCTCCCTTGTTTAAGTAAAACACTTTTCGGTTTTGAGTGCATGGGCTGTGGACTTCAACGTTCACTTTTATTGGTCTTCAAGGGGCGGTTTTTAGAAGCTTTTTGGATGTATCCTGCCATCTACCCACTTCTTATTTTGGTCGGTTTACTTATCGTTTTCCGATTTTATAAATTTAAATTTTATCAAAAAAGTATCAATGTGTTGTCATTAATTTCCATTGGTACAATCTTTACCAACTATATCTTAAAACAATTCATTTTATGAAAAAATCGTTAAACACTACCCTTATTTATATCCTCAGTATTTTGGGGTTATTGTGCTGTTGTTTTGGAGGACTTGGATTTTTACTTTCTGGTCCTGCATACTTGATGGCCAATAAAAAACTCAAAGACGCTCAACTGAATCCTGACGATTACGAAGGGAACATCAATGCCATGGAAACCGCCAAAACAGTGGCTTTGGTAGTTTTAATCATCAATGTGCTTTACCTTCTATATACGATATACTCCATTGCTACGGGTGATTTTAGCGAAGTTCAAGAAGAATGGCGTAAAATGATGGAAGAAATTAACCAAAGCGCCTAGAAAAGCGTTTTTGGTTTAAACGATCATCATTTAATATTTTAAGGGTGAATCTTCCTGTAGGGGCAACTCATCATACCCCATATTGAACAGGGTAAACCCAAAAATATCGGCATATTGTTCTATGGTTTTGCTAACTGGTGTTCCCGCACCATGGCCAGCATCGGTTTCAATACGAATCAATGTAGGGTTAGTTCCAGATTGTTTGCTTTGCAGCTCTGCCGCAAACTTAAAACTATGCGCTGGTACCACGCGGTCATCGTGATCACCAGTAGTGACTAAAGTTGCGGGGTAACTTACCCCCGCTTTCACGTTGTGGACTGGAGAATACCCTTTGAGGTACTCAAACATTTCCTTACTGTCTTGTGCCGTGCCATAATCATAAGCCCATCCTGCACCGGCAGTAAAGGTATGATAACGCAACATATCCAAAACACCAACGGCAGGCAGTGCAACTTTCATCAAATCGGGGCGTTGGGTCATGGTAGCCCCGACAAGAAGTCCGCCATTAGATCCGCCACGAATAGCTAAAAAGTCACTTGACGTATAGTGTTCAGAAATTAAATACTCGGCGGCGGCAATAAAGTCGTCAAATACATTTTGCTTTTTCATTTGTGTCCCTGTATCATGCCATTCTTTTCCATATTCTCCTCCTCCACGAAGGTTTGGAACGGCATAAATTCCTCCTTGTTCCAGCCAAACAGCATTAGTGATGCTAAAACTTGGATTTAAACTGATGTTAAAGCCTCCATAACCATACAAGATTGTAGGGTTTTTTCCATTGCGCTTCAATCCCTTTTTATGCGTAATCATCATAGGGACTTTTGTCCCATCTTTTGAGGAGTAAAAAACTTGTTTGCTTTCATACTGGTTAGCATCAAAATCAATTTCAGGTTGCCAATAAAGCTTTGAAACACCTGTTTCTACATCAAATGTGTAGATGCTCGTTGGTGTTTTGTAGTTGGTAAACGAATAATAATCCGTTTTATCTTCTTTCTTACCGCCAAATCCTCCAGCATTTCCTAATCCAGGAAGTTCAACATCACGAACAAAATTACCTTTATAATCATATTGCTTCACTTGAGAAATGGCATCCACCATATACTCTACAAAGAAGTAACCACCGCCCGTTGATGGGCTCAGCACATACTCTGTTTCAGCAATAAAATCAGTCCAATATTCTGAACTTGGGTTGTTGGCATCAACAGTCACTATTTTTTGATTAGGCGCATCAAGGTTGGTCACCAAATATAATTTTGACCCTACATTATCAATCAAATAGGTATCACTATTGGTGTGGTCTAGGATAGTAATAAATTTGCTATTGGGCTTGGTCAAATCTTTTATAAACAGTTTATTTCCAGAGGTAGAGACACTGGCACTTATCAAAAGATAATGGTTGTCCTCAGTTACACGAGCGCCAATGTATCGGTGCTTTTCTTTTTGGGTTCCACCAAAAACTAAAACATCTTCTTTTTGAGGAGTGCCAAGTTTGTGGTAATACACTTTGTGCTGATCCGTTTTGGCCGAAAGTGCACTGCCTTTGGGTTTGTCGTAACTCGAATAATAAAACCCTTCGTCTTTGTACCATGACATACCGCTAAATTTGATATCTACGAGCGTATCGCCAATTATTTTCTTAGATAAAGCGTCCAGGGTTAAAATCTTACGCCAATCGCTTCCGCCCTCCGAAATACTGTACGCCATTAGGTTTCCGCTTTTCGAAAATGCTATACTTCCGAGTGAGATGGTACCATCTTCTTTGAATGTATTAGGATCCAAAAATACTATAGCTGTTGAGGGGTCTTCTCCAGTTTTGTATCGGTACAGAACATATTGGTTTTGGAGGCCATTGTTTTTATAAAAATAAGTGTAATTCCCTTCTTTGAATGGAGACCCTACTTTTTCATAATTCCAAAGGTTTTCAAGACGTTTTTTAAGTTCCTCTCGATAAGGTACATTGGTAAGATAATCAAACGTAGCTTCATTTTGAGTGCGTACCCACGCTTCGGTTTCTTCACTTCGGTCGTCCTCTAACCAACGGTACGGATCTTGTACAGCGGTATCAAAATAATAATCTACAGTATCCACTTGTTTTGTTTCTGGATATTGAACAGAGATATTGCGCTCTGTTTTGGCATTTTTTGTGCACGCCATAGCGAAAATAAATAAGAATAAATAAAAGAGTTTGTGACGCATAAGTTTAGGTTTTAGTAAATGAAAATTTGAGTATTTGTATAACTGTTTTTAAAATTTACAACGTAAATTTAAACTTCAAAAGACTTTAATGTCTGTATAATGATACCGACACATTCTAAAAGTTGATCTTCGGTCATCACCAGCGGTGGTGCAAAACGAATAATATTGCCATGTGTTGGTTTGGCCAATAAACCATTATCTCTAAGTTTTAGGCAGATGTTCCATGCCGTATCGCTGTCTTCCGAATCATTTATAACAATAGCATTCAAAAGGCCTTTGCCTCGAACGAGTTTTACGATAGAACTTGTTGCGATATATTGATTCAATTGTGCTCTAAAAAGTGTTCCAAGACGATCAGCATTTTCTGTCAATGCTTCATCTTTTATAACTTCAAGCGCTGCAACAGCGACTGCAGCAGCAATAGGGTTTCCACCAAAAGTACTTCCATGCGATCCTGGGGTGATGACCTCCATGATTGGATCGTTGGCCAAAACCGCCGAAACAGGATATACACCGCCACTTAGGGCTTTACCCAAAATCAAAACATCTGGTTTGACGTCTGGACGTTCAGAACAGTCTTTTTGAGGACAACTGCAATTGCCACAAGACGCCAAAAGACGTCCTGTACGTGCAATGCCTGTTTGTACTTCATCCGCAACAAACAAGACATTGTATTGGGCACACAATGCTTTAGCTTTAATTAAATAGTCATCTGCAGGTACATAAACTCCTGCTTCGCCTTGCATGGGTTCAACAAGAAAACCCGCAATGTCATAATGAGTTTTAAGAACTTCTTCTAAGGCGTTGGTATCGTCGTAAGGGATTTTAATAAACCCTTCGGTATAGGGGCCAAAATGTTTACGGGCTACAGGGTCATTTGAAAAGGAAATAATGGTTGTTGTACGTCCATGAAAATTATTTTCACAGACCACAATTTTTCCTTTGTTTTCAGGAATACCTTTCACTTCATAGCCCCAACGGCGTGTAATTTTAAGCGCTGTTTCTACGGCTTCAGCGCCAGTATTCATGGGTAATACTTTATCGTATCCAAAATAGGTAGTGATAAATTGCTCATAAGCCCCCAACTGATCGTTATGAAAAGCTCTGGAGGTTAAGGTAAGTTTTTGAGCTTGTTCCATCATGGCATTTACGATTTTTGGATGGCAATGCCCTTGATTTACAGATGAATAAGCCGAAAGAAAGTCATAGTATTTTTTGCCTTCTACATCCCACAGAAACACACCTTCGCCGCGTTGGAGTACTACTGGAAGTGGATGATAGTTGTGGGCACCATATTTGTGCTCTAATTCGATGGCTTCTTTTGAAGAAATTGCATTTAAAACAGACATAATCAAAAAAATTAAAGATTCGGAAAAAAAATATTCCTACTTGAGGAGAGAAATCATCCATAGTAGTGCAAATTAACAAGATTTTTTTGTTTTTAAAAGAAAACAGAGGGTTTAAACACTTTTTTTAAAAAAATTAAAAAAAAGTGTGACCTTTTTTAAAAAACTGTGTCTAATACTAATGAGATAACATATTAAAACAAAATATACTATGGAAAAAGTTGTAGACTCTACAAAAGAATTAGGTGCTAAAGTTTGGGACAGTTTTAGCTATTTCATGAACGAAATTGGGCAATTTATCCCAAAACTACTCGGCGCATTACTCTTTTGGTTTGTTGGCCGATTTATTGCACGACTACTGCGTAAATTAATCATCAAACTCGCAAAATTTATCAAACTTGATGTGATTGCCGACAAGGTAGAACTCGATCAAATGCTCGAGCAAATTGGCATCAAACACAAGTTTTCGGAAATCATAGGCAACATCATCTATTATGTGCTGCTGTTGGTAGTTCTGCTCACTGTTTTTGATATTCTTGGCCTTGCCGTTGCCAAAGAATTATTTGAAAAAGTTGTTGGGTTTATCCCCGATATTTTTATCTCTGTCATTCTTTTTGTCTTTGGGTTGTACCTTGCCAATTTTGTACGCGATTTTATCAACGGACGACTGAACAACATGAATATCGAACAGGCCTCCGTGATCGGGTCCATCGCTTAGTTTGGTATTTTATTGATTGTTTTTTCGATGATTTTATCGCAACTCAACATCGGAAATGATTTGGTATCCAAACTCACACAATATTTGTTTGCTGCCATTGGATTGGGCTTAGCCATTGCTATTGGCCTTGGTGGAAAAGACGCCGCAAAAGAATTGATTGATCGGTTGTTTAGACAAAAGAAATAACAATAAAAAAAAAAGTTTTTCATGCTGTTCCATAGGGACAGCATTTTTTTTACAGTATTTTTGCAAGCATGCGAAGAAAAAAAGCAAAAAAAGAATTTTTTAAGCTCGAGGTTTTTGATGCTGGAGCAAAAGGGAAAAGTTTGGCTAAAGCCCCCGACGGCAAAATCGTATTCCTATCCAATGCTGTTCCCGGTGATGTCGTAGACGTACAAACATTCAAAAAACGTAAGGGCTACTACGAAGGAAAAGCCACTAAATTTCACAACTATTCTGAGCATAGAGTCACCCCATCTTGTGCGCATTTTGGGACTTGTGGGGGCTGTAAGTGGCAACATATGAACTACGAACAGCAGTTGTATTTCAAGCAAAAAGAAGTCACCAACAATCTGCAACGCATCGGCAAAGTCGAATTGCCAGAGGTCAATCTTATTCTTGGTTGTGCGCAGCCTTATTTTTATAGAAACAAAATGGAGTTTTCGTTTAGCAACAACCGTTGGCTTTCCCTTGAAGAAATCAAGGACAATGCTACTATCGAAAACAGAAACGCACTTGGGTTTCATATTCCCGGCATGTGGGACAAAATTTTGGACATCGATAAATGTTGGCTTCAAGCTGATCCGTCCAATGCTATTCGAAATGAACTAAAAACGTATGCTATTGCGCAAAACATCCCGTTCTTTGACCCCAAACAACAATCGGGTGTACTTCGTACTCTTATGATCCGAACAAGCAGTACAGGCCAAATTATGGTCGTAGTTCAGTTCTATTCGGCGACCAAAAAACAAATTGAAACCGTACTTGATTTTCTTAAACTTAAATTTCCTCAGATTACCTCTTTGCAGTACGTCATCAATCCAAAAGGCAATGACACCATTTATGATCAAGACGTTATCTGTTATCACGGGCAACCCTACATTATGGAAGAAATGGAAGGTCTACAATTTAAAATTAACGCCAAATCGTTTTACCAAACAAATTCTGAACAGGCCTATAATTTATATAAAATCACTCGAGATTTTGCAGGGCTTACAGGGGAAGAACTTGTTTATGACTTGTATACCGGTACAGGAACCATTGCACAATTTGTAGCCAAAAAGGCCAAAAAAGTTGTGGGTGTCGAAGCTGTTCCAGAGGCCATTGAAGCAGCCAAAGAAAATGCACAACACAACAAAATTGATAATACAGAATTCTTTGTTGGCGACATGAAAAAAGTTTTTAATAACGTCTTTATTGAAACCCACGGCCAACCTGATGTAATCATCACCGATCCTCCGAGAGATGGTATGCACAAAGATGTTGTACAACAAATTTTGAATATATTGCCTTCAAAAATAGTATACGTTAGTTGCAACAGTGCAACACAAGCACGTGATCTGGCGCTTATGGATGCGCATTATAAGATTACTAAAACACAAGCCGTCGATATGTTTCCACAGACGCATCATGTAGAAAATGTTGTACTTTTGGAAAAAAGAATTTAATTTTTTTTATGAAAAAAATAGCGCTTCTCTCTTTTCTTTTAGTGTTCACTGCATGTGAGCCAGACGATATTTGCAGCGAAAACACACAAACCACCGCACGCCTTGTGATTGAATTTTTTGACATCGGCGCTTTAGACAGTCCAAAAACAGTAGCTGGACTCTTTGCCTTGGGTATTGATAATGATGGAAACGAGGTTGCTATCAATGGAGAAAATGTAGCCTCACGATCAAAAATTGAGCTTCCACTCAATGGTGCTCAAAATCAAACACAATTCAAATTGTATAAAAATTATGATGTCGTCAACGATGTCGTCGAAGGAAATCCAGATATTATAACAGTTGCTTACACTACATCTTCCGTCTATGTTTCTCGTGCATGCGGCTACAAAAACGTGTATTCTATTCAGGGGTTTAGTATCGAAACGGATGCAGATCTTTGGATGATTAATGGCGAAATTGTCATCAATGAAGTTACTAACGAAAATGAAACCCATGTCAAAATATTCCATTAGTATACTTTGTCTTTTATTGACCGTTTCATCGTTGTTTGCACAAACGGATGAAGAACAACTAACGGATACAACCAAAACCGACAGCATTGGTTTTCAAGAAAAATACGGATTGCGTTTTGGTATCGATCTCAGCCGGCTTGGACGAACTGCTTTTGAAACTGATTATTCTGGTTTTGAAGTCAGTGCAGACTACCGCTTAAGGCAACGCTTGTATGTCGCTGGGGAGCTTGGTTTTGAAGAAAAAGCCAACAAAACCAATTATCTTGAAACAAGTGCCAAAGGCAGCTATTTTAAAGCTGGAGTAGATTTTAACCTGTACAATAACTGGTTAGGTATGGAAAACTTAATCACTAGCGGACTGCGTGTGGGCATTTCCAGTTTCAGTCAAACGCGCGAGCGTTTCACTATTTATGACGCCAACAGTCAAACTTGGGGTGAACTTCAGAACAACGAACGTGAAGAATTTTCTGATTTATCAGCAGCTTGGGCCGAATTGATTTTTGGCATCAAGGCCGAAGTGCTTAGTAATGTATTTTTAGGGTTTAATGTTCAAATCAAGGCCCGTTTGTCCGAAAAAAGTCCAACTAATTTTGAAAACATTTTCATTCCAGGATTTGGACGTACGTATGACAGCAGTAAAGTGGGTACTGGATTTAGCTATACGCTATCCTACCTTTTGCCGATTTACAAAAAAGCACGTTCTAAAAAAGAAAATCCTGATGAAGTCGAAACCACGATTGAAGAATAAATTGATTTAACGTATAAGGTTCTTATATTTGATGCGTTTTGGCATCAAATCGCCGCCCAGACGCTGACGTTTATTGGCCTCATATTCACTGAAACTACCTTCATAAAAATAGACTTCTGAATTGCCTTCAAAAGCTAAAATATGAGTACAAATTCGATCTAAAAACCAACGGTCGTGACTGATAACAACAGCACATCCTGCAAAGTTTTCTAAACCTTCTTCAAGCGCACGTAAGGTATTGACATCCAAATCGTTAGTGGGTTCATCTAAAAGTAAAACATTACCTTCTTCTTTGAGGGTCATGGCCAAATGTAAACGGTTACGTTCGCCACCAGAAAGCAGCTTGACTTTTTTGTTTTGCTCGCTTCCCGAAAAATTAAAACGACTCAAATAAGCACGCGAATTGACTTGACGCCCACCCATCATGATGAGCTCTTGATTGTCGGAAAAATTTTGCCAAATAGATTGCTCAGGATCAATATTGGAATGGCTCTGATCAACATAAGCAATTTTGGCAGTTTCTCCTACTTTAAACGCACCTTTGTCGGCAGTCTCCTCACCCATAATCATTCTAAAAATAGTGGTTTTCCCAGCGCCATTGGGCCCAATAACCCCTACAATCCCTGCTTGTGGTAAATTGAAATTCAAATCATCATAAAGTAGTTTCTCGCCATAGGCCTTGCTTACGCCTGTAGCTTCAATGACGTTTGTCCCCAGACGTGGGCCATTAGGAATATAAATTTCTAACTTTTCATCCAGTTGTTTTTGGTCTTGATTGAGAAGTTTGTCGTAGTTTTTTAAACGGGCTTTTTGCTTGGTTTGTCGGCCCTTGGCGCCTTGGCGCACCCATTCCAATTCACGTTCTAATGTTTTTTGGCGTTTGGAAGCCGTTTTGCTCTCTTGAGCGAGGCGTTTCGATTTTTGATCTAACCATGAAGAATAATTCCCTTTCCATGGAATACCCTCTCCTCGATCAAGTTCTAAAATCCAACCCGCTACATTATCTAAGAAATAGCGGTCGTGGGTCACAGCAATGACTGTGCCTTTGTATTGTGCCAAATGCTGTTCTAACCAATGCACCGACTCGGCATCTAAATGGTTGGTGGGCTCGTCCAAAAGCAAAACATCCGGTTCTTGTAACAGTAAACGACACAAGGCCACTCTGCGGCGCTCCCCTCCAGAAAGTACACCGATTTTTTGAGCGCCATCTGGCGTACGTAAAGCATCCATTGCGATTTCGAGTTTGGTATCCAATTCCCAAGCATTGGACGCATCAATTTGGTCTTGTAACTCTGCCTGACGATTCATGAGCTTTTCCATGCGGTCGGCATCAGAATATACTTCTTCTAGCGCAAACATATCGTTAATTTTGTTGTATTCGTCCAAAACCGCAACGGTTTCTGCAACCCCTTCTTTTACGACTTCAAGAACCGTTTTTTCGTCGTCCAATTGCGGTTCTTGTTCGAGATAGCCTACAGAGTAATCTTGAGAAAACACCACATCGCCTTGGTAGTTTTTGTCTACCCCAGCAATGATTTTGAGTAGCGTCGATTTCCCAGAACCGTTAAGCCCAAGAATACCAATTTTGGCCCCATAGAAAAAACTAAGGTATATGTTTTTGAGTACAGGTGTATTTGCACTTTGGAAGGTTTTGGTAACCCCCGTCATGGAAAAGATGATTTTTTTATCGTCACTCATTATACACGTCCTTTTAGTGCATTAAACACCCAAGCAATAGCAAAAAAACCAATCCCTACGGCTGCAAAGCCCCAACCTGCAATATCATTGTAACGAAAAGCACCTAAACCGATGAGTGCTAAGCCTACAAAAATCATAATAAATGTGGCCCAAGCTAATACTGTATTTTTATTCATTTTTATATTTTCTAAATTGAAACTCAAATATCGTGAAATTTTAAAACTTATGATTTAAGAAGTGTAGGAATTTTTAATGTTGCTGATTTTTAATTAAAAAAACAGCATTTTCTTATCAATTTACTTCTTAAGTTTGGGTATAAATAAAAAAGTACAAAAAAAATGTGACTTTTTGTAAAAAGATGTGTCTTATTACATAGGAAGTAGTTTTATACATAAAAGTCTAACTTGCTATTACAAATGAACCATAATGCAACATATCATGAAAAAAACAATTCAAAATGATTTAACCCAAAAGTACAGCAAAGCAACCATTGCGACGCATTGGCTTACTGCTTTGTTAATCTTAATTCTATTTCCTCTAGGAAAATACATGGAACGTATAGAACCATCAGGAAAGATGGGATTAATAACGATTCATGCTGTTCTTGGCATTATTGTTTTTGTACTTACCATAGTGCGCACGCGTTCTTTTTTTAAACACGAGAGGCCTTCAGATTTAGAAACAGGATCAAAGTTCAATAATAAATTGACCGTATGGATACACAATGTGTTCTATATTATTCTTTTTGTCTTATCAATTTCAGGAATCGCCGTCATGCTTTTGGGTGGATATGCAGAAGCATTGCAGTCCAGTGCTCCTGAACTTATAAAAAACCGCAGTGAAATTGCCCCAATGAAAGTACATGGCATCACATCGCTCATCATGATGATTCTTTTGGTGTTACATGTATTAGGTGTTTTGAAACACTACATTTTTACTAAAGAAAACACACTCAAGAGAATCGTTTAACCTCTGCTTCCCTAAAATCTATTAAAAACAAAAATCTACAACTTATGAAACAAATATATTTGATAGCGCTATTGTTAGTGCTTTGCGCCTGTAAAAAAAACAGTGCCAGCTACCAAAACTGTTCAGAAACCAAACTCATCAATGAAGGAAAACGGTTAGTCACCGTCTTTGGATGCAATGATTGTCATTCGCCAAAAAAATGACAAAATTAGGCCCCATCCCTGATGAAAGTCGTCTGCTTTCGGGTCATCAAATAGAAGATGACAACTCAGCAGACTACCCAAAATTAAACTCTAATCAGTGGATTTTATTCAATACAAGTGGAACAAGTACCATTGGTCCTTGGGGTACGTCGTTTGCGGCAAATCTAACCCCTCATGAAACGGGGATTGGGACTTGGACGTTGGCACAATTTACAAGAGCCATGCGCGAGGGGAAATTTAAGGGCTTAGAAAATGGAAGACCACTCCTCCCTCCTATGCCTAGCATTGGCTACAAAGCGCTCACGGACTGTGAAGTAAAAGCAATTTTTAATTATTTAAAGTCCATAGAACCCATAGATAATTTGGTTCCAGCACCTATTCCAAGATAGCAAAGACTTTATAAAATCCTCAAAAATGAACAATATCAAAGCAAATTACATCGATGGCTTTGTTTTTCCAATGCAACGGAAACATCTGAACGAATACAAAAAAATAGCTGTAGAAATAGCTGAAATCTGGAAAGAATACGGCGCACTTGCCTATTTTGAGTATGTTGGTGAAGATTTAAAATTAGACGGTACTCGATCTTTTGTTGAGATTCTAAATTTAGAAAAAGAAGAACTTGTAATATTTGGTTGGGTTCTATTTTCATCAAAAAAAGAACGCGATAAGGCAAATAAACAAATCCCCAACGACCCAAGAATAAAAGCACTCATGGGTGCATTAACCAATCCCGATAGACTAATTTTTGACGCCAGTAAAATGGTCTATGGAGGATTTCAGGAATTTATTTGGGCGAAATAAAAAAACTAAATGACAGAATTTAACCACCTATTTAAAGCCCTTAACATTGTTGAGGATGAATTAAAAAAAGAGATTTTGAGCGTTGGTGTTTTAGAGCAGGTCCCAAAACATTCATTTATAGTGGAACAACACAAGTACATCAAATGGTTAGCGCTGGTCATCTCTGGTAAAGTACGCGTTTGGCAAGAAAATGAAGACCGAGAAATTTTGCTTTATTATGTTCGACCAGTACAGACCTGTGTAATGTCTTTGTCTGCCACGTTTAGAGACTGTAAAAGCGTCGTAAATGGCAAAACTGAAGAAGATACCACCCTTATCAAAATTCCTGTTCGCTTTGCCACAGAGTGGAGTTTTAAGTATAAATCATGGAACAAATTCACCACCAACGCTTTTATTCACAGTTATGAAGACCTTCTTCTCGCCTATAAAAATTTGGCATTCAACAAAGTAGATCAACGATTGATGAAGTATTTAAACGCTATGCGCATACAAAACAACACCCCTTTTATAAAACGCTCACACAGTCAGTTGGCCAAAGAAATAGGGACGACTCGAGAAGTCATTTCCAAAACACTAAAACAACTAGAACACTCTGGGGTTGTAAAACTAAGTTTTAAACAAATCGAACTGCTTTAAATTATTTTTTTCGCAGTTGTAACAAAAGGTACAGGTTAATGCTTCCTATCCCTCCTACATTTGTAACGTAATTCAAATCTATAATAAATAAAACCACAAAAAAATGAAACAAAAAATCAATTCAATCATCGTCATTTTGTTTGTACTGCTCAGTGTTGGATGCAGCACAAACAAAACAAAACACGAAGTTATGAAAGCCAGCAAATCTTGGATTTCAAATTTTAACTCTGGAAACACCACAGCAATTGCCAACGCCTATACTGAAAATGCTGTTATGGTCGCGAAACCTTTTGGAACGTTTAAAGGACGTAAAGCCATCAGTGAATTTTGGACACCATTTGTAAAATCTGGTGCTTCAGATTTGATTTATTCAAACACAAACGTAGAGGTCATCAGCGACACCAAAGCCATTATTTCATCCGATTGGGAAATGAACGTTGGAAAAGGAATCATCACCAATGAAACTTGGGAAAAAATAGACGGAACATGGTTACTTACAGAAGACCATTTTGAAGTCAAAGAACAATTCAATAACACAAAAAACAATGATCAAATGAACACAAAAGAAACTTATGTATTGGTCCATTCCGCATGGTTAGGCGGATGGCAATGGGAAAACGTAGCCAAAACCCTTAAAGACAATGGACATTCCGTACTTACACCTGACCTTCCTGGTCATGGAAACGACAAAACACCGCCAGCCGAAATTACTATGAAAGACTATGTACGTACCCTATCAAATATTCTAGAAAAGCAAGATAAACCTGTTATTTTGGTTGGACATAGCTTCAATGGAATTACTGTTAGTCGAGTAGCAGAACTTCATCCAGATAAGGTTAAAAAGCTGGTCTATGTTGCCGCATTTTTATTGCCCAATGGAGGGTCGTTCTTTAAAGCAGTTCAAGGCGTTGAGGGCTCAAAAGCTGTAGAAAATTTCTATTTGTCGGATGATAAAACTTATGCCTTAGTCAAAGAAGACGAAATCCAGAATGCTTTTGCGCACGATATCCCCAAAGAAGCATTTGATGGTGCAAAACCCTATATCGTTCCAGAACCCGCAGCACCACTCATGTATGAACTGGAAATTACAGATGCTAATTTTGGTGAAATCTCGAAATACTACGTCGAATGTACCGAAGACAGAGCCATCCCAATTGAGATACAAAGAGCCATGTACAAGGGCAATGTAAAAAAATCATACTCACTAAAATCGAGTCATACACCTAACTTCTCTCAACCAGGAAAATTAGCAGCTGTCCTAATGGAAGTTATTGAGGACTAAGTCACTGTCTTAGATTAAATAAAATCCTGACCTCTTGGTTGGGATTTTTTATTCTAAAATAGGCACTTCAAGAAAAAGTAATTGTGCATCATTTTCCGCAATGACTTCAAAAGATGAAGTTTTCGAAATACCAACAGCATCTCGCTTTCCTAACTTTTGATCCAAAATGGCTGAACTACCGTAAATCTGTAAAACATAAACACCGTGTGCCTGGGACTTTAAAGTATATTTGAACACATCATCTGTATTCAAGTTGATTCTTGATATTTGTGCATCTTGATGAATTTTTAAACTATTTTCAAGCTTAAAATCATCAATTGACTCTATTAATACTTGTAAAATTCCATATTTCGACTGTTCAAAATGCCGTTGATCATAACGCGGCGAAACACCATGTTTATTTGGTAAAATCCAAATTTGAAACAAGCTTAAATCTTCGGTTGAAGATGCATTCATTTCAGAATGAAAAACACCTGTACCCGCCGACATAACTTGAACCTCTCCTGCCTTTACTGTTAACCATTGCTCACTCATAGAATCTTTGTGTTTCAAAACCCCAGATATAGGTATGGTAATAATTTCCATATTATCGTGGGGATGTGTTCCAAAGCCCATATTTGGTGCAATTCGATCATCATTTAGGACGCGTAATGCACCAAAATTCATTTTTTTTGGGTCAAAATAACGCGCAAAACTAAAAGAGTGGTTGGCCTTAAGCCAACCATGATCTGCAAAACCTCTTGAGGAGGCAGGATGAAAAATAATATCCATATCAACTGTTTTCTTCTTAGTGTGAAAAGAATTATAATTCTTCGTTAAACAAAATTCGTTAAGTAAAGATAATTCTTACTTTTGTTGTAAAGATAATGCACATGGATCTAAACTTCAATAAAAACGAAGACCAGAACAAACTACTTGTTTCTGAACTAAAAAAACGGTTGATACAAGTAAAACTAGGCGGTGGTGCAGCCAAAATTGAAAAACAACACGCTAAAGGAAAAATGACCGCACGAGAGCGTATTGATTATCTTTTGGACCCTAAATCAAAATCCATCGAAATTGGCGCTTTTGCAGGTCATGGCATGTATCCTAAACACGGTGGTTGCCCTTCTGGTGGTGTCATCGTAAAAATGGGCTATATTGCCAAACGCCAGTGTATCGTGGTGGCCAATGATGCAACTGTGAAAGCTGGAGCTTGGTTTCCTATCACAGCTAAAAAGAATTTACGTGCACAAGAAATTGCAATAGAAAACAAACTCCCCATCATATATCTTGTAGATTCAGCAGGAGTCTATCTCCCTATGCAAGACGAAATTTTTCCTGACAAAGAACACTTTGGGCGTATTTTTAGAAACAACGCCATCATGAGCAGTATGGGCATCACACAAATATCGGCGGTCATGGGCAGTTGTGTCGCTGGTGGAGCCTACCTTCCCATTATGAGTGACGAAGCTATTATTGTCGATAAAACGGCCAGTATTTTTTTGGCAGGAAGCTATCTGGTTAAAGCCGCCATTGGCGAAAGTATCGACAATGAAACCCTTGGCGGTGCTACTACCCATTGCGAAATCAGTGGTGTAACAGATTATAAAGCCAAAAATGATAAAGATGCTTTAGACAAAATAAAGTCTATAATAGATAAAATTGGCAGTGCAGAACATGCTGGATTTAACCGAACAAAAGCCGTGCAACCCAAAGAAAATCCTGAGGACATTTTTGGAATCCTACCGCGCTCGCGTGCCGATCAATATGACACCTACGAAATCATCAAACGATTAGTCGATAATTCAGAATACGAAGAATACAAAGCGGGTTATGGAAAAACCATCATCACGTGCTATGCGCGCATTGACGGTTGGGCCGTTGGTATTGTAGCGAATCAACGTAAGTTGGTCAAAACCAAAAAAGGAGAAATGCAATTTGGCGGAGTGATTTATAACGACAGCGCCGACAAAGCGACTCGATTTATTGCCAATTGTAATCAGAAAAAAATTCCTTTGGTGTTTTTACAAGATGTTACTGGATTTATGGTCGGCAGCAAAAGTGAACACAGTGGTATCATCAAAGATGGCGCAAAAATGGTAAATGCTGTAAGCAATAGCGTAGTGCCAAAATTTACCATCATCATGGGGAATAGCTACGGAGCAGGGAATTATGCCATGTGTGGCAAGGCCTATGACCCTCGATTGATAGCCGCATGGCCAAGTGCAGAATTGGCCGTAATGAGTGGAAATAGCGCTTCTAAAGTACTGTTGCAAATAGAAACTGCAGCGCTCAAAAAACAAGGGAAAAAAATTACGGAACAACAAGAAGCCGAATTACTCTCCAGCATCAAAGAAAAGTACGACGAACAAGTTTCACCCTATTATGCCGCTGCACGGCTTTGGACTGATGGTGTTATCAATCCGTTGGAAACACGTACATGGATCAGTATGGGTATTGAAGCGGCTAACCATGCACCCATCGACAAAGACTTTAACTTAGGTGTGATTCAAGTTTAACAAATCTAAGGTTTTCTGGCGTTGGATTTTTCCGGATTTAGTCCTATGAAATTTTGGTAAGAAATAAGTGGCCTTAGGCCTTTTAATGGTTTCAATATCGCCTAAATCCAAATCCAATTGTTTGGCTTTACTTTCTACAATTAAAACTACTTTTTGACCTAGTATTTCATCTGAAATCCCAGCAACAAAAAAAGGTGTTTTTATCTGATTTTGTAGTTTTTGCTCCAATACTTCTGGGTGTATTTTTAACCCTCCAGAATTTATCACATGATCAAAGCGGCCCAACCATTTAAAAGCATCTTTGGAAATTAGAGAAACCACATCGTTTGTTTGCAAAAGCTTAGGGTTTAAGTGTGGTGCGTTCACCGTGAGGCAACCACGATCGTCTTGGGCAATAGAAATGTTTGGCAGTACTCTAAAAACAGTTTCACCTTCAGATAGATTTTTAGCAGCAATATGACTGACCGTTTCTGTCATTCCGAAAGTTTCAAAAACTGTGCAATTGTACTGTTTCAACTGATGTGCTAAATCTATTGAAACAGCTGCGCCACCCACCAAAAGTGTCCCAATTAAATTAAGTTTTGAAAGGGAATTGTAGATTTGCAAAGGCACCATTGCCGAAAAATCATAGGGTTTAGAAATAAGCTCTAAAGGGCTCGAAGAGGGTTCTATAATATCTAATTTTAGCCCTAAGACCCAAGCACGAACAAACATCATTTTGGCAGCAATGTATGAAAACGGTAAGCAACAAAGTGCAGAATCACCAGGACTTAAATTAAAAAAAACACCTGTTGCTTTGGCGGAATTCACAAATGCTTTTTTTGGTATTGATATTGTGGTTGGTTCGGAGGTTGTTCCTGAGGTACTTAAGCAAATATTTTCAGAGTCATCAACCCAATTTAGGATAAATTCTCCTAAATTACGCTCATTTTCACTTCCTGTCTTGGTGAAGTCATTGGCCAATATTTTGGCGGTATCAATAGTGTATTGAACACCATTGAGTTGAAATGATTCATTGGGTTTTGTATGACTTATCGCATTATTCAACATTAGTCTTTAGTGACATTACCAAATAGTTTTTCTTTCCAGTCAGTCCAGTTGTATTTTTTTGCAAAAATATAGAGCAATAATGGATAAATTACGAAAACTGGAAAAAAGACTTCTGCCCCAGCTATTTCGGGCTCTGAAATGTCTTTTAGTATAGAATGGGTTTGGAAAGCCGTCCAATCGGCGGTAAGCAACAACGCGGCCAAAAGGTTGTTTGCCGCATGAAAACCAAGCGCTAATTCCAATCCTTCGTCCATAAGCGTCATGATGCCCAACAAAAATCCTGTTCCGACATAATGAACTAAAAGGATGTGTCCGAGTTTGCCAATTTCAGGGTTTGAAATGTGCAATAATCCAAATAATGTGGACGTCAAAACAAGAGGCAACCATCTGTTTTTTGCCAATACTCCTATACCTTGCATCAAATAGCCACGAAAAAAATATTCTTCAAAACTTGTCTGCAATGGTATAAAAAGAACAGAAATAAGCAGTAAAATTAAAAATGGTTTTAATTCAAAATTAAACACATAGTGCACTGGATTCATAACATATTCTAAACCAATAAAAAAACTTGTAAAAACACCCCAAACGATGAACGCAAACCAAAAACGACCCCAATCGATTTTAGCTCTTGAGGTGGTTAAACTTTTTAGGGTTTGTTTATGTAAGAACTTTGCAACAACAAATACAGCCAACAGCCCCACAGCAAAGGAGAGCAACATCAAAAATAGATTCAAATTTGAATCCAACATAGCCATAAGTTGATAAGGATCTTCCAGAGTCGCTACATTACCTCCATCTTCCATCAACTTAAGCATTAAGGCAACCGTGAATGGGATTTGCCCAACAATCACCCCTATGGCTACAATAATAAGGCCAACAAGATACAGCCACCAATCGTGTTCGAATTTAAATGCTTGTTTTATATACATATCTAAAATTTAATGTTCCATTTATTTAAAGGAATATACGCCAGATGCCCATTTTTTATTGATAAAGGCGAATCCATGTTGTTTGTAAACAACCCTCCAGTTCCCAACCCTTGAGGTCGTTTTACACCCAAATTATAGGTCCATTGTGCGATGGCATTAAGGCCAATATTGCTTTCTAATGCACTGGTAATCCACCACCCAATCGACTGATTATCAGCAAAATCTATCCATGACTGACTCCCCGAAAAACCACCCACAAGCGTTGGCTTTAAAATAATATATTGGGGATTTATAGTTTGTAGCAATTGTTTTCGCTTTGTTACATCATGAACGCCTATTAATTCTTCATCCAAAGCAATAGGTAAAGGCGTTTTGGAGCAAAGTTCTGCCATAGCATCGTACTGTCCAGCACTTATGGGTTGCTCTATCGAATGCAAATCATAATCTGATAAACGCTTCAATTTTTCCATTGCTTCCAAAGGTGAAAATGCACCATTAGCATCCACACGAACTTCAATGGTGCTGGCATCGTATTCATTTCTTATGGACTTGATTAAAGTCAATTCTGTTGCAAAATCTAAAGCCCCTATTTTGATTTTTATACAATTAAAACCTGCATCTAATTTTGAACGGATTTGTGCTTTCATAAACTGCTCATCACCCATCCAAATCAACCCGTTAATTGGTATAAAATCTGTTCCTGAGGTGAATTTTGAAGGGAATAAAATACAAGGTGTTTTTGCTTTTAAATCTAAAAAAGCCATTTCTAACCCAAATTGAATGGCTGGAAATTCTGCTAATGCTATGAGAAGATGTTCTAAACCTAAATCGATGTGTTCACAAGCCCATTTTAGTTTTGCTTCAAAATCTGTACAATCATCACAACTCAAGCCACGAAACATACCACATTCACCTATACCAACAGCGCCTTCATCTTCAATTTTGATAAACCATGTGTCTTTGGTTTTTAGCACCCCACGTGAGGTACCACTGGCGTGTTTAAACTGTAATTGATATGGAAAAAATAATGCTTTCATTGCTAATTGTACCGCATAAAATGTTCAATAATAAGCGCTGTAGCAAACAACAACGACAAGACAAAAGTAGACAATGCAACGAGTTTTAGGTGTGGGTCGTACGCTTTGGGGTTTGTTATGTAATAAATAGATTTAAGATGAAATAATAAAGGGACAAAGGCAATCCATGTGACAAACATTAGTTTTGAAAAAGACATGATGTGCTGAAAAATGACCATCATAATTATAGCCAAAAGAATAAGTGAAAAATGATACACTTTAGCATTTTTAGGTCCCAAATATCCAGCCAATGTATTTTTATTTGATTTTAGATCCGAGTCTAAGTCGCGCATGTTATTCAAATTAAGTACTGCTGCGCTTAACAATCCAACAGATGAAGCAGGTAATAAGAGGCGAAAATCTATGTGTTGAGCAAATAAGAAAAAAGTACCAAAAACACTGAGCAAACCAAAAAATATATATACCATAAGATCGCCAAGTGCTTTGTAGCCATACGCAGACTTTCCCACCGTATAGCTAATGGCAGCATAAATGGATAATCCACCCAAAACCATAAAAATCAAAGCATTAAGCAACTGATTTAAACCAAAAACCAACAGGATAAGTGACAGGGCTAAAACCCCACTGATGATTGCATTGAGCACTACAGCCAACCGCATTTGCTTGGCAGAAATTGTACCACTCTGAATAGCACGTTTTGGACCAATACGCGAATCATTATCGGTCCCTTTGACGCCATCACCATAATCATTGGCCAAATTGGATAAAATTTGGAAACTTAAAGTCGTTAGAATGATAAGGATAAAGATAGAGACATCAAAAACATCTAAAAAATAGGCATAACTAGAACCCACAATTGCCCCTGAAATCGAGAGCGGCAATGTACGAAGTCGAGATGCCGATATCCAAGACTTTAGATGGGCCATACTAGGGAATCCATTTTTTATTAAAATTTGGTGGACGCTTTTCCAAAAAGGCGTTACGCCCTTCTTTGGCTTCTTCGGTCATATAGGCCAAGCGTGTCGCTTCGCCCGCAAAAACCTGCTGTCCAACCATGCCATCATCCGTTAGATTCATGGCAAACTTTAGCATTTTTATGGAAATGGGGGATTTTTGTAAAATTTCTTGTGCCCATTCGAAAGCAGTAGCTTCTAATTTATCGTGAGTAATAACAGCATTGACCATCCCCATATCGAAAGCTTCTTGCGCTGAGTAATTGCGGCCTAAAAAGAAAATTTCTCGAGCTTTTTTCTGTCCCACCATTTTCGCCAAATACGCCGAACCATAGCCCCCGTCAAAACTTGTAACGTCGGCATCGGTTTGTTTAAAAATAGCGTGTTCTTTGCTGGCTAAAGTCAAATCGCAAACAACGTGCAGACTATGACCTCCGCCCACAGCCCAACCTGGAACTACAGCAATAACGGCCTTTGGCATAAAACGAATCAAACGCTGAACTTCCAAAATATTTAATCGATGATAACCATCTTTACCAACATAGCCCTCCTCACCTCGAGCTTTTTGATCACCGCCACTACAAAACGAATAAACACCGTCTTTGGGTGATGGCCCCTCTGCACTTAACAAAACAACGCCTATTGAAGTATCTTCGTTGGCATCGTGGAATGCTTTGAGTAGCTCTGAAGTGGTTTGTGGCCGAAATGCATTACGCACTTCTGGACGATTAAAGGCAATGCGTGCAACGCCATCACATTTCTTGTAGGTGATGTCTTCAAATTCTATTGCGGTTTTCCATTGTATTGCGCTCATAATGTTTATTTTATTTTTTTACTAAATAAATACCGTCAGACTCCAAGCGAATTAAACGCTTTTTGTACAACGCCCCTACGGCTTTTTTAAAACTTTTTTTACTCATTTGTACCACCGATTTTATGGCTTCTGGTGAAGATTTGTCTGTAAGATTCAAAAATCCATCATGATCA
Source organism: Formosa sp. (assembly GCA_038138145.1). Taxonomy (GTDB): domain Bacteria; phylum Bacteroidota; class Bacteroidia; order Flavobacteriales; family Flavobacteriaceae; genus UBA3537. The sequence goes on from JAYQDD010000001.1 coordinate 407,018, forward strand.
TTAATCAGTTCGAGTAAGGCTTGTGCGCTTGGTTCGATATTTCTATACCCGATTTGGGACAAACCAATATCCATTTTATTCCCAGGACGTATTTTTTTCACAATCCCTTTCAAACGGTCTCCAATGCTTAAATCTTTAAAAATATCACCTTTGAAAATAAGTCCCAGATGGCGTTTGTTCACGATGACGTTCATGCCTAATTCAGAGGGATGCGACACAATCAAGTCAACCTCATCATACAAAGCTACTGACAATGCGCTGTTGTCTAAAAATCGATTGGTTTTGCTTGACGCCACCAAACGGTCCGACTTTTCGTCTAAATAGCAATACACCAAGTACCAGCCCCCTTTTTTCATTTTGAAGGCCTGTTCTCTGAATGGGCAAAACAATTCTTTAACCATACCCCAATCCAAAAACGCCCCATATTCATTAACGGCATTGCAACGCAAAAGTGCAAATTCTCCCTTTTGGATGTATGGTGTATCGGTAACAGCCACCAAGCGTTCTTCATTGTCCAAGTAAACAAAAACGTCTAAGAAATCATCGATTTTGAAATCAGCGGGGACATATCTGTTGGGCAACAAAACTTCGTTGTCTTCATCATCGCCCAAAAACAACCCTGGATCGGTATCTCTTAAAATTTTTAGGGTGTTAAATTTACCTAGTTCAATCATGGTGCAAAGGTAAGCATAATCGAGGGAATAATAACTTGTAAAAAATACGTTGAGCAATTAAAGTTTTTTCTAATTTTGCAGGAATGAAAAAATTTACCATTTTAATAAATTGCAAAGACCAACCGGGTATTATTGCAGCGACAACAAATTTCATTCTAAGTCAGCATGGCAACATCACGTACGTTGATCAGCATGTGGACCACGAACAAGAAGTGTTTTTTATGCGTCTTGAATGTACTTTCGAGAAAACAAATCCGTCCAAAAATGAACTTAAGCAGCAATTTGATGGTTTGGTCGCACAAAAATTTCAAATGGATTGGACACTGTTTGATGCTGAAACACTGCCAAAAATGGCACTTTTTGTTTCAAAATATGATCATTGTTTATACGATATTTTGGGGCGTTTCAAATCTGGGGAGTTAAAAATAGAAATTCCTTTTATTGTAAGCAACCACATGGATTTAAAACCTATTGCCGATAGTTTTGAAATCCCATTTTTTCATGTACCAGTTACACCCGAAACTCGAAATGAGGCCGAACAAGCACACCTTAAATTATTGAAAGAACATCAAATTGATTTTATTGTTTTGGCGCGCTACATGCAAATCATCCCACAAGGACTTATTGATGTTTATCCTTCAAAAATTATTAATATTCACCACTCTTTTTTACCGGCATTTGTGGGTGCAAAACCCTACCACTCAGCGTTTAAACGTGGTGTGAAAATTATTGGTGCGACCTCGCATTATGTAACCACCGAATTGGACGCTGGCCCTATCATTGAACAAGATGTTGTGCGTGTTTCTCATACCCACACCATCAAAGATTTAATAAGTAAAGGGCGCGACTTAGAAAAAATTGTACTTTCTACAGCCATTAAACACCACATCGACCAAAAAGTGATGGTGTATGGCAACAAAACGGTGGTTTTTTCTTAAGATTTAATCCTAATACACCGCTTTACCAAAATGCTTGGTGAGTAAGTAGTACACGACTTCACGGTACTTGTTATGGTTGGATTTACCATACAAATCAAGCACTTTGTTGATGCCTTCATCTAATTTTGGTGAATCGCTTAGCCCTAATTTATTGATTAAAAAATTGTTACGTACAGTCTCAATTTCCGATGAATCTGTGCCTGATACGGTACTCGCATCGTTGTCGTAAATTGAAGGGCCACAACCGATGGTTACTTTTTTTAGAAGATCCATGTCTGGTTGAACATTACATTTTTTTTTAAATCATTGGCATACTTTTGAATTAATTCTTCTCTTTTGCTCATAATACTATTGGGTTTATAATTAATAATAATTTGACTGTTTTATACAGTTCCTCATGTAGTATGACACACCATTTTGAAAAAAGTCACATTTTTTTCAACTTTTTTTCAACTTTTTTTGATGATTTCATCAAAATAAGAGAGAAGAATTTTGTCATTTTCAGACGATGGGGTAAAGATTTCAAGGAGTTTTGGCTCATCAGCAGCATCAAAAAAGTGAGCTAAGGCCTCCACTAATGTGGGAGTAGAATTGGCCATACTGTACGAAAAACCAAAGTCTTTTGCCAACGCTTTTGCAGTACGTTGGTGCTTTGTTTCAAAATAAGTTTCGAATAAAGTAGAATTGTCGTTTCCGGGGAGAATTCTAAAAATTCCACCTCCGCCATTATTGATGACAATAATTTTAAAATCGTCTGGAGTAGAGGTATTCCAAAGCCCGTTGATGTCATAGAAAAAACTCAAATCGCCTGTGATCAAAAGGGTTGGACGCTTAGAAACTACTGAAGCTCCTACGGCCGTACTCGTAGAACCATCAATGCCGCTTGTCCCTCTATTGCAATATAATTCAATAGAAGAATGAAATTCAAAAAGCTGTAAATAACGAATAGCAGAGCTGTTTCCAGACTGAACCATATACTGATGAGGAATTGCGGCAGAAATTAATTCAAAGGCCTTAAAATCACTAAAAGGCATGGATTTCAAATAACGTTCGTGCCCTTTTCGGCGGTAGTGCTTAACTGTGTTCCAAATATCAAAATATGTACTTTCCGTATGAGAAGGAATTTTTAACAGCTGATTAAAAAAAGTATTGGGCGTGCACTTAAAATGCTTATTTAAACTGAAAAACGTATCATTTGCTCTGTACGGGTCCACATGCCAATGGTGTTTTGGTTGATATTTGCGTAAAAAAGCTTTTATTTTTTTTGAGATAATCAATCCGCCAAACGTTAAAAGCAAATCTGGTTGAAGTGCTTCAAATTCAGTTTCGTTTAGAGGTGCTATCAATTGATCTATAAAGGGAAAAAAATTGGGGTGGTGTAAATTTGACGTGGTTTCTGTAAGTACGATGACTGAGGGGTCATTGGCCAGTTGTTCCAATACGTCTGATGCCAGAGAATTTGGTGGATTTACACCGACCAAAATCAATTTTCGTTTGGCGTTTTGCCAAGTTTTAAGCACAGAAGTACTGAGGGTAACACTGTCTCTGGTATCAGTTTTTTTTGATGGATTATGGATTTTGTTGGGCTGCTCTACAGTTTGATAAAGCGGTTCATCGAAAGGCACATTGATATGGACAGGGCCCATTTTTTGTTGTGCGGTGTCTAACGCTTTGGAAATTAGTTGTTGTGCTTTAAGCTGTGCTTGTAAAACACTTGAAAAAAGAGTTTTGACTGGAGGAGTCAGATTAGCCTCAAAAAGAATATGCTTCCCAAAAGCATGGGGTTGAATGATGGTTTGTCCATCACCAATATTCACAAGATGCTGTGGGCGATCCGCAGAAATTACGACCAAAGGCAAACCTGAATAAAACGCTTCGGCTACAGCGGGATAATAATTGAGTAGTGCACTTCCAGAAGTACAAACTACAGCTACTGGCTCGGAGGTTTGTTGGGCAATCCCTAAAGCAAAAAATCCAGCAGAACGCTCATCGACAACACTGTAGCACTTAAAAAAATTGTGATGCGTAAATCCAATCGTAAGTGGAGCATTTCTGCTTCCAGGCGATATGACAACATGCTTTACCCCTTTGGATGCACAAAGCTGAATTATGAATTGCGCTAAATCGTGTTTTGGCCATTTCATCAGAGTGCAAAGGTATTCATTTTGCACGATTATATCGTGTTAAAAAAGTGTTTTTTAGGACTACAAAACAGACGTAATGGTACGTAATTTGGCTTCTGTCTCATCCCATTCAGTCTCAGGATTGGATTTTGAAGTGATGCCTCCACCTGCGTATAAAGTAGCTTCGTTGCCGTTCAGATGCATACACCTTAAGTTTACGACAAGATTAGTAACTAATGAATTGTTTTTAGAGGTGTTTATTTGACCCAAAAATCCCGAATAATAAGCACGATCTATGGATTCATTGGCTTTTATAAATGACATGGCCAATGTTTTTGGAGTCCCACAAACAGCTGGTGTGGGGTGTATACTCGAAATAAGCGCTTTTAAGACGTCTGGGGCATCAAATAATGTTCCTGCAAGCGTAGTCTGCAAATGAAGCAACTTCCCTGCTCTTATGGTTTTTGGTGTGGAAATTTCTATGTCTAGTGCATGTTTTTCTAATGTAGTTTTTAAATAGCTTGTGACAAATTGTTGTTCCTCGTGATTTTTCTCATCCCATTTAACGTTCATAGACCCAGTAAATTCCTGTGTTCCTGCCAGGGCCATTGTTTTAAATTTTTTATTTTCTACTTCTAACAAGGTTTCAGGTGAAGCACCAAGCCAAAAACCAGTATTTGGATGATACCAACAGTAGGTATAGGCCTTTGGATATGCCGCAGCTAAAGAGAGAAAAAGGGCAATGACATCCATTTTTGAAAATGTTAATGATGCCGTTCGCGCCAATACAACTTTCTCTAAGTCCGTTGCATTTATGCTTTCTATTGCTTTTTTAATGAGCTGCTTATGTGGCGAAGATTCCGATGCATTGGCAATAGGCGTCAAAGCGCTTGTGTAGTCAGGAATTTCATGAATCTGCAACAGCTCAGATGATGCGTTAGGAATAATATATGTAGGAACTTTTAAATCAAAGGGTGCAAAAACAAAACCTTGTTCTGTAAAGGAGGAGGTTTTATAAACCTCAGCATTGGATTGAAGCTGTGCTTGTATCGAATTTTTGCCAAAATCAGAATACAACACAAATGGCTTTTTGAATTTTATTTGTGCATTTATACGATCTAAAAAACGATTGTCAGCCATCAAAAAAATTATTTTGGTAAGGTAATGGTTGTCAGTTTGCACAAAGAAACAAGTTCTTTATTATCATTGGTCACCTTAATATCAAATAACTGCGTGGTTCTCCCACTATGGATGCATTTTGCTCTGGCGTAAACAAACCCTGTTTTGACGCTTTTGACATGTTGAGCAGAAAGGTCAATACCACGAACAAAATATTTATTCGTATCGAGAAAAATATGGGCTGCAAAACTTCCGACAGTTTCGGCAAGCGCAGCAGTTGCCCCCCCATGCAAAACTCCATCGGGCTGGTGTATTCGATTATTTACAGGCATACGTGCAGTGATAAAATCTTCTCCAGCATCAACAAATTCTATTTGTAAGGTTTCCATTAAATTACCTTTACAAACGTTGTTGGCTTGCTGAAGTATTTCATCTTTAGATAATTTCATTTCAAATAATTTTCAGTAAAGTTACAAAAAGTAAAAACGGTCAGTAGACCGTTTTAAGTTAAAAATAGTGTAAAAAAAAGCGCAATTAAAAAATTGCGCTTTAATTTGTAATTTAAATTGGTATTACAAGTTATGATGTCTTTTTGACAGCTAAACTATAGATTACTAAACCGAAACCAATCTTGTTGATTGCATCAGCTATGTTGTAAAGCACTTGCATGTCAAGCTCCATTCCGAAGAAAGAACCTGCAGCACCGTACCAACCTTCTGTACCTGCCATATATCCTACAGGATAAATTGCCCATCCAACGAGGACAAACCAGCATAGGATTTTGTGTGCATGAAGTACGTCGCCACCAGCTTCTTTAGCTAGTTTTGCTGCTCCACCTAACCAGATTTCATAAGCAATTGCGAAATAAGCTAAACCTGAAATAGTACCCCAGATTACAGCATCTCCACCAGATTCTCCAATGTAACCAGTCACTAGCATCACAACAGATAATAAAATCATTTTGTTAAGTAGTGATTTAGTAGCACCAGCAACTTTGAGGATTAAATAGAATTCAACACACATTAATGGTACTGTCAAAATCCAATCTACATAACGGAATGCTGTTACATTGTCAAGTGCACCAGCCATAGCCGCATCGCGCATGTACCAATAGTGTACTGCAGCGATAAAAGTAATTAAACCAGAAACTAAAACAGAGGATCTCCATTTTTTGTCAAATTGGCTTAACGATAAGAAAAAGAAGGCAGAAGCTGCCATCATTGCCATACATCCTATAAAGAATGTGAAATTCACTGGGTCGTTTACGTTACCAGTAACGTCTGCGACAAGTGGTAAGAATAAATTTGTCATTTTTCTAAAAATTTTGTTAGTTTTGTTTAAACAAATGTATCAATTTTTTAGACAAATCATTGCCAATTTCATTTTTTTTTGTGTTTAAACTGATTATTTAACAATTAATTATGAAAAAAATTTACAGATTCTCAATCGTATCAAGCTTCCTTGGATTGTGGATTACCACCTTATTTCCAGAAGATTTTGAGCTGGTTTTGGGCTTTTTTCTAATCTTCACTTTTGGTATGATTCATGGATCCAATGATATTTTGATCATTAACACATTAACAAAAAATTCTAATTTCCATTTTCTAAAAATTCTCCTCACCTATCTTCTTGTTGTCTCTGGAGCAGTGCTTATTTTTTATTGGATTCCTATTTTGGCCTTGATATTGTTTATTTGCTTTAGTGCATATCATTTTGGTGAACAACACTGGCAAGAAAGTTTAACAACAATCAAAAAAGTTCCAAAAAGACTTTATTTCTTTGGTTATGGGTTATTTATCTTGTTTATGGTGTTTTATTTTAATGATGAGCAAGTAAAAATGATTATTAATGAAATTGCGAACATCAAACTCAATAATCTTTACGCCGAAGAATTATTGTTGATTCTGGGAGGTTCTATACTTATATTTTTGACTATCGCATTGCGTCAGAAAAAAATCGAACGAGCAACAATTCTAAAAGAGCTTTTTACCCTTTTGGTGTTAATGATTATTTTTAAATCTTCTTCACTAATCTGGGGGTTTACTATTTATTTCATCATATGGCACAGTATTCCTTCGCTGTTGGAACAAATTAATTTTGCTTATGGAGATTTAAAGCGCCCACACATCTTAAAATACACCAAAGCTGCCCTTCCCTATTGGTTGGTTTCCTTGCTTGGTATGGGGCTGCTTTATTTTGCTTTTGAAGATGAAAAACACTTTCAAAGCTTATTTTTTGCGTTTATTGCCGCTGTGACCTTTCCGCATGCGATTGTGATGCTGAAAATGTTTTCCAATAAAAACATTTAAATTGAAATATATTCACAAAAAAAGCACAGTCTACGCAGTAGATTGTGCTTTTTTGATTGACAAAATTTGTGCTTATTTCACTTCTTCAAAGTCAACATCTTCAACATTGTCACCTTCAGCTTGGGCATCTGAACCTGCTTCTGGGCCTGCCCCACTAGCCGCTTGAGCATCTTGTTGTGCTTTATACATTTCCTCACTGGCAACTTTCCATGCTTCGTTGATTTTTTCTAACGCAGGGTCAATCACCGCAAGGTCTTTGGTTTCATATGCTTTTTTCAATTCTTCCAAAGCAGTTTCAATTGGTTGTTTTTTATCATCTGATAATTTATCCCCAAATTCTTTGAGTTGCTTTTCAGTTTGAAAAATCATCGCATCAGCACTGTTGAGCTTATCTGCAGTTTCTTTTGCTTTTGCATCTGCTTCAGCATTGGCTTCAGCATCTTGCTTCATTTTTTCGATTTCTTCTTCGGTCAATCCAGATGAAGCTTCAATACGAATGTCTTGAGATTTGTTTGTGGCCTTGTCTGTTGCAGAAACTTTAATGATTCCATTGGCATCAATATCAAAAGTCACTTCAATTTGAGGAACTCCACGTTGAGCTGGTGGAATACCGTCCAAATGGAAACGTCCAATAGTTTTGTTGTCTCCAGCCATCGCACGCTCTCCTTGCAGTACATGAATTTCTACAGAGGGTTGATTGTCAGCCGCAGTAGAAAACACCTGTGATTTCTTGGTTGGAATGGTTGTGTTGGCTTCAATTAATTTAGTCATCACATTACCCATGGTTTCAATACCAAGAGAAAGTGGAGTTACATCCAAAAGCAATACATCTTTGACATCACCAGTAAGTACACCACCTTGAATAGCAGCACCAACGGCCACAACCTCATCAGGGTTAACGCCTTTATTTGGCTTTTTGCCAAAAAATTGTTCAACAGCATCCTGAACAGCTGGAATACGTGTAGATCCACCAACCAAAATAATTTCGTCGATATCACTCTTCGACAAACCAGCAGCTTTAAGGGCTGTCTCACATGGTTTGATTGTGCGCTTTACGAGGTCATCAATCAGTTGTTCAAACTTCGCGCGAGATAATGTACGTACCAAGTGTTTTGGACCACTGGCTGTAGCAGTTACATATGGTAAATTGATTTCTGTCTGTGCAGAAGACGATAATTCTATTTTGGCTTTTTCAGCAGCTTCTTTCAAACGCTGAAGTGCCATAGGGTCTTTTCTGAGGTCTATACTTTCATCATTGTTAAACTCATCTGCCAACCAGTTGATGATTTTTTCATCAACATCATCACCTCCAAGATGGGTATCTCCATCTGTAGCAAGTACTTCAAAAACACCATCGCCAAGTTCCAGAATAGAAACATCGTGAGTACCACCACCAAAGTCAAAAACAACTATGGTTTGGTCTTTTCCTTTTTTATCTAATCCATAGGCCAATGCCGCAGCTGTGGGTTCATTGATGATTCTACGGACTTTTAATCCTGCAATTTCTCCAGCTTCTTTTGTGGCTTGACGCTGTGCATCATTAAAGTATGCTGGAACAGTTACAACCGCTTCGCTAACTTCTTGATCTAAAAACTCTTCAGCAGTTTTTTTCATTTTTTGAAGTACCATGGCCGAAAGTTCTTGTGGCGTATACAAACGTCCATCGATATCGACACGAGGCGTATCATTATCCCCTTTTACAACTTTATAAGGAACTCGCCCTACTTCTTGTTTAGATTCAGAGAACTTATTCCCCATGAATCGCTTAATGGAGTAGACTGTTTTTTCTGGATTAGTTACCGCTTGACGCTTGGCAGGGTCCCCTACTTTGATTTCACCGCCTTCTACAAAGGCAATCACAGAAGGGGTTGTACGACGACCTTCAGCATTTGTGATGACTACAGGCTCATTACCTTCCATTACAGAAACACATGAGTTGGTTGTTCCTAAATCGATTCCAATTATTTTACTCATAATTTATGGTGTTATTTTAATTTTTTAAATTTTATACATCAATTACCTGTCAATCATTATGCCATGACACAAAATATGACAAGGTGTCATAATAATACATTTCTTTTTCACTATTTTTACCAAAAATATTAGGACTATATGGCAAACAAAAAAGAATATAAACGCGTCACAGTCAAGTCTTTAGTGGAGATGAAAGCTGCGAAAGAAAAAATTTCAATGCTTACCGCGTACGATTTCACTACGGCCAAAATTGTGGACGGTGCAGGTGTTGATGTAATCCTTGTGGGTGACTCGGCGAGTAATGTCATGGCGGGACACGAAACAACCTTACCCATCACCTTAGATCAAATGATTTATCATGCATCTGCAGTAGTTCGCGCCATTGAACGTGCACTCGTAGTGGTCGATTTGCCTTTTGGGACTTACCAAAGTGATTCTAAAAAAGCATTGCGTTCTGCCATCCGTATCATGAAAGAAAGTGGTGGACATGCTGTGAAATTAGAAGGTGGTAAAGAAATCAAAGACTCCATAAACAAGATACTTAATGCTGGAATTCCTGTCATGGGACACCTTGGACTTACTCCGCAATCTATTTATAAATTTGGTACTTACTCTGTTCGTGCCAAAGAACAACAAGAAGCCATGCAACTTATGGAGGATGCAAAAATGTTGGAACGTGTGGGGTGTTTTGCACTTGTTCTTGAGAAAATCCCTGCTAAACTAGCCAAAAAAGTTGCCGAAAGTATCAGCATACCTGTTATTGGAATTGGTGCTGGCACTGATGTCGATGGACAGGTTTTGGTACTTCATGACATGATTGGAATGACTCATGAGTTTAATCCTCGATTCCTAAGACGCTACATGAACTTGTTTGAATCCATGACAAAAGCCATAAGTCAATACGTCAATGATGTAAAGTCGTCTGATTTTCCAAATGCAGACGAGCAATACTAATCATGTCCAGAGTTGTCACAAATGCGTCTAATGTACAGGTGTTATATGAAGACAATCACCTCATAGCAGTCAATAAACGTGTTGGTGACATCGTACAAGGCGATAAAACCAACGACCCTCCACTTTCAGAAATTGTTAAGGTATACCTCAAACAAAAATACAACAAACCTGGTGCAGTGTTTTTAGGAGTTGTTCATCGTTTGGATCGACCAACTTCAGGACTGGTTATTTTTGCAAAAACATCCAAAGCATTGAAGCGTATGAATCAACTGTTTGTCGATAAAAAAATTGATAAAACCTATTGGGCGCTGGTAAGAAATGCACCACAACAACAAAAAGACACCTTGACCCATTGGTTGAAAAAAAATCCAAAAACAAACACGACCAAAGTTTATCCCAAAGAAGTTAAAGACAGTAAAAAAGCGATTTTACACTACAAAATACTATCGAAATTACAGCGTTATTCGCTGTTAGAAATAACATTAGAAACAGGTCGATCCCATCAAATTAGAAGCCAAATGGCGTATATTGGTTGTCCTATCAAAGGCGATTTGAAATATGGGGCTAAGCGCAGTAACACAGATGGCGGAATTCATCTGCATGCAAAAAAGGTACAATTTATTCATCCTGTTTCAAAAGATTCCATTACCATCAATGCTTCACTTCCAGATGAAAAATTGTGGAATGAATGCCAAAAATGATTTAATTATGACAGAACTAAAACAACTCATAGAGCAACAAAAAGTATTTTTTAATACGGGCAAAACAAGAGATTTGTCGTTTATAAAATCAACCTTGATTCAGCTTAAAAAAAGCATTTTAAAGAATGAAGAAGCTATATTTGAAGCACTACATAAAGATTTTAAAAAATCTAAATTTGAGGCTTATTTTAGTGAAATCGGTATTTTGATCTCGGAGATTGACATGACGCTCAAGAATTTGAACGCATGGACAAAACCCAAAAAAGTACGCGCCGCTGCGCTTAACTTTCCTTCTAGGGACTATATCTACAGCGAACCTTATGGGCAAGTTTTAGTGATCGCCCCATGGAATTACCCTTTTCAGTTGGCTATAGCCCCCGCAATTTCGGCCATAGCGGCTGGAAATACGGTCGTTTTAAAACCTAGTGAACTGACAAGCCATACCGCTCAAATCATTGAAGATATCTTATCAGAAATATTTGACAAAGCGCACCTTTATGTGGTTCAAGGTGGAATACCAGAAACTACAGCGCTGCTCAACGAACGATGGGACTATATATTCTTTACGGGAAGTGTTCCTGTAGGGAAAATTGTAGCCAAGGCCGCTGCGCAGTACATGACCCCTGTAACCCTCGAACTGGGAGGCAAAAATCCTTGTATCATTGATGATAGTGTTGATCTAAAATTAACGGCCAAACGCTTGGTTTGGGGCAAATTCGTGAATGCAGGGCAAACATGTATTGCTCCAGATTATCTCATCGTAGAACACAGCATCAAAGCTAAGCTAATTGACCATTTAAAAACCGAAATTATAAAGGCCTTCGGCAAAGACCCTAAAACGTCAATAGATTATCCACGTATCGTCAATACGCGAAATTTAGAACGGCTTTCCAAGATGCTTCAAGGCGTAAATGTGGTGCATGGAGGTCAAATTGATGCTGAAGACAATTATTTAGCCCCGACCTTAGTAGATAACCCTGATTTGAACAGCACACTTATGGAAGGTGAAATTTTTGGGCCCATTTTACCCATTTTGAGTTATTCCACAAAAGAAGAGATTGAAAGTGTTGTAAATCGCTACGAAAAACCATTGGGCTTTTATGTATTTTCAAATAGAAAAAAATTCTACAATACGCTCATAAAAAAATACAGCTTTGGGGGAGGTTCAGTAAACGACACTATGATCCATTTTGGAAACCCAAGATTGCCTTTTGGTGGGGTTGGCGAAAGTGGTATTGGCGCATACCACGGACGACTCGGTTTTGATACATTTTCACACAAAAAAGGCATTACTATAAAAGCCAATTGGTTGGATATTCCTTTGCGTTATGCACCCTACACAAATAAGCTAAAAAAGATTAAAAAGGCATTTAAATGGTTTGGCTAAATCTACAAAAAAGAACTATAAGTTTTACTTATAGTAAATAATTAAAATATTGATTTTCAATATTTTATAAAATTTATATAAAGTTTTAATTTAATTTACCCTAACCACCCTTCTCGATCCAAGCTTCGGTACTGAATCGCTTCACTAATGTTTCTGCTTTCTATAGATTTTGACGCTTCAAGGTCGGCAATAGTGCGTGCCACTTTGAGGATACGGTCATAGGCCCGCGCGGACAAATTTAAACGTTCCATAGCGCTTTTTAAAAGCGCTTTTGATTGTGTGTCCAAAACACAAAATTTTCGAATGTGTTTGGTTTGCATTTGCGCGTTGTAATGGACATTTTTTAGTGCATCAAAACGTTTTGTTTGCACTTCACGCGCTTTGGTTACACGAGTTCTGATGATAATTGAGGGTTCACCACGACGTTCTTCAGTCAATTTTTCAAAGGGCACAGGCGTTACCTCTACATGTATATCAATACGATCCAACAATGGGCCTGAAATTTTACCCATATACCGTTGCATTTCGGCTGGTGACGAGGTTACAGGTGATGAGGGGTCATTAAAAAACCCACTTGGGCTTGGATTCATACTGGCGACCAACATAAAACTACTTGGGTATGTTACTGTAAATTTTGCTCTCGAAATAGTAACCTCTAAATCTTCCAAGGGTTGACGCATAACCTCAAGCACTGAACGCTTAAATTCTGGCAGTTCATCTAAAAACAACACCCCATTGTGCGCCATAGAGATTTCACCGGGCTGAGGGTACTGCCCTCCTCCTACGAGTGCAACATCAGATATGGTATGGTGAGGCGAACGAAATGGCCGTTGGGTCATCAACCCAGAAGGAGCACGCAAACGTCCTACCACGGAATGAATTTTAGTGGTTTCCAAAGCTTCATGTAAGGTCATCGGTGGTAAGATGGACGGTAGTCGTTTGGCTAACATGGTTTTCCCGCTTCCTGGTGGGCCAATGAGAATGATGTTATGCCCTCCAGCGGCGGCGATTTCCATACAACGCTTGATACTTTCTTGTACTTTGACATCTGCAAAATCAAATTCAGGTTGATCTAATGCTTTTGCAAATTCTTCTTGAATATCAAATGTGGCAACCTCAATTTCTATGTTTTTATCAAAATGATTGATGACTTCTGTAATATGGTTTGCGCCATAAACTTTAAGCCCTTTTACAATTGCTGCTTCTTTGGCGTTTTGCTATGGGAGTATGAACCCTTGAAATCCCTCTTCTTTGGCTTTTATAGCGATGGGAAGTGCGCCTTTTATTGGATTTAAACTACCATCAAGAGACAATTCTCCCATGATGATGTAGCGCTCCAATCTGGTGCTTTGATTTGATTAGAGGCCGCTAAAATCCCCACTGCCAAAGTTAAATCATAAGCAGAGCCCTCTTTACGCATATCTGCGGGCGACATATTGATGATGATTTTTTTGCCTGGAATTCGAAAGCCATTGTTTTCCAATGCTGCTGCAATTCGAAAATTACTTTCTTTAATGGCATTATCAGGGAGTCCTACGAGGTGGTACCCAATCCCATTATCGACATTGACCTCAACCGTGATGGTATGGGCCTCTACGCCAAAAACAGCACTTCAATAAACTTTGTTTAGCATAAGATAGATTTGAGATTTTAAAATTAGAAAAAATATCAAAACTATTGTCATTCATTATAAATGTTAATGTTTGTTTAATTATTAAAATAAAAACTTGAACAAGTCATATTTTTGTAAAAATCAATTTCCCTATGGCAAAAAATACAAAACTTACCAAAGACAAACTTATTGCGTTGTACATGAACAGCGTACTTGAGCACAACGGAACACCAAAAAGCGTATACACATTCGCCAAAATGAATAAGTTCGAGGAATCAGAATTCTATAGTTTTTTTGGTTCATTTGAAGCGTTAGAATCTTCAATTTTTGAAACTTTTTTCGACAACACCATCAAAACCCTCGAAAAAAGCAAAGACTACAAGAGCTACGACGACCAAAATCGATTGTTGAGTTTTTATTTTACATTTTTTGGGAATCTAACCGCCAACCGTAGCTATGTTACCCAAGCACTTCACAGCACCAAAGGAGGGTTGAATCATCTGAAAAAACTAAAATCCTTACGCAAAAAGTTTTTAGAATTTGTTGATCAACTTGATTTGAGTGGGCTTGAACTAAAAAACAAACGCATTGATGAGATCAAAGATAGCGTGGTCAATGAATCCTATTGGGTACAAATGCTCGTGACCTTAAAATTTTGGTTAGACGACGACTCGGCCGATTTTGAAAAAACGGACCTCTTTATCGAAAAATCTATAGCTGCAAGTTTCGAATTGGCGCATACAAAACCTCTTAAAAGCGTGGTTGACTTCGGTAAATTTTTGTTTAAAGAAAAAATGGGTGCACATTAATGAAATCTATCGACCGTATCCCTACCTCGAAACTACAGCGTGCTTCCAAAATCGTATCTACTGGAGCGAAAGTTGGTGTAAATTACCTTAAATACTACAGCGAAAAACTCAGTAAATCTGAAGAAGTCGCCAAAGAAAATTTAAACAAAAACAATGCTGAAGATATCTATGGAGGATTAAAGCAGCTTAAAGGGAGTGCATTAAAAGTAGCGCAAATGCTAAGCATGGAAAAAAACATTCTTCCACGAGCTTACGTAGAAAAATTTTCGCTTGCACAGTTCTCGGTTCCTCCTCTATCCTCGCCTCTAGTCGTAAAAACGTTTAAAAAATATTTTGGCCAATCTCCTGAGGTTATTTTTGATGAGTTTGATGCCAACTCGGTCAATGCTGCTAGCATAGGACAAGTACACAAAGCTAAAAAAAATGGTAAAGAACTTGCCGTGAAAATCCAATATCCTGGTGTTGCGGATAGTATAAAATCCGATTTAGCTTTGGTAAAACCCATTGCGCTAAAAATGTTTAACATTAATGCAAAAGACTCAGACAAATACTTTAGGGAAGTTGAAGACAAACTCACAGAAGAAACAGATTATTGTCTAGAAATTGAACAAAGTAAAGAGATTGCTAAAGCTTGTGCCCACATTCCTAACCTACTTTTCCCATCATATTACAATGAATTGTCCTCCAACAGAATTCTGACAATGGATTTTATGAAGGGAGAACACCTTTCTGAATTTGTAAAGCACAACTCCGATAAAGAAAAATCTAACCGCTTAGGCCAAGCATTGTGGGATTTTTATATGCATCAAATTCACAATCTAAAAAAAGTGCATGCAGATCCACACCCAGGGAATTTTCTTATCAACAATGACGCTCAACTTATTGCGCTAGACTTTGGATGCATGAAGGTTATTCCAGAGGCATTTTACACCCCCTACTTCGAACTTGCAGATAAATCAGTAATTGATAACAGCATCCGTTTTTCAGAAAAACTCTATGAATTGGAAATTTTAACTTCTAAGGACACTGAAGAAGAAATCACTTTTTTCACAGCCATGTTTCATGAATTACTCAGTGTATTTACGCTCCCTTTTCAAAAAGAGGTTTTTGACTTTTCAGATCCAGAATTTTTTGGAAAAATTGGCGATTTGGCCGAACGGTATAGCCAAAATACTGAGCTGCGAAAATTCAATAGCAATAGAGGATCAAAACATTTTATTTATATGAATCGAACCTTTTTTGGGCTTTATAATCTCATGTTTGATTTAAAAGCAAATGAGGTTAAAATTAATCAATTCCAACACTACTAATGATACATTTAAGACGCCAAGATTTTGAAGAATTAGATCATATTTTTAGAATTAATCTAATCAATAGTTGCTCTGGATTTAAGTCCGCCAACCTTATTGGAACAAAGTCAAATTCTGGCATTGCAAACGTTGCTGTCTTCAGTTCTGTCACCCATTTGGGTTCTAACCCTCCACTACTGGGAGTCATTTTTAGACCGGTTACAGATGTTCCAAGAAACACCTATGAAAACATCAAAAAAACAGGACAATTTACCATTAACCATATCGATGCATCTATAATTGAAGATGCGCATCATACTTCGGCAAAATACAATAAAGAAATATCTGAATTTGATATAACTGCCCTTGAGGAAGAATACAAAAATGGATGGCATGCTCCTTTTGTGAAAAACGCACCGATACAAATGGCACTTACGTATTGCGAAGAATACGAGATCAAAGCAAATAATACGATCCAACTGATTGGTGAAATCAAGGATTTGTTTGTTCGTCCGGATTTATTAGAAGATGATGGATTCATCAATTTATCGAAAGCCAATATTGTAGCCATCAATGGATTAGATGGATATACTGTTCCAGAACTTAAAGAACGTATTCCATACCAACGTCCAAAGAGTACGTTAAGTATTAAAAAATAACATTTGAAAAAATCAGAGCTCCCGTCAAAAATTTGTGTGGTGTGTAAGCGTCCTTTTTCTTGGCGAAAAAAATGGGCACGGGACTGGGAATTTGTAAAATATTGTAGTAAGAAATGCAGCAGCAACAAAAGACATCAATAGTTTGGTTTAGAAACGATTTGAGAGCTCAAGATAATAATGTGCTCAAGTCTGCTTTGGCATCTTCGGATCGTGTGATTGGCGTCTATTTTTTAGACCCAAAATCATTTGATACCACGAAGTATGGTTTTAAAAAAATGGAGCGCTACAGAGCAAAATTTTTATTAGAAACATTGCAGTGCTTACAAGAAGAACTTCGTAAATTAAACATAAGTTTTCTGGTTTTTAATGCCTCTGCAAAAAGCAAAATGAAAAATCTGATTGAGTCCTACAAAGTTCAATCCATTTTCTTGCAAAAAGAGTGGACTCAAGAGGAGCAGTCTGATTTAGAACAGGTAAAAAAAGACTTGCCAAAAGAGGTAAAAGTTCAGGAATTATACGATCAATTTTTATTTCACCCTACTGATGTTCCTTTTGATTGTTCTGAAACACCAAAAGTATTTACACAGTTTAGGAAACAACTTGAAAAAAAATCATCAGTACGGCCAGTTTTTAAAATACAGGCACAAGATAATTCAGCAACACTTGAACATGTGCCAAAAATTCCAACATTAGAAAACTTAGGATTTGAAGATTTTGAAACCGACAGCCGAACCGTCTTTCCATTTCAGGGTGGAGCGAAATCTGCTGCTAAGCGTTTAGACTATTACTTCTTTGAAAGCAAGGCTTTGGGCGTCTACAAAAAAACACGAAATGGACTACTTGGCTTGAATTACAGTTCAAAATTTTCACCATGGCTCGCCAATGGTAGTTTGTCCGCACGACAAATTTATTGGAAAGTAAAAGCTTTTGAAGAAGAGTATTTTTCTAATCAATCGACCTATTGGTTGGTGTTTGAGTTAATCTGGAGAGACTTTTTTAAATACGTTTCTTTAAAACACGGGAATGAAATTTTCAAAATTGACGGTATTTTAAAAAATCATTATAAATGGTTTGATCATCAAAAATTTATACAGCAATGGATTGATGGCAATACCGCTGATGACTTTGTGAATGCGAACATGATTGAACTCAAAAATACAGGTTGGATGAGTAACCGAGGGCGGCAAAATGTAGCGTCCTATTTTGCTAAAACACAAAAACTAGATTGGCGCATTGGGGCGGCCTATTTTGAAAGTATGCTTTTAGATTATGATGTACACAGCAATTATGGCAATTGGATGTATGTCGCTGGAGTTGGTAACGATCCAAGAGATCGAGTGTTCAATGTACAATTGCAAGCACAACGATACGATGCCAACAACAAGTTTAGAGATCAGTGGTTACAAACGAAACTATTTTAGATGAAAACATTACGCCTTATTTTAGGAGATCAATTGAACCAGAACCATTCGTGGTTTTCGGCAGTAGATAATCAGGTTTTGTACTGCATTTTTGAAATGCGTCAAGAAACAGATTATGTGCAACACCACATCCAAAAAGTGATTGGTTTTTTTGCAGCTATGCGTGCGTTTTCAGCACAACTTCAACATCAGGGGCATAAGGTGGTGTATTTTACTATTAACGACGCTAAAAACCAACAGGATTTAGAACAAAACATAAAGCTACTCATCGAACAAAATGGCATACAACACTTTGAATACCAAGTACCCGACGAATTTCGCTTAGATGAACAATTGAAATCCATCTGCGGCAATATTTCGATTAGCTCAGCAAGTTTCGACACAGAGCATTTTTTAACCACCAGAGATGAATTAGCTGAGTTTTTTGAGGGTAAAAAACAACTCCTTATGGAGCGATTTTACAGGTACATGCGCAAAAAACATCATATCTTAATGAATGGTGAACAACCCGAAGGCGGCACTTGGAATTATGACCACAACAATAGAAAAAAATGGAAAGGACAGCCCGAAATCCCTCCTTACAAGGCATTCAAAAACGATATTCAAGAAATTAGAGCAGATATTGCAACGAGTGGGATAAAAACCATTGGAAACTTTGAAGAATCATATTTTGAGAATCCCATAAATTTGGATCAAGCGCAACAACAGTTGTCCTATTTTTGTCATGCTTTACTTCCGTATTTTGGCGATTTTCAAGATGCGTTGCACACAGATGAAGTTTATCTGTTTCACTCGCGCCTATCGTTCGCGATGAATCTAAAAATCATAAGTCCGAAAGAAATTATTCTTAGTGTTCTAGAGGCCTACCGCAAAAACATGGACCGCATCAGTATCGAGCAAACCGAGGGCTTTATACGTCAAGTGATTGGATGGCGAGAATATATGAGAGGCATGTATTGGAAGGAAATGCCAACGTACAAATCCTTAAATACCCTGGAAAATTATGGTTCTATTCCAGATTTTTTCTGGACTGGTGAAACGAAAATGAATTGTCTTCATAAAACCATCAAAAACTCACTAGATCACGCTTATGCCCATCATATTCAGCGGTTAATGATTACGGGGAATTATTTACTCTTGACACAAACCCATCCTGATGCTGTAGATGACTGGTATTTAGGCATTTATATCGATGCCATAGAATGGGTTCAATTGCCAAACACTCGAGGGATGAGTCAGTATGCAGATGGTGGAAAAATTGCTACTAAGCCCTACGTATCGTCTGGAAGCTATATCAATAAAATGAGCAACTATTGTGGCTCATGCCAATACAATGTCAAAGACCGTCTTGGCGAAAATGCATGCCCTTTCAACAGTTTGTATTGGAATTTTTTGGACGACAACAAGTCAAAACTCTTCAACAACCAACGTATGCGCATGATGTATTCTGTGTTGAACAAATTTTCAAATGAAGAACTTTACGAGATGAAACTTAGAGCTGCTGAAATTTCAACCCATCCAGAGCGTTTTTAATCTGTTAAAGAAAGATTAAAAATGTTAATATTTGTTTAATTGTAACAGCTAATGGAATAACATTAAGTAAGTTTGATTAAACAAATTCATTTACATTGGTTCTAGATACAACACATTACAACAAGGAGCACAAATTACTTATCGATGAATTTGTAGGTCAATCGTACAGTTTTTGGGAAGCATTAAAGCGTGGAGGTGTTGGATCGAAACGTATGATCGTCGATCAGTTGAGTCCGAATTTAAGTTACATTTCCAATAGTGTTTCAGATATTAATTATGCGAATATTGAGCTTAGAAAAAAGGGCGTTTTGATTCACATCACAAAGGGTCTAAAGAATTTTACATGGGCCATCCCTTTTTATCAGTTGGTTTTTTATAAAACAAATTTTACGAGTATTCACGCTCAAGGCAAATTTATTCACTTCAAAAACTCAAAAACGTTTAAGGAGAATAAAACCTTTTTTAAAAATTTAATGCAGGAAAAAATTGATTTCGATCAGCAATATATTTTACCACAATAATGAAACTCAAACCAGTAGAAATAGATAGAATTATAGAGATGGCATGGGAAGACCGTACCACTTTTGATGCCATTAAATTTCAATTTGGATTGACAGAACAACAAGTAATTGAACTGATGCGTAACCAAATGAAACCAAAAAGTTTTAGACATTGGCGTGCAAGAGTTCAAGGAAGAAAAACAAAACATCAGAAATTGCGCAGTTTTGAATCTGGTCGATTCAAATGCAATAGACAAAGGGCAATTTCAAATAATAAAATTTCAAAACGATAAACCTTTATGAATACAAACACCACAAAAACAAAACGCCTCAATGGTTTTTCTCACTACGACATTGGTGATGACCACCTTTACACTGGTCTAGAAACCCCAATAAAAAAAGATGCTTTTTTGTTGAGTGACGAAGAAAAAAAGAAAAAAATATCCATATTATTCGAAGAAATTATGAATGTGATGGGTTTAGATCTTGAAGATGATTCTCTGAAAGGTACCCCTGATCGCGTTGCTAAGATGTATATTGATGAAATTTTTTCTGGGTTAAACCCAAAAAACAAACCAAATATAGCACTGTTTGACAATAAGTACCAGTACAACCAAATGCTGGTAGAAAAAAACATTACATTCTACTCAAATTGTGAGCATCATTTTGTTCCGATTATAGGGAAGGCACACGTCGCTTATATATCTTCTGGAAAAGTGATTGGTTTATCAAAACTTAACAGGATAGTTCAATACTACTCGAAACGCCCACAAGTACAAGAACGACTGACCAATCAAATTGGGGAAGAATTAAAGACAATATTGGGGACCAATGATGTTGCTGTCATCATAGATGCAAAACATCTTTGTGTTTCGTCCAGGGGAATAAAAGATGAAACCTCTGCTACAGTCACTGCTTTTTATAGCGGTGCTTTCAATAGCTCAGCCAAAATCGCAGAGCTCAATAATTACATAAAATCATAAGATGAGTGCAGTAAAAGAAGGACATGAATTTTTAAAAAAAGATTTAAAATTCAAAAATACAAGCGAACGGATTGAGGCCTCAAGAGAAGTCAAAGCTTTGATTTTGGGGATCAATGAGATTTACAAAACAAGCAAGGATCAAAAATTGATGGACTTGATGAAAGACCTCACCGTCATAAAACAAAAAATCGAAAAACGTTTAAAAGGAAGACCATTAACATCATGAAAACAATCATTATTGTTGGCGGAAGTAAAGGGATTGGTAAAGCGACTGTTGAAGCCTTATTGGGCACACACAAGGTCATCAACATCAGCAGGACACCTCCAGAAATCACACATGAACATCTGACCCATTACAATTGCGATGTCCTTACGGACGATTTACCAACTGTAGACGTTGCAGATGGGCTTATTTATTGTCCAGGAAGCATTAATTTAAAACCATTTAAAAGGTTAAGCTTAGAGGATTTCAGAACAGATTTTGAAATCAACGTCATCGGTGCTATAAAAGCCATTCAGACCTACGCTCCTGCTCTTTTGCAATCAGAATCGGGATCTATAGTTTTGTTCAGTACAGTGGCCACCGCTATGGGAATGCCATTTCATGCTAGTGTTTCTACCGCCAAATCCGCAGTAGAAGGGTTGATGAGATCCGTGGCAGCAGACTTAGCCCCAAAGGTTAGAGTTAATGCCATAGCACCCACGATTACGCAAACAGATTTGGCCGCAAAACTATTACGCAACGAACGCATGGTAGAAAATACAATTCAGAGACACCCATTGAAAAAGTTTTTAGACCCAACCGAAGTTGCGGCAATGGCTCAATATCTGATTTCTGATGCTGCCAAATCCATTTCTGGTCAAGTGTTTAAATTAGACTGTGGGATTGTTTCGTTAAAAGTTTAACATGAAAAAATTAAAACTATTTGTACTAATCTCGGCTTTTTTAAACTTTAATTATGCAGCAGCACAATACAACAAAACAATGAATATTTACGATATAGACATTAATGCATTAGATGGTTTACCAATAGACTTGTGCGCTTATAAAGGCAAATACATCATGTTTGTGAATGTAGCTTCCGAATGTGGGTTCACCAATCAGTACGAAGGGCTTCAGAAACTTTATGATACTTACAAAGAAGATTTAATGGTGATTGGAGTTCCATGCAATCAGTTTGGGCAACAAGAGCCAGGAACATCAAATCAGATTGAAACGTTTTGTAAGAAAAATTATGGTGTTACCTTTCTGATGACCGAAAAAATTAAAGTCAAAGGAAAAGAAAAACACCCATTGTATGAATGGCTTACGGACAAAAAATTGAATGGAAAAAGTAATACGTCGGTAAAATGGAATTTTCAGAAATTCATAATTGGGCGTAATGGAGAATTTATTGATTACTTCTATTCAATGACCAAACCAATGAGTAGTAAAATCACAAAATTAATTCAATAGCTATGTTTGGATTATTTAAACGCAAAACAGAAGAAGAAAAATTACAGGACCGCTACAAAAAGCTCATGGCAGAATGGCACGACTTATCGTCTGTTGATCGCTCTGCAAGCGATGCAAAATATGCGGAAGCTCAAAAAGTATTGGAAGAACTCGATGAATTAAACGCGTAAATGAAATTTACAGCAACATTAATTGGTTTTTTAGTGCTGAATTTTGGCGCACTTGCTCTTGGTACATTACTTATGAACAATGGACCAGAGTCTCTGTGGTATAATACATTAAACCAAGCACCATGGACACCGCCAGGATGGGTTTTTGGGGCGGCTTGGACCTGTGTGATGATCTTTTTTTCTGTGTTTATGACTTTCCTTATTCAACATGAAAATCTTAAAAAAGTTGTAGCCCTTTTTTCCATTCAATTTGTGCTTAATGTGTCCTGGAATTATGTATTCTTTAATCAGCACCTTACTGCATTAGGGCTTATCAATATCCTTTTGCTCACTATCCTAACATTCTATTTTTTATTTGCCTTTAAACCTTCCCTGAATCACAATCGATTTTTTGTACTTCCCTACTGTTTATGGCTTTTAGTAGCCACATCGCTCAACACTTATATTGTACTTTATAACTAAATGAAACCGACATGTTAAAATAATTATTAATACGCAGCGGAATGATTATTTTAAACATCAAAGGTTACATGTGACCATTGAAAACAATAAATATAAACACATGAAACTATATACATTACACACCAAACAGAACCTACCGATTTCTGTAGACGAAGCTTGGACATTCTTGTCCAGTCCAGAAAATTTAAAAACCATTACACCTGATTATATGGGCTTTCATATTCTTTCTGGTGCCGATCGTGAAATGTTTCCAGGACAAATAATTCAATACATTGTCACCCCTGTATTGGGCATTAAAACAAAATGGGTGACCGAAATAACCCATGTAAAAGACAAATCATACTTTGTAGACGAGCAACGCTTTGGTCCTTATGCTTTATGGCACCACAAACACTTTATACGTCCTATAGAAGGCGGTGTAGAAATGGAGGACATTGTAGACTACAAACTCCCTTTTGGTTGGATAGGCCAATTGGCGCACCCAATTTTAGTGAAACCAAAATTGAAAGAGATATTTGATTATCGTCAAAAAAAATTAATTGAACTTTTTGGCCCCTTCCCATCATGAATCCAACAGCACTATTTTGGTTTAGACGTGACTTGCGTCTAAAGGACGTACATGGACTGTTTAAAGCGTTACAACAGCACGAAAATGTGCTTCTTATTTTTATATTTGATCCAGAAATTTTAGATCATCTCCCTATAGATGATGCTCGGGTAGATTTTATTTTCAACCAATTAAAAACACTCAACAAAACACTAGAAAAGTACACTACTGCGATAAACACCTATTATGGCAATCCAAAAGAGGTGCTTGAAACGCTGACTAAAAAGTATCCCATAAAAGCAGTTTATACTAATCATGACTATGAGCCCTACGCCATCAAAAGAGATGCTGAAATTGATGCGTTTCTGAAAACCCAAAACATTGCATTCAATACATATAAAGATCAAGTGATTTTTGAAAAAAATGAAATCACAAAAGACGATGGATTACCCTATAAAGTATACACCCCTTATTCTAAAAAATGGCTAAGTTGTTTTGAACAAAAACACATGAAACCCTATCCTTCCGAAAAACACCTAAACCATTGTGCGAAAATCAAAAATCCAAATTGGGTAACATTAAACGAAATGGGGTTTACACCTTCAAAAATTAAAATTAGCCCCTTTAGAGTTGATGATGATTTAATTGATTTTTACGAAGAAAAAAGAAATACCCCCTCTGTTGCAGGAACATCAAGACTTGGGCCTCATTTGCGTTTTGGTACAATCAGTGTAAGAACTATTGTGGCAAAAGCAAAAAAAAGTGCAAATATCACTTTTTTAAAAGAACTGATTTGGCGTGAATTTTTTATGCAAATTTTATGGCATTTTCCGCATACTGTTTCGAAAAGTTTCAAGCCACAATACGAAGGCATACAATGGCGAAATAATAAAGAAGAATTTGAAAAATGGTGCCGTGGAGAGACGGGCTACCCTCTTGTTGATGCTGGTATGCGCGAATTGAACCAAACAGGGTTCATGCACAATAGAGTACGTATGCTTGTGGGAAGTTTTTTGTGCAAACATCTTCTTATAGATTGGCGTTGGGGTGAGGCCTATTTTGCCGAAAAACTACACGATTTTGAGTTGTCCAGTAATGTAAGTAATTGGCAATGGGTTGCTGGTTGTGGTGCTGATGCCGCCCCTTATTTTAGGATTTTTAACCCAACAACTCAAATTACAAAATTTGACAAAAATCATGACTACATCAAAAAATGGGTGCCTGAATATCAAGAATTTTCATATCCCAAACCTATTGTAGATCATAAGTTTGCTCGTGAACGTTGTTTAGAAACCTATAAAAAAGCGTTGAACAGATAATTTAGGACGCAGCAACTAAGCTTCTATACGTTCAATTTTTGCGCCTATTGCTTTAAGGCGCGTATCGATATTTTGATAGCCTCTGTCGATTTGTTCGATATTGTGAATAATAGAAGTTCCTTTTGCCGATAAAGCAGCAATCAATAAAGAAATACCAGCTCTGATATCTGGAGAAGTCATTGTTGTTGCTTTTAATTGTGACTTAAAATCATGGCCAATAACCGATGCTCTGTGGGGATCACACAAAATAACTTTGGCGCCCATATCGATGAGTTTATCCACGAAAAACAATCGACTTTCAAACATTTTTTGATGAATAAGCACACTACCTCGAGCTTGGGTAGCAACAACTAAAATAATACTAAGAAGGTCTGGTGTAAAGCCAGGCCATGGCGCATCTGATATGGTTAAAATAGAACCATCAATAAAATTTTGAACTTCATAACCTTCCTTATGAGCAGGGATAAAAATATCATCTTCTTTGCGTTCTATAGTGATGCCCAATTTCCTAAATACATTTGGAATAATACCCAAATCATCCCAACTTACATTTTTAATGGTCAACTCACTGCGTGTCATGGCGGCTAATCCAATCCAACTGCCAATTTCTATCATATCAGGCAACATGGTATGTTCTGTACCACCCAATGATTCTACGCCTTCAATGGTGAGCAAATTAGAGCCAATCCCATTAATTTTCGCCCCCATTCTGTTGAGCATTTTACAAAGTTGTTGCAAATAGGGTTCACAAGCTGCATTGTAAATTGTGGTAGTGCCTTTGGCCATCACTGCTGCCATCACAATATTGGCTGTACCAGTTACCGATGCTTCATCCAAAAGCATGTATGTACCTTGAAGCTGATTGGCTTCAACACCATAAAAATAATCTTCTTTGTTGTATCTAAATTTTGCACCTAACTTAATAAATCCTTCAAAATGCGTATCCAAACGTCTACGGCCGATTTTATCACCACCTGGTTTGGGTATATATCCTTTACCAAAGCGCGTAAGTAAAGGGCCTACAATCATGATAGAACCTCTAAGTCCTGCTCCATCAACTTTAAATTCTGCTGATTCAAGGTACTCCAAATTTAAAGCATCGGCTTGAAAAGTATATGTACTTTCTGATAATTGCTCGACACGTACACCGAGTTTTTCCAACAAACGAATCAATTTGTTTACATCAATGATGTTAGGAATGTTATGAATAGTAACTTGCTCTGGGGTTAATAAAACCGCACATAAAATCTGTAGCGCTTCGTTTTTTGCCCCTTGCGGTTGGATTGATCCTTTGAGTTGATGGCCGCCTTCGATTTTAAATGACTTCAATTGATGAAATTTTGGTTAGTTAGTGGATAATTTTAAAACTGTTTTCTAGTAACGTTTTCGGTTTCGGTTATTTTTTTTCGATTTATTCGATTTTTTGTAGTTGTTCGTTTTGCGTTGCATTTTGATAAGCACAGCTGAATCGGCAAGCTTTTCTTCCATTTTTCTTATATCGATAGCACCATTTGATAATTCAAAAAGATGGTTTAAAATCACAATATCTTCAACGGTATCTTTATTCCAACTTAAAAATGATTTTTTCATGTGGTTTGCAATGGTGATAATCAATGCATTTTTCATTTCTCCATCTTCCCAAGAGGATGCAACATCGATCATCGTTTTAATATTATTTCCATAAAAACGATACTTGGGGTAGTTTTGTGGATAATGCAACGGATCTGGTTTGGTGTTTAAAATTTCTTGAGAAGGTTTCTCAAAAGGAGAATCTGCATCTAATCTGAATCCAGACATAATAAAAAGTTGATCCCAAAGTTTATGCTGAAAATCTGGAACATCACGCAAATGGGGTTGCATGTTCCCCATAACAGAAATGATGGCTTTTGCCAGTCTGTTGCGCTCTTCTTTAGATTCTTGAGCTACTGCATGGTTGATCATTTTTTGGATATGACGCCCATACTCCGGAATAATCAAATGTTCGCGTTCTGTATTATATTCAAGTTGGTCTGTTAAAGCTGTCATTCGATGTGTTTACATTATTGGATTGCAAAGTACAAAAATTAAACAAAAAATTTAAAAATCTGCGAAAAGGATTACAGTGAAATCACACCTTCTACTTCACGACTAATCTGCTGATATTTTTCAATCACTTTTTCGGGGTTATCCATAACTACATTGATTGAAACACTCACATAAGTACCTTTTTTTGATGCTGTACTATGGATTACAGCCCCCATATTATCGAAAACTGATTCAATTTTATCAATTTTGTTCTGATCAGAAGTCACAATAAATTTAAAAAGGTAGGCCGAAGGCCAAGAGGAAGTCTCGTAAAGTTGTGCTTTGAGCTTAGTGTAAAATTCTTCAGAATTGTTTTGAGTTTGCATTTTTATACGTTGTGGTGCAAATATACACGAACTCATATTTTTTATTTAACTTTTAAATCACGAATTTTACAGAATTAAGACACAACAGATTGAAACCAAAAAAAATTGTACTCATTGGAGGGCCAGCCACTGGAAAAACAACATTAATTGATGCGCTAAAAGCAAATGGGCATCATTGTTTTGAAGAAATCTCTAGACAAGTAACTATAGATGCTCAAAAAAATGGAGTAAAACAGCTGTTTTTAGAAGACCCAATATGGTTTAGTAAACAACTGCTGGATAAACGTGTGGAACAATTTTTAACTGCTGAAAAATCAAATGAATCTGTGGTGTTTTTTGATCGTGGACTTCCAGATATTGTTGCTTATTTGGAGTACATCAAATCTGACTATAATCAAGAATTCATTTCGGCATGTGAAACACATAAATATGATCAAGTGTTTATACTTCCGCCGTGGAAAGCCATTCATCAAACCGACAATGAACGCTATGAATCTTTTGAGCAATTATTAGAAATTCATGAATTTCTCAAAACATGGTATACCCGCTTTGGATATAATTTAATTGAAGTAAAACATGGTTCTGTTGAAGACCGTATGGCGTTCATCCTGAATTCAATATAATACTGCATGAGCTTGCCGCTTCAAATATTAGAACGTTACTGGGAACATACCAAGTTCAGACCATATCAGCAGGAAATCATCGAAACTGTTTTGAACCATCAAGATTGTATCGTATTGCTTCCTACAGGTGGTGGAAAATCGATTTGTTTTCAGATTCCTGCGCTTATAAATGATGGAATTTGTGTTGTGATTTCTCCATTAATCGCTTTGATGCAAGATCAAGTTCAAACACTTACGGACAAAGGTATTAAAGCCATCGCGCTCACAAACTTGAATCATTCAAAAGATTTGGAACGCATATTAGACAATTGCACCTATGGTGATTATAAATTTTTGTACCTCTCCCCAGAACGTCTTCAAAACAAATTGGTTCAAGAACGCCTAAAATTGATGAATATCCGTTTGATTGCCGTCGATGAAGCGCATTGCATAAGCCAGTGGGGGCACGATTTTAGACCTTCTTACAGAGCCATAAATATATTGCGCACTTTATGCCCTAATGCAACGACCATTGCACTTACGGCAACCGCCACAAATCAGGTGTTAAAAGACATAGAAGAGCAATTAAGTCTACAACAACCTAAACGCTTCAAAGATTCTTTTTTTAGAAAAAATTTGACCTATAAAACTGTTCATTTTGAAGATAAAAATTTTAAAATTAAATCACTTTTAAAAGCGAATAAAGATAGTGCTTTAGTATATGTAGGCAGTAGAATTGCTGCACAGCAAATGGCCAAAATGCTCAATGAGAATGGATGCCCTAGTGGGTTTTACCACGGAGGATTGAGAAATAAAGAGAAAGACCATCAATACAAACAGTGGATGGACAACATCACTAAAGTTATGGTGGCCACCAACGCTTTTGGTATGGGCATCGACAAAGCGGATGTTTCAACAGTGATCCACACACACATTCCTGAGAGTTTAGAGCACTATTTCCAAGAAGCTGGAAGAGCGGGAAGAAATCAAAAACCAGCTCAAGCTGTACTGCTTGTTGGTCCAAATGATATTCAAAGCACCAAAAGTTGGTACATCAATCAAATTCCAGATGTTGCTTTTTTAAAATTAATGTATAAGAAGTTGTGCACCTATTTTCAGATTGCATATGGTGAATTAAGCGAAGAAAAACATAGTTTCAATTTTAATTCATTTTGCCATTTGTATGAATTACCAAAACGAAAAACATATAATGGATTGAAAGTATTGGAACGGCACGGACTTATTGTGTTTGAAGAATATTTTAAAAAAAAGGCAAGTATTATTGTTTTAGTTACGCATAAAACACTTTCGGAATCTTTAGCGCACGACGATCAACTGCGCTTGATTGTAACTACAATTCTAAGAACATACGAAGGGATTCATAATCAAGAAACTGCTATTGACATAGAAAAAATTGCAAACATATTGAATCTAAAACCTTCGGAAATTATCGGTTACTTAAACACATTAGATGCCAAGGAAATACTAAAGTTCAAAACTACCAATACAGATGCTCAAATTACATTTGGGCAACCAAGAGAGGATGATAAAGCTATAAACCGTATTTCCAAAGAGATAAACACCCAAAATAAAATTAAGCATAAAAAGATACAGGCAGTGATCGATTACATCGAAAATAATGCTATATGTAAAAGTCAACAACTGCTCACATACTTTGGGGAACCCAAATCCAAAGCGTGTGGAACTTGTAATGTATGTTTGCAAAATAATACACAACCAAATACCAATTTTCAAAAAGAAAATGTAGATTTGGTGCTCAAATCCCTTGAAACTCAACCCTCAAACTCAAGAGAATTGGCCTCAAATTTATCACTATCATCAAACGAAATCATTGCAGTTTTGGGTTACCTCTTAGAACAAGAAAAAATTGAACATACACAAACTAATCAATATCAAATAAAATGTCCATAGCCAAAGATCAATTGCGGATTGTTTTCATGGGTACACCAGATTTTGCTGTTCATGTTCTTGATGGATTGGTGCAACAAAACTACAATATTGTAGGTGTTGTTACAGCACCAGATCGGCCAGCTGGTCGTGGTCAAAAAATAAAACAATCGGCCATAAAAACATATGCCGAACTTCATAAATTAAATGTTCTTCAACCTGAAAATTTAAAGAATCCTTTATTTATTACAGAACTTGAAGCGCTTGTACCAGATGTACAAGTTGTTGTTGCTTTTAGAATGTTACCAAAGGTTGTTTGGCAAATTCCAAAACATGGAACGTTCAATTTACATGCTTCATTGTTGCCACAATATCGGGGAGCAGCACCCATCAATTGGGCTATCATCAATGGAGAAAAAGAAACAGGAGTTAGTACCTTTTTTATTGATGAAAAAATTGATACTGGAGCATTGATTTTTCAAAAGAGTGTTCCTATTTCAGAGGATGATACTGCAGGAACTCTTCATGACAAACTAATGAACGAAGGCAAATTATTAACATTGAAAACAGTTGAAGCCATTTGTGACAATACAATAAAAACGACGCAACAACCTCAATCTATCGAATTAAAAACAGCACATAAACTCAATAAAGAAAATTGTAAAATTGATTGGGTAAAGTCTGGTGAGCAAATTCTAAACCACGTCCGTGGATTGAATCCTTATCCTGGTGCTTGGGGGTTGTTAGAAAATGGAGAAAATGATTTGAGCGTCAAAATTTATGAAGTAGAATTCGAAAAAACAGATCATAAATTTCCTATTGGCAAAGTCATTGCTGATAAACAATCCATAAAAATCTGCATTAAAAATGGGTTAATCCACTTAATTCAATTTAAATTTCCCGGAAAAAAGCAAATGGATGTTAAATCATTTTTAAATGGTTTTTCATTTCATTCGGAGGCCAAAATGGTGTAAAAAATAGCGTCAATGTATTGATAAGTGAAATTAAATCGGTACATTTAGTTAAGCAATACAAAATTCGACGCAGTCTTGACCATAAAAAAAGGCAAAATATTAATCGCAGAACCTTCTATTATTGGAGATATGTCCTTCAATAGATCTATCATTCTTCTTGCTGATCACAACAATGAGGGTTCTATTGGTTTTATCTTGAACAAACCATTGGATTATAGTCTTGGCGATCTCATTCCTGAGATAGAGTCCAACTTCCCTATTTACAATGGTGGTCCTGTACAACAAGATAATTTATATTTTATCCATAAAGTAGCCGAACTTATTCCAGATAGTATAGAGATTTCTGAGGGGTTGTACTGGAGCGGTAACTTTGAACAGGTTTCAAAATTGGTTTCAGAACAAAAGATTAATGAGAACGACATTCGTTTCTTTTTAGGGTATTCGGGTTGGGATGCCAATCAATTGAGTTCAGAATTGAATTCTAATACATGGATCCTTTCAGAAAATACACACAACAACAACATTATTCAAGTGGTGGATGATACTTTTTGGAAAAACAAAATGTTAGCGCTCGGCGGAGAATACAGTATATGGTCTAATGCACCTGAGCATCCCTCCTATAACTAACCCAAACGAAGCTTAGTGTTGAGTAACTTTAAGAGCATTTTGGACGTGACAGAATTAAATTCCTTTTTTCTAAATTTTGTCACGGGAACAATCCCTTGAATCACATTGGTGATGAAAATTTCATCTGACTTTTGAAGTTCAAAAGGTGAAACTGAAGCTTCAATTAAATCATAATCAGGAGATTTTTTTATAATTTCTATCAATTGCTCACGAATGATACCTTTTAGACATCCATCGGCTAAAGGAGGTGTTTTGATGCTGTTTCCTTGTACAAGAAACACATTGCCGTTGAGGACTTCTATAATGCTTTTATTGGTGTTCAGCAACAAACAATTGTCATACTTATTTTCTTTGGCATAAATACTTCCCACTACATTCACTGCTTTATTATTAGTTTTTAAAGTTGAAAGCAAATTAGGCGCCACCAAGTAGTCTTTAAAAAGTTCTATTTCGTATTGGTCGTCAGTTATTTGATAAAGATCAGACTCAAGCTCAGCGACTGTAATGGTGTACGAAACCTCATTTGTATCGGGGGTGTAATATCCACCAGTATTTCTAAAAACAGTGAGTTTTATGCGTTTTGAAATGGATTTTGAAGGCCAAGTAGATGCCAAATCAATGATTTGAGTTTCCAAAAATTCTGGAGTGAAGTTCATAGGAATTTCCATGCGTAAAATCCGCATAGAGGCCATCAGACGAAAATAATGTGCTTCCCAAAAAACAGGTTTATTATTGTTGACCTTTATGGTTTCGAAGACAGCATCTCCGTAGGCAAAACCTCTATTATTTATGGATAATTTAGCTTCAGAATCTTCGAAAATTGTTCCGTTGATATTGATCATAAGCATTCAAAAAAGTTGATGCAAATATACGCTAAAATATGCTTTGATTTAGCGTGACCCTAGAACTTGTTTTAAACTTGATATTTGGTTTTCCCACAACATTTTGGCTTCTTCCTCTTCATCGTCGTCCGAGAAGTCTGTAATAATTAACGACACATCTTTTGTAATGCCATCAACTTGGATGCGAAGTTCAAAATAACTATGATCATCATCACTTTCAAGCCACTTAAACTTGATACGTTCTGGGCTTTTCTTTGTCACTAATTTTGCTTGTTCTTCAGAATCGTCCCAAATAAAAGTGAACAATTCTCCTCTGGAATTTACATTATCAGCAAACCATTCGGAAAGGCCTGATGGTGTAGATATATAGTTGAATCATAGTAGCGGTGAGGCTTGTATTGGAAATTCCAGCTCGAATTTTACTTTGGTACTCATGGTTGTTGTAATTAGATTTCCAATATATACATTAATTTGTTAGTTTTAAAAGAAAAAAAATATTTTTTTAAGAAGCATTTGTTTGAAACCCCACTAATTTGTTTCTATATTTGCAGCCATCATTTATGTCGTGGTAGCTCAGTTGGTTAGATCGTCTGATTAATAACCCGGAGGTAG
>JAYQDD010000001.1:439921-452575 GCA_038138145.1 Formosa sp.
CGCTACTTTTAAACCCTTGATTTTCAAGGGTTTTTTTACGAACTAAAACGTTCTATAAGCGTTTGGAGATAAACGGTTTCTTGTGCGCCCGTAGACATATTTTTTAACGTAAATGTATTTGCTGCCATTTCTTCATCGCCCACCAAAACAACATAGGGAATACTGCGTTTATTAGCATATGTAATTTGTTTTTTCAATTTTGAAGGGTCTGGGTAGAGTTCAGCAACGATTCCATTGGCTCTCAAAGACTGAACAGCTTTGTAGCTATACAAACTTTCAGCTGGACCAAAATTGGTGAATAAAACTTGTGTGGTGGATTGAGCGCTGTTTTCTGGAAACAAATTTAAATCTTCCAAAACAAGGGCAATTCGATCAAGACCAAAACTTATCCCTACTCCACTAACGCCTTTGAGTCCAAAAATACTGGTAAGGTCATCATAACGACCACCTCCACCAATAGAGCCCATAGCTACTCCATCTGGCGCAGAAACTTCAAAAATAGCACCAGTATAATAGTTGAGCCCACGAGCCAAAGTGACATCTAACTTGAGCGTGGCTGTTTTAAGACCTAAGTTTTTTATGGTTGTCGAAATAAATTCTAATTCGGATAGTCCGGCTGTACCAATTTCAGAAGAACCCAACAATGATTTAAGGGCTGCCAATTGGTCTTGGAAATCGCCAGTCATCTTGAATAAGGGTTGCAAGGTTTCAATTCCATCAGAAGGAATTCCTTTTTGAAGCATTTCTTCTTTTACTTTTTCGGCACCAATTTTATCTAATTTGTCCAAAGCAACGGTAAAGTCAATAAGTTTATCTTGTGCACCAATGCGTTCTGCAATGGCGGCCAAAATTTTTCTATTGTTGATTTTAATGGTGACGCCTTCCAGTTTTAAATCGGAAAAAACGGCATCATATAATTGTATGAATTCGACTTCTTGCCAAAGAGAGTCGGAACCTACAGCATCTGCATCACATTGATAAAATTCTTGAAAACGTCCTTTTTGCGGCCGATCGGCACGCCAAACAGGTTGAATTTGGTAGCGCTTAAAGGGGAAAGTAATGTCATTTTGATACTGTGCAACATAACGTGCAAAAGGTACGGTCAAATCGTAACGCAACGCTTTTTCTGATAGAGAGTTTGAAAAACGTGCTAATTGCCCTTCATCTAATGCCTTTAAATCGGCTTTTTTTACTTTATCACCAGAATTTAAGATCTTGAAAATCAGACGATCACCTTCTTCCCCATATTTACCCAAAAGGGTTTCAGACAACTCGAAACTTGGGGTTTCTATAGGTGCAAAACCAAAGCGTTTGAAGTTTGACTTTATGGTACTAAAGATGTATTCGCGCTGAGCGATCTGCTGCGCATTAAAATCTCTAGTTCCTTTTGCTATGCGTGGTTTTGTTGCCATTGGTTTTGTTTGTAAACAAATATCTTATTTTTTGAGACGCTATCCAATGAGTTGTTCAAAATACTTGAACAATTCTCCTTTGGTGATGCTTGCGCCTTTTTCTATCAATTCAAAAATATTTAGGTTTTTGTCGCCTTCAACTTCTTTTTCAGCATTGAAAAGCTCGACCTCATCATCCATTAAATGTTCACGAAGCCATGAAAATCCTTCTCTCGTGGTTAAATCTACAGATTGAGTATTGATTTTTAATCCAATCAGCGCAATGGTGTTTTCTTTGACTTGAAATAAGTATAAATGTTGTGGGGCAATATTTTCCAAATATTCTACTTTCCCCAAAACACCTTCCCAAACCAAATCACTAAAGATGTCCATTTCCTCTTCGGCGACTTTTGGTTGTTTTGCTTTTATCGTTTTCCATTCCTCTGCAGTGATGGATTGTGTGGCCAAAAAATTGATGAATTCTTTATGCAATTCCTCAAATTGTTCTTTGGTAAGTCGTCTGTATTTCATCTTAATACATTATTTAATAAAAAAGGCCTGTTGAAGAAACAGACCTTTTGAATTTTAAACTTTATTTTTCGTTTATGCTTTTTCAGCAACAATTTCGAAAGGTAGTTCGACATGAACATCGCGATGCAAACGTACTTTAGCGGCATATTTACCAAGACGTTTTACGTTACCTCCGGTAACAGAGATAAATTTCTTGTCGATTGTATGTCCTGCTTTTTCTAATGCTTCAGAAACATTGATGTTGTTCACAGAGCCAAATAATTTATCTCCAGCTCCTACTTTAGCAGCAATTTTTACTTCTAAAGCTTTGATTGCTTCAGCAACCTTTTGTGCATCTTCAATGATTTTTTTCTCTTTGAAAACACGTTGTTTTAAGTTTTCTGCAAGTACTTTTTTTGCTGATGAAGTAGCAAGGATAGCTTTACCTCCAGGAATTAAAAAATTTCTACCATAACCATTTTTAACTGTTACAACATCATCCTTGAACCCTAGTCCCTCTACGTCTTGTTTTAATATTAGTTCCATAATTATGATAATTTTATTTCAATAAATCTGCTACATACGGCATAAGGGCCAAATGTCTGGCTCTTTTTACTGCGGTTGCAACTTTTCGTTGGTACTTCAATGATGTTCCAGTAAGTCGTCTTGGCAAAAGTTTTCCTTGCTCATTGACGAATTTTAATAGAAAATCTGGGTCTTTGTAATCAATATATTTGATTCCTGATTTTTTGAAACGGCAATATTTTTTTGTTTTGTTTGTTTCAATGTTTAAAGGAGTTAAATACCTGATTTCACCACCTTTTTTGCCTTTTGCTTGTTGTTCTATTGACATAATTACGCTTTTTCTTTAAGTTTATCTCTTCTACGTTGGGCCCATGATATGGCATGCTTATCAAGTTTTACAGTGAGGTAACGCATAAAACGCTCGTCACGTCTAAACTCAACTTCAAGTGGACCAACGGCCTCACCAGGAGCAGTAAATTCAAATAAGTGGTAAAATCCACTTTTCTTGTTTTGGATTGGATAGGCCAATTTTTTTAGCCCCCAATCTTCTTTTGATACCATCTTAGCTCCTTTAGAAACGAGAAAATCTTCGTATTTCTTTACTGTTTCCTTTATCTGGTCTTCAGATAAAACGGGATTTAAGATGAAAACAGTTTCGTAATGATTCATATAATTAATTTTTAAAATGGATGCAAAACTAATTATTTTATATGGTTTAAACAACTTTAATGAATAGCTTTTTTTTAAATTTATTTTTTACCTTTTAACGATGAATATTGGTTTTTATCGAATTTATCTTTAATTTTGTAGTCTACTATCAACCAATTTTAACCTTTATTGCTATGAAAATCAACTGTATTGTCATTGATCCACATGCACTACAACGCATTAATACAATTTCAAAAATTAATAGCCACGATGCATTGCGATTCACCAACGAATTTAGCACATCAACAGATGCGCTTGAATTTCTTGAGGAAAATAATACAGATTTAATTTTTCTTGAAATTGATACCCCTAACTTGAATGGTTTTGAATTTTTAGATTTGATCAAAACCACTGGAAAAAAGATGCCAAAGGTAATCATTACTACAAAAAATACAGATTATGCTTTTAAATCTTACAGATATGATGTTGTTGATTTTTTAGCTAAACCACTGAATGAAT
Organism: Formosa sp.; assembly: GCA_038138145.1. GTDB lineage: Bacteria > Bacteroidota > Bacteroidia > Flavobacteriales > Flavobacteriaceae > UBA3537. The sequence goes on from JAYQDD010000001.1 coordinate 443,515, forward strand.
CTCTATTTCAGAACGCTATAGATAAAGTGCTTAAAGTTTTTTCTCCCTCAGTTCAAGACACGGAAACAGATACACAACATATTTTTATCAAAAGTAATTTGAAAAAAAGAAAGGTGTACATCAAAGATATTAAATGGATTGAAGCCCTTGGTGATTATGTAAAACTCATTACAAACAATGGTAGTTTTGTTATTTTATCGACCATGAAAGCTTTTGAAAATGAACTCCCTTCAAAAAAGTTTTTGAGAATCCATAAATCATACATCATCAACCTGAAAAAAGTTGAACGTTACAACAGTAAATTTGTCGAAATTGAAAATTCACAAATTCCACTAAGTAGAAACAAAAAGACTTCACTAACACAAGCACTTGAAATAGCTTCATCTTAACCCCGCTAATAGTTATCAACATTAATGACCAACCGAACAGGTCTGAATAGTTTTGTGCTTAAAAAACTATTTTTGATGCGGTGAATTATGGCCTTTGTCTTTTGTAAGGATTGATCATTAGGGATTTTAATCAAAATATTCTTGTGGTACAAATTTCTTATTCGTGATACAGGAGGAAATTCTGGCCCCAAAACATAAGCACCAAACACTTGACCAAGTGCTTTTGCCAACCAAGCTGCACCTTCATTTACTCTGTTATAATCTTTGTGTTTGAGTGTGATTTTTATAATTCTAAAATATGGAGGATAATTGTATATACGGCGTTGATAAGTCTGTTCTTCAAACATTTTAGCATACTGATTTGAAGAAACTTGCTGCAAAATATTATGATGAGGGTTGTAGGATTGAATAATGACTTTGCCTCTAATTTTGGTGCGCCCTGCTCTTCCAGAAACCTGTTGCAGAAGCTGAAAACAACGTTCATGCGCTCTAAAATCTGGGAAATTAATAAGTTGGTCAGCATTGAGTACTCCTACTAACTTAACGTCTCTAAAATCCAATCCTTTTGTAAGCATTTGGGTCCCCACCAAAATGTCGATTTCTTTTTGTTCAAATTTTTGAATTATACGATCATAACTGTATTTGCCTCGAGTGGTATCCAGATCCATTCGTGCCACTTTCGCATTCGGGAAAAGTGCCATTGTTTCTTCTTGAATTTGTTCTGTACCAAAACCCTTAGTATCCAAATCAACACCACCACAGGCCCCACATTGTTTTTGTACTACAATTGCATAACTACAATAGTGACAACGCAGTTGATTGGCATGTTGATGGTAGGTCAACGTCACATCGCAATTTGGACACTCTGGACTATGCCCGCAAGAGTTACAGGTCAAAACTGGCGCATAGCCTCTCCTGTTTTGAAAGAGAATGATTTGGTGCTTATCTTCTAGCGCTTCTTTCATCTCAGTAATAAGTCGATCACTAAAATGACCGTTCATGCGCTTTCGTTTATGTTTATCCTTAAGGTCTACCAATTCTATATCTGGAAGAATGACATCATTGTAGCGTTTTGTTAATGAAACATAGCCATATTTATTTTGTTGAACAGCATTAAAATAACTTTCAATACTGGGCGTAGCAGAACCCAAAATTGTCTTGGCTTTGTGAAGATTTGCCAAAACAATGGCCGCATCTCGAGCATGGTATCGTGGTGCAGGGTCAAATTGTTTGTAAGAAGGTTCGTGCTCTTCATCGACTAGCACTAACCCCAAATTTGAGAATGGCAAAAACAAAGAAGAACGAGCGCCAATGACAACGCGGGAACGCTCTGAGTTTTGCAATACGCGATTCCATATTTCTACACGCTCATTTGGGCTGAATTTTGAATGATAAACCGCAATTTGATCGCCAAAATAATGTTTCAATCGTAAAACTAACTGAGAAGTCAAAGCAATTTCTGGTACCAAAAACAATGCTTGTTCTCCTTTGGCGAGTACTGCTTCTATCATATTTACATAAATTTCTGTTTTTCCGGACGATGTTACGCCATGAAAAAGACAAACATCTTTATCTTTTAAAACAGAATTAATACGCGACAATGCGGTTTGTTGCTCTGTGCTTAAAGTGATTTTTTTATGGGTTGGAAGCCCTTCCAATTTCAATCGGTCAACCTCAACAAAGTGTTCCTCAAAAATTGATTTATCGATCAAGGCCTTAATTTGTGGAGACGTCCCCCCGCTTGCCTTTTTTAATTCAGCAACCGAAACGCGTTCAGATGCTTTACAGAGAGAAAAATATGCCAAAACGATTTGCTTTTGCTTTTTTGAGCGTTCCAGTTGATCCAATAATGCTGTTAAACTTCCCTCCTTCTTGTAATCAGAATGAAGAACCACCGTACGCAAAAGTTTCGGTTTATATTTTTGAATTAATTCTTGACTAGTAGTAATTATCCTTTCATCTAACAAGGGTTTTAGAATTTTGAGGGTATTTTTTTTATTCAAAACTGCATGAACATCTTCTACTTTGAGTCGCGCTTCTTGTTGTAGTGCCTCAACGACAAGAAACTGATCGTCAGTAAGCAATTCTTCGTTGATTTCTGCATCTGGATGCATCGAAATTACAGATTCACTTTGCAACAATAGTGCACTGGGAATGGCGGCACTCAAAACCTCACCCAAAGCGCACATGTAATACGTAGAAATCCATGTCCAATGTTGCAATTGGATGGGGTTGACAATTGGAGCATCGTCGATTATACTATGGATGGATTTGACTTCATATGCTGTAGGTGCGTTATGATGACATTTTAAAACCAATGCAGTATATACCTTATTTTTGCCAAAGGGAACAGCTACACGGATACCTGGCTTTATAAAATCAAATTCTGCCTGAGTTACTGCATAAGAAAAATTACGTTCCAAAGGCAACGGCAGAACGACGTCGATAAAATATAAATGGCCTAACTGTTGCATTTTTGTTTCAGACGTTGCAAAGATGCGTTAAGCTCAAAACCGAGCAATAAAATGATGGCATTCAGCCATAAATAAAACAGTAAAATCAAAAGAGCACCAATGGATCCGTAAAGCTGATTGTAGTTGGAGAAATTTTCGATGTAATAGCCAAATAAATAAGAATTTAGAACCACTAAAAATGTGGTAAACAATGCCCCTACTGAAAAAAATCGTGACTGTTTTCCATCTTTAGTACCAAAAAAATAAAGAACAGCAATGGTGAGGTAGATCATCAAAATGAAAAATAGAAATTTGGATGCATCAATCCAAAACAACTCACTCGAGGCGTCCTTAATATTCAACGAATCGTAAAAGGGATGAATCAAATAAATTTCACAAAATCCAACACCAATTATCGTAACAATCAAAATAAAAACTAATATGATGGAAACCCCAAAAGCATACAGATATTGATTAATGAAATTTCTGTTAAGTTGCTGGTGATAAGAGTTTTCAAATCCAGAAAATACAGCATTAACACCATTGGACATCAAAAACATGGAAATTATAAAAACGGAAGAAATAAGTCCACCCCCTCTATTTTTGTTGATGTTTTCAAATATGTTTTGATTAAAAAAATCGGAAGTATTGGGCGGTAAAGTGGCATCCAAAAAATTTAAAAAATCCGATTGGAATCCTTCAAATGGGATATAAGGAATCAAAATTATAATGAATAACAAAAACGGAAAAATGGCCATAAAAAAACTAAAGGCAACAGCACTTGCACGAATTGAAAGTGCCCCATGTATGATACCTAAAATGTACATTTCCAAAAGATCATAAAGGGTTAAGCCTTCCAACCCAGGAAGTTTAATTGACTTAAAAAGTCGAACTACCCAGCGCAAAACAGGAATTTTTTCTAATTTTTGTTCAATTGGTGTACTCATTCTACAGCTTTTAGACTGAGGTCCATGTTATACACCGAATGCGTAAGTGCACCGGAAGAAATAAAATCAACCCCACATTCTGCATAATGGCGCAAAGTAACTTCATCTATACCACCCGAGGATTCTGTTTGACATTGGTCGCCAATAAGGGCTACAGCTGCTTTGGTTTCTTGAATATTGAAATTGTCAATCAAAATTCGATCGGCTCCTCCATGCGCCAAAATGTCTTTAATTTCGTCCATATCACGGGCCTCAACGATAATTTTCAGATTTAATTGATTACGCTTGATATATTCAGTCGTCAAATTCAAAGCATTGGTTACACCTCCTGCAAAATCAATATGGTTGTCTTTGAGCATAATCACATCGTAGAGTGCAAAACGGTGATTTACACCCCCACCTATCGTCACGGCCCATTTTTCTAAAGCACGAATACCAGGGGTTGTTTTTCGCGTATCCAAAATTTTGGTCTTTGTGCCTTTCAATACTTGAACAAAATAATCGGTTTTTGTAGCGATGGCACTCATACGCTGCATAGCATTGAGCACCAAACGTTCAGCTTTCAATATAGACTGTTGTGGTCCTAGAACCACAAAAGCAATATCGCCAAATTTTACTGCAGTACCGTCTTGAATATGTACCGTCATTCGTAGTCTTGAATCAATGTATTTGAACACTTGTCTGGCAAACTCTACACCTGCCAAAATGCCTTTGTCTTTAACCAACAACTGCGCTTTACCAAATGCATTTTCGGGGATACATGCCAATGAACTGTGGTCTCCAGAACCAACATCTTCTCGAACTGCGTTGGCAATAATTAGTTGTATTTCATTTTGAAAAGCTTCTTGACTAATCATTATTTTTTTGTTTAAAGCTAAATTAAGGATTTGATTGATTAAAAATAAAAAAATGTCTTCTAATTTATGATTAACTTTGTCGTATGAAAATTAAACTCCTAACCATTGGGAAAACAGATGATAAGGCACTGGAACAATTGATTCAAAAATATGATACTAGACTTCAACACTACATCGCTTTTTCATTGGAAATTATTCCTGATTTAAAACAAAGAAAAAACCTTTCTATTCAACTTCAGAAAGAGAAAGAAGGACAATTGATTTTATCTAAAATTTCATCAACAGACCAGCTATTTCTGTTGGATGAAAATGGAAAAACCATGGATTCCGTAGAGTTTTCCAAATTTTTACAAAAACAAATGAATTCTGGCCCAAAACAATTGGTTTTTGTTATTGGTGGGCCTTATGGCTTTTCAGAAAAAGTATACCAAAAAGCGCATGGGAAAATTTCACTTTCAAAAATGACATTCTCACATCAAATGGTACGTCTTTTTGCTGTCGAACAACTCTACAGGGGATTTACAATTCTCCGCAATGAACCCTACCACCATCAATAATTATGATAAAAATCGTTTTTGCAACCAATAATCCCAACAAACTCAAGGAAGTACAAGCCCAACTCCCCGAAGGGATTCAATTGGTGAGTTTAAAAGATATAGGGTGTACTGAAGATATCCCAGAAACACAAAACACCATTGAAGGCAATGCACTTCAAAAAGCAAACTACATCAAATCCAAATACAACAGCGATTGTTTTGCCGACGATACCGGTTTAGAAGTTGATGCTTTGGACGGTGCACCAGGTGTGTATTCTGCGCGCTATGCTGGTCCTGAAAAAAAAGCCGAAAACAATGTAAAAAAACTGCTCAATGCCTTGGAAAATGAACCAAATCGTGCCGCGCAATTCAAAACCGTAATTGCATTGCATTATAAAGGGAAATTAGTACAATTTGAAGGGGTTTGCAAAGGAGAAATTACGCATACTCCAAAAGGGTCTGGTGGTTTTGGTTACGACCCCATTTTTAAACCATTGGGTAAAGAACAAACTTTCGCGGAATTGACTCTTGACGAAAAAAACGCTATCGGCCACAGAGGAATTGCAGTTGCACAATTGATTGAATTTTTTAAACAAAATCAGTAACTGAATTATTTAACGTACCTTTGCCGCAAATCCTCAGGGTGAGGATGTGTTACAAGAAGTATGGTAAAAACGGTTCGATACGCTTCTGAGGTAACACCTAACATATATCGACGAGACATACGAATGAACACATTCCAACAATTGGGACTTGAAGACCATTTGCTTCAAGCCATCAACGATCTTGGTTTTGAAACACCAAGTGAAGTACAACAAAAAGCAATTCCAACACTCCTTTCTGAAGAAAATGATCTTGTAGCACTTGCACAAACTGGAACTGGAAAAACCGCTGCATTTGGGTTTCCAATGCTGCAAAAAATTGACATCAATAGCCGAACAACTCAAGGACTTATCCTGTCCCCCACAAGAGAATTGTGTTTGCAAATTACCAATGAATTAAAACTCTATGGGAAATACTGTAAAGGACTGAATGTGACTGCCATATATGGTGGGGCAAGCATTACCGAACAAGCCAAAAATGTAAAGCGCGGTGCGCAAATTATTGTGGCCACTCCAGGACGTATGAAAGACATGATTTCTCGCCGATTGGTGGATATTTCAAAAATTGACTATGCCGTTTTGGACGAAGCCGATGAGATGCTCAATATGGGCTTTTTTGAAGATATTAAAGCCATTCTATCCCATACACCGCAAGAAAAATCAACTTGGTTGTTTTCCGCCACGATGCCCAAAGAAGTTTCCATTATCGCCAAAAAATTTATGGCGAGCCCTACAGAAATTACAGTTGGAAGTAAAAATACAGGAAGTAAAAACGTTGAACACGAATATTATTTGGTCGGCTCTAGAGACCGCTATGCAGCACTAAAACGTCTTGCAGATGCCCATCCCCATATTTTTTCGGTCATCTTTTGTCGTACCAAAAGAGACACACAAAAAGTGGCTGAGAAACTCATTGAAGACGGATACAGCGCCGGAGCACTACATGGAGATTTAAGTCAAAACCAACGCGATTTGGTGATGAAATCCTTTAGAAACAAACAAATTCAAATGTTGGTGGCCACCGATGTTGCCGCTCGAGGAATTGACGTCGACGATATCACCCATGTGATCAATTATCAATTGCCAGACGAAATCGAAACCTACACCCACAGAAGTGGACGAACAGGACGCGCTGGAAAAATGGGAATTTCGATGGTCATCATCACCAAAAGTGAACAACGTAAAATCAAAACGATTGAAAAGATTATTCAAAAAAGTTTTGTCAAAAAAGAGGTTCCCAATGGAATGGAAATTTGTGAGGTACAACTCAAAGCCCTCGCCCATAAAGTTCATGATACCGAAATCAATCATGAAATTGATCCTTATTTAGAAGAAATCAATCTGCTCTTTGAAGATACCACAAAAGAAGAACTCATCAAAAAGTTTTTCTCGGTTGAGTTTACACGCTTTTTCAATTATTACAAGAATGCCAAAAATCTAAATTCTCCCAGCGGAAATGATTCGTTTTCAGAAGGAAAAAAAGACGATCAATCGGCACGCTTTTTTATCAATATTGGTAAAAAAGATGGATACGATTGGATGAGCATGAAAGATTTTTTACGTGAAGCCTTAGAGCTCAACCAAGGCGATGTCTTTAAAGTTGATGTTAAAGATAGTTTTTCGTTTTTCAACACGGAAACGGTGCATATGCCTAAAGTTTTGGAATTCTTTTCTGATTTTAAGCAAAATGGACGCTACATCAATGTCGAAATTACAGAGAAAAAAGAACGTCGAGGAAATCGCCGATTTGGTGCTCAAAAAGGGGGGCGAAATCGACGAAAAGATGATTTTAGAGCAGAAAGACGTGGACGACGTAAAGACCGAAAAAGAGACCATGGTGGACGATCACCACGCAGATCTTCAGACTTCAAACCTCAAAGCAGTGGTTCGTCCAGACCGAGAAAAAACCGTAGGAGATAAAGGATTTGTTAATTTTAAAACAAAATTTGGGCTGATATTTGCTATATAGGTTCAGTTTAGTACTTTTATACTGATTTATTTTCTATGAAAAACTACCTATTTCTATTCATCATTTTTGCGGTTTCTATGCTTAGCTTCGGCCAAGACAATGCATACGTCAAAGGAAAAATTGTCAATGCCGCCGACGATGAACCCATGGAAAATGTAAACATCGTCAATCTAAACCAAGTGTACGGAACCACCACCAATAGTGATGGTAAATTTGAAATTCGAGCCCAAGCCAATGACACACTTCATTTGTCTTTTCTTGGATTCAAATCCATAAAAGTGCGCGTTACCAACGATTGGATAAATTTTGGCAACGAAACCACCATAGAACTCACCGAGCTTGCTCTTGCTTTAGAAGAAGTTGTCGTAAATAAACTGAAATTGACGGGTTATTTAGAAGTAGACATCAAACAAGTGCCTATTCAAAAAAATGTACGTTACAGCATCTCTGGACTCAATACGGGCTACGAATCTAGCCCTAGTTCACCTGCAGTGGTCACCAAAGTTTTGGGTGCTATTTTTAACCCTGCAGATTTTCTCTATAATATATTTGGCAAAAAACCACGTGAGATGAGAAAACTGCGCAAAATGAAAAAACAGGACGAAATTCGTACCATTCTTGCTTCGCGTTTTGATCGAGAAATGCTCACCGCACTGTTGCAAGTTGATAAAGTGGATTTGGACTTGCTCATTAGCGAATGTAACTACTCTGATGACTTTATAAGGACGGCCAATGACCTTCAAATCTTAGATGCGATTAGCGAATGCTATGAAGAATACAAAATTTTAAGCCGCAATCGTTAGGAATTTTTTATTTTTTTTGGAAAAATTTATGAATTAATAATTTTTTATATATTTGAAGTACATAACCCCCAAAATTATGAACAAAACCAGCTCTTCACGCTTATGTGATTTCAGTTTTTTAGATTCATTTTTTTGGAAGGTTTTATTAAGATTTAAATAACTCAAATCAAAATATATGGAAATCATCAGTACAATCGTAATTGGAGCCATTGCAGGATGGCTTGGTAGCACAATTTTTAAAGGCAGCAGTTTAGGGCTTGTTGGTAATATCATTGTTGGTATTATTGGAAGTTTTGTAGGAAGTTGGTCACTCGGAAAGCTCGGCGTTAGTTTGGGCTCTGGATGGGTGGGCGCTATCCTTACTGGAGCTGTTGGCGCACTTATCATTCTATTTCTTCTTAATTTAATTTTCAAAAAGAAAATATAAACTAAAGGGTGTAGCTTAAATACTTTACAGTGTTTGAACCCCTAGCTATACCCATTTAGTTTTTAAAAAAATATAAAA
>JAYQDD010000002.1:0-38842 GCA_038138145.1 Formosa sp.
ATATAAAACCCTTTTCCAACTCTCACAATACTTTTTAAATTAATTTTTGAAAAAACGTAGAAGTTTTTTTTAATATGAACATCTAAATTCATAAGATACTAATAATGAGTTGTTTATGTTGCCTTTGTGCCAGAAAAATAATTTGAATTAAAAAAGAACTAATACCTTAAGTTATTGTTTAAGAAGAGATATAAACCTATATTTGCCCACCATATTATTATTTTATGATACAAATTACTTTACCCGATGGAAGTATTCGCTCGTATGAGGAGCGATTGACGGTTATGGATGTTGCCAAAGACATCAGTGAGGGGTTTGCGCGAAATGTTATTTCGGCGGACTTCAATGATCAAGTGGTAGAAACGTCCACCATTTTGGATACCGACGGTCGACTTGTACTCTATACATGGCGAGATGATGAGGGAAAAAAAGCATTTTGGCATTCTACTGCCCACGTTCTCGCTCAAGCATTAGAGGCGTTATATCCTGGTGTAAAGTTGTCTATAGGACCAGCTATTGATAATGGGTTTTATTATGACGTAGATTTGGGCGAAGGTTCGATATCAGATAAAGACTTTAAATCTATTGAAGATAAAATGCTCGAAATTGCACGAGGAAAACACGATTTTAAAATGAAATCTGTATCCAAAGCCGATGCTTTGAGCAAGTATAAAGAAGAAGCGAATGAGTATAAGGTAGAATTGATTGAAAATCTTACCGATGGTGATATTACGTTTTGTGATCATGATACCTTTTCAGATTTGTGTCGTGGAGGACATATCCCAAATACAGGCATCATTAAAGCGGTAAAAATATTGAGTGTTGCTGGTGCGTATTGGCGAGGCGATGAAAACAACAAACAACTTACACGTGTTTATGGCACCTCTTTTCCAAAACAAAAAGAGCTCAAGGAATATCTAGAGTTACTCGAAGAAGCTAAAAAACGCGATCATAGAAAACTTGGAAAGCAACTCGAACTGTTTACATTTTCAAAGAGGGTAGGACAAGGACTTCCGCTTTGGTTACCTAATGGTGCAGCTTTGCGCTCTCGTCTGGAAGATTTCTTGAAAAAAGCGCAAATCAAAGCAGGGTACGAAATGGTGGTCACGCCACATATTGGTCAAAAAGAATTGTATGTCACATCGGGACATTATGAAAAATATGGAGAAGACAGTTTTCAAGCCATAAAAACACCTAAAGCCGAAGAAGAGTTTTTACTAAAACCTATGAACTGTCCACATCATTGTGAGATTTATAATGCTAAGCCATTCAGTTATAAAGAACTACCCAAACGCTATGCCGAATTTGGTACTGTATATCGATATGAGCAAAGTGGCGAATTGCACGGATTAACAAGAGTCCGTGGATTTACGCAAGACGATGCACATATTTTTTGTACACCAGATCAATTGGATGAAGAATTTAAGAATGTTATTGATTTAGTGTTGTATGTTTTCGGTTCTTTAGGATTTGAAAACTTTACCGCTCAAGTTTCTGTTCGCGATTTGGAAACGCCTGAAAAATATATAGGATCTGTAGAAAATTGGGAAAAAGCAGAACAAGCCATCATCAATGCTGCAAAAGATAAAGGATTTGATTATGTGATTGAATCTGGTGAAGCGGCTTTCTATGGTCCAAAATTAGATTTTATGGTCAAAGACGCTTTGGGCAGAAGTTGGCAATTGGGTACAATTCAGGTCGATTATAACCTTCCTGAGCGGTTTGATTTGACCTACAAAGGTGCTGATAATGAATTGCATAGACCTATAATGATTCATCGTGCTCCTTTTGGAAGTATGGAACGTTTTGTGGCGATTTTGTTGGAGCATACTGGTGGAAATTTCCCACTTTGGCTCATGCCAGAACAAGCAGTAATTCTTACCATCAGTGAGAAATATGAGAAATACGCCGAAAAAGTTTTAAATTTGTTAGAAAATAACGAAATTCGCGCCCTCATTGACAATAGGAATGAAACCATGGGTAAAAAAATTCGGGATGCCGAAGTGAAAAAAATACCTTACATGATTATCGTCGGTGAGCAAGAAGAACAAACAGAAACCCTCTCTGTTCGTCAGCATGGCGGTGAAGATTTAGGAACAATAAATGTTTCAGAATTTTCAAAAATCATTGAGGATGAAATAAATAAGACTTTAAAACAATTTTAAGTTTAATTAAAACAAATAGTCATAGCAATACGTAGAAGAAGAAGCAGAGGCCCAATGCGGGTCATCAAAGAAGACCAACACCGCATCAACAGAAAAATTACTGCTGAAGAGGTGCGTTTAGTTGGTGACAATGTTGAAATTGGAGTTTATAAACGTTCCGCGGCACTGGCCATTGCAGACGAACAAGGTTTAGATCTTGTAGAAATTTCTCCAAAAGCTGTTCCTCCTGTATGTAAAGTTATGGATTACAAGAAGTTTCTTTATGAACAAAAGAAACGTGAAAAAGCGCTAAAATCCAAAGCCGCAAAGGTCGTGGTAAAGGAAATACGCTTTGGACCAAATACAGATGACCACGATTATAACTTCAAGAAAAAACACGCAGAAAAGTTTTTGAAAGAAGGTGCAAAATTAAAGGCGTTTGTGTTTTTTAAAGGACGTTCTATCATATTTAAAGAACAAGGTCAAATCTTGTTGTTGCGTTTGGCGCAAGATTTGGAAGAGCTTGGAAAGGTAGAACAAATGCCAAAATTGGAAGGTAAACGTATGATTATGTTTATTGCACCAATCAAAAAATAGAATAAAAGCGAATAACTAAATAAAAAGCAGAACATGCCAAAAATGAAAACAAAATCTAGTGCCAAAAAACGCTTCAAGCTTACTGGCTCTGGAAAAATCAAAAGAAAGCATGCGTTTAAAAGCCACATCTTGACAAAGAAGTCTAAAAAACGTAAGCTTGCCCTCACCCACAGTACTTTGGTACACGAAAGTGACGAGGCCAACATCAAACAACAATTACGCTTAAAGTAAGGGTAATTTAGGTAACATTAATTTTTAACCATGGAGTTTGGCCGATAAAAGATTCTGAAACAAGTCAGAACGCCAACTACAAAAAAAAGAAACATTATGCCAAGATCAGTAAATTCAGTGGCCAAAAGAGCCCGCAGAAAAAAAGTCCTAAAACAAGCCAAAGGCTATTTTGGGCGCCGCAAAAATGTGTGGACTGTTGCAAAAAATGCAGTAGATAAAGCCATGCTTTATGCGTATAGAGATCGTAGAAACAAGAAAAGAACCTTCCGTGCCCTTTGGATCATGCGTATCAACGCTGGTGCACGACTACACGGAATGTCGTACTCTCAATTTATGGGGAAACTTAAAGCTAATAACATTGACCTCAACCGTAAGGTTTTGGCCGACTTAGCCATGAACGACCCTAAAGCTTTTGAAGCTATTGTACAAAAAATAAAATAAGGCAACTGCCTAATTATCAACCTTTTATTCGCTAAAAAACCCGCTCTTTCGAGCGGGTTTTTTTTATTTATATATTGTTTATTTGATTCATTTTGACCAACATGACGGTTTTCATCAATTGCCCGCGTTCTTTGGCTTTTGAGGCAATTTCGCCTTCATAAAAACGGTCAATTGTAGCTTCCCAAAGTTCTACCCAGCGTTCAAAATGTGTTTCTGTTAGAGATTCCTTGGCGTTTAAAGCAATATGTTTCATCATGGGGTTGCCTTTGTAGGCCGCAGTCCCCAAAAGTGCAAATTCCCAAAACTTATACATTTTTGGCAAATGGTCGTCCCAATCCACATGGGCAACATCATTAAAAATGTACCCAATACAATCGTCATTTCTTACTTTTTTATAAAAACTATCGACCAGAAGTTTAACATCGGTAGGGGTTGAAATATCTTTTTTCATAGGTTGTCATAAATTTAGGTTTTTCTTTTTTTCTTTTTGGCCGCAGGAAACAAAACATTATTCAAAATGAGTCGGTATCCAGGGGAGGTCGGGTGAAGTTCTAGCTCTGTTTTGGGATCTCCTACTCTGTGGGTATAATCCTCAGGGTCATGTCCTCCATAGAAGGTAAAAAATCCTTTGCCTTTTATGCCATGAATATACCGCGCTTCATTATTGAGTTTATTTTCACCCAGAATCAATACGTTGGATTTTATTTGTGCGCTTCCATAAGAGGTGGTTTGCCCCATAAATCCCTTTATCAAAGCGGTATGATTTTGATTGAGCATGGTGGGAATTGGATCCCATTTGGCTGAATAATCCATCAAGGTAAAGTAGTCCGATTCTTTGGGGATTTTACGGATTGTAGTTTGGTCGATAGAGGAAAATTCATACACATTAGGATCACGCTCAATGATAAATTCTTTAAACGCAAAAGTGTTTGAAAAATCGAGTTGCGCTTGATAATTAGGCGTCGTCCCATCACCGTCGAACATGGGTTCACAAATATCTAATTGTTCCGCGGCCAAAGCGATATCGAAACTATCCGTTGCACTGCACATAGCAAACATAAATCCGCCACCTAAAACATATGCTTTTATTTTTTGAGCCACAGCCAATTTCGCCTCAGATACTTTGGCAAAACCAAGTTCACGCGCAAGTGCCTTTGCATTATTTTGTTGCTCAATATACCATGCCGCATTGCGGTAAGCTCTGTAAAATTTCCCATATTGCCCTGTAAAATCCTCATGATGTAGGTGTAACCAATCGTACAAAAGCAATGCATCATTAAGCACTTCAGTGTCGTATACTACATCGTAAGGAATTTCCGCATAAGTCAGAACTAATGTTACCGCATCATCCCAAGGTTGTTTTCCACTGGGTGAATAAACGGCAATTTTGGGGGCTTTTTCCAATACAATTGCATCCATATTTTTGCTTGGACTACTGATTTCTTGAAGAATTTGGGCGGTTTTGGAATCACTAATCAATTCGTAAGAAACCCCACGGATAAGGCATTCTCTTTCTGTACGTTCTGAACTGGGGACCAAAAACGCTCCTCCGCGGTAGTTCAACAACCATTGAACATTTTGTTTTTGTTCCAACAACCAATATGTAATACCATAGGCCTTTAGGTGATTTTCTTGAGTTTTGGCATCCATTGGAATAAGAATATAACTCGCAAATGACTTTGTAAAAAGACAAAAGAAAAATACTAAAAAAATGAATTTACGCTGCATGGATTATCCCATATTTTAGATTAATATGGCGTATCGTCGTCTGGCGGACCAAATGCGTCGTTCGGGTCCATTTGGATTGAATTATCATCAGAAAACGTATCATCGTTGGCAGCAGCGTTCATTTTGGAATGGAACTCAGCATCAAAAGGCGAATCAAAATTATCCAAATTATCAAATTTACCGAGATGACCAATAAATTTCAACCTTATACTGTCTAATCCTCCGTTTCTGTGCTTGGCTATAATAAATTCGGCCTGACCTTCACAAGGGGTGTGTTCCTCGTCGTCCCATTCTTCGATTTTGTAATATTCTGGTCTATAAATGAACGATACAATATCTGCATCTTGCTCAATTGCACCAGATTCTCTCAAATCAGAAAGTAGAGGACGTTTACTTCCACCACGTGTTTCGACCGCTCTGGACAGCTGAGACAGCGCAATAACAGGAACACTTAATTCTTTCGCGAGTGCTTTAAGGTTTCTAGAAATCATTGAAATTTCTTGCTCTCTGTTTCCTGTCTTTTGACTTCCGCCAGCGGTCATTAATTGTAAATAATCGACAATGATGAGTTTGATGCCATTTTGTGAAGCCAATCGTCTCGCTTTTGCCCGTAAATCAAAAATGGATAGCGATGGAGTGTCGTCAATGTATAAAGGTGCTTTTTCGAGTGATTTAACTTTTACATTGAGTTGTTCCCATTCGTGCTTTTCGAGTTTTCCTGTTCTTAATTTTTCTGAACTAAGACCTGTTTCTGAAGAGATTAATCGGGTAATAAGTTGTACAGAAGACATTTCGAGTGAAAAGAATGCTACTGGGATGTTTTGATTTACTGCAATGTTACGCGCCATGGAGAGCGTTAGGGCTGTTTTCCCCATACCCGGACGAGCAGCAACAATAATAAGGTCACTTTCTTGCCATCCCGATGTAAGCCGATCCACTTTATCAAAGCCCGAAGGTATTCCACTCAAGCCCTCTTTATTGGAGATTTCTTCGATTTTTCGTTTGGCTTGAAATACTAAATCTTGAGCAGTTTCTGTAGATTTTTTAATATTGCCTTGAGTGACATCATAAAGTTTTGATTCAGCTTTATCTAAAAGATCGAATACATCTTTGGTTTCATCAAAAGAGTCTTCAATAATTTCGTTCGAAATTTTGATTAAGCTACGCTGAATAAATTTTTGCAAAATAATACGCGCATGAAACTCAATATGCGCCGATGATGAAACTTTTTGCGTAAGTCCAATGAGGTAAAAATCCCCTCCTACGATGTCTAATTTCTGATTTTTTCTGAGTTGAGAAGAAACGGTCAAAAGGTCTATGGGTTGACTGCTTTCAAAAAGCTGAAGTATAGCTTCAAAAATATGTTGATGTGCTTCTTTGTAGAACGATTCAACACTCAAAATATCGATCACTTCATCTACCCCTTTTTTATCAATCATCATGGCGCCCAAGACCACTTCCTCAAGATCAATAGCTTGTGGCGGAATTTTTCCTTGCTCCAAACTGATGATTTTGGATTGATCGGTAGAATATTTTTTAAAAGTCTCTGGTTGTTTCATGGTCACTAATGTACATAAAAATTGCCATTGGCCGTTATCTTTCTAACGACGATTACTCAACAAAAAAATTGTTAACAAGTTGTAATTATTGTTGATAGCCCTAAAAAATTGATTTTCAAGGACAATTGAATTTTTATGACAAAACTAAATTAGTCTTTAAAAACCCCCATTTGCGCATATTTAGCCATGCGTTGTTCCACCAAAGCTATTGGTGAAAGGGATTTTAATTCTTCAAAAGATTTTAAAATTGCCGTCTCTGTAGCGATATATGTTTTATCAGGGTCTTTGTGTGCCCCACCCAGCGGTTCTTTTACGATTTGATCGACTAATTTCATGCGTTTCATATCTTTGGCGGTAAGCTTCAAAGCTTCGGCGGCTTGTTCTTTATATTCCCAACTTCTCCAAAGAATGGAAGAACATGATTCTGGTGAAATTACAGAGTACCAAGTATTTTCGAGCATAAGAACTTTATCACCCACACCTATCCCCAAAGCACCACCACTAGCGCCTTCGCCAATAATGACCACAATAATGGGGACTTTTAGTCGTGTCATTTCCAAGATGTTTCGTGCAATGGCTTCGCCTTGTCCGCGTTCCTCAGCTTCGAGACCAGGATAAGCACCCGGAGTGTCGATAAGCGTGACCACTGGGATTCCAAATTTTTCTGCAGATTTCATCAAGCGCAGCGCTTTTCTATAGCCCTCAGGATTGGCCATACCAAAATTTCTATACTGTCGTGTTTTGGTATTGAATCCTTTTTGTTGGCCAATGAACATAAAACTTTGATCTCCAATTTTTCCCAAACCACCAATCATGGCTTTGTCGTCTTTAAAATTACGATCTCCATGCAATTCCAAAAATGATCCTTTGGTTAGCGCATTGATATAATCTAAAGTGTAAGGTCTATTGGGATGGCGAGACAGTTGTACACGCTGCCACGGGGTTAAGTTTTTGTAAATTTCCTTCTTAGTAGATTCAAGTTTCTTTTGAATTTGATGGCAAGTTTCAGTAACATCCACTTCGCTTTCTTGACCAATCACTTGGCATTTCTGAAGTTGATCTTCCAATTCTTTTATAGGTAATTCAAATTCTAAATATTCCATAAGAAATTGCTTTTGGTTAGCTTGACCACAAATATATGAACTTTATATTTTTAGTCATCAATCTGAATTAGATTTTGTTGCTTTTTGTTTAAAAAATGCATTTAAAATTAAAGTACTAATGATGAGCGAGGCACCAATATAAAATGAAGCACTCATAGTTTCCGATTCTGGAAAAAGAAGCAATGCAAGGACAATACCATAAATGGGTTCCAAATTGTAGGTCAATACTACCGAATAAGGTGTGATGTATTTCATTATATGTACAGAAGCAATGAAAGCGTAAGCTGTACAAACAGAAGCTAAAATGAATAAATAGCCCCAATCTGATGCCGATAAACTGAAGAATTCTTGATCAAATCCATCAGACGAAAAACAAAGAAATATGGAAATAAATAGCACTCCACTCACAAATTCATAAAATGAAATGGTGCTGGCATTGTACTGTGCCACAAATTTCCCATTGAATACCGCAAAAAGCGATGAAAACAAAGCCGATAAAATCCCTAAAATAATCCCTAAAAAATAGTGTAACTCTGTTTGCATGATAAGAAAAATTCCTAGGATAACCAGTAGCCCAAAAAAAAGTTCGTAAATGATGATTTTTCTTTTGTAAAAAATGGGTTCGATTAAAGACGCAAAGAAAGCACCTGTAGAAAACATAGCCAAGGCGATAGAAATATTAGCCACTTTGATGGAAGCAAAAAATGTAATCCAATGCAGCGCAATAATAATTCCTGCAAGGGAAAACCTAAACAAGGTTTTTGGGGAAACGGACAAGTTTATCCCTTTTATTTTTATAAAAACAAACATCAAAACACCTGCAATCACCATCCGATACCAAACAAGTGGTATGGCTTCAAGCGAGATTAATTCGCCTAAAATTGCTGTAAATCCAGCAAGAAATACCAAAAAATGTAGGTGGAACTGATTTTTAAATTTAGCGCTTGGCATTGTACAAAAGATAAATGGAGAGCACACCAAAAATAACATTAGGGAACCATACGGCGACCAACGGAGAGAAATCAGACTGTTCGGCCATAACACCAAATACTTTATCAAAAAACACGTAAATCATGGCGATGACGATTCCAAATGCCAAATTGACCCCCATACCGCCTCTGCGTTTTATTGAAGATACGGCTACAGCAATAATCGTTAAAATAAATACCGCAACCGGCAAGCTCCATTTTTTGTATTGGACTACTTTGTACCTATTAATATTGGACGAACCACGAGCTTCTTCGCGTTCAATAAAATCCGAGAGTTCATTTATGGTTAACGTTTCTGCAACATACATTGGAGGCGTCAAATCTTGAAGATCAAACCCTAAAAGGGTATCCAAACGACGACGAGAAACCAAGGTGTCGTCATCTACACCTATCCGACGTAAATTGTAGTTAGACAAACGATAAATACTATCCTTTTCAATATAACGAATAGCGGTGGCGTGAATTTTATATGCTAACCTGTTTCCATCGAAATGTTCTAAAGTAAAATTGTTCCCACGCATGGATTTAGTATCAAAATTACTTACATAGATGTATTCGTTTTCATTGATTTGTTGATAGATGTATTGGGTATCTACTACTTTTTTGTTTTTTAAATATTTGTAGGTGAATTCATTGAATCCTTTGCTCGCTACGGGCGCCCAATACATACCCAACAGAAGCGCCAATGTGGCAATTATGGTGGCTCCAATAAAATAAGGTCTCAAAAATCGTGAAAATGAAATTCCAGAACTCAGAAAAGCAACAACTTCAGTATTGTTGGCCAATTTTGAGGTAAACCATATGACGGATAAAAATAAAAACAAGGGGAAAAGCAAATTTGCAAAGTAGATGGTAAAATCGATATAATATGCAACAACTTCTTCAAAAGGGACTTTGTTCTCGAGAATTCTATCTATTTTTTCTGCTAGGTTTACTGTAATCCCAATAGGGATAAAAAGCAACAGCATCAAAAAGAATGTGAGCAAATAACGCTTTAGGATGTACCAATCAAAAATTTTCATAAACTACAGGCGCTTATCCATTTGGGCGACCATCATGGTTTTCCAAGAATCAAAATCTCCTGCTAAAATACGCTTTCTAGCTTCACGAACCAACCATAAATAAAATCCAAGATTATGAATCGTTGCAATTTGTTTACCCAACAATTCATTCACACTAAACAAGTGCCTCAAGTACGCTTTTGAGTATTCGGTATCCACCCATGTGATCCCCATTTCGTCAATTGGAGAAAAATCATCAACCCATTTTTTGTTTTTAATGTTAATTGTTCCATGAGCTGTAAACAGCATCCCATTTCGTGCATTACGAGTAGGCATAACACAATCAAACATATCGATACCAAGAGCAATGTTTTCCAAAATATTTATGGGTGTTCCTACACCCATGAGATAACGTGGTTTGTCTTCAGGAAGAACAGCGCAAACCACATCGGTCATGGCATACATTTCTTCGGCGGGTTCGCCCACAGACAACCCACCAATCGCATTTCCAACGGCATCTACATTGGCAATATACTCTGCCGATTGTTGCCGCAAATCTTTGTAAGTACTCCCTTGGACTATAGGAAAAAAGGCCTGACTGTATCCATATTTATAGGGTAGTCTTTCAAGATGATTCATGCAACGATCCAACCATCGATGCGTCATGTGCATGGAGCGTTTGGCGTAGTTATAATCACAAGGGTATGGTGTACATTCATCAAAAGCCATGATAATATCGGCACCAATACTGCGCTGAATTTCCATAACGTTTTCTGGTGTAAAAACATGATAACTGCCATCAATATGACTTCTAAACTTTACCCCTTCCTCTTTAATTTTTCTATTGGCCGATAATGAATACACTTGATACCCCCCTGAATCTGTAAGGATATTTCGATCCCAATTCATAAACTTGTGAAGGCCACCTGCTTTTTCCAAAATTTCGATTTGTGGACGAAGATAGAGGTGGTACGTATTCCCCAAAATGATATCAGGATTGATGTCATTTTTGAGTTCTCTTTGATGCACTCCTTTGACGGTACCGACCGTGCCAACAGGCATAAAAATTGGGGTCTCAATAACCCCATGATCCGTTGTTAGAGCAGCAGCTCTAGCCTTTGTGTTGTTGTCTTTTTTTAATACGTTAAATTTCAAATGTCAAAAAATTGAATGGTTTATAATCTGATGAATGTAGTGCCATTAGACCATAAAAACGTTGGCTTTTCAAGCTCAAAGATACAAATATAATACTGATGCCAATGAGGGAATTTTAATGTTTAATAAGTTGTTAGTTATTTGTCACAAATAATAAGTAAAAGGGCATTGTCTAATAAAAATTAAATTTAAATTTGAGGGTCTAATTTTAACAAACCAAACATGTCAATTACACAGCTAAACGATCTTACAACACAAGTCCGGCGCGATATTTTACGCATGGTCCATAAAGTCAACTCTGGGCATCCTGGAGGTTCACTTGGATGTGCCGAATTTTTGGTCGCTCTTTATTCAGAAATCATGAACAGAAAAGATGGTTTTGACATGGATGGTCATGAAGAAGATTTGTTTTTTCTATCCAATGGACATATTTCACCAGTCATCTATAGTGTACTCGCACGAAGCGGCTATTTTCCTGTAGAGGAACTCAATACCTTCAGACTTTTAGACTCTAGATTGCAGGGGCACCCAACAACACACGAAGGTCTTCCAGGAATTCGTATTGCATCGGGATCTTTGGGGCAAGGCATGTCGGTCGCTATTGGCGCAGCTCACGCCAAAAAACTAAACAATGATATAAATCTTGTATACAGTCTTCACGGAGATGGCGAACTTCAAGAAGGTCAAAACTGGGAAGCCATCATGTACGCCTCGGCTAAAAAAGTCGATAATATTATTGCAACCGTAGACCTCAATGGAAAACAAATTGATGGACCAACTGACGAAGTATTGAATATGGGGAACTTAAAAGCAAAATTTGAAGCTTTTGATTGGACCGTAATTGAAATCAAAAAGGGTAATGATTTGGAAGCCATTTTGGAGGGAATGGCCAAGGCCAAATCTGCAACAGGAAATGGGAAACCTGTTTGTGTGCTTCTTGAAACCATGATGGGTAATGGTGTAGATTTTATGATGCACACGCACGCATGGCATGGAAAAGCTCCTAACGACGAACAATTGGCCTCGGCCTTGGAACAAAACCCTGAAACACTGGGCGATTACTAATATTCAAAACCAAAAAAAAATGAAAACATACACATATACAGAAAAAAAAGATACACGAAGTGGTTTTGGAGCTGGACTCGCCGAACTAGGAAGAACAAACCCTAATGTCGTTGCGCTTTGTGCAGACCTTATTGGATCACTGAAAATGGATGCATTTAAAAATGAAAATCCAGATCGCTTTTTTCAAGTTGGCATTGCAGAAGCCAACATGATGGGAATAGCCGCTGGACTCACCATCGGTGGCAAAATTCCATTCACAGGTACATTTGCCAATTTTTCAACTGGTCGTGTTTATGATCAAATTCGACAATCGATAGCCTATTCTGGAAAAAATGTAAAAATTTGTGCATCTCATGCTGGTCTTACTTTGGGTGAAGATGGTGCTACACACCAAATTCTTGAAGATATTGGATTGATGAAAATGTTGCCAGGAATGGTCGTCATCAACCCTTGTGACTATAATCAAACCAAAGCAGCTACTCTAGCCATTGCAGAACACAACGGCCCTGTATATTTGCGTTTTGGGCGCCCCTCTGTTCCTATTTTTACGCCTGAAAATCAAACTTTTGAAATCGGAAAAGCAATCCAATTACAAGAAGGTAACGACGTGACAATTGCTGCCACTGGACATTTGGTTTGGGAAGCTCTTGAAGCAGCAAAAGAACTTCATGCTCAGGGAATTAATGCAAATGTCCTTAATTTTCACACCATAAAACCTTTGGACGAAAAAGCACTTTTAGCATCTGTTGCAAAAACAGGATGTATCGTTACTGCTGAGGAACACAACCACTTGGGTGGTTTGGGCGAAAGTATTGCAAGAGTGCTCGGGCTCAATAGACCTACACCACAAGAATTTGTAGCCACAAATGATACTTTTGGGGAGTCGGGAACACCAGCTCAGTTGATGAAAAAATATGGCCTTGACGCATCAGCGATTGTAGCAAAAGCAAAGAAAGTGATTGCACGAAAATAAAAGCATTCAACACACAAAAAAAAACCCGCAAATTGCGGGTTTTTTTATTTCTTATACTTCAGTTTCGGTTAGTTTAAAGTTTGGGCATCTGTAGCGTCCAAATAATTTGGAATACCATTACCGTTGGTATCTTCTAAGGTGATCAGTTTTACTGAGAAACTACCATCATTTTCTTGCTCAATGGGCAAGAAAAATTGATTCGAGGCCAAGGGTTCCTCGGCTTGCATTTGCACTTGTAAGGCAGTGCGCGTATTGTCTGTAAATGTGGTGTAGGTGACTTCTCTAAATGTTTTGAATCCATCGCCATCATCATCATCATCGGAAAAGTCATTGAACCGATCGTTATCTGTATTATCGTCAAAAACATCTAAGTTTCCATTTTCATCCTCCATATAACTAGGAATAAAATCATTGTCGTGGTCCATGACTTTATGCTGAAACAATTCAAACTTAAAGGCAAGGCAAGAATAGGCGGAAATTCCCGAAGTAGCGTTGTTAAAATAGCCGAGTCCAGAGGGTAAAAACATAACCCCTATGCCGTAATTCTCAAAAGTTACAGTACCGTCATTGTTGGTGGTAAATGTACTCGCTGTTTTAAATTGTGGCAACACACGGTTCCATCCCGTGATGGAAAATACCAAATCCAAATCGATTGGATTAACAGAGCTATCAAATTCGTCGCCATTCATAGTAGTCCCCTCGTAATTTACACGAACTTGATCTGTGAAATGAGGGTTTTCTCCTAATCCTTCTTCAATACTTAAAACGTAATATGTGTACGAAACATCTTGGTAGGTTGTCGTTTTTGGCTCAACAGCACTAGACAACATGGTCGTGTTTGGCGGTTGTGTATCCCCTTCTTCCAATTTTGAAATTACGATATCATCAAGCGTTGGGTAGGTTGTCAAAGCACTCAGTGCTCCAGAATTGTAATAATGGGTATCAAAATAATTTTGAAGTGTATCCATATCACTGGCTTGTTGTTCCGCGCGATCTCGTGGCGGAATTGAAGTTGTTTCTTCTTCATCTTCACTACAGTTAAAAACAAACAGTGTGAGAGAAAAAATAAAGAGGATAAGAAGCTTATTTCTCATAATATCATATTTGGAGCTGCAAGATACAATATTATGTTATTTTTGTGTAAAAGAAAACGGAGTTTTAAAAAAAATATGAGAATCGATAAGTTTTTGTGGTCTTTACGCTATTTCAAAACAAGAACTATGGCATCCAATGCCACCAAAAAAGGGCATGTGCGGGTGAATGATTTGGTGGTTAAACCCAGTAGAGAAGTTTATCCTACCGATAAAATTAGTGTGCGGATTAATCAGGTAAATTATCAACTCAACGTGCTCGATATCCCCAAAAGCCGTGTAGGTGCAAAATTGGTAGATATCTACAGACAAGACACCACGCCAAAATCTGAATTTGAAACACAAGAACTTTTGAAACACGCCAAAGAACATTATCGGAAAAAAGGTGAAGGACGTCCCACAAAAAAAGACCGCAGAGATATTGAAGACTACTTAGATTTTGAGGACAATTAACCACCTAAGTTGAAATGTCTTTTTTATATTTGAAAAAAAGAAGTTTATGGCACTGACACAAAACTGCATTTTGAACAACCAAGAGATAAATCATAAAATTAGACGTATCGCGTACCAAATTTATGAAGCAAATGTTGATCAAAAAGAAGTCATCTTGGCGGGAATTCAATCCAATGGATATATCCTTGCTGAAAAAATAAAGCAAAATCTTGAAGAAATTTCAGAGATAAAAGCTCAGTTGTGTGCGGTGAACATCAACAAAAAAAAGCCAACTGAACAAATTAGTACTTCGTTGGCTGCTGAGGAATACGCCAATAAATCTTTGATTCTTGTTGATGATGTTTTGCACTCGGGTACAACATTAATTTATGGGGTCAAACATTTTTTAGATAGCCCTTTGTCGCAATTCAAAACTGCAGTACTTGTGAATAGAAACCACAAAAAATATCCTGTGAAGGCCGACTTCAAAGGGATTTCGCTGTCCACTTCACTTCATGAACATGTAGATGTTATTTTTGATGGTGAGCACTCAAAGGTTGTACTCATCTAAATCATTGCAAATTTCTTGCACCACTCGATCAACAGAAAGGTCATCAATATTCAGCGTTAATTGTGCTTGATTATAAAATCTTGAACGTTCAAATAAATGTTTGGCTATAAATTCTGGAAGTTCATCATCTTTTATCTGGGCAATTAGAGGACGTTTAGATTTTTCTTTTACCAATCGGTTTGTGAGTGTTTTTACAGAAGATTTTAGATAGATTACACAAACACTAGGGTGTTGATTCAAAAACTCTATAGTGTTGCCATAGCATGGTGTTCCACCCCCTAAAGCCAACACCAAATTGGTGTGTGTACGACAAATATTCTGTACCGCTTTGGCTTCAATTTTTCGGAATTCTATATGGCCACTTCTCTCAAACAATTGAGAAATAGACAATTGTTCTTGTTGTTCTATAAAGGCGTCCAAATCCAAGAAATCATAATCGAGTTCCGCAGCAAGTTTTTTTCCTACAGTCGATTTTCCAGAACCCATATACCCTAATAAAACAACGATCATTATATTGTGTTTTTGATTTTTTATGCACAATTAGACATAATACAAAAAAACGAAAAAATATTGATAAAAAAAGATTGTAATATTAATTAAACCCATTATCTTTGCAGCCGCATAAAGCAAGTCCAAACGACTTGGTAGCTCAGTTGGTAGAGCATCTCCCTTTTAAGGAGAGGGTCCTGGGTTCGAGCCCCAGCCAAGTCACAAAAAAGTTAAGCATGGTCTTAACTTTTTTTTTCTGCAAAGATTTTTGCGCACGTGGCGGAATTGGTAGACGCGCTAGCTTGAGGGGCTAGTGGGAATTATTCCCGTGGAAGTTCGAGTCTTCTCGTGCGCACTTTTTTCTTAAAACTATTCCATTTTTCATTATTTTTTTAGTATTATAGTAGAACCAAATCTATAAAATAATGAACAGTACTGAAAACGTCTTTAGTATCAAAGACTTAGAAAATCTCTCCGGAGTCAAAGCGCACACCATTCGCATTTGGGAAAAACGATACAACTTACTTCAACCCAAAAGCACCGAGACCAATATTAGACATTACGATCTACATAATCTTCAAAAACTACTCAATATCAGTTTTTTGAATAATAATGGGTTCAAGATTTCAAAAATTGCAAAATTGGACGAGTCTGAATTGGCCCCCAAAACAAGGCAGTTGGCCTTTATGGGCAAAAATGACAGTCAGGCCATTGTGGCTTTCAAATTGTCAATGCTGAATTTTGACCAAACACTATTTTATAATACGTACAACAGCTTGTTGGAGGAAAAGAATTTTAGGTCTATTTTTTACGAGATTTTTATTCCTCTACTTTGTGATTTGGGGATACTCTGGCAAACAAATACCATATCTTCTGCTCATGAACATTTTTTGACCGTACATATCAAACAAAAAATACTGGTACATATAGAACGCTTGCAGAGTACAGATCCGCGCCCAAGTACCAAAACAGTTGTTCTTTTTCTTCCTGAACATGAAGTTCATGATTTAGGCCTATTATTCATCAATTATGAAATATTAAGCTTGGGGTATCACACCATATTTTTGGGTGAAAATATTCCTTTGGATAACCTAAAATATATCAACAAACTTTATGACGATATTATTTATGTGTCTTATTTTACAATAAAGCCTAATGATAGCGAAATTCATGATTATTTGGACAGCTTTTCAGAACGCTTTTTGGAGAATAAGGAAAATAGTTTAAAACTCATAGGGTACAAAACAAGAACGATTAATCGAAAAAACATCTCTAAACACATCACATTGTACGATAAAATTGAGGATTTAGTTAAAGATATGTAAAAAACACTTTTGGAATACAACTCTGTATAGTCTTTTCATTACTTTTATAGACAAATGAAGAAAACTATACATATCATAGGCTCGGGATTTTCGTCCTTAGCAGCGTCTTGTTACCTTGCTCAAGCAGGATATGAGGTAACCATTTTTGAAAAAAATAAAACCATTGGCGGTCGAGCAAGGCAGCTGAAAAAAGAAGGGTTTACCTTCGATATTGGACCAACATGGTATTGGATGCCTGATGTTTTTGAACGCTTTTTTGCAGATTTCAAAAAGCATCCTTCAACCTATTACACCCTCGAAAAGTTAAACCCAGCGTACAGTGTGTATTTTGGCAAAAAAGATTTCATTACCATTGAAAATAGTTTAGACAAAATTTACAATGCTTTTGAGAAAGAAGAACCTGGGAGTTCCAAAAAGCTCATGGAATTCATCGCTGGTGCAAAAAGTAACTACGATATCGCTATTAAAGATTTGGTGTACAATCCTGGTGTTTCGCCTTTGGAGTTGGTGACGCCGAAAACAGTGCTAAAAATCAATCAATTTTTGAGCACCATCAAACGGGATGTCAGAAAACGATTTAAAAACAATCGTCTTGCACAAATTTTGGAATTTCCTGTCTTATTTTTAGGCGCTAAACCAAGCGATACACCTTCATTTTATAGTTTTATGAACTACGCAGATTTTGGACTCGGCACTTTTCATCCAAAAAAAGGGATGTATCAGGTTATTTTGGCCATGGAGTCTCTCGCAAAAGAACTTGGTGTCGCCATAAAAACTGAGGCTAACGTAACTTCAATTTTAGTCGAAAATGGTACAGCAAATGGTATTGTAGTTAATGGCAAAAACGAAAAATGTGACCTCGTTTTGAGCGGTGCAGATTACCACCATACCGAGACCCTTTTGGAAGAAAAACACCGTCAGTATTCAGAAAAATATTGGGATAAAAAAACATTTGCGCCTTCTTCTCTTCTGTTCTATGTTGGTTTTGATAAAAAATTGAAAAACGTAAACCACCACACACTGTTCTTTGATGTAGATTTTGACGTTCATGCTGAAGCGATTTATGATCATCCGGCTTGGCCAGAAAAACCCCTTTTTTACGCGAGTTTCCCAAGTATTACCGACGATTCTTGTGCGCCAAAAGGCAAAGAAGCTGGTATTTTCCTTATACCATTAGCACCGGGATTAGAAGACACTCAAGAACTTCGCGACGCATATTTTGAAAAAATTATTCAAAGATTTGAAACCCTCACAGAGCAAGATGTTAAAAATAATATTATCTTTAAAGAGTCATTTTGTGTGAATGACTTTATAAAAGACTATAATTCATACAAAGGAAACGCCTATGGAATGGCCAACACGCTCTTGCAGACTGCGTTTCTCAGACCAAAGTTAAAAAGTAAAAAAGTTAAGAATTTATATTTTACGGGACAGCTTACCGTCCCTGGACCTGGAGTCCCGCCCTCGTTAATCTCTGGAAAACTTACTGCCGAACTTATTCAAAAAGTCTTGTGATTGAGATGATTTGAAATGGTATTAAAAGTTTAAGTTTATGAAAACTATTTTCGACACTGTATCAAAAGACTGTAGCAAAATTGTCACCAAAACCTACAGTACCTCATTTTCGATGGCTACAAAAATGTTGGCCAATTCGATTCGCCAAGACATCTATAATATTTATGGATTTGTGCGTTTGGCTGACGAAATTGTTGATTCTTTTCATGACTACCCAAAAGAAGATTTATTTGTAAAGTTTGAAACAGATTTGGAAATAGCCCTCCAAAATAAAATCAGTTTAAACCCTATTTTGAATGCTTTTCAGTACACATATCACAAATACAACATTGAGCGAGATTTAGTTGATGCTTTTATGAACTCTATGCGTTTAGATTTACATAAATCGACGTACAAAACAGAAGAAGAATACAAGAACTATATTTATGGCTCGGCCGATGTTGTTGGGTTGATGTGTCTAAAAGTATTTGTCAATGGCGATCAAGAAAAATATGATGCGTTGAAGAAACCAGCAATGGCATTGGGATCTGCTTTTCAAAAGGTAAACTTTTTGAGAGATTTAAAAGCAGATCATGATGAGTTGAACAGAACTTATTTTCCAAATACAGACCTCAATAACCTCGATGAAATTGCCAAACAACACATTATCGACGACATTGAAAATGATTTTGCCGAAGGATTGAACGGAATAAAATTATTACCCATTGAAGCTAAATTTGGCGTTTTTATGGCCTATCGTTATTACAGCCAGTTGCTTAAAAAACTTAAAAAAACGCCTGCTTTAGAAATCAAAAATACACGAATTCGCGTACCTAATTACAAAAAAGTAGAACTACTCACGCGTAGTTTTGTCAAATATCATCTGAATCTATTATAAACCTAAATATTATGAACACACTTTTATGGATTTCTGTTTTCTTGGCCACATTTGCCACTATGGAATTTATGGCATGGTTTACACACAAATACATTATGCATGGCTTTTTGTGGAGTTTACACAAAGACCATCATCACAAAGACCACGACAGTTGGTTTGAGCGCAATGATGCATTCTTTATTTTCTATGCGGTTGTGAGCATGATTTGCTTTTATTTTTGGAGTTACGAAGGCTTTTGGGCAGGACTTCCTATCGGATTGGGTATTATGGCTTATGGTGCTACCTATTTTGTAGTGCATGACATATTTATTCATCAACGCTTCAAAATGTTCCGAAAAGCCAACAACTGGTATGCCAAAGGCGTTAGACGTGCGCACAAAATTCACCACAAACACCTCGGTAAAAAAGATGGTGAATGCTTCGGAATGTTAGTGGTTCCTTTTAAATATTTTAAAAAATAAATTGTGAATTCCCTTTACTTGTGGTTAAATATTGGATCGATTTCTGTTCCTTTCTTGTACAGTTTTCATCCTAAATTAAAACTCCACAAACAATTTCATTGGCTATTCCTCTCGATGATTCTTACAATGGTGGTGTTTATTCCTTGGGATGTCGTTTTCACAAGACATGAAATCTGGGGATTCAATCCAGATTATTTTCTTAATACAGAACTATTAAGTCTACCTCTTGAAGAATGGCTTTTTTTTATTTGTATTCCCTTCGCCTGTGTGTTTACACACTATGCCCTACTGCTCTATTTCCCTAAAATGAAAATTGGCCTAAAAACAACAAAATCAATTGCAATGCTATTGATTTTAATCCTCTCTTTGATTATGATCTTTTATTACGACAAATGGTATACACTCGTGAATTTTAGTTTAGCAATCCCACTGACACTCGTTGTTTTAAAATATAATCCAAAACTACTACAACACTTTTTTCTGACTTTTTTGGTCATGTTGATTCCCTTTTTTATTGTCAATGGCATCCTTACGGGAAGTTGGATTGATAACCAAGTGGTATGGTACAACAATGCCGAAAATCTGGGTATTCGTATGGGAACCATCCCTGTAGAGGATAGTATTTATGCCTATTCTATGATTTTGATGAACTTGTTCTTTTTTGAATACTTCACCCTAAAATATAAGCATTAAAGAAGATATATCAGAATAGTTATTTTTTTTATAAATTTGATATCAAGAAACGCTCCAAACGTTCTACAGCCATGAAATAATCTTGCATACTAGTTCAAAGATTTCAGATTTGTTTTTATAAAACGGTTGGGGCATAAAACCTTTACCAAATGAAAAAAATACGGATACTGAGTTGTATGGTTTTGATCGCTTTTTTTGGTTCATGTAAACCCGATGAACCCGCAGAAAGAGAGTTATTAATCGCTAAATACAAAGTCACATTTGATTTCAAATGGAATGCACAAGATTTTCCAACAGATTATCCCTCAAGTGCACATTTTTCGAAACTCATTGGATGGAGTCACAAGCCCTCAAGTGAATTTTTCAAAGTAGGTAGGATCGCTTCGGAAGGCATCAAAAACATAGCCGAAATTGGAGCTACAACAGTGCTATCGGATGAATTTAGTTCTAAAATAGAAGCTGGAGAAGGACTAAAAAGTGTTGTAGGGAACGGATTAGGAAGTGGTGTTGGAGCACTCAGCGTCACCCTTGATGTAAATGAAAAATTCTCTTCAATCACACTTGCCACAATGCTTGCCCCAAGCCCAGATTGGTATGTCGGCATAATCAATCAAAATCTACTGGAAAATGGAGAATTTGTTGATGAAAAAACAGTTGATGCGCTAACGTATGATGCGGGTACAGACAGCTGAACGACTTTCACATCAGCCAATATGCCAACAGACCCTAAAGTACCGATATCTGTTATCAATACGCCACCTATTGGTAATGGAAAAACGATTGCCACAGTAAAATTCGAAAAACTTTAGCTGTTTAAGCGTTTTGTTTCTTAATCAAATTAAGTGCAGACCCTTCGTTGAACCATTCTATTTGTGAGTCGTTATAGGTGTGATTGACTGAAATCACATCAGAACTACCATCGTCATGAACGATTTCAATTGTAAGTGGCTTACCAGGTGCAAATTGATCTAAATCTAAGAAATTGAACGTATCATCTTCTTGAATAAGATCATAATCTGCTTCATTGGCAAATGTGAGTCCTAACATGCCTTGCTTTTTCAAGTTGGTTTCGTGGATACGCGCAAAAGATTTTACAATTACAGCCGCAACACCCAAATGACGGGGTTCCATAGCTGCATGTTCTCTTGACGATCCCTCACCATAGTTATGATCACCTACCACAACCGTATAAATACCTGCGTCTTTGTAGGCGCGTTGTGTTTTAGGAACTGCGTCATAATCACCATTCAATTGATTTTTCACAAAATTAGTTTTCATATTGAATGCATTCACAGCACCAATGAGGCAGTTGTTGGAAATATTATCCAAATGACCTCTATAACGTAACCATGGACCAGCCATCGAAATATGATCTGTAGTACATTTTCCGTGCGCTTTAATGAGTAGTTTGGCTCCTTTAATCGTATCTCCAATTGGCACAAATGGTGCCAATAGTTGTAAACGTTCCGAATCTTCAGCGACAACCACTTCAACACCACTTCCATCTTCAACAGGGGCAAGATAGCCCGCATCTTCAACAGCAAATCCTTTTTCTGGAAGTTCGAATCCTGTGGGTTCATCGAGTTTTACAACGTCTCCTTGTTCATTTATCAAGGTATCAGTCAAAGGATTAAAATCCAACCGACCAGAAATAGCAATCGCTGCGACAAGTTCTGGCGAAGCAACAAAAGCATGTGTGTTTGGGTTTCCATCGGCACGCTTTGCAAAGTTTCTATTGAACGAGTGCACGATACTGTTTTTTGGTGCATTTTTTGGGTCTTCATAACGAGCCCATTGTCCAATACATGGACCACATGCATTGGTGAATATTTTTGCATCTAATTTTTCAAATACGTTGAGTATGCCATCACGATCGGCGGTATAACGCACTTGCTCGGAACCTGGATTAATACCAAATTCAGCTTTAGTTTTTAACCCCTTATCTAAGGCTTGTTGAGCAATGGATGCTGCTCGAGATAAGTCTTCATAAGAAGAGTTTGTACACGAACCTATCAACCCCCACTCTACTTTTAGTGGCCAGTCATTTTGTTTTGCCTTTTCAGTCATGGTACCTACTGGAGTGGCCAAATCTGGTGTAAATGGTCCATTGAGGTGTGGCATGAGTTCAGATAAATTAATTTCAATTAATTCATCAAAATATTGCTCAGGGTTGGCATAAACTTCAGGGTCAGCCGTCAAATAGTCTTTAACTTCATTGGCGGCATCGGCTACATCATTTCGATCTGTTGCGCGTAAGTAACGCTCCATTGATGCATCGTATCCAAATGTTGAAGTGGTTGCACCAATCTCGGCACCCATATTACAAATAGTTCCTTTTCCAGTACAAGACATGGATTCTGCACCTGGACCAAAATATTCTACTATAGCCCCTGTACCTCCCTTAGCTGTTAAAATTCCTGCAACTTTTAGGATCACGTCTTTTGGTGCTGTCCATCCAGAAAGTTTCCCTGTAAGTTTGACTCCAATTAATTTAGGAAATTTTAATTCCCATGGCATTCCTGCCATAACGTCTACTGCATCAGCACCACCAACGCCAATAGCAACCATTCCTAAACCTCCCGCATTTACAGTGTGAGAATCTGTTCCTATCATCATTCCACCTGGAAATGCGTAGTTTTCTAAAACAACTTGATGAATGATTCCTGCTCCTGGTTTCCAAAATCCAATACCATATTTGTTGGATACTGATTCCAAAAAGTTAAACACCTCATTACTATTGTTTAATGCGGATTGTAAATCTTTTGTAGCGCCTACTTTGGCTTGAATAAGGTGATCGCAGTGTACGGTAGTTGGAACAGCAACTTTTTTCTTACCGGCTTGCATGAATTGCAACAATGCCATTTGAGCAGTTGCATCTTGACACGCAATGCGGTCAGGCGCAAAATCGACATAGTCTTTTCCTCGCTCAAATGCTTTATCAAGTTTTGAATCCCAAAGGTGGTTGTATAATATTTTTTCTGAAAGCGTTAGTGGATGTCCAACGACCGCTCGAGCATGGTCAACATTTGTTGACATTTGTTGGTAAACTTTTTTGATGATATCGATATCGAAAGCCATAATGCGACAAATTTTAAAATCGGGGTTAAATGTACGAATTTATGAGTAATCATAGTGCAATAACAATCCAAATAATATTGAAAATTTTAGAATAAACTTTCAATAATTTGTTCTACACTGATTCCTTCAGCAGCAGCCTTATAATTCTTTATGATTCTGTGGCGCAAAACACTAATGGCTACAGCTTGAACATCTTCTATGTCGGGTGCATATTTACCTTTTAAAACGGCATGAGTTTTGGCGGCCAAAATTAAATTTTGTGATGCTCTTGGACCAGCACCCCATTCAACAAATTGCTGAACCATATCTGCGGTATGTGTATCGTTTGGTCTAGATTTAGAAATCAATTGTACAGCATATTCAACAACATTGTCGGCCACAGGTGTCTTTCTTATGAGCTGCTGAAATTCTACAACATGATTGGCATCAAAAATAACATCTAATGTGGCTTTTTTGTCCGAAGTTGTTTGTTTTACAACCTCAACTTCTTCATCAAATGAAGGATACTGAAGGTTAATCGCAAACATAAAACGGTCTAGCTGAGCTTCGGGTAAAGGATAAGTTCCTTCTTGTTCTATTGGATTTTGTGTTGCCAAAACAAAATAGGGTTGATCTAATTTGTAATGTTGTCCTGCAACAGTTACTGAACGTTCTTGCATGGCTTCTAAAAGTGCCGCTTGAGTTTTTGGTGGTGTTCTGTTGATCTCATCAGCAAGGATAATATTAGAAAAAATAGGTCCTTTGATAAACTGAAACTTGCGTTCGTTGTTCAGTATTTCGCTTCCTAAAATATCACTTGGCATTAGGTCTGGGGTAAATTGAATCCGCTTAAAATCTAAGCCTAAAGTTTTGGCAATTGTATCGACCATGAGGGTTTTGGCTAAACCAGGAACACCAACGAGAAGAACGTGTCCTCCAGAAAATATTGAAATTAAAATATGTTCGATTACTGCATCTTGACCTATAATTACTTTGGCAATTTCTTTTTTGAGTTGCTCAAATTTTTTAACGTAGTTGTTTATTGTAGTGACGTCCGACATTATTTGATATTAATTTTTAATCCAATTGCTGTTAAAATCACACGTTCTCAAATTACCATTAATTTTGATGTATGTATCCATAATTTTTTCTTCTTGCCATTCGGAAATTGCATTGAGCTGCTTTTCTTGTAATGCGAGTGCTTTAATTTTTAAGTAATCTTTGGCAAAATCTGCTTCGTGCTCATCAGTTCTCTGCGTTACCGTAAGGATTTTGAACTTTATGGGATGCGTGCGGTCTCCGTCTTTGTATACAGGACTAACTTCGCCGTCCTTAATGTTTTGAATTTGTGCATACAATTCTGGATCCATTTTGGTAAGCTCAAAATTATAATCTTGAGTTTCCGGATTACGTAGCTGACCTCCATCATATTTAGTTTCTTTTTCGTCACTTGCTTCCTTGGCAGCATCGGCAAAAGAAATATCCCCATCGACAATGCTTTGACGTACTTTTTCCAATTTTTCTTTGGCAGCCAAAATGGCGTCATCGGTAAGTTTTGGACGTAACAAAATATGGCGAACGTCGTATTCTTGGCCCCTAATTTTTTCGAGATAAATGATATGGTAGCCAAAATCAGTTTTAAATGGTTCTGAGATATCTCCCTCAGCCAACGAAAATGCAACTTCTCGAAATTCTTTTGCCATTCGTGGTTGCTTTCTATTTAAGGTGTACTTGCCTCCTGTTCGCTTAGAACCTGGATCCTCAGTGTATAGCACGGCTTTTGTTGTAAAACTAGCACCGTTGTCGAGAACATCTGCTTTAAATTCTCTAAGTCTTTTAACGACTTTATCTATCTCTTCTTGTGTAGTTTCAGGTATAACAACAATTTGAGCAACACGCAACTCTGTACCGAACAAAGGACGCTCATCTTTTGGGATTTTATTAAAAAACTGGCGCACTTCTTCTGGTGTAACTTCGATTTCTTCAATAATCTGTTGTTGCATCATAGAAGCCATTTTTCCATTTTTATTAAGCTCGTACATTTCATCTCTAAGCTCTTGCTCGGAGGACTTATTGTAGTAGGCAATCAATTTTTCCATAGAACCTATTTGCTGTGCAAAACCTTCTAGTTGTTGGTCTACATAAGATCGTATTTCGGCGTCGTTGACTTCAATACTATCCAAAATAGCATGATGCATGTATAATTTATCCTCAAGAAGTTTCCCAAAAAGTTGACAACGCGTAATTTCTTTTGTGGATACACCACTGGCTTCAAGCTGTGCAAATTGTTTATCTATATCAGAGTCTAATACCACAAAATCGCCTACTACTGCCGCAACACCATCAACTTTTATGAGTTGTGTAGAATCGACTTGTATTTTCTTGACTTCTTCTTTTTTATCTTCAATAATTTCTTGTGCCGCCAATAGGTTACAAACCAACAAAGAAATACATGTGATAATGGATAGGGACTTATTCATAAATTTCAAATTTTTTATTTTTAATGGCATCATTTACAATTTCATTTTTTAGTTGGCCAACAAGTTTGAGCTTACGTTTATTAATGATAATTTGACGCAAGGTTGGCAATACATATGCTAAAGGGGCTTGCATGCCTGGGCCTAACACTTCTTTTATTTGAATCAAATATAACTCTAAAGAATCGTTGAGTTGAATAAAATTTGGTTTTTTTAGTAATAGTTCATTAAATCCCTTTTGCAAAGGTTTGATTTTTGAAATCACTTGATCGGATTTTATCCAAATCGAATCATTCAAAAAGAATGAATTAAATTGAATTGAAATGGTATCCAAAATAGCTTGATCTTCTGAATTGTAACGCTTGAAACGACGTTTGATGTCTTTAACATTAGAGATGTTGGACTCAATGTTGATGTAGCGAAGTTTAAGCAAATCTTCTTTCAAAACAAATAATTCTTTGTTTTGATTATACGTTGCTGTCAGTTCCTCTTGGGTAATGGTCGTATCCAAATTGCGTTTTACCAATGCTTCCAAATAAGCCGAAGTGTATAAATCTGTTTTGTATTGTTGTACAAGCGCCTCAAAATCAGCTTGTTGCTGTTCCTCTATATTTAATGTCGCACCATCTATAAGGAGTTGCTGCGTTGCCCAGTTTCTAACTATTGTTCGAATTTGGACCAAACTATCATCCGAATTCAGGGCTTCAAATTCTGAAAAATCAATATCTTCAGCCATTAAAAAGGTATCATTTACTCTTGCTAGTGGTGTACCTTCACCACTTGATTTTGACAAATCACATGCAGTAAACACAAGCGCAAATATTACCAATAAAACTGCTTTTATTTGCATTAGTTCGGGTGTTTAGATTTTAGCACATCAAGTGCATTTTTATTAATTGAAATGTCAAATTTGGCGCGTAAAGTTTCAATCCAACGTTTTTCCAGTTCCGTTTGATAACTTGAAATTACAGCACCTTTAGATGCTTCAAAGGACTGCACTTTCTCTGGTACTTGTGCTGAAATATTCAATACTACATAGCTATCGTTTATTGGAAAAACAGAAGAAATACCTTCGCTGAACTTAACTTTTTTTGGTAATAATGGATCATTTATTTCAAATGAACCTGTAGACAAAATAATTTGTTGACGTTTGGCATTGAGAACAGTTGTAATGTCATCGTTTGTTCGCCCATCTGCCCACATTTTTATGGCTTTTTTAAGCGTACTTTTCTTTTTAGATCGCGCTATTGTTCCTGTTATTTTTGCTGGAGTCACGAACTTGGTTTTGTTATTTTCATAATGTTCTAATAGACCTATGGAATCGTTTTTGGCTCCATTCCAAATTTTATCTTGCATGATATCAAAAAGCAGCAACCCTTCCTCATATTCTTTGAGGATTTGGGCATATTCTAAATTTTCTAAAGGAAGTTGATCTTTTTTGTATTGTATCAATTGTTCTCCCAAAAAGGTGTTGTAACTCCTCCAAACAGACTCCGATGATGCGGTATTGCTGTTTGATGCTTTTAGATTTTTGTTTAAAAACTCCAAAAAATCATCATGAGTAAGTACGCGGTTTTGGATTTTTACAAATTGACCTTGCGGCTCTACTCCATCGTTCAATAGCCAATCATTTTGTCCATCAACTTCGACAAATAATGATGAAATCTCACCTCGATTTGGCGCATCAATCTGGTATTGTTCTTTTAGGGATTCAATCATTTTTTTCTTGATGAATGAAGACCTACTATCGCGCTTTATTTTTTGTTCTAATTCGAATTTAATGTCTTCAAAATCTTTTACAGGAATTGTAGAAATCAATTTTATGATGTGCCAACCAAATTTGGTTCGAATAGGACTTGAGATAGCACCATCTTCCAAACTAAATGCAGTGTCTACAAAAATCTCAGAGTTAATTTCACCCGATGAAAAAGGCTTTAAATTTCCTCCATTTACAGCAGAGCTTTTGTCGTCGGAAAATTGCTTGGCTAAATTCTCGAAAGACTCCCCTTGCAACAACAAACGATGTAACTCATTGATGCGTTGTTCAGGTGTTTGTAAACTATCTGTGGAATTGTGCGCAATCATGATGTGGGCTGCCTTGGCTTGACCTCTGGAGCGTCTTTTGTTGAGCACTTTTACTATATGGTATCCAAACTGAGTTTTGAACGGCTGAGAAACATCACCTATCGAAGTAGTAAAAGCAGCATTTTCAAAATCATAAACCATTTTAAAAGCCGAAAAGTAACCTAAATCCTCTACAAAAATATTTTTGCCATCGTGAAGTTCTTTTTGAAGTAAATCAAAATCCTCATTTAAAAACCGATTGCGCAAGACTTTTAATTTTTCTAATGCGGCAAGTGTGTCTTGAACAGTGCTTGTACGCACCAAAATGTGTTGTGCTTGTACTTCTTCAATGGTGCGCTTGTATGCTTCTTGAATGAGTTCTTCTGTAACGTCTTTATCTGTTAAGTATTTTTGTTGTAGTTGTTTTCTATACCCCTCATATTCCTGCTTATAACTTTGCTTTTGGTCGTATTCAAGCGCTCTTGCTTCCGCAAGTTTAAGCTTGTAATTCAAGTATAACTCTAAATAACCGTCAATATCCTTTTGGCGATCGTCTTGAACTAAATTGATGTTTTTGTTATAAACCTTTAGAAATTCATCAACTGTAATGTCTTCATCATTAATGGTAATTAAAACTTCAGGATTTTTGGATTGGTGTTGTCCAAAATTTGACCAAAAACAAAACAAACTGATGGCTAAAATAAATGCACGCATATTTAGTTTTTAAAAAGAAATTAAATGTAAAAAAAACGTTTAATCTACGCAAGATTATCGCGAATAGTTGGGTGCCTCTTTTGTAATCATCACATTATGTGGATGACTTTCACTAATTCCAGAAGATGTAATTTTGACAAACTTACCCTTATCCTTTAGGGTTTGAATGTCTTTTGCACCACAATAGCCCATACCGGCACGAATACCACCAACAAATTGATGGATACTTTCATAAAGATCCCCTTTGTAGGGTACACGCCCTACAATCCCTTCGGGGACTAATTTTTTGATATCATCTTCAACATCTTGGAAGTAACGGTCTTTACTGCCTTCTTTCATAGCCTCTACAGAACCCATACCTCTGTAGGATTTAAATTTTCGTCCTTCATAGATGATGGTCTCGCCTGGAGATTCTTTTGTTCCGGCGAGTAGCGATCCAAGCATAACACAGTCGGCACCTGCAGCAAGTGCTTTAGGAATATCACCTGTGTAGCGAATTCCCCCATCGGCAATTACAGGAACATCTGAATCCTTGAGTGCTGCCGCTACTTCAAGAACCGCAGAAAATTGTGGGAAACCTACACCCGCAACAACCCTAGTTGTGCATATTGAACCTGGTCCAATACCGACTTTGACAGCATCGGCACCCGCTTCAACCAAATATTTGGCAGCATCTGCCGTGGCGATATTACCTACTACAACGTCTAGGTTAGGAAATTCCGATTTAATGGATTTAAGTACTGACACTACTCCTTTGGTATGTCCATGTGCTGTATCGATAATGATAGCATCCACTCCAGATTTGACCAATGCACTAGTGCGATCTACAGCATCGTGGGTAACTCCTATTGCAGCGGCTACACGCAAACGACCGTATTGGTCTTTATTTGATATTGGTTTTTGTGATAATTTTGTAATGTCTCGAAAGGTAATTAAACCAATGAGTTTAAAATCTTCATCGACAACAGGAAGTTTTTCAATTTTATTGTCTTGTAGAATAACTTCAGCTTCTTGTAGTGAAGTTCCTTCTGATGTTGTGACTAAATTTTCAGAAGTCATTACTTCCGTAATTGGACGTTTGTTGTTCTTTTCAAATCGCAAATCTCGATTTGTTACAATTCCCTTTAATAAGCCCTGATCATCAACAATAGGTATCCCGCCTATGCTGTGTTCTTTCATACTTTGTTTGGCATCGCTTACGAGGGCATCCAAATCTAGCGTTACTGGATCTATAATCATTCCACTTTCTGCACGCTTAACTTTGCGTACTTCTATGGCTTGTTGACTAATGGTCATGTTTTTGTGCAAAACACCGATACCCCCCTCTCGAGCTATGGCAATGGCCATGGCGCTTTCGGTAACGGTATCCATTGCTGCAGAGACAATAGGTACATTCAAACTAATGTTACGCGTAAACTTAGTTTTGATACTGACTTCTCTTGGTAAAACTTCAGAATAAGCAGGAATCAGTAGTACGTCATCGTAAGTAAGACCTTCTCCAACAATTTTTAAAAGATGTGATTGCATTGCAATTGGGTTTAATTGCATGCAAATTTAAGGCTTTTTTTAGAAAAAAGAGGTACAAAATCCGACTTATTCGAAAGAAAAAAACAAAAAATGATATTTATTTATAATTAATCTAAATAAATTTTGTGTAAAGTAAAAACGGTTTGTATATTTGCATCAGAAAATCAATTTTATTTTTAATCAGTCTAAATAAGAATTAATATGAACTATAAAAGTCTACTCCTAGCACTTCTTTTTTTGGGAAATTTAAATGCTCAAGAATTAATCACAAAAAAATCAGATTCCATACAAAAATTGGAACAAGTATTCATCAATGCAAAAGTTATTTTTGGTAACAAATACGAAGCTGAAAATCGATCTGGATCATCTTATTATGTTTCACCAAAAGAATTGGAAAAATTTAGTTATACAGACATCAACAGAGTATTGAGAACTGTGCCAGGGGTAACAATTTATGAAGAGGATGGGTATGGATTACGTCCCAATATCAGCTTGAGAGGGACATCTCCAGAGCGTAGTGCCAAAATTTCAATAATGGAAGATGGCGTACTTATTGCGCCCGCCCCTTACAGTGCACCTGCTGCATATTATTTCCCTTCAATAGCAAGAATGCAAGCTGTTGAGATCTTAAAAGGAAGTAGTCAAGTACAGTATGGTCCTTTTACAACGGGTGGTGCAATTAATTTTGTCAGTACCCAAATTCCAAATGAATTTAAAGGGAGCTTAAAAACCAGCTATGGTAGTTTTGATACACATAATACACATGTAAAAATTGGAGATAAAAAAGCTCAATTTGGATACACAGTAGAATACTTGAACAACAATTCAAATGGGTTCAAAGATTTATTAAACGATAAAAATACTGGTTTTGATAAAAATGATGTTGTTGCCAAATTTAGAATCAACAGTAAAGAAACAGCAAAATATAGTCAATCGTTAACCTTTAAGTTTCAATATTCTGATGAAGTTTCTAATGAAACCTATTTGGGGTTGACCGTGGCAGATTTTGCAAAAAGCCCATTTGCACGCTATGCAGCATCGCAGAAAGATAAAATGACAAACAAGCACCAACAGTTCATGGCAACGCATGAAATAGAATTTTCGGATCTGCTTAAAGTATCGACTAGTGGATATTACAACGGATTTTCTAGAAATTGGTACAAATTAAATGATGTTGTTTTTGGTGGCGATAAAGTCAAAATTGCTTCCATTTTGAATCAACCTGAAAACTACACCAATTATATGGACATCACCAAAGGAAATTCAAACTCTGGTGCTGATGCATTACTGGTCAAAGCAAACAATAGAGCATATGTTTCTAAAGGGATTCAAACGAAATTAGATTTTCATTGGAATGGAGCTCAAGTTTTACATGATTTGGAGATTGGTCTTCGCTATCATTATGACGAGGAAGACCGTTTTCAGTGGAAAGATGGGTACAATATTGTAGGCGGACAAATGAATTTGACTACATCTGGTGCACCAGGATCTGATGCCAACAGAATTAGCAGCGCAAAAGCATTTGCCGGTTCAGTGCTGTACAAGTTAAAATATAAAAACTTAACACTAACACCAGGTTTTAGATATGAAGATATCTCATTGAGTCGTGACAATTTTGGCACATCCGACCCCAACAGAACTGGGTCAGATATTTCTTCTAGAGAAAACAATGTTTCGGTATTTATCCCTGGCATTGGAATGCACTATAAATTCAATAATCTAACTTCAATTTTTGCAGGGATTCACAAAGGGTTTTCACCTCCAGGAAATACAGTTGGGCAAAAAGCTGAAGAAAGCATCAACTATGAAATTGGTACACGCTTTAATTTCAAAGGTTTAAGAAGTGAAGTAGTGGCTTTCTATAACGATTATAGTAATCTTCTGGGGAGTGATTTAGCAGCCAGTGGTGGTACTGGTTCTTTAGATCAATTTAATGCTGGGGAAGTCAGTGTGAAAGGGGTTGAACTCCTTTTAAATTATGACTTATTAGAAAACAATTCTAAATTCTCAATGCCCATAACATTTGGCTATACATACACTGATGCTACTTTTCTAAACAACTTTGGAAGTGACGAATACTTGTGGGGTACAGTTGAGTCTGGAGATGAATTGCCTTACATTGCAAAACATCAATTCAACACTTCAATCTCTTTGGAGCATGACAAATTTGAACTGCACTTGAATGGACGTCAAAACGGTGCTTTTAGGACTTTTGCTGGCACCGAAACCATCAATGCTTCAAATGGTGTGACCTCAAACTTTATTGTTGATTTTTCTGGAAAATACCACATCAAAAACAATTTGAGTATTACAGGAATGGTGCTTAATGCATTAGACAAAACCTATGCAGTTTCAAAAGTACCTGCAGGTCTTAGACCAGGCCACCCTTTTGGAATTTATGGTGGAATTGAATTTCGCTTTTAGTGGTATTTAGCAAACAATTTTGAAGCCTCATTGTGCGCGCTTTCATAAGCAAGCACATTGAGGTTTGTTTCTACTTTTTGTGTCGTACAATAAGATAGTAATTTTTCTGTGGGCATATTGCCAGTCAGTTCATCTTTGGCCATTGGACAGCCGCCAAATCCTTGAATTGCACCATCAAAACGCAAACAACCGGCCTTGAAAGCAGCATCAACTTTTTCGTGCCAAGCTGTGGGATGTGTATGCAGATGTGCTCCAAACTCTACATTAGGGTAGGCAGGGATAAGATTTGAGAATAAATAAGAAATATTTTCTCGGGTTGATGAACCAATGGTATCACTTAAAGACAAAATTTTGACTCCCATTTTATGCAACCGTTCGGTCCACTCCC
This sequence comes from Formosa sp., assembly GCA_038138145.1. Taxonomy (GTDB): domain Bacteria; phylum Bacteroidota; class Bacteroidia; order Flavobacteriales; family Flavobacteriaceae; genus UBA3537. Next base: position 33,092 of record JAYQDD010000002.1, read on the forward strand.
CTACGATTTCAACGTTCCAAGGGTCACCGTAAGGATTTCCAAAAGCCATAGATAAATAAACTACTAGCTCTTTGTCGTGACGATGAGCAATATCTAAAATCTCTTTTAAAACCTCAACAGATTCTGTAATGGTTTTGTGCGTATTACGCATTTGGAAGTTTTCGGAAATAGAAAAGGGAAAACCTAAATAATCAATTTCTTTAAAAGCCGAAGCAGCTTTGGCCCCCCGCACATTGGCAATAATAGCCAGAAGCTTACTCGAGGTATCCGTTAAATCCAACTGAGACAAAACCGCTGCGGTATCTTGCATTTGGGGAATGGCCTTAGGCGATACAAAACTTCCAAAATCAATAGTATCAAAACCAACACGCAAAAGGGACTGAACATACTGCACTTTCTTTATAGTTGGTATAAATGTCTTTATACCTTGCATGGCATCTCTTGGACATTCAATAATTTTTACACGCTTTGGCATGGTAGTGCTTTAGAGCATAAAAATAATATTAATTTAATTAATAGTCTGGACAACCGAAACAGTTATCATTATTTAAGAAATCATAGCTTACTGATAGTTCGTATACTCCACCTGTTCGCCCAATTTCAGTAACATTAAAATCATAGGAGTAACCAAAGCGGAACCCCTCCCAATCCATACCAACAAAGGCATTGATGGAAGTCAGAAAATGACTATTTGAATCTGTTTTTATAGGATTTGTGGCAGCTAGAAGTCCAAATAAAAAACGATCCATTTCATATTTTGCTCCCAAATCAAATCGATTGTACGCCCCTTGCATCATACCATTAGCTAAAACAAATAATTTATTATCACTTCTGTAGTCGCCAAAAGGTATATAAAGAGAACTGTGCAAAGACATAAACATTTCTAAATCGTCTTGACCTTCCATTTCCATTGAAATATTAGGCTTATTCAAATGCTTCACAGTAAAGCCTACCCATGAGTTATCTGAATTAAACAAAACAGAGGCACTAAAATCTAAAAATCTAATCGATTCATTAAGATTTATTGGATCAATACTGTTGACATTAATTATACCGCTAAAAATATTGACTTGATCTTCCAAAACTAAATTTTGAAAACCAAAATCTTTTGCTCCATAACCTACCGAAATACTTGGCCTAACATTCCAACTCTCTGAAATTGGAAATTGATATGCATAGTTTAAATTTACCTGAGTAAAATTATATCTAGTCGTGGTTTCCTTGTGATTTAAAACACTAATACCGACTCCACTGTTTATTTCCTCAAACCAATTGTCAACAAAAGCAAACTGAGTATTTATGCTAAAATTAAGTCCAGGCCACTGAGTTCTGTGAATAATTCCAGCTCTTGTGGATTGCTTTGCCCCAGTAAAACTAGAACTTAGAGTTTCAGGAATCATAAAAAATTGAGTGTGAATTGGATCTTGAGCTAATGCAGGTAAATTGACAAAAATTGTAATGTATAATAATATTTTTCTCATTTTTTTCATTTTATAAGCGTTACAGGTCCATTCAAATTAACTATTCTACCGTTAAACGTTTCGGCCTCAACAACCATTATGTAATTCCCGTTTTCAGCAGGATTTCCATCAATATTACCATCCCATCCATATATATCTTCACCTGTTTCAGTATAAATCAAAGATCCCCATGTATCATAAATACTCATTTTAACATTAGTCATACAATTGTAAACTGGTCTAATTGTATCATTAATTCCATCTCCATTGGGGGTAAAAGCATTTGGATTAATAATCTCATATCCCTTGGTTATTTCAATTATTTGAGAATACGAATCTGTACATCCATAAACATCTTCAACAGTTAAAACAACAGTGTAATCGCCAATTACATCATAAACATGTGTTGGTGATTGAACATTTGTAATGATTGGAGAACCATCACCAAAATTCCACTCGAAATTTACAATATCTCCATTTGAAATATTTGTAAAATTTACAGGATCAGATACAGCAAAAACATCACAAAAATCACTATTTGCAGAGCTGAACGTAAAATCTGAGAAACCAAATTCTTGGAAAATTATTGGATCTAATTGAAATTCAAGCGGAGGGCAGCCATTTAATATCCCTAATTGATCATTAACAAATGCAGAATAATTGCCTTCTACAGAAGTTTCCATAATATTTGAATTTAATGGATCAAAAATCCCTCCAGACCAAGTTATTTCATAAGGAGGTTGACCTCCATCTATGAATATAAAATTAGTTTGAGTTATGGTATTTGTATCGCAATCAATATCAATTGAGCTATTAAAGTCCACAGTGATTGGTGGTGGAGATGTGAGAACTACATTTTGAATTTCATTAATTGGCTCACATCCATTTTCATCAACAACAACAACTGGATAGATTCCATCAGATAAATCTGTTAAACACCAGTTACCATTCCCGCTATCAATCCAATTAACTCCAATTGGCACTGGATTACTACCTCCAGTAATTGATATACAAATTGATCCATTATTAAAACTCCATTCTGGAATGGTATTACAATTTGGCTGTATTATCTCAACATCAACTACAATTGGTTCTGGCTCATTTATAACTACTAATTGAGGTCCAAAGTAACAGTCATTTGCATCACTAAAATCAAAAAAATATGTCCCGTCAGGTTGAAAAAATGATATAGGCGTACCCTGAGAGGTATTTAAACTCTCAATAAACAAAAAGTTTTCATCATAAATATTGACTGTAATTATTCCCGTACCACCGTCAGGATTAATTGTTATTAATCCATTATCTCCAAAACAAAGAGCATCTTCGGTTGAATATTCTGCAGATAATTCTTCTGGCTCATTGATAATAGTTGAATAATCATCTGAACAACCATTAGAATCAAGAACAGTAAATGATGCCGGGCCACTTAAAACACTTTGTAAACCAGTTCCAGTATATGGAGGCACACCTCCTGTGGCTGAAACATCATAAGTTGCTAAGCCTGAGAAACAACTTGGTGGGCTTACAAGAGTAGCTATTATTTGCAATTCGTCAGGTTGTGTCAAACTGTAATTTCTAATAATCTCACTTGAACAATTTGAATCAATCAATATCAATGTGTAATCACCAGCAGTTAAAAAATCAAAAACTAAATTTAGTGGTCCTATTTGATTTTGAGATGAATCAACAATTTGACCTGTTTGATCATTAGTCAAAGAAAAATCAAAAATTCCAGATCCTCCAGACACTTCAATTTCCAATGAACCACTATTTGAAGAAAAACAGTCAATATTATAGCCATTGTAATTTGAGATTGTTTCGGAAATATTTACTTGACCAGGTGCTGCATCAATTGTATATACAGGAGAAATAAATTCACAACCGTTGGCATCTAAAACTTTATAAACATAGTTACCTTGACATGCATTAATTAATTGATTAGGATTATTGATATTTACAAGTGGCCCCAAATCAAAATCTCCAGATCCTGGTATTGACTCGGTATACCATTCTTGTAAGGCATAAGGGTAAGACCCCCCATCTGTTGAAACTTCTATACTTCCATCACAAAATTCAGAACCAATATTATTACAAGAAAGATTAGTCAGTGTTACTAATGTAAATTCAATTGGTTCAGGAGGATTAACCTGATATTCATATGAATAACTACAGTTTGATCCATCAGTTACTGTAACTCGATAAGATCCAGGGCACAAATCAAACTGATCTTGATTTGACGGATTAGTTATAACATTACCGTCAAGTGACACCCAATTGTATATAAACGGACCGATTCCATCGGGGGAGATTTCAATACTTGCAACACATAATGGCTCAGAGTAACTACAATTAACATTTGTTATAACTTCATTCATTTCTGGCTTAGGACTAACCGAAATTAAAAAGTTTTCTGATGGACCCAAACATAAAACACCATCATTGGAATATGAAGGAGTAACTGTTAAATTAGCAGTGATAATTTCATTTGTTGGATTTTCAGCAACAAAAGATTCAATAGATCCAACCCCATTGGTAACTAATCCGATATCTGTATTGTCATTAATCCAAGTGTAAGAAACAACTCCATTAGAATTAATTGTTGTAAAATCAATTACTGAACTAATTTCTCCCTCACATATGAAAACATCTTGAATTGTATTAACCTGAGCTGTTGGATTAACTTTTATCACAAAATTTTTGACTGCACCGGTACAATTATTTAATCCATCTTCAAAAGTGGATACAACTGAAATATTTGAAATAATTGGTGAAGTTGTTTGGTTTATAGCTGTGAAATTCAAATCTCCCTCGCCGGTCAATCCTAATCCAATATCAATATCCGCAAACCAAGTATATGAAATATTACCAACTGCATTATTTGTAAAAAATTCAACAGTTACATTATCTCCATTACAAACAGTTTGATCTTGTGGTTGCTCGACTTGAGCTGTTGGATTAACGGTAATTGTAAATATTTTTTGTTCTCCATCGCACACAACATTATCAAATCCAAATGTTGGAGTTACAGTTATGTTAGCAGTAATTGGAACGCTAGTTGTATTAGTCGCTGTGAATGCAAGAATATCACCTATACCACTACTTGAAAGACCAATACTTGGAGTGTCATTTGTCCATGTGTATGTCATTACACCATTTAAGTTATTTGTAGAAAAAATTATTGATTCTGTTGATTCTCCATGACAAACAACTTGGTCTTCAACATCATTCATCTCTGCATTAGGATTAACTACAATTGTAAAGGTCTTGGCCTCTCCAACACAAACTTTACCATCATTCTCAAATTCTGGGGTCACAGTAATAGTAGCTAAAATAGGCTCCGTTGATGAATTCGTTGCCGTGAAATTCATATTATCATTTCCTGAAAGACCAGCACCTATTTGCGTGTTAGACACCCAACTGTAAGAAGTAGAACCTAAAGTGTTTTGTGTAGTGAATACTACGCTGACATCATCTCCATTACAAACTACCTGGTCCACAGGCTGATCAACTTGTGCAGTAGGATTAACGGTAATTGTGAAGGTCTTGTCCTCTCCAGCACAAAATTTACTATCATTCTCAAATTCTGGGGTCACAGTAATAGTAGCTACAATTGGTGCTGTAGATGAATTAGTCGCTGTGAAAGCAAGAATATCACCTATACCACTACTTGAAAGACCAATACTTGGAGTATCATTTGTCCATGTATAAGTCGTTGCACCACCTGCGTTCTGTGTAGTAAACTCAATAATCGAAGTACTATCACCATTGCAAACTACCTGATCTAGAGGCTGATCAAATTGTGCTGTAGGATTAACGGTAATTGTGAAAGTCTTGTCTTCACCATCGCAAACTTTGCCATCAAACTCAAATTCTGGGGTCACAGTAATAGTAGCTACAATTGGCTCCGTTGATGAATTCGTTGCCGTAAAATTCATATTATCATTTCCTGAAAGACCAGCACCTATTTGCGTGTCAGACACCCAACTGTAAGAAGTAGAACCTAAAGTGTTTTGTGTAGTGAATACTACGCTGACATCATCTCCATTACAAACTACCTGGTCCACAGGCTGATCAACTTGTGCAGTAGGATTAACGGTAATTGTGAAGGTCTTGTCCTCTCCAGCACAAAATTTACTATCATTCTCAAATTCTGGGGTCACAGTAATAGTAGCTACAATTGGTGCTGTAGATGAATTAGTCGCTGTGAAAGCAAGAATATCACCTATACCACTACTTGAAAGACCAATACTTGGAGTATCATTTGTCCATGTATAAGTCGTTGCACCACCTG
>JAYQDD010000002.1:38942-268516 GCA_038138145.1 Formosa sp.
CCAGCACAAAATTTACTATCATTCTCAAATTCTGGGGTCACAGTAATAGTAGCTATAATTGGCTCAGTTGATGAATTAGTCGCTGTGAAATTCATATTATCATTTCCTGAAAGACCAGCGCCTATTTCTATATCTGACACCCAACTGTAAGAGGTCGAGCCAAAAATATTTTGCGTAGAAAATAGTACGCTGACATCCGCTCCATTACAAACTACCTGGTCCACAGGCTGGTCAACTTGTGCCGTGGGATTAACGGTAATTGTGAAGGTCTTGTCTTCTCCAGGACATGTAATATCATTAATTTCAGATGTAGGTGTCACTGTGATGGTAGCTACAATTGGTGCTGTAGATGAATTAGTCGCTGTGAAAGCAAGAATATTACCACTACCACTATCAGAAAGACCAATACTTGGAGTATCATTTGTCCATGTATAAGTCGTTGCACCACCTGCGTTCTGTGTAGTAAACTCAACAATCGATGTACTATCACCATTGCAAACTACCTGATCTACAGGTTGATCAACTTGTGCTGAAGGATTTACTGTAATTGTAAATGAAACTGAATCACCTTCATTAGTTACACCTCCATTTTCAAATATAGGAGTTACTGTAATTGTGGCTATAACTGGCACTGTAGATGGATTAGTCGCTGTAAAATTCATATCATCAGTTCCTGAAAGACCAGCACCTATCTCTATATCGGATGTCCAATTATAAGTTACATTACCTCCACTAGTACCACTTATAAAGATTATTGATGTTAATTGCTGATTACAAACTACTTTATCTTCAATAGAAACAATTGATGCAATTGGATTAATTATTACCTTATAAATTACAGGGTCTGCTGGGCATTCAGTAGGACTATCCAAAATAGGGTAAATAGTATAAGTAACTTCCAAAGGCTCGATGCCCGTGTTAAATAATGTTTCAGCAGGTATAAAAGTCGTGTCTGTACTAGACGAATTTAATAACCCTGTGATACCAGAATCAGCTACTGCTGTCCAGTTAAAAGTTACATTGTTTGTACTGCTAGAAATATTAACTAAAGACGACGTATCACCAGAAGTTATATACTCATCAACTAGTGCATTAACCTGTACTGTAGGATTCACTGTGATTGTGAAGGTCTTGTCTTCACCAGCACAAACTTTACCATCATTCTCAAATTCTGGGGTCACTATGATGGTAGCTACAATTGGCTCTGTAGTTAAATTAGTCGCTATGAAATTAATATTATCATTTCCTGAAAGACCAGCACCTATTTGCGTGTCTGATACCCAACTGTAAGAAGTAGAACCTAAAGTGTTTTGTGTAGTGAATACTACGCTGACATCATCTCCATTACAAACTACCTGGTCCACAGGCTGATCAACTTGTGCAGTAGGATTAACGGTAATTGTGAAGGTCTTGTCCTCTCCAGCACAAAATTTACTATCATTCTCAAATTCTGGGGTCACAGTAATAGTAGCTATAATTGGCTCAGTTGATGAATTAGTCGCTGTGAAAGCAAGGATATCTCCAATACCGCTAGTTGAAAGACCAATACTTGGAGTATCATTTGTCCATGTATAAGTCGATGCACCACCTGCGTTCTGTGTAGTAAATTCAACAATCGAAGTGGTATCGCCATTACAAACTACTTGATCTAAAGGCTGATCAACTTGTGCTGTAGGATTAACGGTAATTGTGAAAGTCTTGACTTCTCCATCACAAAGATTACCTCCATTCTCAAATGTGGGTGTCACAGTGATGGTAGCTACAATTGGCGCTGTAGATGAATTAGTCGCTGTGAAAGCAAGAATATCACCACTACCACTGTCAGAAAGACCAATACTTGGAGTATCATTTGTCCATGTATAAGTCGTTGCACCGCCTACATTCTGTGTAGTAAATTCAATAATTGAAGTACTTTCGCCATTACAAACTACCTGGTCTACTGGCTGATCAACTTGTGCTGAAGGATTAACAATTACATTTAAATTAAAATTGTTACCATTACAACCCTGGGATGTTGAAGATGAAACTACATAGGATAATGTCGCAGGTGATGTAGTATTATTCGTTAAAGTTTGAATTATATTTGAATTACTACCTTGGACACCACCAGAAACTGCATTTTCTGGAGAACTTATTGGTAGATCCCATGTAAAGGTTGTACCTTCTGGTAAAATATCTGAACTAGAAAGACTATCAATTAGGTCAAAGGATTGATTTGTGCATAATACTAATGTTTTATCCAAAATTAGTGGCTTTGGATTAATTGTAAATGTAAAATCTATTATTTCTCCTATACAGTCATTAGTATAAGGAGTTATAGAATAAGTTACAGTCCCAGAGACATTACTATTATTCGTTAGTTGGTGTGATGGTAAGCCTGAGCCTACTCCGTCATTAAAATATCCTGATATGTAAGAGTCACTAGTTGTTGTCCATGAATAATTAACCCCAGATGATAACGAAGATTCAAATAAGATATCATTTGTAAAATCACCCGAACACAAAATCTGACTATTACTTGAGTTGTTAATTTCAGGAATTTGATTTATAAATAAAATAATTTGATCAGAATTACTGTCCTGACAATCACCATCAACAGTCAGATTTATTGTAAAATCTTTAAAGTCATTGAAGGAAATTATAGGATATGGATCATTTGCACTAGTACCGTTGATATAATTATAATCTGATTGATCAACATCAGCCCCCGAAATAGACCATAAAAAAGACGAAGGAGCATATGGAATATCACTATAGTTCGGAATATACATACTTGAAAAATCAACTACATAAGGGAAACTGCTAGAAATAACACAAATCTGATCACTAGAGTTAGGAAATGAAACTGAAGGAGATCCTTCAATTAATAAATTTTGACTAGAGGTTGTACTTCCACATGAATTTGTAATTTCTTGAGTTATAGTGTATACTCCTGCTTCGTTAAAAATAATTTGAGGATTTTGTGAGTTTATAGAATTAACAAAGCTATACCCTGATTCTGGACTAATTGTCCACTCGTAAGTTGGGTTTTGACAATTGAGACTATTGAGATTAGAATTATCAACTAAAGATACGGATCCACCAACACATATACTTGAAACTTCTTGATTATTACTTGTTATATCAAAGTCATAAATCCCAGTGTTTTCTGGATAAGTTTCAACATTTACAACATAAGGAGATTGATTTTCCGCAGGAAAATAAGACGTTTTTTGACAAAAAAGTTCATTAACAGAAATTAATCTGAAGGTCCAGCAACCTGGGACTAATTGATTAGCTGGAATAACTAAGTCAATTAAATTATCTCCATTAATATCTGTTAGCCAATTATTGTTATCGTCATAAATTTCACCATACAAATAACTAGGCTCATATACAACCCCATTAGGATTTGTGATTTCCCAATAAAAAACCGCTTCATCGCTACAATCAGCATATCCGTATTGACCTAGGGTTGTTAAATTTGTAACTATTAAATCTTGATCTTCACAGATTGAATCAGACTCAAATAGGGCTTCAGGAGCTAAACTAGTGTTGACTCTTTTTTGAACTCCATTACCAATTGTCCTGTATTCGCAGTTTGATAATGCTGATGTATTATATTTGTTGTAAAGCTGTTTATCAACGATAAAATATCCTGTCAGTTCACCAGAGCCAATTCCACAAGACAGACTACTGTACACATGCGATAGTGTATTATCATATAAGATCTCCGCATGCGTGTACAATTCAGGGTCTGAACCGTCTCCAAAATCAATAATATAATAAGAACCTCTGTAATTTTGCCTAATTCCGGTATCCTCTCTATCAATATAAAAATCAACAATATTATTTACACATATTTCTTCTCCTGAAGCATTTGCAATGGTTGTGGAACTCCTATGAAGAACAAAAACAATTGTGTACGAAGAGGAGATTCCGCTCGAATTTGTTTTTGTAACTGTGTAGTTATAGGTTCCTATTGGAAGATCATCAGACATTGTGAAATTGGACGATTGCAAATCTCCAAGATTTGTAATACTGTTATTAATTACATCTATTCTAGAAATATTGTAACTATTATTAGACCCATCGTAGTTTGAAATTCTTATCCTTCTTAATTGAGAAATTATACTACCTGAAGTTGTCGAGGGTTCTGCAAGTAACGAACCAAACATTGGATCAGTGTAAAATTGATTGTCATCAGTGCAATCAAAATATTGACTATTAACCGGAGTAGAAGAATAAGTAATTAGGCTAGGTCCTGAAACATTAGTTTGAATTGTAATATCAACAGACGTTGTCGATGCTAATTGGCCATAAGATCCATTAGATAAAAGTGCTTTGGTTGCAATCACTCTAAGTTTGTAAGTTCCAACCTCATTGATAGTTGGAATGATACCATTTAAAGTTGTTGTAAAAAATGAATCAGAAATAGATTGATCAAGAATTGCCGTATCATTATCAAACGTACCAGAACTATTAGATAATTCAATATAAAATTGATTGTCATCACCATCATCTCTAAATTCAAAAATTCCAGAGGGATTAAAATGTATTGAAACACTACTACCAGGTGCATAATTTAATGACGAATCAAAATGAACTATTTCAATAGAAGCAATATCCTGTTGGGAATGTCCCAAAAAAGAAATTAATAGTAAAAAAAATATTTTAAAAAAATTATTATTCATTAATAATCTTATTTATTCAAATTAGTTAATAGTTTATATCTAATAAAGTAAATGCTTTTTAGACTTCGTTTTCCATCCCGCTTGTGATTTATAATCAACAAAATATATGAGCAAATCAGCTTGTGATTTATAGTCTACAAAATATATTGATTTATTGGACTTGCTTTTGTAATCAACAAAAAACCAATAACCATTATTCCCATTGGATTGACTTAAATAATCAACCTTGTAAACTAAAAGATCAGCTTGACTTGGATAATCAACAACATAAACTTTAAAATCAGCTTGTGATGTATAATCCACAGAAAAAATTGATTGTGCATGCAAACAAGAACTAGCAAGAAATAATGTAATTATAATATTTTTCGATTTATTGTAAAGCATAAAATTTATTTTACTATGAATTTAGATTCAAAAATCATATTAGATTGAAAAAGTTTTAAAACATAAACTCCTACAGGAAGATGAGACACATCAATATCTCTTTTATTTTCAATTTCAATCACTATTTGCCCCAATTGATTGATAATAAATAATTTAAATTTATTTTCAATAATACCATCTAAATTAATTACGTTATCAGCCAAACTTGGAGATAAAGTAATTGAATTTTCGGTATGATTTGAAACCGAAAGCGTGGCCCAAATATCATCAGCCGCAGGTCCATTCCATATGAGTGTAGCTAAATAGGGATTATCAATAAATGGGTTTCGATTACCTTGATAAGAAAAAATTACATCATTTCTTGTACGCTCTAGCTCCGAAACTGGATCTTCTTCGTTCCATTCCAAAAAGACATCAGGCATATCGCCATTAGGGGAATAATCAGCACTTCCTGTTGCAGAGTTCATGGCTTCGCATTGCGAAGGGTAGCGCAAATACATATACATAACAATACGTGCTACATCCCCTTTCCATTCGTCACCAGGATAAAAATAACCGTCATTTGTAACTTTGGATTCAACCCCCGAATCGTCAATAAACAAGCGATTGCTGCGCTGTGTGTTTTTCTGAGAATCTGCAGCACGAAGGTTGTGCACGTCGGTGCCAGGACTAGGATAATCCGTCACTAAACTTGGGTTTGCAAGTGACTTTGCAAATACATGCTCTCGATTCCACAAACCACTAGTGCCAGTACACCCAGAAAAATTACATTTATCCCCAACATTTCTCAAGCGATCTGAAATAAACAAACCATCGTTGTTATTGTATCCATACATAAGAAGAACATTTTCTGAAGTTGAATATTCTAAATCACTAATACTCAAAACATCCCATGTGTCCGTACTAGACGATGTATATGGTATAAGTGTAGTATGGGTGTCAGAAATAAGCTGAGAAAGTTGAACTTTTAAATTGTTTCCAGATTGAGAAAAATCAATGGATGAATAATACGGCGGAATTTGTGCCGATGCTAAACCATAACAAAATACATATACAAAAAATAGGGTGTTGAAAGGGAACTTGAACATTAATAAAGTTAAAATGGTTTGGATTACGAATTTACAAAATAAATACGTGCAACTGACCTAAAAGGTCTATTTTTGCTGTAACAAAAATTTACACAAATGACATTACTCTTGATGGCAGCCGGAAGTGGAAGTCGATACGGAAAACTGAAGCAATTTGATGATCTTGGTCCAGCAGGCGAGTTTTTGATGGAGTTTAGCATTTTTGATGCTTTAAAAAATGGCTTCAATCATATTGTAGTGATTACTAAACAAGAAAATCAAGAATTTTTACAAAAACATCTTTCAGAGCGTATCGATAGCGGTGTACAACTAGATGTTCTTGTTCAAAAGATTGAAGATATCCCAAGTGGAATAGACGTCCCTAACGAAAGAAAAAAACCTTGGGGAACAGCTCATGCTGTATGGACTGCAAGAAATGTCATAAATACACCATTTGTCATCATTAATGCTGATGATTATTATGGCGAAAAAGCTTTTGAAAGTGCTGCAAACTTCATCAAAGATCAAAAAGATTTATCCACATTTGCACTGGTTGCATACCGCTTGGAAGATACACTTTCTAAGTTTGGCTCAGTATCTAGAGGAGTGTGTACTACAGAAAACAATAAATTAAAAACCATAAAGGAGCGTACAAAAATTGTAAAGAATGCTGAACAAATAATTGATGAAGAATCTGGTGTAGAATTGGATTCAGATGCTTCAGTATCTATGAATTTTTGGATTTGTACCCCGCTTATTTTTGACTATACAAAAGAATATTTTTCTCAATTTTTGGGAGATAAAAACAATCATGAAAACAAAGAAATCTACCTTCCTTTTGTGGCGCAAGAAATGATGGAAAATGGGCATATTTCTGTAGAGGTCATGACCACACAAAGCCAATGGTTTGGGGTAACTTATTACGATGACAAAAAAATAGCGGTAGATACGTTACTACGACTTACAGAAGGCAAAAAATATCCCTCACCACTGTGGCAAAAAACTTAGTTTTCAACCCTTAACCTCTTGAATTTCCACTGAGAAAATCCACCTTCTAAATCATAGATTTTTTCGAACCCTTTTTCAGCAAGTTTGGAAGCACATTTGGCACTTCTGCCTCCAGACTTACAATATACAATTATAGGTTTAGATTTGTCAAGAGATTCAATTTGTTTGTCAAAATTTTCATCCAAAAAATCTATATTTTGTGCATTAGGTACATGCCCTTCATTGTACTCTGAAGGTGTGCGAACATCGACCAATTGAACATCTTCTAAGTTCAATAATTCCTCCATTTCCTCAGAGGTGATGAGTTGTAAATTTTGCGCCTTTGCTTGCTCCTTACAATTGTAAAAAAAACAAGCACAAACCAAAGCCGTTAGTAAAAAAAAATTGTTCATAATGAATTATATTTAGTAGTCAATATCACCCGTCCATTGACTAAATCCTCCTTCTAAGTTATAGGCATATTCAAAACCCATTTGTTCCATCACAGCACAAGCTTGAGCACTGCGCGCCCCTGACCTACAATACACAAAATAATGAGCGTCTTTGTCTAGCTTTTCTAATTCGGATATGAATTCTTGACCTTTGTATATATCAATATTAAAAGCATTAGGTATAATGCCATTTTCAATTTCAGCATCTGTACGGACATCCAGTATTTTTGCCTCGGGGGTTTTTGAAAGCTCATTTGCCCACTCTTCTTGTGTTAAGTTTTTCATTTTTGGTTTAAAGTTATATTACAATAAGACGTTATAACAATCAAATTGTTACAGTTAAATTTTAATTGAACAGCCAATAGCACGAGTTTTCGATACAGGTACTGGTTTATTTGCTAATAAAGCATTTACGGCATCTTCAACATATTTTTTATCAACTGCATCAGCATCTTTGTAATTATCGTCAATTGCACCAATATAGCGTACTACATTAGCATCATTAGTTTTTTCTAAGATATATACATGTGGCGTTTTGGTCGCACCATATTGCGGGAAAATAGTTTGCTCACGATCAATGAGGTAAGGAAACGAAAATCCTTTTTCTTTGGCGCGCTGTTTCATTGCATCCAATGAATCTCCAGGTTTGATTTCTATATTATTGGGCATAATGGCAACAACTGGATATCCTTTGGAGGCATACATTTTATTAAGCGCCTCAATGCGATCCTCATAGGCAACAGCATAAGGACAGGTGTTGCATGTGAATATAATAATAAACCCTTTGGCCTCTTCAAAATCTGAAAGTGACACAAAATTCCGGTCTATATTTTCAAGTTTAAAATCAGTTGCAGTTGCGCCAATATCGTAGCCGCTTTGGGCTGAAAGCACTGTGGTTATAAAAAAAGTGGCTAATAAATGTAAATTTATTTTTTTCATGATTTAGAGTTTTAGTTTATAAATTTTTTAACCTCAGTCATCAATTGATCATAAGTAAATGACTGGGGATAAAATTGACGTTTTTTCTTGTTGTAAATTAGAGTGACAGGAATAGCTCCATCCCATTTTGAATCAACTTTTGGGATCCAAGAATTCATGTCTACATCATCTAAAACGATGACTTTTGATTTTAATTGTTTTTCTTTTAAAAAGGGTTTCAATTTTGTCTCATATTGGCTTGGAAAGTCCAAACTTATCAAGATGACCTCAATCTCATCTTTATATTCGTCTTGAATTAGCTCAAAGTAAGGCAATTCTTTTACACAAGGTGCACACCAAGTAGCCCAAAAATTAACCACATAAGTTTTGGAATCATTGAGCTGCAAAAACTGTTCAACTCCTTGAAAATCATACACTTCCAATTCGTCTTGTTTTGATACACAACTCAAAAACAGCAAGACTAAAACAGCAGTTTTGAGGAATTTCATACCAATAAAAATTTAACAAAAATTTATTGACTAAATTACAATTTTTGAAATTAAATTTAGAACTTTGTAAGGCAATTAAAAAATTACAACCTTATGAAATCAATTAAATTAACAGCATTAGCATTCATTTCCCTAACGCTTTTTGCATTCAGTTCAGAAACCGTAAAAAACATAAATGTAGAAAAAAGTGTCGTGAAATGGACCGGATATAAAGTCACAGGGCAACACGAAGGAACAATCTCTTTGCAAAGCGGAGCACTTATTTTTGAAGGTAACAAACTTACTGGGGGTAAATTTGTAATGGATATGACGACCATAAACACTACAGATATTGAAGGAGCCTACAAAGAAAAACTCGACGGACATTTAAAAAGCAATGACTTTTTTGGAGTAAAAAAACACAAAGTAGCGCTATTGAATTTCACATCAGTAAAGCAAAATGGAAACAAATACTACATCAAAGGAGATTTGACCATCAAAGGCATAACCAATGAAATCACTTTTGAATTGGAATTATTTAAAGACTATGCTGTAACTAAATTGAAAATTGACCGTACAAAATTCGATGTCAAATACGGTTCCGCAAGCTTCTTTGATGGTTTAAAGGATCGTGCTATTTACGATGAATTTGACCTTAGTGTTAAATTAAATTTTTAAATATTTAAAAAAATATTTGTACTATAAAAAAAGGTGCTTATATTTGGCCAAAATATGAATTATATAAAACAAAATACTTGGTGGTGGGCAACTCGATTTCAACAGTCGTGAGCACCCCTCGTATATAAAAATATATAGGCTTGTCATCACGACAGGCCTTTTTTTTTAATGAAAACATATAAACTACATACACACTACAAAAAAATATTAGCAGATACGCTTTCGCCTGTTAGTATTTACTTGAAAATCAGAGACAAATTTCCCAACAGTATGCTGCTGGAAAGTAGCGACTACCATGGAAACGACAATAGTTTTTCGTATATCTGTTGCAACCCCATAGCATCAATCAAAATGCAAGGCAACACGCTTACAAAAACATACCCCGACCACTCTAAAGAAAGTTTGACTGTAAAAAATAGCGAAGTAACCGATGAAATTCATCAGTTCACAAAACAATTTGAAACCCAAAGCAATGATGAATTTAAATTTATAAATAATGGGCTTTTTGGGTATACTTCTTATGATGCAGTAAAATATTTTGAAACCATTAAGCTATCAGCCAAAGAAAACTCTATAGCAATACCTGAATTACAATATGCTGTATATCAGAACATTATAGCGATAAATCATTTCAAAAACGAAGCATATATTTTTGCACATTGCTATGAGAATGAAAATAACATTGACGAATTGCACCATATCATCAGCATGGATCGATTTGCAGTATATGGTTTTGAAACCACCAACGCCATTGAATCCAATTTAACCAATGATGAGTTTAAAAATCATGTGGAGATTGCCAAAAAACACTGCCAAAGAGGCGATGTATTTCAGTTGGTTTTATCGCGTAAATTTCAACAAAAATTTAAAGGAGACGACTTTAATGTATATCGTGCTTTACGCAGTATAAATCCTTCGCCCTACTTGTTTTACTTTGACTATGGATCATTTAAAATTTTTGGAAGTTCTCCCGAAGCACAACTTGTCGTAAAAAACAAGAACGCTGAAATTCATCCCATAGCAGGAACCTTTGCTCGATCTGGAGATGATATGAAAGACTCCGCATTGGCACAAGAATTAGTGAACGATGAAAAAGAAAATAGCGAACATGTCATGCTTGTCGATTTGGCCCGAAACGACCTTAGCCGTCATTGCTCAGAGGTTAACGTAGAAAACTATCGTGAAATTCAATTTTTTTCACATGTGATTCACTTGGTTAGTAAAGTTGTGGGTACGGTTCGAGATCAAACACCTACCATGCAAATTGTAGCCGATACTTTTCCTGCCGGAACACTTTCAGGAGCGCCAAAGTATAAAGCGATGGAACTGATAGAAACCTATGAAAAAACCAGTCGAGGATTCTATGGAGGAGCGATTGGATTTATGGATTTCAAAGGCAATTATAATCACGCTATTATGATCCGAACTTTTTTGAGCAAAAATCAACAATTACACTGGCAAGCAGGTGCAGGAATCGTGTCAAAATCGAATTCCGAAAATGAATTACAAGAAGTTTATAACAAGTTAGGTGCTCTGACCAAAGCCATCAAACGAGCAGAAAAAATTTAACATGAAAGATATTTTAGTCATAGACAATTACGACAGTTTTACCTATAATTTAGTGCACTATTTAGAAGACTTGGAATGCAGCGTTAAAGTTGTTCGCAATGATCGACTAGAGTTAGACGATGTTGTCCCTTTTGACAAAATTGTCCTCTCCCCCGGCCCAGGCATCCCCGATGAAGCTGGACTTCTTAAACCCATAATCAAAACCTATGCGCCAACAAAAAGCATATTGGGTGTTTGTCTTGGAATGCAAGCTATTGGCGAGGTTTTTGGTGCTGAACTACACAACTTAGATACCGTGTATCACGGGGTTCAAACCAAAGTTCAAATCACCTCAGAAGATGAAATTTTATTCAAAAACCTAGGACCAGTCATTGATGTTGGGCGTTATCATTCTTGGGTTGTAAAAGGTCAACTTCCAGACTGTCTTGAAATAACGTCCGTTGATGAAAACAATCAAATAATGGCACTCCGTCATAGAGATTTTGATGTCAAAGGGGTGCAGTTTCATCCAGAGTCTGTATTGACTCCTGATGGAAAAAGCATGTTAAAAAATTGGATTAACTCATAAAGAAATGAAAGTACTCTTAAATCGGCTCATAAACCACGAAAGCATCAGTGCTGAAGAAGCAAAACAGATTCTGATTAGTATTTCTAAAGGGGATTATAATCAGGCGCAAATCGCTTCTTTTCTAACGGTGTATATGATGCGTAGCATTACTGTAGAGGAACTACAGGGCTTTAGAGATGCTCTGTTGGAACTGTGCATTGCTGTAGATCTGAAAAATTATAATCCTATTGATTTGTGCGGAACAGGTGGTGACGGTAAAGATACATTCAATATTTCTACACTTTCATCTTTTGTAACCGCTGGTGCTGGTGTGGCTGTAGCCAAACACGGGAATTATGGCGTGTCTTCGGCCTGTGGTTCTTCCAATGTTTTGGAAGCTTTGGGAGTAACTTTTTCAAATGACCAAGACCATCTAAAAAAAGCCATAGAAACCGCAAATATTTGTGTGCTTCACGCCCCATTGTTTCATCCGGCAATGAAAAATGTAGCACCCATAAGAAAAGCATTGGGCATCAAAACGTTTTTTAATATGTTGGGGCCCATGGTCAACCCGTCTTTTCCAAAACATCAAATGGTAGGCGTATTCAATTTAGAATTGTTAAGATTATACAACTACCTCTATCAGCAAACTGATAAAAACTACAGCATTGTACATGATTTGGGGGGATACGACGAACTCTCATTAACCAATTCCGCAAAAATTGTTTCCAACCAATCGGAATTGTTATTTACTCCAAGCGATTTGGATGTGCAATCCATTGCACCAACATCAATTTTTGGAGGCAACACTGTTCAAGAAGCTACCAAAATTTTCGATTCCATCATCTCTGGAAAAGGAACTGAAGCACAAAACAATGTGGTCTGTGCCAATGCTGGATTAGCTATTGCTACCGCAAAACAAATCACCCACAAAGAAGGATTTGAACATGCTAAAGAAAGTTTATTGAGTGGCAAAGCCAAAAGATGTTTGACAAAATTAACCGCACTATGACATGACGATTTTAGAAAAAATCATAAAAGATAAACGTCAGGAGGTAGCGCTAAGAAAAGCCCTAATTCCTGTAAACCAACTGGAGCAGTCTGTTCTTTTTGATCGTTCAAAAAACTCTTTAAAATCACGCTTAAAGAGCAGTACAACAGGCATCATTGCCGAACATAAGCGTCGATCACCATCCAAAGCCATCATCAACCAAAATTTGAATGTTCAAGACATCGCAAAGGGATATCAAGATGCTGGAGTTTGCGGCATGTCTGTACTTACTGATATGAAATATTTTGGGGGAAGTCTCGACGATTTACTTACCGCACGAGCCAGTTGCAATTTACCGCTTTTACGTAAAGAATTTATCATAGATCCCTATCAAATAATTGAAGCCAAAGCCTATGGTGCCGATGTAATTTTATTGATTGCAGCAGTGCTCAGCAGAACAGAAATTCAAACCCTTTCAGAATGTGCGCAACAACTCGATTTAGAAGTGCTTCTCGAAGTCCACAATGAGGAAGAATTACACAAATCTATTATGCCATCGTTGGACATGATTGGCGTAAACAATAGAAATTTAAAAACATTTGAGGTCGACCTAAAACACAGTACAATATTAAGTACACTAATCCCCGACGAATTTGTAAAAGTTTCAGAAAGTGGCATCAGCTCAACAGAAACCATAAAAATGCTGCAACCCTTTGGATTCAAAGGATTTTTGATTGGTGAAAATTTCATGAAAACGAATAACCCAGGTGAAAGTGCAACTCAATTCATCCAAAAACTAAAGTCATGAAACTGAAAGTATGCGGCATGAAATATCAAGACAATATTTTGGACGTGGCAACACTGAAGCCAGATTATATGGGCTTTATTTTTTATAAAAATTCGGAACGCTATATCACCACTTCCATTCCTGATTTGTCCAAAACCATAAAAAAAGTTGGGGTTTTTGTCAATGAATCAATCAAAAACATAAAAAACAACATCGAAAAACATCGCTTAGATGCTGTTCAACTGCATGGTCAAGAACCACCAGAATTTTGCAAACAACTTAAAAATGAAGCTTTAGAAATCATCAAAGTGTTTTCAATAAAAAATGAATTTGATTTTAATCAACTTACCCCCTATGAACCGTATGTAGATTATTTTCTCTTTGATACAAAAGGTCCAAATCCTGGCGGAAACGGATTTTGTTTTGATTGGAGTGTGTTGGAAAATTACACTGCAGATAAACCTTATTTTTTGAGTGGTGGTATTGGATTGGAACAGGTAGAATCTTTGAACACGTTCAAAAAAAGTACCGCAGCCAAGCAGTGTTATGCAATAGACATCAACAGTAAATTTGAACTAAAACCAGGACTTAAAGACGATATTAAACTAAAAAACTTTATTCAACAATTATGAGTTATCACGTAAATGAAAAAGGGTATTATGGTCAATTTGGTGGTGCATTTATTCCAGAAATGCTTTACCCAAATATTGAAGAATTACGTCAAAAATATTTGAGTATTATGGCGGAGCCAGACTTTAAAGCTGAATTTGACCAGTTATTAAAAGATTATGTTGGACGGCCAACACCACTGTATTTTGCAAAGCGATTTTCAGAAAAATACAACACCAAAATCTATTTTAAAAGAGAAGATTTGTGCCATACTGGAGCCCACAAAGTCAATAATACCATTGGTCAAATTTTAATGGCCAAACGTCTCGGCAAATCTAGAATTATTGCCGAAACTGGTGCTGGACAACATGGGGTAGCCACAGCCACAGTTTGTGCCTTGGCGGGTATTCAATGTATTGTTTATATGGGTGAAATAGACATTGCGAGACAAGCGCCAAATGTAGCGCGAATGAAAATGCTCGGTGCCGAAGTCCGTCCTGCAACTTCTGGTAGTCGCACCCTAAAAGATGCCACCAATGAAGCCATTCGTGACTGGATCAACAATCCTGAAGATACGCACTACATCATTGGAAGTGCAGTGGGGCCACACCCCTATCCTGATATGGTATCGCGATTTCAATCTGTAGTTTCAGAAGAAATTAAATGGCAATTGAATGAAGCAGAAGGTGCTCAAAATCCAGATTATGTGGTGGCCTGTGTGGGTGGTGGTAGCAATGCTGCTGGGGCCTATTATCATTTTTTGGACGATGAACGTGTGGGGCTCATCGCTGTAGAAGCTGCTGGAAAAGGCATTGATACAGGTGAAAGTGCTGCAACCTCTATTCTCGGTAAAGAAGGAATTATTCACGGAAGTAAAACCCTTTTGATGCAAACCAAAGATGGTCAAATTACAGAACCCTATTCCATTTCTGCGGGCTTGGACTACCCTGGTGTTGGCCCTATGCACGCACATTTGCACACCACCAAAAGAGCAGAATTCATCCCAATTACTGATGATGATGCCATGACTGCTGGTTTAATGCTTTCGCAATTGGAAGGTATTATCCCTGCTATTGAAACTGCACATGCCTTTGCGATTTTTGAAACCAAAACCTTTAAACCAGATGATGTGGTGGTCGTATGCCTTTCAGGGCGTGGCGATAAAGACCTCAACACTTATATTGATTATTTTAAATTGTAATCCAAAATGAACAGAATTCAAACCAAACTAAACGAAGACAAAAAACTGCTTTCCATCTATTTTTCTGCAGGATTTCCTGCATTAAATGATACGGTAGACATTATAAAAAATCTGGAGAAAAGTGGCGTCGATATGATCGAAATAGGACTGCCCTTTAGTGACCCCCTTGCCGATGGACCAACCATTCAAGAAAGTTCTACAAAAGCGCTAAAAAACGGTATGCATACGGCCTTGCTTTTCGAACAACTTAAAGACATCAGAAAAGAAGTGACCATCCCTTTAATCCTCATGGGGTATTTTAATCCCATGTTGCAATATGGTGTAGATGCGTTTTGTAAAAAATGTCATGAAATTGGTATCGATGGATTTATCATTCCAGATTTACCCGCACAAGTGTATCACGAAGAATACAAATCTATTTTTGACCGCTATGGGCTACTCAATATTTTCTTGATTACCCCTCAAACTTCAGATGAACGTATTCGTTATATGGATTCTATTTCGGAGGGCTTTATCTACATGGTAAGCAGTGCCAGTACAACTGGAGCGCAAAGTGGATTTGGAGCAGTTCAACAAAACTATTTTAAGCGTGTTGCAGATTTAAACTTAAAAAATCCACAGATTGTTGGGTTTGGCATTTCAAACCACGAAACATTTACTCAAGCAACTACACATGCCAAAGGAGCGATTATTGGTAGTGCGTTCATCAAGCATATGGAGGCCAATGGTGTGGATAAAATTAATGAATTTGTTGCGGGTATTTTGGGGTAATTTGATTAGTTTTGATTGCACCAAATCTAATAAACGATGAATTTTAATGCATTAAAACTATTTATACTTTGTCTATTTCTATCTTGTAAAACGACAACTCCGCTTCGTCCAACAGTAAGTGTCAATCCTCAAGACATCATAAAATCTCCATTAAAACTAAACGTCAATTCCATGGGGGTTTGGTACGCTCACGAAGGGGAATTGGGTCATGTACAACTTCTAAATCAAGATGGAAAAGAGATTGCGTTGGGTATTTTGACTACATCTGAAAATTGGATGAAATCTGGACCGGTGCAATTTGAAACAACTTTGGTGTTTGACGCCAAAAAATCCGAAAAAGGAACTTTAATTATTCACAACAATCCAGGCGACGGAGACGGCGATGAAGCTGGAGTAAACCATGCCTTTGAAATCCCCATACGTTTTAAACCCTAGCGCGTAAAGACCAGTTTGTTTTCGGTAGATAAATTGGCATCATAGCCATAACGTTCTGCATTAAATGTTTTAAGATCTTCTACAGTTTGTGCATTGGTTTCAACAATATGGCGGGTCATCAAACCGCGTGCTAATTTGGAAAAAATAGCAATGGTTTTGTATTGACCGTTTTTAAATTCTTTAAAATCAACATGAACCAATGGGGCTTTAAGCACTTTTGTATCAATGGCTTTAAAGTATTCTTGACTGGCAAGATTGACTAAAAGTTCGTTTTCTTGCATTTCCTCATTGAGGGCAGTAGTTACTTTTTGACGCCAAAATTCATAAAGGTTCTTGTGCTTTCCCACAGGAAATTTTGTACCCATTTCTAATCTGTAAGGTTGAATTAAATCCATAGGTTTTAGTAATCCATATAACCCTGAAATAATTCGAACTGTATGTTGTAAAACATCAAGCTTTTCTTCCGAAATGGTATAAGCATCCAAGCCACGATACACATCGCCACTAAACGCATAAATGGCCTGACGTGCATTGTCTGAATTAAAAGGCAGTGACCAATTTTGGTTGCGTTCATAGTTAAGCGCTCCAAGTTTAGGTGAAATATGCATCAGCTCCGAAAGGGCTTTTACCGATTTCTTTTTTAGCAATCCATTCAAGTGTTTAGCATCACTCAAAAAGCAACTTTCTGAACTAAAGCCAGTTGGCAATTCACTTTCATAATTGAGCGACTTAGCGGGTGAGATGACGAGTTTCATAGCACAAAATGTTTGTATTCCAAAAATACCAACAAATTTTAGAAGATAAAAAAGTTTGTCTTTAATCTTTTTAATACGACTATTGACAAAATCAATAGTGCACTACTGAGCGTGTTTGGCATAGCCACGCCATTTTTCAATACACTCTGAAATATCCGAGGGTAAAGGGCAAGAAAAGGACAAAAACGCATTGGTTGTTGGATGCTCAAATCCTAATGTTTCGGCATGTAAGGCCTGGCGTGGAAGAACTTTAAAACAATTATCTACAAATTGCTTGTATTTGGTAAAAGTGGTGCCTTTCAATATTTTCTCGCCGCCATAGCGCTCATCATTAAAAAGCGTATGGCCAATATGCTTCATGTGTACCCGAATTTGGTGTGTGCGGCCTGTTTCAAGTTTGCAACGCACAAGAGTAACATAGCCCAAGCGTTCCAAAACTTCAAAATGGGTAATCGCAGGTTTTCCTTTATAGGCTTCATCGCCTTCAAAAACCGTATTCTGAAGTCTATTTTTGGGATGACGACCAATATGACCTTCAATTGTGCCTTTGTCCTCTGCAATATTGCCCCACACCAATGCGGTATATGATCGTTCACTGGTTTTGGCTTTAAATTGAGCTGACAAGTGGGTCATAGCATGTTCTGTTTTGGCGACAACCAAAAGCCCACTTGTATCTTTGTCGATGCGGTGAACCAGTCCAGGGCGATTGCTGGAGTTGTTGGGCAAATGCTCAAAATGAAAAAGAAGGGCATTAATCAATGTTCCAGAATAATTACCATGCCCAGGGTGTACCACCATCCCTGCGGGTTTATTCACCACCAATAAGGCATCATCTTCATAAACAATCTCAATCGGAATATCTTCTGGAACCAACAAATACTCATGTGGAGGATGCTCAAACAACACACGAATTTGATCGTTTGGTTTTACCTTATAATTGGATTTTACAATAGAGCCATTAACAAAAATATGGCCTGATTTTGCAGCGGCTTGAATCTTGTTTCGTGTCGCATTTTCGACAAAATTCATCAGATATTTATCAATCCGCAGCGGTTGTTGGCCTTTGTCTACAGTAAAAGCAAAATGCTCAAATAGGTCTTCTGTGTCTTCCGAATATGAGGGTGTGTATTCCATTTATTTACGAATGCCATTTCCAAGAACCAAATCAATGGTTGATGTTTTTCTAATCATATCGCCTGGATTAAGTTTTCGTCCTCTGTAACGGAGTTCTATCACCTCATCTTTGCCAAGGTCATTCACATAAATCAATTCTCCAACTTTAAAGCCCAATGCTTCCAAAGTAGGACGCGTTTGGCGGAGTGTATTACGGATGACATTAGGTACAAGCACATTTCTATAGTTCGAAGGATTTAAAATCAAATATATTTTTCTGTTTTCTTTGACTTTTTCGCCGGCCAATGGCTCTTGTTCAATGACTGCACCTGAAGGGTATTTTGGATTGTAGTTGGACGAATCTTGAACTTGTGTTCTGAGGTCAAAATTATCTAGCGTGGTTTTTGCATCATCTAAAGACAAGCCCACCAAATTGGGGACTTCTACAAATGCGCCATGGTTGGTGTAGGATTTTAGCCACTTGAGTGCCAAAAACGAAAAAACAATAATGGCTATAATGGCCAAGCCAATTTGCTTGACAAAAGATCTACTGAACAAAAACTTTAAAAAATTCATGGGTCTAATTTTAGCAAAGCTAAACATTTTTTTGGGAGAAATTGAGGTGATCGTTTTGATAGGATAAAAGTTTATTTTCAAAATTTAAAATTGATATCCACAAAAAGTAATATTTTTACCAAAGAATTTAGGACAAATGAAACCAAACATTGCCATCATCATGGGTGGGTTTTCCAGCGAAGCCGCCATTTCGCTCAAAAGTGGACAGGTGGTTTTTCAGCAGCTTCCCAATAATCTATATACGCCCTATTGTATTCATATTACAAAAGACAAGTGGGTGTATGTGTCGCCCAACGGAGAAGAATTTCCTATTAATACAAGTGATTTTTCGGTTGACGTTAGGGGAGAAATCATTCATTTTGATTGTGTTTTTAATGCCATTCATGGAGCGCCCGGCGAAGATGGATTTATGCAGGCCTATTTCGAGTTGTTGGAGATTCCGCATACAAGTTGTGGGATGTATCAAGCGGCACTGACGTTCAACAAAAGAGATTGCCTTAATGTGCTTAAGGCCTATGACATTCCTACCGCCATATCTTATCCGCTAAACAAAGGGGATAACGTCAATGCCAAAGCCATAATTGATCGTGTGGGATTGCCTTGTTTTGTCAAGGCCAACCGCGCAGGCAGTAGTTTTGGGGTCACCAAAGTGCATCAAATAGAAGACCTCCAGTCGGCAATAGACATTGCTTTTGAGCATGATAATGAATTGATTATTGAGTCGTTTTTGGACGGAACGGAAGTTTCTGTGGGCGTACTTCGCTACAAAGGTGAAGTGACCGTTTTGCCCATCACAGAAATTGTTTCCGAAAATGATTTTTTTGATTATGAGGCCAAATATCTGGGGAAGTCGGAAGAAATTACACCCGCTCGACTTTCTAAAGTTCAAGAAGAAAAAGTAAAACATATGGCTAAAAAAATATACGAAGTTCTCAATATGGACGGATTTTCGAGAAGTGAATTTATTTTTAAAGGCGACACCCCCTACTTTTTAGAAATGAATACGGTTCCCGGGCTTACCGAAGAGAGTATTCTACCGCAGCAAGCGGCTTGTGCAGGAATCAGCCTATCAGAACTGTTTACAAATGCTATTGAAGAAGCAATGGCTAAAAATGTTTAACTTTACCGTATGAAACATCCACAACTAAAAACTATTAAAATAAAAAAATGATGGTATGGATGTTCCATGTGACCACAAAAAAGCAATAAAGACAAATACATGAAACGTGCAATTTTTCCAGGATCTTTTGACCCCATTACTTTGGGGCATTGTGATATTATCCATCGTGGGGTAACACTTTTTGATGAAGTGATTATTGCGATTGGCGAAAATTCTGCTAAAACCTATATGTTTTCATTGGAAGAACGTAAATCTTTTATTGAAAAAACATTTGAAGGCCATTCAAAAATCAAAGTGATGACTTACTCTGGTTTGACTACTGATTTTTGTAAAAAAATTAACGCCGATTTTATACTAAGAGGTCTAAGAAATCCTGCCGATTTTGAATTTGAAAAAGCCATCGCCCATACCAACCGAAACATTGGCGCTATTGAAACTGTATTTCTACTCACTTCTGTAGAAACCTCTTTTATATCTTCATCAATTGTACGTGAAATCATTCACTACGATGGAGATTATAAAAAAATGGTCCCTCCTGCTGTTTACTCAAAATAATTTACAGCGAATATTCCGAAAGGCCTTTGGTAAATGCTTCTGGGTTTTCGGCCAAATGATAACGTGGATCATCAATCGCTTCAATAATCACATCTTTAAACAAGGGGCTAGATTTGTACAACAGCACTTTACAATCTTGACTTAAATGCTTCAGTTTTATTGTTTTACCTGCACTATTGTATTTGTTCACCAAATTAAAAATCGCTTCTATAGCAGAATGATCACTGACTCTAGATTCGACAAAATCAATTTCTACAACATCAGGATCATTTTTGACGTCAAATTTTTGGTTAAAGGCCGTTATGCTACCAAAGAATAATGGCCCCCATATTTCATAAATTTTTGTTCCATCTGGTTTAATGCGTTTTCGTGCGCGAATACGTTTTGCATTTTCCCAAGAAAAGACTAAAGCACTCACAATTACCCCTGAGATTACAGCTATTGCTAAATCGAAAAATACGGTAACTGTGGAAACTAAAACCAAAACAAAAACATCGGCAACTGGTATTTTGTTAATGATTCTAAAACTAGACCATGCAAAAGTACCAATGACCACCATAAACATCACCCCAACAAGGGCAGCAATGGGTACTTGTTCTATTAAATTAGAGGCAAAAAGAATGAATCCTAAAAGTGCTAGTGCGGCAACAATTCCTGAAAGTCGACCTCTACCTCCTCCTTTTATATTGATGATGGATTGGCCAATCATGGCACAACCTCCCATACCGCCAAAAAGCCCGGTAACAATATTGGCACTGCCTTGTGCAACACACTCTTTATTTGAATTTCCGCGCGTTTCTGTAAGTTCATCAATAAGATTTAGCGTCATCAATGATTCTATAAGACCAATTGCGGCCAAAATAATAGCGTACGGACCAATAAAACGAAGGGTTTCAAGGTTGAGCGGAACTTTATCAAAAATGGCTATTTGCAATTGAGGGAGACCACCTTTTAGGCCTTCTCCTCCCCCATCTCTAATGAAACTTCCAACGGTAGCCACATCAAAGTTTCCAAAAATAACAAGCATAGAAACCACCAAAATAGCAATGAGCGCTTCGGGAAGTTTTCTGGTGAGTTTTGGCAAACCAAACATAATGGCCATGGTGAGTGCGACAAGACCAACCATAGTCCAGAGTTCTTGCCCTTGCATCCAAACGAGTCCATC
Organism: Formosa sp.; assembly: GCA_038138145.1. Classification (GTDB taxonomy): domain Bacteria; phylum Bacteroidota; class Bacteroidia; order Flavobacteriales; family Flavobacteriaceae; genus UBA3537. The sequence continues at coordinate 60,784 of JAYQDD010000002.1, forward strand.
TTCACTGGACGTTTTGAACATCCCCAATTGAGAGAGAAAAATTACGATGGCCAAACCATTGACAAAACCCATCATTACGGGATGGGGTATCAGTCGAACAAATTTACCGAGCTTAAAAACACCTGCCAAAATTTGAATAAAACCCATCAAAATGACCGTAAGAAAGAGGTAATACAGCCCTAAATCTTCTGATGGAGCACCCATAGCATTGCCTTGAGCCACCAAACTGACCATCACTACAGCCAAGGCACCGGTAGCACCACTGATCATCCCTGGTCGACCACCAAAAATAGAAGTAATCAAACCAATCATAAATGCAGCATACAAACCTACCAAAGGATCGACCCCTGCAACAAAGGCAAAGGCAACAGCTTCGGGCACAAGCGCCAAAGCTACAGTAAGCCCACTAAAAATATCATTTTTTACATTCGCAGAACGTTTGCGTATAAATTCTCTCATCTTATTTCAAAATTAAGCCGCAAAAGTAAGGCATTAAATAAGATTAGAAGAACGATTGAAGAATTTCTTTTTTAAATGAGCACTTCAATGTTGGCGTAGATATTCTTTTTGATTTTTTTGAGCTTTTTTGGGCTAACCCATTTCACTTTAGTGATGCCTTCTTTTTCTTGTGGAAGCAGTTCACCATCGAACTCAGAGTACATTTCGAACCAGTATGTTGTTTTTATAAAGTATTGATTATTTCTTTTAAAAATATGATAAGTAATATCCAATGGTTTGGTAATCTTCAACCCAGTCACGCCTGTTTCTTCTTCTACCTCACGAAGTGCGGTTTCATCAATAGTTTCTTTATGTTCTGCTTTGCCCTTTGGTAAGTCCCATTTTCCATTACGAAAAATAAACAGAATTTTACCTTCTGGATTGAGCACCTTGCCCCCTCCTGCGACAATGTTAGGGAGAAGCTTTAAAAATTTTTTCAACAACAGTTTTTCATTATCTCCTATAAGCCGAATAGATTTATATTTTTCTTTTTTGAGATTGTAGAGTACTTTATGAATATCGACAGAGTCAATCAAGTAATTTTTAAAATCTTTTTCTGATTCTACGGTTTTGGTAAGAATAATGGGCTTATTGCCAACAAAAATTTTTTGCATTGTTAATTAAAAACAAATTAAACTGGAGTAAATGTAGTATTTTTTAATAATTTTGGCTCATGATTTTTAACAAAAATACGGCCAAAAAAACAGCCGAAGTATTACTTCAAATTAATGCCATAAAACTAAGCCCTAACGATCCATTTCATTGGGCATCTGGATGGAAATCGCCCATATACTGCGACAACAGAATGGTACTTTCATATCCTATAATGAGAAATTACATAAAAAATGAAATGGCCAAAAACTTAGAACAAGCATTTGGAAAACCCGATGTCATTGCGGGCGTTGCTACTGGTGCAATTGGGATTGGCGCCTTAGTGGCAGAAGTTCTTGGATTACCTTTTGTTTATGTGCGACCAGAGGCCAAAAAACACGGACGCAAAAATCAGATTGAAGGCCATTTGGAAAAAGGGCAAAATGTGGTAGTCGTCGAAGACCTTATCAGTACTGGAAAAAGCAGCTTAGCTGCTGTTGAAGCGCTTGAAACTGCGGGTGCAACGGTAAAAGGCATGGTGGCTATATTTAGTTATGGTTTTCAAGTTTCAAAAGAAAATTTTTCGGAAAAAGGAATAAATTTATACACCTTGAGCAATTACGAAAGTCTATTGGAACAAGCTTTAGATACAGGTTTTATTAACGAAAAGGAATTAGAAGTTCTTTCCAAATGGAATGCAAATCCAGCCCAATGGGCCAATTAATGTTTTGATATGAATTTAGAATCACCAAAAATCACCATCTCCAAATCTGCTGAACACGTTTTTAATTTTCTTTCGGACGTAAAAAACTTTGAGACGTTGATGCCCGAAAACATCAGCAAATTTAAAGTGTTAGAACAAGATAAATTTATTTTTGCACTCAGCGGTATGCCTGAAATTGTTTTACAAAAAAAGGAAGTAAATCCACCAAACCGCATCACACTCGGTGCTGCAGGAGGTAAATTGGATTTTTCGCTTCAAGCTAACATCAATGCAACAGCTGAAGATCAAAGTGAAGTACAATTGACATTTTCAAGCGATTTTAATCCCATGATGGCGATGATGATTAAAGGGCCTATTTCAAAATTTATTGAAACCCTCGCGGTAAATATTCCAAAATCTGTTTAGTATAGTAACTGAATCGATTTCAAATCAAATTCTTCGATAGAATCTTCCGTTTTGACTCTAAGTTTTCCACCTTTGGAAACACCCTTTATGATGCCTGAAAAAGAAACACCATTTGTGTCTACAAATGTGGAGGGCTTGTCTTTTCTAAACAAAAACTGCTCATACGAATTCCACAACTGCTCATGGTCATTAGTATTGAGAAAATGCTTCAAATTTTCTAATAATTTATACAACAACTCATCCAAATCGTATTGAATCCCTGTGATTTTTTTTAAAGATGACGCTCTTGGAAATTGATCAAATTCTGTTTGATTCACATTTAGACCAACGCCAATGATGGCATGGTCAATTTTATTTTTTTTTGTCACCAATTCAATAAGAATACCCGCAATTTTGCTGTGACGTGACAAAATGTCGTTTGGCCATTTTATCGAAAGATTTGGAATTTGAAACGCCTCTAAAGTTTTATAAAGGGCCAACGAAACTGCTATGCTTAATAAAAATTGATGTTCAATATTAACGCTAATATCTTTTTTTAATACACTGATTATCAAATTTTTATCTTTTTCTGACTGCCAAGTCGTTGTTCTTTGTCCACGCCCATGTGTTTGGTATTTGGCAACAACAACAGCAAAATCTTCCAATAGTATTTCGGACACTAAATCGCGTAAATAACGATTTGTTGAATCAATGGCATTGAGTTTGATGATTTGCATGAGTGAATTTATGTGTAAATTATAATATTATTAAGAGAATATAACGCAATTAGACCTAAAAAAATAATAAATTTGCAATGTAATACGAATATATGACAAAACACATTTCTGACCCAGACGAACTCATCACCTTAATTATTGCTGGTATTGAGGACGTAAAAGGTCAAAACATTACCATATTAGATTTGAGATCCATAGAAAATTCGGTGTGTAATTACTTCGTGATTTGCGATGGAAATTCCAATACACAAGTAAATGCAATTGTCAATTCGATTCAAAAAAAAGTCAGTAAAAGTGCTCATGAAAAACCCTACCAAATCGAAGGTGCAGAAAATGCGGAATGGGTTCTAATAGATTATATCAATGTTGTGGTGCATGTGTTTCAAAAACACAAAAGAGCGTATTATGACATTGAAAATCTGTGGGGCGATGCAAAAATTACTGAAATAGAAACAAGCTACTAAAACATTATTTATGTCAAAAGATAAAAATCCAAAGCCATTTAAATTCAACGCCTACTGGGTGTATGGAATCGTTATTGGCTTATTTATCGTATTTAACTTTTTTTCTGGTGGGATAGGCCCTACAAATGGTCAAACGACCACACCATCCAAATTTTTTAAATACCTCAAAGATGGCGATGTTCAGAAGGTTGAAATTGTAAACAAACGTGAAGCACTTGTATACCTTACAGACAAAGCAGCCAAAAAAGAAATACACAGTAAAACACAAACGCAGCAGCTTATCCCCCTTGGTAAATCCCCAAATTATAAGTTTGAATTTGGTGATGTTCAGTTGTTTCAAAAACAACTCGAAGATACCATCATTGAACGCAATTTGGACACAGAACTCAACTTTAGAACAGAAACCAATGCTTTCGGAGACATCTTACTGTCTATTATTCCTTTTGTAGTCATCATTGGCGTATGGATATTCATCATGCGTAGAATGTCTGGTGGCGGTGGCCCTGGTGGTGGCGGACAGATTTTCAATATTGGGAAATCTAAAGCAAAACTTTTTGACGAAAAATTGGAGACTAAAACAACTTTTCAAGATGTTGCAGGACTGGAAGGTGCAAAAGAAGAAGTTCAGGAAATTGTAGATTTCTTAAAAAATCCTGAAAAATATACAGCGCTTGGAGGAAAAATCCCAAAAGGGGCCTTACTTGTAGGCCCTCCAGGAACAGGAAAAACGTTATTAGCCAAAGCAGTTGCTGGTGAAGCTAAAGCACCATTTTTCTCATTATCAGGTTCAGATTTCGTAGAAATGTTTGTTGGCGTAGGTGCTTCTAGAGTTCGTGATTTATTTAAACAAGCCAAAGAAAAATCGCCATCAATCATTTTCATTGATGAAATTGATGCTATTGGGCGTGCCCGCGGCAAGAGCAATTTCTCTGGATCCAACGATGAACGCGAAAACACACTCAACCAACTATTAACTGAAATGGATGGTTTTGGTTCAAACACCAATGTAATTGTATTAGCTGCAACAAACAGAGCAGATGTTTTGGATAAAGCCCTTATGCGTGCTGGACGTTTTGATCGTCAAATTTATGTCGATTTACCAGACATTAGAGAACGTAAAGAAATTTTTGAAGTGCATCTAAAACCCCTAAAAAAAGCTAAAGATTTAGACACAGATTTTCTTTCCAAACAAACGCCCGGATTTTCTGGTGCAGATATTGCCAATGTATGTAACGAAGCAGCACTAATTGCCGCTAGAAACGACAAAAAAGCAGTAGAAAAACAAGATTTTCTTGATGCAGTAGACCGAATTATTGGGGGATTAGAAAAGAAAAATAAAATCATAACCCCAGAGGAAAAAAAGGCAGTTGCTTTTCATGAAGCCGGTCATGCGACGGTTAGTTGGATGTTGGAACATGCAGCTCCACTTGTCAAAGTGACGATTGTTCCTCGTGGTCGTTCGCTTGGTGCAGCATGGTACCTGCCCGAAGAGCGCCTTATTGTTCGCCCAGAACAAATGTTGGATGAAATGTGTGCAGCGCTTGGAGGCCGAGCTGCAGAGAAAGTGATTTTTGATAAAATATCAACAGGAGCTTTAAGTGACCTAGAAAAAGTAACCAAACAAGCACGGGCCATGGTTACGGTTTATGGTTTGAGTGACAAAATTGGAAACTTGACGTACTACGATTCTTCAGGGCAAAACGAGTATGGGTTTACAAAACCTTACAGCGAACAAACCGCAGAACTCATCGATAAAGAAATCTCTGATATTGTAGAAGAACAGTATCAACGTGCCATTGCATTGCTCGAAAACCACAAAGATAAACTCATAGAACTCGCAGAAGTTTTACTCAAAGATGAAGTCATATTCAAAGATAATTTGGAGACAATTTTTGGTAAAAGACCTTTTGATTCTAACAAAGAAGTAGAATCTTCTGATTCTAAGGGCCAAGGCGAGGAAGAGTAAAAAAATCATGCCATTTTAAACAAAAGGCAGCTTTAATTTTTTTATCTTTGGTACGCTGTAAACCGACACCCTTTGTTTAAAAAATGAGTGTATTTCGAAAAATATTTGGATCTATATCAAAATCTGATAAGGAGCAACCAGAAGACAAGGGTGACAACAAATTCTTACCCAAAAAAGACATCCCAATTGATGAATCTTTCACGATAAAGTTCAACGAAAATGGCGGTAAATTCCTTTACTGTGAAAAATTAGATGAAGCCTATGTATTCCTTCAGCAAATTTTGGATGAAAACAACTGGAGCGATAAAATGGCTTTGGTGCTAAATGAAAAACTCAAAGAAAAATTTAAAGATTTTGAGTGGAAAACTACCAACAGTGTCAAAAAAGGACATTTTTTCTTCACCACTTGTGAATATTTGATTGCCAATGATGGTTCACTACTCATTTCCTCCAATCAAATCGCAGAAAAAAAACTTAATGAATTACCCAAAAACTTCATCGTGTTTGCAACGACCAGTCAGATTGTTCAAACCATAGGCGAAGGTCTACATGGTATAAAAGCAAAAAACAAAAAAAATATCCCCACCAATATTACAACCATCAAACACTTCAAAGTTGTTGATGACGATAATTTTTTGAGCTATGGGAGTAGTTCCAAAAACTTATACCTACTACTTTTAGAAGATTTATAACACTATTTTGAAGGAACTCACCACAAGATTAATATTTGGAGCCTTGTTTGTCACTATTCTAGTGCTGTCTGCACAGCACCAATATGCACTCACTGCACTATTCTTTGTTTTTGGGATGATTTGCCTAAAAGAGTTCAACCAACTCATAGAACAACGCAACATATTGTCGTATGTTATCTTTTCAATCTTGTATGGAACATTCGCTTTTTGGAGTGTACGCACAGCCAATATCAATGGTTTAGACGAAATGACGCAAATTCTTCATGTGGTTAGTATTTTTGTTTTACTCTTTTTGATTCGCGATTTGTTTTCAAGCAAAAGTTTACCAAAACTTCTTACAAACCGATACATCAATACTACATTTTATATCAGTAGCGGAGTTCTGTTTTTGTTGCTCATTGCCAATAATTTTGGTGCGTATAGCCCAAAAAATATCATAGGTATTTTTGTATTGATTTGGATCAATGACAGTTTTGCATACCTCATTGGAAAAAACTTTGGGAAGCAAAAACTATTTGAAAGTGTGTCGCCCAAAAAGACTGTTGAAGGGTTTCTTGGTGGATTGTTTTTTTCAACAATAGGAGGTTATGCCATTTTTGAAATTACCCAAAATATATTGTTTTCAAAATGGTTGATTTTGAGTGTAATCGTTAGTGTTTTTGGCACTATAGGTGATCTCATTGAGTCCAAATATAAACGTCAAGCAGAAGTCAAAGACAGTGGGACACTTATTCCTGGACATGGTGGTCTTTTAGATCGATTGGACAGTGCTCTATTTGTTGCACCATTTATCTATTTATTTTTAAGAATATTAAATTATGTTTCATAAAGAAGGCCAAAAAATAATTTTTGTAACACTGCTCATTGTAGGTAGTTTATTTTTAATCATTGATTCTATAGAAATCCCATGGTTGGTCAAAACACTTCAAATTTCACTTTTGACTTTCTTTATTCTTATTCTACAATTTTTCAGGAACCCAAAAAGACACACAAAACGCAATGATGAGCAGGTTATTTCACCTGTTGACGGAAAAGTAGTGGTCATCGAAGAGGTTGAAGAATCTGAGTATTTCAAAGACAAACGCCTTCAAGTCAGTGTTTTTATGTCCCCAATCAATGTGCATGTGACGCGCTATCCAATAGGCGGAAAAGTGCTTTTTAGCAAATACCATCCAGGGAAATATTTGGTTGCATGGCATCCAAAATCAAGTGAAGAAAATGAACGCACAACTGTCGTTGTAGAAAATGCCACTTTTGGAAAAGTACTTTACCGTCAAATTGCTGGTGCATTGGCTCGAAGAATCGTGAATTATGCCAAAAAAGACCAAAATGTTGTTCAAGGAACTGATGCTGGATTTATTAAATTTGGGTCAAGAGTAGATTTATTTTTACCTTTGAATACCAAACTTAAAGTACAACTTAACCAAAAAGTAAAAGGCGGTGAAAGCATCATCGCAGAACTTTAAGATGATAAAAGACGAATTAGATAAAGAATTTCAAGCTGCAGTGGAAAGCATCAGCAACCACCAAGAACCTTTTCCTGCCGATACGCTTTTGAAACTTTATGCTTTTTATAAAAAGGCAACTAATGATTATTCGCGTCCTAGCAGCAGCAAAGCCATCATCAACGCCTTTAAAACAAATGCACTTTTTCAAGTTGAAAACATCTCTCAAGATGAAGCAAAAAAACGCTACATTGAACTGGCAAAAGAGTATTTAATGTACAGAAAGTAAATCTTAGATTAGGTTTTTTAAGCTTGTTTCGAGGGTTTCAATTTTAGCCAAAGCATCTGCTTCTTTTTTCTTTTCACTAGCCACCACTTGTTCAGGAGCGTTGGAAACAAAACCCTCATTGGATAACTTCTTTTGAACAGAGTTTAAAAACCCTTTGGTGTACGCCAGTTCTTCCTCCAATTTGGCAACCTCAGCTTCAAGATCAATGGCCATGTCGGCAACTAAAAAATACTCATTTGAGCCCACACGAAAAGAAAATGCATTTTCTACAGCAGATGTCGTATAATTGATATTAGAAATATTGCCGAGTTTTGAAATCAATCCATCAAAATTTTCAGCGCACAACGCCTTATTAATCACATAAAGCTCGACAGCAGTTTTGAATGGAATTTGCTTTTGTTTACGTACATTTCTTATCCCAGTAATTACCTCTGCCGCAAAATCAAATTCTGTTAAAAGCGATACATCAAACGACTCTTGTTTAGGCCATTTTGAAACGATCAGGGCTTCTTCTGGATTTCGAGGTTTCAAAAAGTGCCAAATTTCTTCCGTTAAAAAGGGCATAAAAGGATGTAAAATCTTTAGATTTTGCTCCAGTAAATGCACTACACTGGCATGTGTTTTTTTGTCTATTGGTGCTCCATAGGCAGGTTTAACCATTTCGAGCAACCATGAACAAAAATCATCCCACACCAATTTGTATATAGCCATAAGGGCGTCACTTAAGCGGTATTTACCAAAGTGATCTTCGATTTCTTCAAGAACTTTTTGGAATTTTGATGTATACCAATCTATTGCAATTGATGCATATTCGGGCTGTTCAATTTCAGCAACCGCCCATCCATCAATGAGACGTAAAGCATTCCATATTTTATTACCAAACCCCTTTCCTTGCTGGCACAAAGCTTCGTCAAACAGCAAATCGTTACCTGCTGCAGAACTCAAAAGAAGCCCTACGCGAACACCATCGGCACCAAATTGTTCAATCAATTGTAAAGCATCAGGAGAATTTCCTAAAGATTTACTCATTTTACGGCGTTGCTTGTCGCGTACCAAACCTGTCAAATAAACATTTTCAAAGGGTTTTTCGTCTTTAAATTCAAACCCAGCAACAATCATTCGTGCCACCCAAAAGAATAAAATATCGGGACCAGTGACCAAATCATTGGTCGGATAATAATAATTAATTTCTTCATTATCAGGATTTAGGATGCCATCAAAAACTGAAATGGGCCATAGCCATGATGAAAACCAAGTATCCAAAACATCTGAATCTTGTCTTAAATCGTGGAGTTGAAGTGCAGGATTGTTTGTTTTTTGTTGTGCTAGCTTAAGTGCTTCTTCTTTTGACCGTACAACAACAAAATCCTCTTTACCATCGCCATAGTAATAGGCAGGAATTTGTTGCCCCCAGAACAATTGACGCGAAATATTCCAGTCACGAATATTTTCCATCCAATGGCGGTATGTGTTGTTGAATTTTTTTGGAAAAAGCTTCACCGTTTCGTCTTTGAGTACAGCATCTAAAGCAGGTTTAGCTAATTCTTCCATTTTGAGGAACCACTGATCGGAAAGGCGCGGTTCAATCACAACTTTGGTACGTTCAGAGGTCCCTACTTTGTGTATGTGTTGTTCTGTTTTTACCAAATATCCTTTGGCTTCCAATTCTTTAGAAATTTCTTTACGTACCACAAAACGATCTTTCCCTTCGTAGTGCAAACCGTAACTATTCAGTGTGGCATCGGCATTAAAAATATCAATAACCTCCAATTGATGCTTATCGCCTAAAACTTTATCATTTTCGTCATGCGCAGGTGTAACTTTGAGACATCCTGTACCAAATTCGACATCAACATATTCATCTTCAATGATTGGAATCACTCTGTTGCACAAGGGTACAATGGCCTTTTTGCCTTTTAAATGTGTAAAACGTTCATCATTGGGATTAATGCAAATTGCCGAATCACCCAAAATAGTTTCAGGTCTCGTCGTAGCAATAGTCAAACGTTCATCGCTATTTTCAATGGCATATTCAATGTAGTATAAATGTCCCTGACGTTCTTCATAAATAACTTCTTCATCCGAAAGCGTGGTTTGGGCTTTTGGGTCCCAATTGACCATCCTAAACCCTCTGTAAATCAGGCCTTTGTTGTACAAATCAATGAATACTGAAATGACCGATGCACTCATGTCATCATCCAACGTAAACTTTGTACGGTTCCAATCGCAAGAACAACCTAATTTTTTGAGCTGATTCAAAATAACACCGCCGTATTCGTTGGTCCAATCCCAAGCATGGCTCATGAACTCTTCGCGCGTCAAATCATTCTTATCTATTCCTTTTTCTTTCAGTTTGGCCACTACTTTGGCCTCTGTTGCGATAGATGCATGATCTGTTCCGGGTACCCAACACGCATTTTTACCTTGAAGGCGAGCACGTCGAATCAAAACATCTTGAATTGTATTATTGAGCATATGTCCCATGTGCAAAACACCCGTCACATTGGGCGGTGGAATGACTATAGTATAAGGCGTTCTTTTGTCTGGTTTTGAATGAAAATATTGGTGTTTCATCCAGTAGTCATACCACTTTTGTTCTACCTTAGTTGCATCATATTTTGATGGGATACTCATATTTTTGGAACGATTTTTGTCTTAAAGTCTACAAAAGTACTCATATTTTGGGTTCTTTAAAATTAAATAAAGTAGAATTATATGTGTACAATTTTTTGATTTTATGAAAAAGTCGTTAAATTTACATCTAAACTTAAACAACACTACCATGAAAAAAATATGCACACTACTGCTCCTTAGTTTTTTTGCATTAACTGTACATGCACAAGAAAAAGTGGCTAAAATTGAATTTGAATCCACTGTGATTGATTACGGAACCATCGAAAAAGGCGCTGATGGTATTCGTGTATTTAAATTTACGAACACAGGAAATGCCCCGCTTATTGTTTCAAAAGTAAAGTCTAGTTGTGGCTGTACTGTTCCTAAAAAACCTGAAAAACCTATCATGCCCGGCGAACAAGGAGAAATCCAAGTTAAATACGACACTAACAGAGTAAATCCCATTCGAAAAACTATTACAGTAACTTCAAATGCGGATACGCCCACAGTAGCGCTCAAGATAAAAGGAACAGTTATAGACCCCAACAAAACAAGTTTAATGACACCTACAAAAAAGAGTGTCGTTGAAAAATAAAATAGTATAACATCCACAAAAAGCATCTTTTTAAGATGCTTTTTTTTTCGCTTTTTTAAAATTGTACAATTAAATTTGTACTTTGAACCTCAATAGACATTGATATGCCAAAAATTTCAAACAAAGGGCAACAAATGCCATCGTCACCGATTCGAAAATTGGTGCCTTTTGCTGAACAAGCCAAGTCAGAAGGGGTTCATGTCTATCATTTGAATATTGGTCAACCCGATATAAATACCCCAAAAATTGCATTAGATGCTGTAAAAAACAACACCTTGGATGTATTGGCGTACAGCCGTTCTGAGGGTTCAGAACACTACCGCCAAAAACTGGCGAAGTACTACAAAAAACACCACATTGATGTAGAAGCCAATAATATTATTGTAACTACTGGTGGAAGTGAGGCCTTACTTTTTACGTTTGGCAGTGTTATGGATCCCGATGATGAAGTCATTATTCCAGAACCATTTTATGCCAATTACAATGGTTTTTCGACAACTCATGGGATAAATATTGTCCCTATTGTTTCTGATATTGATTCAAATTTTGCGCTTCCTCCTATTAGTGATTTTGAAGCACTGATTACCCCAAAAACTAAAGCTATTCTAATTTGCAACCCTGGAAATCCGACAGGTTATTTGTACAGTAAAAAAGAAATTTACCAACTTAAAGAATTAGTTCAAAAACACGATTTATTTTTGATCGCTGATGAAGTTTACAGAGAGCTGATATACGATGGTCATCAACATTGTTCCATCATGGAGATCGAAGGACTGGAAGAACATGCCATATTGATTGATTCAGTATCCAAACGCTACAGTATGTGTGGCGCACGTATTGGTTGTATCGTCACGAAAAATAAAAATGTATACGATACAGCACTAAAATTTGCTCAAGCGCGCTTATCTCCACCCACATATGCGCAAATTGCAAGCGAAGCGGCGCTAGACACCCCCGATGCATACTTTGATGAGATTGTTAATGAATATGAAGCGCGCCGAACTATTTTAATTGAACAACTCCAAAATATTGATGGCATTAAAGTTGCCAAACCCACAGGTGCATTTTACTGTATTGCAGAACTGCCCATTGCAGATGCAGATCACTTTGCGCAATGGTTATTAGAAAACTTTCGCGTAGATAACGCTACTATAATGATTGCTCCTGCAGCGGGGTTTTATGCAACCCAAGGATTAGGGAAAAATCAAGTGCGCATTGCTTATGTACTCAAAAAAGAAAATTTAATAGCATCAGTAAACATCCTGAAAAAAGGACTGGAAGCATACAAAAATTTAGCATGATTCAACAGTACGTTTCTTTAAAACCTTACAACACATTTGGCATTGATGTTACTGCTGAATCTTTTGTATCCGTACAAACTCTGGAAGATTTAACTAGTATTTTAAACACAAAACCCTCAAAATTATTGGTTCTTGGGGGGGGTAGTAATATGCTTTTAACCAAAGATATTGATGGGCTTGTGCTGCACATCGATCTAAAAGGAATTGAAATCTGCGAAAAACGAAATAAAACCACGACGGTCAAAGTGGCTGCAGGTGAAAACTGGCACAACTTTGTACTGTGGTGCTTAGAACAAAATTTTGGGGGATTAGAAAACTTAGCCCTCATCCCTGGAAATGTAGGCACAGCACCCATCCAAAATATAGGAGCATATGGTGTAGAATTGAAAGACACCTTTGTGTGTTGCGAGGCGATTAACTTGGAAACACTTGAAGTTGAAACTTTTTCAAAAGCGGATTGTAATTTTGGTTATCGTAACTCAATTTTTAAATCCAAAGTGAAAGGACAATACATCATTACTTCAGTAACATTTGAACTTTCTCATGCTAACCATAAATTAAAAACTAGCTATGGTGCCATTTCATCTGAATTAGAAAAAATGCAGATTACACATCCTACCATTCATGACGTTTCAAAAGCAGTGATTGCAATTCGTCAGTCGAAACTACCTGATCCAAAACAATTGGGCAATAGTGGTAGTTTTTTTAAAAATCCCGTTGTAACCAAAACACAATTTAAAACTTTATTAAACCAATTTCCTAACATACCGCACTACCCTATTGCGGATGATGAAGTAAAAATTCCAGCAGGTTGGCTTATTGAAACTGCAGGATTTAAGGGGAAAACCTTCAAAAACTATGGTGTTCACAAAAACCAAGCCCTTGTTTTGATCAATTATGGGGGTGCATCCGGTCAAGACATCTTGGGCCTGTCCCAATTAATTCAAAAAACAATACAAATCATTTTTGGCATTACCTTAGAGGCAGAAGTAAATATAGTGTAAACTTCGCTTAAGGCTAATTTGTTTAATCCAACAAAAACTCAAGACTATTTAGTCACATTTTTTACTCGCTTTACATACAAGTCCTGCTACTATAGCGCCAGCAATAGGTGCTAACCAAAACAACCAAAGTTGAGCAGGATAATCACCGCCAGCAAAAATGGCCTGACTTGTAGAACGTGCAGGATTAACAGATGTATTTGAAATTGGAATACTGATCAAATGAATCAGTGTTAATCCAAACCCAATGGCTAAAGGCGCAAACTTTCGTGTTTCTTTCTTTCCTGTACTTCCCAAAATAATGATCACAAAGAATGCGGTCAATACAAATTCTGCAATTAGAACAGAAGTCATTGAATAGCCGCCAGGCGATAAAGCACCATAGCCATTGGAAGCAAATCCACCAACGGACTCAAAACCTTCTTGTCCTGAAAGAATTAAAAAAAGAGTTGAAGCCGCAGTAATGGCACCAAGTAATTGTGCAACAATATACCCCAAAAGATGTTTCGCTTCAAAACGGTCTGCAGCCCAAAGACCAAAAGAAACCGCCGGATTAAAATGAGCACCCGAAACATGGCCAACAGCATAAGCCATTGTAAGTACGGTTAGACCAAAAGCAATGGCAACACCAACAAATCCAATTCCTAAATCTGGGTAAGCTGCTGAAAATACAGCACTTCCACACCCGCCAAAAACGAGCCAAAATGTTCCAAAAAATTCTGCAAAAAGTTTTTTCATAATGTAGGTTGTTTTAAGTTCCTTACTCTATTAGACGCACGTTTCGGAAAAAAGTCACATTTTTTTGTAAAATTTTTATTTTTTTTTAATTGTATCTTTGCACAAAGCTATTATTACATCATGGAACTACTTATAATCACTCTCGTACTTTTGGGGCTCGGAATTGCAGGAATATCAATAAAATTGTGGGCCAAAAAAGACGGTGAATTTGCTGGAACCTGTGCCAGTCAAAATCCAATGCTCAATAAAGACGGAGAAGCTTGTGGATTTTGTGGCAAAACTCCAGACCAGTTTGGTGACTGTGATAACAGCACAAAAAAATAGACCCAAATCATGCTCTTGGCCGTTTTATTTTATGTGTTTATGGCGGTAATTTTTATAGAAATTATCTACTTCGCTCTGGTGATTTATAGTTTCCACAACAGTTCACAATCCAAAAAATCTGATGCAGCCATATCACTTCTTTTGTACACCAAAAACAATGAGGAATTACTCAAAAAACAATTACCCGTATTTTTAAAACAAAAACACAAAAATTATGAAATTGTTTTAATTAACCATGCATCAACAGATGGTTCATTGGAAGTTATGGAAAATGTTCAAAAGAAAAATCCGACAATAAAGATAATTGACGTTAAGAACAACGAAACTTTTTGGGCCAGTAAAAAGTATGCGCTTACGCTAGGCATTAAAGCCGCAACGCACGAACAATTGGTGATGAGTTCTATCGATTATGAACCACAATCGACATCATGGCTTCAATACATGGCTAGCGCTTCGAAGGAAAAACCTTTGGTAATTGGTTTTAAGAATTTTAATCAAATAAAACGTAATTTTTTCTATCGCTTTTTTGATTTTATGCACATCATGAAAAGTTACACTTTGGGGAAAATGGGTCTACACTTCAATGGAAGCTCTGCCAATGTAAGTTACCCCAAAACACTGTTTTACAGCACCAACGGCTTTGTGCACCATATGAATATCCCTATCGGAGAAACCCGTTTGTTTGCCAATGAAGTTGCCAAAAAATCGAACACTACATTTTGTTTACATCCAGATGCTGAAGTAGCACATCTTCAAAAACCAAGTTTCAAATCCTGGTTTCGTGAACAAAGAAAAAATGAATTGATTTTAAGGCGTTGCAAAATTGTCGCGCAATTATCCAATGGAGTGTTGTTTTTATGCCGACTAACATTTTTCTCTTTAGCCTGTATATTACTGATTTTTGGTGCACCAAAAATTCAATTTGCATCCGCAGTATTGATTTCAGTACGCTTTCTAGTTCAATATATAAGTTTTGGCATCGTTGCCAATAAGCTAAATGCATTAAAGCTTATCATAGCGTTACCATTGTTTGAACTTTGGCATCTTGCGACACAATTTATTATCTTTATCTCGAGTTTAAAATCAAAACGACTGTATTGGAACTGAACGAAGCCATCATAAAAGCGAAAGAAAATAACCAAATGGCCTTCAATTTTTTATTGGAAACTTTTTGGAATGATGTGTTTGGGTTTATGATCAAACGTACTCAAAATGAAAATGATGCAGAAGATATTACTATCGAAACGTTTTTCAAAGCTTTTGATAAAATCAATTCTTTTGATTCTAAATTCAAATTCAAAACATGGCTCATTACCATTGCAAAAAACACTCATTTAGACAGTGTAAGAAAACAAAAAAATGCGCTCAGCAACCAAACTACTGAAGAAGATGAAAAGCGCGTATATTGGATTCGAGATGAAGCACCATCAGCAGAAGATAAACTCATCACCGAACAAAATTTAGCAGAACTCCTAAAAGATATCAAAAAACTAAAACCGCACCATCAAGAGATTATTCAACTGCGGTATTTTCAAGAGCAATCCTATCAAGAAATCGCAAACACGATTGGTATTCCTATCAATAACGTCAAAGTAAAACTTCTTCGAGCAAAAAAACTTTTGGCCTGTATTATTCGTACAAAAAAATGATTAAATTTTTACAAAAATTAGGCCCTGGATTGTTGTTTGCTGGTGCTGCCATTGGAGTGTCTCATTTGGTACAATCAACAAAAGCGGGTGCCAATTTTGGTTTTGGATTGTTGTGGGCACTACTGCTGATTAACCTCATTAAATACCCCTTTTTTCAATTTGGACCACGTTATGCCGCTGCTACTGGCGAGAGTTTACTCGATGGTTACAAAAAACTCGGTAAAGGAGTGCTTAAAGTTTATGCTCTACTAACAGTTGCCACCATGTTTACTATTCAAACCGCAGTGACCATTGTAACGGCTGGAATTGCCTCATCACTTTTTGGAACTTCTTTTAGTGCGGAAATTTGGACGGTTATTATTTTATTGATTTGTTTTGGCGTTCTTTTGATTGGAAAATATGCGCTTTTGGACAAAATGATGAAAATCATCATTATTATTTTGAGTATTACCACGCTATTGGCTGTGGCTGTAGCATTTGGCAACTCAGAGGAGCCATCAAATTGGGTACAAATTTTACCAAAAACAGACGTAGAAATTATTTTTCTTATCGCCTTTATGGGTTGGATGCCTGCACCCTTAGATGTTTCCATTTGGCATTCCCTTTGGGCTATTCAAAAAAAGAAAGAAATCAAGTTATTCAATGCAAAAACAGCTTTGTTGGATTTCAATATTGGCTATTTTGGAACCATCGTTTTGGGTATTGGGTTTTTGATGCTTGGAGGGTTGGTCATGTACGGCACAGGCCAAACTTTTAGTAACAATGGAGGTGAATTCTCTTTACAACTGATTGAAATGTACACCAAAAACCTTGGCGATTGGTCCTATATCATCATTGGTGTAGCAGCGCTAACGACCATGTTCAGCACCACGCTCACCACCCTCGATGCTTCACCGCGCGCAATGAACAAAACCCTCGAATTGATTTTAAACAAACCCCTAAAAAATGGCTATACATTCTGGTTGATTGTATTGATAATGGGAACTATTGCTATTTTCTTTTTCTTTTTGTCCGAAATGGGAAGTTTAATCAAAATAGCCACCATATTATCGTTTGTGACCGCACCATTTTATGCCCTAATGAACTATCTTCTTATCTGCAGCAAGCACACCCCAAAATCTTGGAAACCGTCAAAAACAATGCACGTTTTGAGTATTCTTGGGATTCTTTTTTTAGTTGGATTTAACATTTGGTATCTCAGTATTTTATAATTTTTTTGGGGAATACTTTGTATCTTTGTGGCTCAAATCAAATTCATGTCAGCAGACACACTCACAAAACCTCAAGAACGACAAGCAAAACCGAAATGGTTACGTGTGAAATTGCCCACAGGCAAAAAATACACTGAACTTCGTGGACTTGTTGACAAATACAAACTCAACACCATTTGCACCTCAGGAAGTTGTCCAAACATGGGTGAATGTTGGGGTGAAGGCACAGCCACATTCATGATTCTTGGCAATATTTGTACCCGCTCTTGCGGATTTTGTGGCGTCAAAACAGGCCGTCCAGAGTCTGTAGATTGGGATGAACCTGAAAAAGTAGCACGATCCATCAAAATTATGGGCATCAAACATGCTGTGCTCACAAGTGTAGACCGCGACGATTTGAAAGATATGGGCAGTATCATGTGGGCCGAAACTGTAAAAGCTGTTCGCCGTATGAACCCAAATACAACACTAGAAACCCTCATCCCTGATTTTCAAGGGGTTAAAAAGCATATTGACCGTATTATTGACGTAGCACCAGAAGTGGTTTCACACAATATGGAAACTGTACGACGACTCACAAGAGAAGTACGTATTCAGGCGAAGTACGATCAAAGCTTAGAGGTTTTAAATTACCTAAAGAAGCAAGGGCAACGCAGAACCAAAACAGGCATTATGCTTGGTCTTGGCGAAACGCGTGAAGAAGTGATTGAAACCTTACACGATTTGAAAAACGTAAACGTCGATGTAGTTACTATTGGTCAATATCTTCAACCAAGTAAAAAGCATCTTCCCGTGAAGGAATTCATCACCCCCGACCAATTCAAAGAATATGAAGAAATTGGTTTAGATTTAGGATTTCGTCATGTAGAAAGTAGTGCATTGGTGCGCTCATCCTATAAAGCACAAAAACACATTAATTAAATGATTCGCGTTGGTATCAACGGATTTGGACGCATCGGTAGACGTGTCTTTCGATTGCTTCTTGAGCAAAACGACATTCAAGTGGTTGCTGTTAATGATTTGGCCGATACAAAAACGCTTGCACACCTACTGAAATACGACAGTATTCATGGAAAACTCGATGTACAGCTTTCGAACAATGAAACGCATCTTGTTGTCAATGACCGTTCAATTGCATGTACACACCAAAACCACCCCAAATCAATTGATTGGGCCAAATACAAGGTTGATGTCGTGGTCGAAGCTACTGGGAAATTTAAAAATAAAAGTGATTTGCAACACCACATCAACAACGGTGCTCAAAAGGTGATATTAAGCGTACCGCCAATCGAGAGTGATATAAAAACCATTGTTTTGGGTGTGAATGAGCATACAATATCCAAAGAAGATCATATAATATCCAATGCGTCTTGTACCACAAATAATGCAGCGCCAATGTTGGCCATCATTAATGAGCTCTGTGGTATTGATCAAGCCTACATCACTACAGTGCATTCGTATACCACGGATCAGAGTTTGCACGACCAACCGCATCAAGATTTACGTCGTGCTCGTGCGGCAGGACAGTCCATTGTGCCTACCACAACAGGAGCCGCTAAGGCCCTTACTAAAATTTTTCCTGAACTTGCACATACCATTGGAGGTTGTGGGATTCGTGTTCCCGTCATTAATGGTTCTTTAACCGATATCACTTTTAATGTACAAAAAGAAACTTCTGTAGAAGCCATAAATCATGCTTTTAAAATTGCGGCCAAAAACAAATTTAAAGGGATTTTGGAATACACCGAAGATCCTATAGTTTCCATAGATGTCACTGGAAATACACATTCCTGTATTTTTGATGCACAAATGACTTCTGTTTTGGGAAAAATGGTCAAAATCATCGGGTGGTACGACAATGAAACAGGGTATTCTTCACGAATTATTGACCTGATTCGAAGGTTAAATTAGAACAAGTCTATAAACTCCTTTACCAAGTGGTCAAAGCGGTCTTGACTATCCATTTTTGTAGTGATGGGTAAATAATACAACGCATCATGATTCAGTGTTTTTAACCTAGAAAAATCCTTTTCTGTTGTTAAAACTATGGATTTAGAACTAATTTTATCTAATTCTTGTTTTGAAAACTCATGGTGATCAGGAAATTCAAGATGTTCGAATTTATGACCTAAACTTCGTAAATACTGCACCAAAGGGGCTGCATTGGCGATGCCAGTAACTAGGGTATATTGCTTTTGTTCAATGGATTTAAGCGGTTTTTTTTCGGTTGAAGAATAGATATTATCCTCATAAACAATGGAACTAAAAAATAACTGCTGTTTAGCACTTAGCCCCAAGCGTTTTTTAATGTGTTCTTTTTCTTGTTCTGTGATGTCTGCAGGGCACTTGGTAACCACCACAATATGTGCACGCTGAGCCCCTGAACGTGATTCACGAAGGTTTCCAGAGGGTAAAACGACATCATCACAATACAAATGATCGAAAGCGGTCAATAAAATGGATAATCCTGCTGTGACCTTTCGGTGTTGAAAAGCATCATCAAGAAAAATAAGTTCTGGCGGAGTATCTAAGGTTAATAAAGTTTCTATCCCGCGCTGGCGATTGGCATCTACCGCAACGGTGATTTTTGGAAATTTTTGTGCAATTTGAAAGGGCTCATCGCCTAAGATTTGTGCTCTTGATGAAGCATCAGCCCGTACAAATCCTTTGGATTGACGACCATAGCCACGACTTAAAACCGCTACTTTATAGTTGTGTTGAAGGTATTTGATTAAAAGCTCTATCATCGGTGTTTTACCTGTACCACCAACCGATAAATTCCCAACACAAATGATAGGTAAAGCATAAGATTTTGATTTTAAAAGGCCTAAATCGTAGCCCTTATTGCGCAAAAAAACAACAGTGTAATACAGCGCATTGAAGGGAAATAATATTTTTCTTAAAAGCTTCATCACAACGAAAGTAATTATTTTATCTTTGAAGTTAAACAAAATCTTATGATAGTTCAAGACGTCATCAATCAACTCGAAGACCTTGCGCCTTTGGCCTATGCCGAAGAATTTGATAATGTTGGTCTTTTGGTCGGCGACAATCAAGCGGAAGTTACAGGAATTTTGGTCACTTTGGATACCCTCCCCAAAGTCGTAGATGAAGCTATTGCAGAAAACTGCAACCTCATTGTGAGTTTTCATCCCATCATTTTTAAGGGCTTAAAATCCATTACGGGAAACTCATATGTGGAACGTGTGGTCCAAAAGGCCATCAAAAACGACATTGCCATTTTTGCCATACATACCGCTTTGGATAATGCTTTTGAAGGCGTAAATGCGGAACTTTGCAACCGATTGGGATTAAAAAATAAATCCATTTTGATACCCCAATCAGGAACTATAAAAAAACTGACCACTTTTGTACCAAAACAAGATGCTGAAACTGTGCGAACAGCACTTTTTAAAGCCGGAGGCGGTGCCCTTGGAAAGTACGAAAATTGCAGTTTTAATAGCGACGGATTAGGCACTTTTCAAGGCAATGATGAGGCCAATCCTACTATTGGAAAACCAAACGAATTTCAACGTGTGGAAGAAACACGAATAGACATCGTTTATGCAAAACATTTAGAATCCAAAATTTTAAATGCCTTGTTTCAAGCGCACCCTTACGAAGAAGTGGCTCATGAACTATCGACTTTAGACAACAAAAACCAACACATTGGTATGGGGATGATCGGTGAACTCGATACGCCCATGAGTGAACATGATTTTCTTGGTTTGGTAAAACAAACAATGAAATGCGAAATGATAAAACACTCCAAACTACTCAAAAAACCCATACAAAAGGTTGCTGTTTTGGGCGGATCGGGAAGTTTTGCCATTGGAGCGGCAAAAGCTGCTGGTGCCGATGCTTTTGTAACCTCTGACCTTAAATACCACGATTTTTTCAGTGCCGACCATCAAATTCTATTGATGGATATTGGCCATTATGAAAGTGAACAGTACACAAAAAACCTTTTAGTGACCTATCTTAAGAAAAAAATTCCTAATTTTGCAGTCCTTTTATCAAAGATCAATACAAACCCGGTAAAGTATACATAAACATGGCTAAGAAAAAAGAGCTAACTGTTGAAGAACGATTGAGAGCATTGTACGATTTACAACTTATCGATTCTAGAGTGGACGAAATTCGTAATGTGCGCGGAGAACTTCCTTTGGAAGTACGCGATTTGGAAGACGAAGTGGAAGGTTTTAAACTTAGACTTCAGAAATTGGAAGACAGTCTAACGGACATCGACAATCAAATTAAGGGAAAGAAAAACTTAATTGAAGAGGCCAAAGCACTCATCAAAAAATACAACGAACAACAAAAAAATGTGCGTAACAACAGAGAATTTAATTCTCTAGCCAAAGAAGTTGAGTTCCAAGAATTGGAAATACAATTGGCCGAAAAGCACATTAAAGAGTTTAAGGCGCAAATTGAACAAAAAAAGGAAGTGATTGAAGGCACCAAAGAGCGTTTGAAAGAACGTGAGGAACACCTCAAACACAAAAAAGGCGATTTGGATGCTATTCTTGCGGAAACCGAGAAAGAAGAAAAAGTTCTTCTTGAAAAATCGGAAGAATACAAAACCAAAATTGAGGAGCGTTTGGCCAAGGCCTACACCAAAATCCGCACCAATGTAAAAAATGGTTTAGCGGTTGTTGCCATCGAAAGAGGTGCTTCTGGGGGCTCGTATTTTACGATTCCACCACAAGTACAGGTGGAGATTGCCTCGCGCAAAAAAATCATTACCGACGAGCACAGTGGCCGTATTTTGGTAGATGCCGAACTCGCTGAAGAACAAAGAGTAAAAATGGAAAAGTTATTTTCTACTATGTAATAAATAACCCTACGCATACCAAAAACCCTCACCAAACGTGAGGGTTTTTTTGTGCTGTAGCCCTTTTGTTTTAAAAAATTTTATACATTTGATGTGAATAGCACCCAAATCTATTCTTCAAAACCATGAATGACCTACACCAGTTTCTGTAGATTTTATTTTTTTAAAAACTAAGGTTTAGTTGTTGAAGATGTTTATTTGGGGGTAATATTGCGCACAATGCTGACCAACCGTTTAAACAACAATTAAATGAAAAAAAACTTACTATCCATAATGATGATTCTAGCATACAATTTTGGTTTTTGCCAAACTATTCATGCTGAAATTGGTCACTTACTGGAAAAAAGGAAGTTTATTCCACAACCAAAAAGAGAATTGCCAAGAGAATTCCATTTGAATAATTATAATAAAGTAAAGACGATAAGAAGTGATTCCAGATTTAAATTATACAATGATTTAAATCCATTTGAAAACTTTGAAATTGATTTTTCACACTACAAGACCTACAACTATTCGGGTGGGAAACTTTCTGAAGAAAAGTTAAATGGAAGAGTCCTAAAAAAATATTTTTATTTTAACGACAAATTGAGTTTAATAGAGAGTTATGGCTACGATAACGATTACAAATATTTATATAACCGATTTTTTCTCAGAAAAACACATGAACCAAATGACTTTTCTGGTTTAAATTCTAAGTACAGCAAAACTACTAAGCACAAGAACGAAGAATATTTTATAAGTAATGAAAACAATTTAGGTTATGTGGGTTACATCTATGATTTACAGAACAAAAAATATACTTTAAAATATACAGAATCTAAAAAAAAGATTTTAAACAATAAAAGTGTAATTGAGTCAGTAAAATTAGAAAAAATGGAAAAGTAATTTTGGATTTAGTTTACAACTACATTCAAAGTGGAATCTTTTTGTTTGTAAATATTATTGATAGAAAATACCAAAGATATGGAATAAGCAAAATTTACAATTTAAATTATCAGCTCATAGAACTATTTCGAATCGTTTTTTGAATATTTTGACATTATTGCAAAACGTCCTTTTTCCTTTGAATCTGTAGATTATATAAAAAAAGGATATAGACGGTGTGTATGTGGAGTTGATAGTATTTACTACAGAATCAATCAAAATATTGTGGAAATAATGGCTATTGTCGGAAGACAAGACTTGAATGAAAAATTATAACTGATAAAAACTATTACCAACAATTAAAACAGTCAAAAAATAAGATTTTTTAACCAAAATTTCACAAAATACCATTGGTGGATGCTTAATTTTACCGCAAATACATGCGCCATGAAAAACATCTTTTTAATCCTTCCCCTACTCTTTTGCAGCAGTATAAGTTGTCAAAACAACAACACCCAAAACGCCAAACAGCAAGCCGTCATCAATGCCAAGCCCATTGAAATTCCCCTAGAAAATGGCATCGCTAAGGCCTATTTTGCCAGTGGGTGTTTTTGGTGTGTCGAGGCCGTTTATGAAAGTGTACACGGCGTACAAGAAGCCATTAGTGGTTATGCGGGTGGGTTTACCGACAACCCTACCTACGCCCTCAGCAACACTGGCCGTACAGGCCATGCCGAAGCTGTGGAAGTTCTTTATGACCCTTCCATTGTTTCGTTTGCTACACTAGTAGATGTGTATTTTGGTTCTCAAAATGTAGCGCAAGTCAACGGTCAAGGCCCAGACAGAGGGTCGCAATACCGTTCCATTATTTTCTACCAAAATGAAGAACAAAAAGCGATTATTTTAAAGAAAAAAGCCGCCATCGCCAAAGCACAAAAAGTGAATGTAGCCGCAGAAGTGTATCCGTTTCAAAAATTTTGGAAAGCCGAAGCATACCACCAAAATTATGAACGTTTACACCCCAATAACCCCTATGTACGCAATGTTTCTATTCCAAGACTAAGACGTTTTCAAGCCAAATTTCCTCATCTTTTAAAGGCAAATCATTAGAATCCAAAACCTTAGTAAATTTTATAATCGGCGAAAAATGGCTACATTTGAGTACACTCAAAACAGACAAATTTGTTTTCATTTGAACCACATCTTGAATTTGCGTTAAACTTAGACCGGAACGATCCAATTGCTAAGTACAGAACTGCATTCCACATCCCCAAAGATGAGCATGGAAACGATTGGTTGTATTTTACGGGGAATTCTCTAGGGCTACAGCCCAAAAGCACCAAAACTGCCATTGAGCAAGAGCTAAACGATTGGGCCAATTTGGGTGTCGAAGGCCATTTTGAAGCCAAAAATCCATGGATGCCTTACCACGAATACCTAACGGAACGTATGGCCAAAATTGTGGGAGCAAAACCCCTAGAAGTTGTGGTCATGAACACCCTGTCCGCCAACCTTCATTTGTTGATGGTTTCCTTCTTTAACCCCACAAAAAAAAGACATAAAATCCTTATTGAAAGTGACGCTTTCCCCTCCGATCGCTATGCCGTTCAAACCCAATTGGCGTTTCATGGATATGACCCCAATGAAGATCTTATTGAGTGGACGCCTCGTACAGGTGAAAAATTATTGCACATTGAGGATTTAGAACAAATTCTTGAAACGCGAGGCGAGGAAATTGCCCTCTTGCTTATTGGTGGAGTAAATTACTATACAGGGCAATATTTAGACCTCAAAAAAATTGCAAATCTCGGCCATGCCAAAGGGTGCAAAGTAGGGATTGATTTGGCGCATGGCGCAGGAAATATTGAACCCAAATTGCACGATTCAGGGGTAGATTTTGCGGCATGGTGTACCTATAAATACCTGAATTCAGGCCCTGGAAGTTTAGGGGCAATATTTGTTCATGAACGTTATGCACACGATAAAAATTTGAAGCGTTTTGCTGGATGGTGGAGCCAAAACAAAGCCACGCGTTTTGATATGCGGCAACCCTTGGACATCACTCCGGGGGCCGAGGGATGGCAACTCAGTAACCCGCCGATACTTTCTATGGCGGCCATCAAATCGTCCTTAGATTTATTTAACGAAGTAGGGATGAATGCTTTGCGCCAAAAATCAATTCAACTCACCAGCTATTTAGAATACCTCATCAACGGGTTAAACCATCAAGACATCAAAATTATCACGCCAAGTGATCCTCATCAACGTGGTTGTCAATTGTCGATTCAAGTGAAAAATGCAGATAAAAATCTTCACAAAAAACTAACCGATCAACATGTGATTACCGATTGGAGAGAACCAGACGTGATTCGCTGTGCACCTGTGCCTTTTTACAATTCTTATGAAGATGTATTCCGAATGGTTGAAATATTAAAAACCCTACTGCCATGAAACAAAAAGAACATATTTTAATTATTGGTGCTGGGTTATGTGGGTCGCTACTCGCATTACGCCTTGGTCAGCGGGGCTACAAAGTGCATGTAATGGAATTCCGCCCAGACCTTCGAAAAGTGGACCTCAGCGCAGGGCGTTCAATAAATTTGGCCTTTTCAAATCGAGGGTTAAAAGCCATGAAAATGGTGGGATTAGAAGATAAAGTCAAAACGCTTTGTATTCCTATGCATGGCCGAATGTTGCATGACAAAAACGGAGCAACAAAACTCTCAAAATACAGCGGACGAGAAGGAGAATACATCAATTCTATTTCGAGAGAATTACTCACCGCTTTGCTTATCGATGAAGCAGAGGCATTGGAAAATGTTACCATTACATTTGACCATAAATGCACGGACGTCGATTTTGAAAATAATGTCGCTAAATTCACAAACACAAGCAATGGAAATCAACTTGAATATTCAGCAGACCTTATTTTTGGCACCGATGGTGCGGGCTCAGCACTCCGAAAAAGTTATTTTTCAGAACGTAAATTTTTGTTTAGTTTTTCTCAGAACTTTCTCACACACGGCTACAAAGAATTGACCATTCCACCCACAAGAGGTGGTGGTTTTAGAACTTTTAAAAATGCCTTACACATTTGGCCTAGAGGCGAATACATGATTATTGCGTTGCCAAATTTAGATGGTAGTTTTACGGTGACTTTATTTTTGGCCTATGAAGGAGGAACTTATAATTTCAACAATTTAACAACTGAAGAAAAAGTGCTTGAATTTTTCAGCAAAGAGTTCCCCGATGCTATGGAATTGATGCCCAATTTAGCTACAGAGTTTTTTGAAAATCCTACTGCGCCATTAGGTACAATTAAATGTTACCCATGGCAATACAAAGGCAAAAATATCCTCTTGGGGGATGCGGCACATGCAATTGTTCCCTTTTATGGCCAAGGCATGAATGCCTCTTTTGAGGATGTGGTAGAATTAGACTCATTTTTGGAAGAACACAACGGAAATTGGGAAGACACTTTTGATGGCTTTCAACAAAAAAGAAAAGTAGATACCGATGGTATTGCCGATTTGGCTATTGATAATTTTCATGAAATGAAAGACCATGTCGCCAACCCTCTTTTTCAGAAAAAGCGGGCATTAGAGATGGCTTTAGAAACAGAATTGCCTAAAGATTATTTTTCAAAATATTCATTAGTGACCTTTTGTGAACACATTGGATATCATGAAGCCATGACTCGTGGTAGAGCACAAGATAAAGCCATATTGAATATGATTGATGACAATGAAATTGATCTACAAATGCCCATTGATAAACTTCATGAAAAGATAAAAAAAGAAACCAATTCCATTTTGGAAGATGATAAAGTTGCAAAAACTTTACATCATTAAATACAATGTTGATTATGAGTAAAACAGTCACACCACGAGGCGCCTATCCACACACCAAACGTGTGGGTGATTTTATTTTTGTTTCAGGAACAAGTTCAAGACGAGCGGATAACTCCATTGCTGGCGTAGAAATTATAGACGCTATGGGTACCAAAAAATTGGACGTTGCCGTACAAACACGAGAAGTGCTTCAAAACATAGATAAAAACTTGGCCAAAGAAGGCGCATCATTAGCCGATGTGGTTGATGTCACCTCATTTTTGGTGAACATGAACGATTTTGCAGATTATAACAAGGCCTATGCCGAGTTTTTTAATCCTGAAAATGGGCCAACACGCACTACGGTAGCGGTACACCAACTCCCCCATCCCGATTTGGTCATAGAAATAAAAGTTGTAGCGTACAAAAAACAGAGCTAATGATCATCAAAAATTACATCAACGGCACCTATTGTTCACCATCAAATGATGCGTGGCTGGATGTAATTGACCCCAGTATTGGTGAAGTTTATGGGAAACTTCCAAACTCGGACAGTTTTGATGTACAACAAGCCGTCGAAGCCGCAGAAAAAGCATTCCCAGACTGGTCCAAAACTAGCGTACAAAAACGAAGTGCCATTTTATCCAAAATTGCAGATTTAATTGAAGAACATTTAGAGGTATTGGCCAAGGCCGAAAGTATGGATAACGGTAAGCCAATCACGTTGGCAAAAACGGTCGATATTCCTAGAGCAGCAAGTAATTTTAGATTTTTCAGCCATGCTATTACTCAATTTTATAGTGAAAGTCATGAACAAATTGCGCAAAAGTCAATCAATTTTACACTGCGTCAACCCATTGGCATTGTGGGTTGTATTTCGCCATGGAATTTACCCCTTTATTTATTTACATGGAAAATAGCACCTGCGTTGGCCACTGGAAATTGCGTGGTGGCCAAACCTAGTGAAGTAACACCTTACACCGCATTTTTGTTGGGTGATCTTTGCAGCAAAGCAGGACTTCCTAACGGGGTTTTAAACATTGTTCATGGATTGGGTTCAACCACAGGGCAAGCGATTGTAGAACACCCCAATATCAAAGCTATATCTTTTACAGGAGGCACCAAAACCGGTGCACATATTGCGCGTACAGCTGCACCCCTATTTAAAAAATTATCGCTAGAACTCGGAGGAAAAAACCCAAATATCATTTTTGCCGATTGTGACTATGATAAAATGCTGACGACAACCATAAAATCAGCTTTTGCAAACCAAGGGCAAATTTGTCTTTGCGGAAGTCGAATTTTTGTTGAAGCAACCCTATATGAGCAATTCAAAAATGATTTTATAAAAAAAGTAAAAGAATTAAAAGTTGGCTTACCTTCTGAAAAAAATAGTGATTTAGGGGCATTGGTTTCAAAACCTCACTTGGAAAAAGTTTTAAGTTTCATAGAAACAGCAAAGCAAGAAAAAATGAATATTTTGTGTGGTGGCCAAAGGGTTTCTATAGAAAACGCCAAAAATGGTTATTATATGGAACCCACAGTCATTGAAGTTCCTCACAACGATTGTGTATTGAATCAAGAAGAAATTTTTGGCCCTGTGGTTACCCTCATGCCTTTTGAAAATGACGAGGAGGCACTGGCGCTTGCCAATGCTACTCCATATGGTCTTTCCGCTACGGTTTGGACCAATAATCTGAAACGTAGCTTGTATTTTTCAGCGCATTTACAAACGGGCATAGTTTGGGTAAACACATGGATGCAACGCGATTTACGTACCCCGTTTGGTGGTCAAAAAAATTCTGGAGTAGGCCGCGAAGGCGGTTTTGAAGTATTACGTTTTTTTACAGAAGCTAAAAATGTATGTATTAATTATGAATAAGGTTTTATGGAATTAAATTTAAAAAATAAATCCGCATTAGTTTGTGGCAGTACGCAAGGGATTGGACGTGCAACAGCGATGGCACTAGCTAGTGAAGGTGCGCGAATTACGCTGATTGCTCGAAATGAACAAAAGCTAAAACAAGTCCTGTCTGAGCTACCAAAAACTGCGCATCATGACTATATTGTCGCTGATTTTTCTGATCCAAATGAATTAAAATCCAATGTGGAACGTTATTTATCCTCAAATTCAGGATTTCATATTCTTGTGAACAATACTGGCGGGCCTCGAAGTGGCGCCATTATAGAAGCTACTTTAGAGCAATTTGAATTGGCGTTTACACAGCATTTAAAATGTAATCATGTACTAACGCAATTGCTTACCCCTTTTATGAAATCGGAACAATACGGCCGTATCATCAATGTGATTTCCACATCAGTAAAAGAACCCATTGAGGGTTTAGGCGTTAGCAATACCATTCGAAATGCTGTGGGTAATTGGAGTAAAACCCTTTCTTTTGAATTGGGCGCATTTGGAATAACAGTAAACAATGTATTACCTGGCTTTACAGAAACAGAACGCCTAAATGAAATCATTGACATCAAATCTAAAAAGGCACAAGTTTCATTTGAAGAAATGGAGGCTATTATGAAAACGTACACTCCTGCAAAACGCTTTGCAAAACCAGAAGAAACAGCCAATGCAATCGTGTTTTTGGCCAGTGAAGCGGCGAGTTATATCAATGGGGTTAATATTCCTGTTGACGGTGGACGAACAAAATCTTTGTAACTTTATACGCATAAAATAAATATATAAACATGAGCAAAATCGTATCTCCACTCAATTTTAAAGCTTGGATTGAAGAAAACCGAGCCCTACTCAAGCCCCCTGTCGGCAATAAATGTGTTTGGCAAGATGGCGAATTTATTGTGATGGTTGTTGGTGGCCCAAACAACAGAAAAGACTATCATTACAACGAAACACCAGAATTTTTCTATCAAATTGAAGGTGATATTGTGTTGAAGATTATTGATAATGGTGTTGCTAAAGATGTCCACATCAAAGAAGGAGACATCTATTTACTGCCTGCCAAAGTACCCCATTCGCCACAACGCGGAGCCAATACAGTGGGGTTAGTTATAGAATATCCAAGAGCTGAAGGTGTAGAGGACGCTTTGGAATGGTACTGCGAATCTTGCAATCATCAATTGTACAGAGAACCCTTTACACTAAAAAATATAGAGACCGACATGCCAGCCATTTTTGATCGCTATTACTCTGATGAAGAAAAATGCACTTGTGACAAGTGTGGAGCCGTAATGCAAGCTCCAAATAATTTATAATCCACAAACATGAAACGTAAACTGCGCATCAACGGCCATTCTCACCTTCTTCCCTATCCTGAAGAAATTCCTCAGTTTATGAAGGAAAAAGAAATTTTTTGGGTGGACGATGAACGTAAATATATGCTTCAGAAAGGATGGAGTCGTCCTGTTACTCATTCTAGTTTTTTCCTTGACGAAAAATTAGAATGGATGGAAGAAAATAAAATTGATCATGCCGTTGTTCTCAATCTTTCACAGTTGTACGGCAATGGATTACGTTTGGAAATGATGAAAAAGGCCTTGCGTTTTCAAAACGATTTTAATGCAAAAATTCAACAAAACCACGCCTCTAAGTTCACTTGTGGATTTGTGATTCATCCTGGATTTATTCAGGGTGCGCTTTGGGAAATTGAGCGTTGTGTAGAAGAATTAGGGCTGAGTGTTTTGTGTTTGCCAACACACTTTATGGATAGTATTGGTCAATGGCGTAGCGTTTTTGATCGTGAAAATGATGCGATTTTTGAATTGGCAAACCAGTATAATTTAGCTATAGAAATTCATCCTTACGATGGAGATAAAATGATTAAACTCGAAAATTCGTCCTGGCGCTTTCATCTGATTTGGATGTTGGCTCAATGTGGTGATGCTTATCATTTTTATACCCTCAATGGCATGCAAGAACGTTTTCCAAACATCAGAACATGCTTTGCACATGGTGGTCAAATGGCTCAAATGAATCTTGGTCGCCGTATTCAAGGGTTTGACGGTCGTCCCGACTTATTTGACGGAAAAACACACCCACGAAAAGCGGTAGGACACCCAAATATTTATTTTGATACCCTTGTTCATGATACCGATTCTTTTGATTTGATGCTAAAACGTCAAGGCAGCAATCAAATCATTATGGGTCTAGACGACCCCTATCCATTGGGTGAGATGGAAAGCGAAGCACAATCGTCATATCCAGGGAAATTGTTGGATTTGGCCAAAGAGCGGAACATAATTGATCAAAACCAATATGACGATATTTGGGAAGACAATGTATTGCGCTGGTTGTTTGGAAATGATACAGAGAAAATTAACAATTTAACCCAAAAAATTTTAGGATAATGCACTTCATTCCAGAAGCGTTAGATCATTATGCTGTTCAACACTCCGAAGATGAGCCAAAACTTCTTCAAGCATTAACGCGAGAAACGTACCAAAAAGTATTGCAACCAAGAATGCTTAGTGGTCACTATCAAGGGCGCTTGTTGAGTATTATTTCTAAACTGATTCGCCCAAAAACAATATTGGAATTGGGAACGTTCACGGGGTACTCAGCATTATGTTTGGCAGAAGGAATGCAAAAAGACGGCGAGCTTCATACCATTGACATCAATGAAGAATTGGTCGCATTTCAGAGGCGCTATTTTAATCAGTCAGAATATGGCCACCAAATCCATCAACATCTTGGCCCTGCTCTTGAAATTATTCCAAAATTGAAGCTGACCTTTGACTTGGTTTTTATGGATGCTGATAAACCCAATTATATCAATTATTTTCATCAAATTATAGATAAATTAAACCCCGGTGGAGTTATTCTTTCGGATAATGTACTGTGGAGTGGTAAGGTCATCGAACCCTTAGACAAAAATGATCTTTCGACAAAAATTGTATTGGATTACAATCGTCTTTTAAAAGAAGATAAGCGCTTAGAAACTGTCCTTTTACCTATTCGCGACGGGCTTACCGTAAGCATCAAAAAATAAGATTATAACTTTCTACGGACCGAACCCGTCAAATCTTCTATATCGCTTTTCACTTTGTTGATTTCGTCAGAAACATCTTTGGTAAGGTCTGAATCTATCCCTTGTTTTTCGGCACTACGCTGAATTTCAGTTTTGATATCGTTCGATGCATTTTTTAGCGTACGCATACCCTTTCCCATCCCCTTCGCAATGTCTGGGATTTTATCGGCACCAAAAACCATAATCACAATAAAAAGAATGAATACAATTTCGGTACTGCTAATAAAAAGAGGGAAATGATGAATCATACTGCAAATATAGAAAGTATTCCTCTAATTATCAGCTAAATTATTGGCCTTAAATTCGATTAACTTTTCTTGCAAATACTGAAGAATTTCTACATCACTTCTGTTGGTGCAACGCATTTGGAAATCATCGTCATCTGAACAAAAGAAATAAAATTCTGCATGTAGCTCTTCAGCGAGATCTTCTTGTTTAAAAAGTTCGGGGCCCACAACTTCTTTGACGTACGTCAAAATATTCTTTTCCTTTTCGAACTTTGCAACGCGTTTGAGTTTTTTTGTACGTCCAGTAACTTTATTCAAAAATTTATTAAAATTAAACATGATAAATGGAAAACCCAAATACACCATTTTGCCGTCATCAGCTTCATAAACTCGGCTTTCTGCTTGTGTTTTTCGTACTCCTGTGTAACCAGGAATTCCTACATCATAAAAATCCAAAGGACGCTCTGCATCAGAGTTTGCAATATCAGATTTTAAATCTCCAGTCAAAATTTTTCCTACCGTAACCTCATCAAGTTCTGTAACAGAGTCCTCCAAGGTCACTTCAATAAAGTTGTTTTCAATCATTTTTGCAGTAATGACCACAAATTTGGGCATATATTGAATAGATGAAAAATATAAAGAGTCGGACAATTTTCCTTTAATGGTAAACTCCCCTTTTTGATTTGTAGTGGCATAGCGATATGCCGTCTTATTGATAACGTGAACACCCTCCACATTGCCATCAGCTTTAATAATTCCTGAAAGTTCACGCGTCTGTGCGTGAATTATTGTTGAAAAAAACAACAGTAATATGGAAATTCTGGAGGAGTAAAAAATCAAAATAGTTCGTTTTATTTTGTATAAATTTACAAAAGAAATAAAGGTTGTACCAATAAAATCATATAAATGAAAAAACTCATTATAGCGAGCACTTCTACTATTCATGGAAGTGGTTACTTAGAATATCTTTTAGAAGAATTAAAGCTTTTTTTTCAATCAACAGAAACCATTGTGTTTATTCCTTATGCACGTCCTAGTGGTTTGAGTCATGATGCCTATACAGAAATTGCACAAAAAGCGTTTCAAAATATTGGTAAAACAATAATTGGACTTCACCAATTTGATGACCCCATTCAAGCCATAAAAGATGCTAAAGGAATTTTTGTAGGTGGTGGAAATAGCTTTGTTTTGGTGGATCAGTTGCATCGAAAAAACATCATGAACACACTAAAATCTGTTGTCAATGCTGGCACACCCTATTTGGGTACAAGTGCAGGGAGTAACATTTGTGGTCTTTCTATGGGTACCTCCAACGATATGCCCATTGTACATCCGCCAAGTTTCGAAACGTTGGGTGTAATTCCGTTTAATATCAACCCACACTATTTGGATCCTCTACCCGACAGCAAACACATGGGCGAAACAAGAGCAACACGCATCAAAGAATTTCATTTTTTCAACACTCAAGCGGTTGTGGGCTTACGCGAAGGCAGTTTTTTAGAAGTGAATGGAGATCAAATTATATTGAAAGGGCCACTAAATGCACGAGTTTTTGAACACCATAAAGCACCATACGAAATAAGTTCTGGAACGGATTTGAGCGATTTGCGTTGAGCACTAAAGGGATTTTAAAAAGTGAAATCCTAATTTCTTATACCCTTGTTTCTGGTAAAACTTATGTGATAAAATATTTTCTACATAGGTGTTAAGTTCTATGGTTTCATAGCCCTTTTTACTTACATAGTTTTCAATCCAAATCATCAACTGACTACCAAGCCCTTGATTCCTGTATGCTTCTTCGATACAAACATGATCGACTTCAACACTTCGACCGGAATAATGTCGCGTACAAAACCACATACCAGCAACTCCAATTAGCTGCTGATGGTCATAGACCCCTACACACTCATAATTTTGAGTTGACATTTCCTGTAGACGCTGCAAAAGAACGGCATCAGCAACAGAATCTTTTGCCATTTTTTTGACCAATGGTATTATTAAGCCGATTTGATCGCTTGGAATAATTTTAAATTCCATAATGTGTTAATTATACGTCAAAAATACAATTAAATTATTTTAATAACTGCTCAATAAATGTCGACGAAAGTTATTACAAACACTCTGTTTTTAACTCAAAAACTTTTTATCTTTGTGGCTTAACCAACACAAATGAATAAAAAAGTAATTTTAATGATTTTGGACGGCTGGGGAACTTCACCAGATCCAAAAGTATCAGCTATTGACCACGCCAATACACCATTTATAGACGCATTGTACGACAACTACGCACACGCAAGCTTGAGAACCGATGGATTACATGTGGGTTTACCAGAAGGACAAATGGGTAATAGTGAGGTGGGGCATATGAATCTTGGTGCTGGGCGAATTGTTTATCAAGATTTGGCAAAAATCAATTTGGCAGTAACCAATAAAACTTTAGGTTCAGAAGTTGTTTTGAAAGAAGCTATAGCTTATGCAAAAGCAAACGACAAGCCCATTCATTTACTAGGTTTACTGAGTGACGGGGGTGTACATGCCCACATCAATCATCTCTTCGGACTTTTAGATACCCTAGAAGAAAACAAGGTTGAAAACATATTTATTCATGCGTTTACAGACGGTAGAGATGTAGACCCAAAATCAGGGTTTGGTTTTGTTACAGAACTTGAATCACGACTGGAGGACTCCCCTGCACAATTGGCAACAGTTACAGGACGTTACTACGCCATGGATAGAGACAAACGCTGGGAACGAACAAAATTGGCTTACGATGCCCTTGTACATGGTCAAGGAGAATATTCAGAACATTTAACCTCCAATATCAATAAAAGTTATGACGATGATATTACGGATGAATTTTTAAAACCCATCATTGCCACAAATGAAAACAATGAACCCATTGCCAAAATTAAAGATGGTGATGTGGTGCTGTTTTTTAATTTTAGAACTGATCGTGGGCGGCAATTGACCGAAGCATTGAGTCAAAAAGATTTTCATGAATACAATATGCATGCACTGGATTTGAAGTATGTCACCATGACCAATTATGATGATAATTTCAAAAATATTGATGTCATTTTCAATAAAGAAAACTTAGAGAAAACGTTGGGCGAAGTGCTTGAGGCGAATGGAAAAACACAGCTACGCATTGCCGAAACAGAAAAATATCCACACGTTACATTTTTCTTTTCTGGGGGGAGAGAAACTCCTTTCAATGGAGAAAGACGCATACTGAAAAATTCACCGAAAGTGCCCACTTACGATCTTAAACCAGAAATGAGTGCATACGAACTCCGCGATGCTTTAATCCCCGTATTGAAAGAAGAAAAAACAGATTTTGTTTGTTTGAATTTTGCCAACGGAGACATGGTTGGTCATACCGGAGTAATGGAAGCCGCCATAAAGGCCTGCGAAGCGGTTGATGAATGTGTAAAGGACGTCGTAAATTGTGCTTTAAAGCACAACTATACCACCCTATTGATAGCCGATCACGGCAACTGTGAAACGATGATCAATCCAGATGGTTCTCCGCATACAGCCCATACCACAAATCCTGTTCCTATTATTTTGATTGACAAAGATTTAAAACAAATAGAAGATGGGATTTTAGGCGATATGGCGCCCACAATTCTGAAGCTCATAGGCGTAAACCCACCGTCAGAAATGACTCAAAAATCATTGGTTTAAAACTGCCTAAATTTTAGAATCAAACTAAGTTTTTAAGTATCTTTGTGCTTTCAAATGAAGATGCTAAATTTAAAAACTGCCGAAGAAATTGAACTCATTCGTGAGAGCGCTCTTATTGTATCCAAAACACTTGGGATGCTTGCCACAAAGGTTCAACCTGGGGTAACAACTTTACATCTTGATGCATTGGCAGAAACGTTCATCAGAGATCATGGGGCCGAACCTGGTTTTTTGGGACTTTATGATTTTCCAAACACACTTTGCATGAGCCCAAATGAACAAGTTGTTCATGGTATTCCAAACGACACGCCACTAAAAGAGGGCGATATCATTTCTATTGACTGCGGGGCCTTAAAAAATGGATTTTACGGCGATCATGCATACACCTTTGCAGTGGGTGAAATTTCATCGGAAACCCAAAAACTTTTGGAAGTAACCAAAGCATCGCTTTATGAAGGGATCAAAGCATTCAAAAAAAATAATCGCGTTGGCGATGTAGGTTTTGCTATTCAAAATTACTGTGAATCTTTTGGATATGGTGTGGTGAGAGAATTGGTCGGTCATGGACTAGGACGTGTGATGCACGAAGAACCTGAAATGCCAAATTATGGAAAACGAGGTCGCGGCAAAAAATTAGTAGATGGTATGGTTGTAGCCATCGAACCCATGATTAATATGGGTACACACCGCATCAAACAGCACAGCGATGGATGGACCATCACAACAAAAGACAACTTGCCAAGCGCACATTTTGAGCACAACATTGCACTTGTAGATGGAAAACCAGAATTGTTGTCAACATTTGCATATATCAATGAGGCACTTGGTGTAGAAACCAATGAAGAAGAAGAATTTAGAGTACATCCATTCGAAAATAAAACCCTATGAATCCTATTCAACACATAGAACAAGAGCTCACGGATTTGAGAACACAACTCAATAAGCATCCATTGTACAAAACTCTTGAAACCATAGACGATGTAAAAAAGTTTATGGAAATTCATGTTTTTGCAGTATGGGATTTTATGTCTTTACTTAAAGCGCTTCAGAGTCTTTTGACTAATAACCGTGTTCCATGGACGCCAAAAGGATATGGGGAAGCAGCACGATTTATTAATGAAATAGTGATGGGTGAAGAAAGTGATGTCAATGAACTTGGCGAAGCCAAAAGCCATTTCGAAATGTATATTGATGCGATGAATCAAATTCAAGCAGACACTTCGAAAATAAATGCATTTATCAGCTCAATAAAACAAGGAGATTCCATTGAAACTGCATTAAACACACATCAACTGGATGATAAAATATGTGCATTTATCAATTTTACATTTGACGTAATCAAAAGCGGGAAAGAACACTGTATTGCTTCGGCTTTTACCTTCGGAAGGGAAGATGTGATTCCAGATATGTTTTTGGAAATTATTCAACAATCTAAAACTAGCAAAGACGATAACCGTTACAGTAAATTGCTGTATTACTTGAACCGACACATAGAAATCGATGGTGATGAACATGGTCCAATTTCACTTAAAATGGTGGAAACACTTTGTGGCAATGATGCCCAAAAATGGAATGAAGTTCTCGAAGTAGCAAAAAAAGCATTGGAACACCGCATAGTTCTTTGGGATTACATCCATGAAAGTATTCTGCGCAAGAAAAAAATTGCGGTTACCCATTAACGTTTAAAATCCATTGAACGATTTTAACTCGAGTTCTTTATTTTCATTTTCAAAAATAATATGAACTTTTAGTTCAGGGTGATTTTTTAAAAATTTTGACATCTCCTTAATACCCATAGTTTGAAGGGCGGTAGCATAAGCATCTGCAATCATACAATTTTTGGCAATGACAGAAACGCTTAAAATATTTGTTTTGCTTGGATATCCCGTATTTGTATCAATAATATGCGTATAGCGTCGTCCATGCTCATCTATTTTATATTTTCTATAAGTCCCTGATGTAGCCATGGCTTCATTTTTGAGAACAACGGTATCTATGTAAGGAATAGCGCTTTCGGTATTGGGGTTTTGAACACCAATATTCCATGGCGCATTTTTAATAGAATTTATACCATAGCAAACTATTTCTCCACCAATTTCGACCAAAAAATTAGCAACCTTTTTGCTCTTCAAAAATTGGCCTATTCTATCGACGCCATATCCTTTTGCTATAGCGTTAAAATCTATTTTTGTGGCCTTTGGTTTTGTGATATCAAACCCATCAATTGAAACCAAATCTAGACCAACAGACTGCATTAAAATCTTAATTTTCAAGCTATCCAATTGTTCAATTTTACCCTCTGGTCCAAAATCCCATGCATTGACTACAGCGCCAATGGTAGGGTCAAAACGGCCATTTGTTTGCTCATAAACAATCTTTGATGCCTCAAAAACAGTTTTGAACTGCGCGTCAATTTTTGTTGTTCTGTTTCGATTTACTTTGGATATAATCGAATTTGGTATATACGTCG
This sequence comes from Formosa sp., assembly GCA_038138145.1. GTDB lineage: Bacteria > Bacteroidota > Bacteroidia > Flavobacteriales > Flavobacteriaceae > UBA3537. The sequence continues at coordinate 98,915 of JAYQDD010000002.1, forward strand.
ACATTGAGCGATTGATGTCATCAAAAATCTGATCGAATTCATCTTGAAAATTTTCTGAACTGTCATAAATTATGGTATATGTTGTACCGAAAACAGCACCAGAATTTCGCTGTTGTGAAGTATTCTCTTGACAAGAAATAAACAGCAATAAAACAAGAAAAGTCAGATTTTTCATTTTGGTTTGATTAGTTCATGTTAGATTCAATGACCTGAATTCCATTGTATTCAATTAAGTATTCTTCATTGAGGTATATTGGCAAATCTTCGCCATTAGGGTTTCCAACAGCTACTCCAGCATAAAGTACTTTTGCTTCTTTTTCAAAAGCGTGTTTCTTAAATGTTTCCATCCAAACTACATCGTAATTGTTTGGATTTTCTGGGAGTTTCACCACGCGGACAATCACAAAAAAATATTGATTGTTCTTATCAATACACACAAATTGTGGGTGTTTTTTCAATTTACTATTGATGGCCACAAATTCGAATCCTCTAGACTCCAAATCCTTACCTACATGGTTCATCCCCAAATTGTGTAGTTCTTGTTTTGTGAGTGGTTTTGACATGGTGTAAAAATACAAAAAGCCCAACAGACATGTTGAGCTTTTTTAGTTAATAGAACGATAAATTTTTATCCTCCAAAATCGTCAAATCTGATGTGTTCATCTGGAATTCCAAAATCTTCACCCATTTTTTGGACGGCTTTATTCATTAGTGGTGGCCCACAGAAATAAAGTTCAATATCCTCTGGAGATTCATGATGATTCAAATAATTATCGATGACACAATTGTGAATAAAACCGATAAAACCATCTCCTGGTGCATCTATATTTTCTTTGACTTTCCAGTTATCTTCCTCTAATGGTTCAGAAAGTGCAAGATAAAATTTGAAATTAGGAAATTCGTTTTCTAGTTGCTTGAAGTGATCTAGATAGAATAATTCTCTCTTAGATCGACCACCATACCAATAGGTTACTTTGCGCCCCGTTTTCAAAGTTTTAAATAAGTGATAAAGGTGCGAACGCATTGGCGCCATTCCTGCACCACCACCAACGTAAAGCATTTCTGACTCACTTTCGTTGATAAAGAATTCGCCATAAGGACCAGAAATGGTTACTTTATCACCTGGTTTTTGTGCAAAAATATAGGATGAGGCCACTCCTGGATTTACATCCATCCATGCGTTTTTTGAACGGTCCCATGGCGGTGTTGCTATACGTACATTTAGCATGATCTCGCGGCCCTCGGCTGGGTATGAAGCCATAGAATAGGCACGTTCTACGGTTTCTGTATTTTTCATTGTTAGAGGCCATAGTCCAAACTTGTCCCACTCTGCTTGGAATTTTTTTGGATCGTCGTGTTCTTCAGGATGCGCTGTGATATCGATGTCTTTGTAGTTGATTTCACATGCTGGTATTTCAATTTGAATATATCCACCTGCCTTGTAGCCCATATCCTCTGGAATTTCAACCACAAATTCTTTAATAAACGAGGCAACATTGTAGTTTCTAACAACAGTTGCTTCCCATTTTTTTATCCCAAAAACTTCTTCTGGAATAGAAATTTCCATGTCTTGCTTAACTTTTACTTGGCAGGACAAGCGCGCACCACTTTGTAGTTCTTTTCTAGAGAAATGAGGTGTTTCGGTAGGCAATGCTTCTCCACCACCTGATAATACGTGGCATTCACACTGAATACAGGTTCCTCCTCCTCCACATGCAGAGGGCAAAAATATTTTTTGGTTTCCTAAAGTAGATAATAAGGTTCCCCCTGAAGAAACCTCAATTTCTCGTTCACCATTAATCAAGATTTTGACTGGTCCTGAGGGTGATAGTTTTTGTTTTACAAACAACAATATACTAATAAGAAGTAAGGAAATTACTAGGAATGCTACGACGGTAGCAATGACAGTTCCAGTTGTTCCAGCAGCTAAAATAATCATGTTAATTTTCTGATTTAGTAATGGTTACAATTTCTTTTTCTTGTTCTAAGACTGGCTCTACGCTTTCTATTTTGACCGTTTCTTTGGCTTCTGTGGGCGCTTCATCTCCTCCGGTAAGCATCCCTCCAAAACTTAAGAATCCTATACCCATTAGGCCAGTAACAATAAATGTAATTCCAAGGCCTCTTAATGGTCCAGGAATATTTGAGTATCTGATTTTTTCTCTAATTGAAGCAATGGCTAATATGGCTAAAAACCAACCGATTCCAGACGAAACACCATAGTTTACAGCTAATCCAAAAGTTTCAATTTCACGAGATTGCATAAACAAAGAGCCCCCTAAGATGGCACAGTTAACAGCGATAAGTGGTAAAAATATACCTAAAGAGTTGTACAACGATGGTGAAAATTTCTCTACAATAATTTCAACCAATTGTACCATAGTAGCAATAGTTGCAATAAACATGATAAAAGAGAGAAATCCTAAATCGTAATCTGCAAAATCCTCACCTAACCAAGACAATGCGCCTGGTTGTAATAAATATTGATCTAATAACCAGTTTAGAGGGACTGTTATGGCAAGTACAAAAATCACAGCAGCACCCAATCCTACAGCAGTTGCTACCTTTTTGGACACCGCTAAATATGAGCACATCCCCAAAAACACGGCAAACACCATATTATCAATAAAAATGGATTTAAAAAATAATTCGATGTGTTCTATCATTGTTTTTTGTTTAAGTTCTTTTGTAAAATATTTTAATCTTCAATTAGTGCTTTATTTCTACTACGTTGTACCCAAATGATGAGCCCTACAATAATAAGCGCCATTGGAGGCATGAGCATAAATCCATTGTTTTCGTAGCCCGTAGCGTAAAGTCCTGTTTTTTCAATTGGATCTCCGAGTACAGGGATTCCAAATAAAGTTCCAGAACCCAAAAGTTCTCTAAAGAATCCGACAATTAAAAGGATAACGGCATATCCAAAAGCATTACCGATTCCGTCCAAAAATGCTTTCCATGGTCCGTTACCCAATGCAAACGCCTCGAATCGTCCCATAATGATACAGTTTGTAATAATCAAACCTACAAATACGGACAGGGTTTTGCTTAGCTCGTAGGCAAATGCTTTGAGAACTTGATCTACAATAATCACTAGTGAAGCGACTACAATAAGTTGAACAATAATTCTAATTTTAGAAGGAATAATATTTCTAATGAGTGATATTACAACATTTCCAATACCCAAAACGAAAAGTACTGCGATTCCCATCACTAAAGATGCTTTTAGCTCTGCTGTAATTGCGAGCGCAGAACAAATTCCTAAGACTTGTATTGTGATTGGGTTGTTATCTGCTAAGGGGTCAGTAATTAACTTAGCATCTTTTTTTGAAAGTAGTCCCATATTAATTCAATTGATTTTTTAGGTTTTTAAAATAGGGCAAGTACAATTTTAAATCCGACTTGATCATTGCTGAAACACCGTCACCAGTAATTGTGGCTCCAGCGAGTGCATCAACTTCATAATCGTCTTTAATTAGATTTTTAGGATCATTATTCCCTTTTGCTACTGTGATTCCTTTGAATTCTCCAGATTCAGTGAGCAGTTTTTCACCATAAAAATCGTCCATAAAATAACGTTGCTTGATATTGGCACCGAGGCCTGGAGTTTCTCCTTTGTGGTCAAAATATGCACCTTGAATCACCATATTTTCGTCCATTGCTATATATCCCCAAATCGCATCCCAAAGTCCTTTCCCACGAATGGGTGCAATGTAAAACGTTTGTCCTTCTTTTTCTCCCACAAAAAGTGGCAACGCTCTCGTCTGACCATTCTTTGCTTTGGCTTGCTCTTTTTTGACATCAATGAGGTATGCTTCGTTGTTTTCTACAGCATTACCGCTAGCGTCTACAACCAGTTGTTTCGAAATGTATTTCGAGAATTCTTCGGCTACTTTATCTGTACTTACAAATACTATATCACTGGCACCGTTTTCATTGACCCCCATGGCATACAGTATGTTTTGTTGCTTTTCCATGCGCTCATTTTCTTTGATATTAGGCTTCAAAGAAGATGCAGTAAAAGCCAAAAGCGATCCTACAATAACGACCATGCCTATGGCGAATAGTATGGTATATTTATTTGATTCTGTGTTGGTGCTCATAATATTATGCCGTTTTAACTTTTAGACGTTTCATTCTTTTCTTTACATTTCCTTGAACCACGTAGTGATCAATTGTTGGTGCAAAAACATTCATCAACAATATAGCTAAGAAAACACCCTCTGGGTATGCTGGATTGAATACGCGAATCATAATCGAAATAAACCCAATCAAGAATCCATAAATCCATTTACCCTTGTTGGTTTGTGCAGCAGTTACAGGATCTGTGGCCATATACACCGCGCCAAAAAGGATACTTCCTATGATAAGGTGTTGCCAAAATGGAACACTCATCAATCCGTAAAATTTACTTGAAGTTGTTATGATACCTGCATCGACTACACCATTAAAAATAAGTCCCATGGCAAGAGCACCTATAATGGTACTCAATATAATACGCCAACTACCTACTTTTGTGAAAATGAGGAAAAGGGCACCAAGAATGATTAATAATTTTGAAGTCTCTCCAATTGAACCAGGAATTAATCCATAAAACATATCTGCAAAATTGTAGATCACTTCTTGACTTTGGGCATAACTTCCCAAAATGGTCTCACCTGAAATGGCATCGGCAGTTCCTGCACGTTCTACGGCACCATGTACCCAAACTTTATCGCCACTCATCCATGTAGGATAGGCAAAAAATAAGAACGCACGAATGGTAAGTGCTGGATTCAAAATATTCATTCCGGTTCCGCCAAAAACCTCTTTACCAATGATTACACCAAAAGCAACCGCAACTGCCAACATCCACAGAGGAAGGTCTACTGGTACGATAAGGGGTACAAGCATCCCTGTTACCAAATAGCCCTCTTCAACTTCGTGGCCTTTGATGACCGCAAAAATAAATTCGATGAGCAAGCCCACACCATAAGACACAACAACGAGTGGCAAAACTTTTATGATACCAACCAGCAAATTGTCCCATGTCCAAAATGTTGACCCTAAAAATCCTTCGGCAGCTTCAATAGTTCCAAGGGCAAGGTAGTGTTGATACCCTGCATTGAACATACCAAAAATAAGGCAAGGCACCATAGCTATGATGACTGTATTCATGGTACGCTTCAAATCATCGGCTGCTTTAATGTGTGTACCGCCATGAGTGGTTTCATTTGGTAAATACAAAAAAGTATGAATGGCATTAAAAGCAGGTGCCATTTTGGTTCCTTTATATTTTTCTTTAAGATTGTGTAAGTTTGATTTTAAACCCATTTAATTAGTGTTATTCATTTTACTTTGAAAGTGGATTGCTATCCAATTTCTTTAATCATTAAATCTAATCCTTCTCTTATTATTTTCTGATGTGGTTGCTTGGAAACACAAACAAACTCGGTAAGCGCAAAATCTTCTGGCGCTACTTCGTACATTCCTAAAGCCTCCATTTCATCAAGATCTTTATACATACACGCTTTTAGGATTTGCATTGGATAAATATCCAAAGGAAAAACTTCTTCATAAGATCCTGTTATTACAAAAGCCCTGTGTTCTCCGTTTGTATTTGTATTCAAATCAAATTTTTTGTTTGGTGTTAACCAAGAAAATGTCAATGCTCGTGAGGTAGATACCTTATTGAATACTGGTTTGTTCCACCCAAAAAATTCGTAATCATCGCCCTCAGGAATAACCGAAATAATATCGCTGTAGTAATCCAAATATCCATCAGGTTTTATTTCTTTTCCAGTAAGTACGTTCCCGGAAATGATTCGTGCATGTGCATCTTTTTGTATGCCTCTATCGTAAATCATTGTCGCAACTTCACTTCCTATACGCGTAACCAAATAGCGAGGTTGCTCTATTTGAGAACCTACCATAGCCACAACTCGCTCGGCATTGAATTTACCCGTTAGCAACAATTCTCCAATAATCACCAAGTCTTGTGGGGTAACGGTCCACACTATTTCACCTTTGTTGATGGGGTCAATTTTATTGATCAAAGTGCCCACATTTCCAGAAGGGTGTGGTCCAGAAACTCTATGTGTTTTGATATCTTCTAAATTGGTGAAAGGAGAGTGTACGTCTTTTGAAACGCCAACATGTACCTTACCCTCTGTAAGTTTCGATAAAGCAGTAACTGCTGCTTGTAATTCTGCTTCCTTTCCTTTAAGTGTATAATTGTAATCCGCTGCAAGTGGCGCTGTCGCGTGTGCCGAAACAAAAATAGATTTTGGTGAACGGTTGGGATCTGCAATTATAGCGTAAGGGCGTTGCTTGATAAACGGCCAACACCCCGAGGCAAGTAATAGCGATTTAATTTCTTCTGCTTTTGCGCTTCTGAGCTCTAATTTTTTGTGCTCAACAAAACTTAATTCTTTTTCCGCTTTAATTTTGATTTCCAAAATACGACGTTTTTCGCCGCGAGAGATCTCAATTATTTCTCCAGAGACAGGTGAAACAAACTTGATGTCCTCATAAGATTTATCAAAAAATACAGCCTCTCCAGCTTTTATTTTTTGCCCTACTTTAACTAATAATTTTGGTGTTACACCGTGGAAGTCTTCAGGTCGAATCGTGTAAAAATTGCTTTTAATGGCGGTGGTTTTATTCAGCGCAGCTCCTCCTACTAATTTGATATCCAGACCTTTTTTTATTCGAATGTCGTTTGACATATGTTTTTGTATTGAAATTTGTATCTAAAAATCGAGCAAATTTACAAATTAAAAGTGCATTTGTCACAACATTTAAATGGATTTTTTTTGTTAAAATTGGTATTTTAAAAAAACGCTGATTTTTACTTATATTTACCTTTTAAATTTTGTGTATGCTCAAATCATATTGTTCCATTTTTCTTAATGTTATTTTTATCTTTTTGACGGGTGTTTCATTTGGACAAGTAGAAGAAGTTGATCCACCAAATGACATAAAAACCATCACGTTTGGAAGTCAAAAAGAAAGTAGTATGTTGCCTATCATTAATTTGAACGAACGCATCTATTTAGAATTTGATGTTCTAAATAATTTAGAAGAAGACTTTTACTATGTAATCGAACATTTCGATTATGACTGGACCCCCTCGCGTTTGATGAAATCTGAGTATCTCGATGGCATGGACAACCTTAGAATATTCAATTACGAAAATTCGTTCAATACATATCAAATTTATTCGCATTACAGACTGCAAATCCCCAATCCGCAAACACGACTAAAAGTTTCTGGGAACTACCTCATCAAGATTTTTGATGAAAATGATGATTTGGTTTTTAGTAGAAAATTTATGCTCATGGAACAACAAGTGGGTGTTGGTGTTCAAATCAAAAGGTCGAGAAATGTTGCATTGATAAACGAAACTCAATCTGTTGATTTTAGTATAAAATCCAATACGCTCAACTTAAATAATCCTGCACAAACTGTAAAAACGGTGGTGGTGCAAAATAACAACCTAAAAACTGCTATTTTCGATTTAAAACCTCAATATATTTTGGGCAACGAATTGGTGTACAGATACAACGAGGCGTCTTTATTTTGGGGTGGTAATGAATATCTTTTTTTTGAAAATAAAGACGTAAGAAGTGCAAACTTAGGGGTGCAATTCATTGATTTACAAGACCTTTACCATAGTTATCTATACACAGACATAGACAGAAGTACAAGAAAATACACTTTTAATCCAGACATCAATGGAGGTTTTAAAATTACCGTTTTGGACCGTGATGATCCAAGTATTGAAGCCGATTATACATATGTGCATTTTTCACTTATTACAAACGAGTTTTTGGACGCAGCTGTTCATGTCTACGGAGGTTTCAATAACTTTAGTATAAATGACGAAAACAAAATGACCTTTAATCCTCAAAAAGGTATTTATGAACTTCAAATGCTTATGAAACAAGGATTTTATAATTACAAATATGTAGTTGTAGACCAAAACAACACCCTTAGCGAAGGCAGTATTAGTGGAGATTTTGATGAAACAGAAAACAATTATAAAGTGCTTGTTTATTACAGAGATTTGGGCGCACGCTACGATAAAATTATAGGTCTAGGCGAGGCCAATTCTGTGCAAATCACAAATTAAAACAACCCCAAAATATGGTACAACAAATAACCAATGGCATAAAAATTTCGGTTCAAACACACTTTGAAGGCACCTTCTACAAAAAAGAGGTTATTCATTTTGCTTTTAGCTACGAGGTAGCGATAACAAACGAACGTCAAAACGCAGTACAATTGCTTTCGCGTGTGTGGAACATCAGCGATGCGCTCAATTCTAAAGAACGCGTGGAAGGTAAGGGCGTGATTGGAGAACAACCCATTATTCATCCAAATGAAACCTACAAATACAGTTCGGGCTGTACGCTTAAATCACCTTTTGGATCAATGAAAGGGTTGTATACAATGGTGGACCTTTTGGACGATACTGTATTCAAAGCAAAAATACCAACCTTCAAACTCAGCACTGAATTTGCGCAAAATTAATCTGAAATAATACACAAAATTCAGTCATAAATTGTAATTTTACTATATAAATTCATCACAAAACTATACTTATGGGAAAAGGATTTTTTAAGGTTCCCGTTGCCAAAAACGAACCTGTTTTGTCATACGCACCTGGCACTAAAGAACGCGAAAATGTTTTAAGTGCTTACAAATATATGTATGATTCAAAAGTTGAAGTGCCTCTTTATATTAATGGAGAATACATCAAGTCTGGAGTGACGCAAACCATGAGTCCTCCACACGACCATCAACATATCGTAGGTACTTATCATACCGCAAATCAAAGCCATGTAGAACAAGCGATTTCTACAGCGCTAGAAGCTCGAAAAACTTGGGCCGAACTTCCATGGGAACAACGTGCTGGGATTTTTCTTCGAGCTGCTGAACTCATTGCTGGACCATACAGAGCAAAAATCAATGCCGCTACAATGATGGCACAGTCCAAAACAGTACATCAGGCCGAAATTGATGCCGCCTGTGAGTTTATCGATTTTTTAAGGTTTAATGTGCAATTTATGACGGAAATTTATGCTGATCAACCGCAAAGCACAAGTGATGCGTGGAACCGCATAGAGTATCGTCCTTTAGAAGGATTTACGTATGCTGTGACTCCCTTCAATTTTACGGCCATCGCTGGAAATCTTCCAGCGTGTATGGCGCTGATGGGCAATGTAGTTGTTTGGAAACCAAGTGATAGTCAAGTCTATTCTGCAAAAGTAATCATGGATGTTTTTAATGAAGCAGGAGTACCTCCAGGGGTCATTAATGTAGTTTTTGGTGATCCTGTAATGATTACAAATACTGTATTGTCTAGTCCCGATTTTTCGGCTTTACACTTTACGGGATCTACCTTTGTGTTTAAAGAATTATGGAAACAAATTGGAAACAATATCTACAAGTACAAAACCTATCCTAAAATTGTTGGTGAAACAGGAGGGAAAGATTTTATTGTAGCACACAAATCGGCCAATCCGAAACAAGTGGCTACAGGTATTGTTCGAGGAGCTTTTGAGTTTCAAGGACAAAAATGTAGTGCCGCCTCACGTGCCTATATACCAGAAAGTCTTTGGGTGGATGTAAAATCGTTTCTATTAGAAGATATTGATTCCATCAAAATGGGCTCACCAGAAGATTTATCAAATTTTATGACTGCTGTCATTCATGAAGGGTCTTTTAATAAAATTGCAAAGTATATTGATGCCGCAAAAAACAACCCTGATGCGGAAATTATTGCAGGTGGTGGTTACGACAAAAGCAAAGGTTATTTTATAGAACCCACCGTTATTTTGACGACCAATCCACAGTATGAAACCATGTGTACAGAACTCTTTGGCCCTGTCATTACTATTTATGTTTACAAAGACGAAGATTACGTCAAAACGTTAAAATTGGTAGATGAAACTAGCGCATATGCCCTTACTGGTGCTATTTTTTCAACAGATCGCTATGCTGCTGATCAAGCCACCAAAGCATTGGTCAATGCCGCAGGTAATTTTTATATTAATGATAAGCCCACCGGTGCAGTAGTAGGCCAACAACCTTTTGGTGGTGCCAGAGCGTCGGGAACCAATGACAAAGCAGGTTCTGCTCAAAATCTACTTCGCTGGGTATCTCCACGGATGATAAAAGAAACTTTTGTCTCTCCTAAAGATTACAGATATCCTTTTTTGGATTAAAAAACTTTACTACAAAAAAAACCACTCCAAAAAGAGTGGTTTTTTTTTGATAATAATAAACATTTCTATAATTCTTCAAACGCTTGGGCATCTCCAAAGTCGGCTCCTCTGACATTGATTGCTGCATTGGTACTTCCGTTAATTACAACGGCTACAACAGACATTTTTTCAGTATTTGTGACATTTGAAGGAACTGCCATATCAAAATTCACTTGATAAACATTATCTGCTGAATACTCCGAAGATGGAATTTGATCTCCCAAAAGATTGGTCAATGATGCTCTTAAAACATGGTTGTGTTCAAAATTGGGGATGACAGTCGAACCTCCGTAATAACTTGTATAATTGGTTTGATTGAAATACAGATTATCTTCCAACACATAGACAACAAGCTTTGCACTGGAGGCAGAAAACGCTCCACCAAATTTAACGCTTACATCTATGTTCATTGTGTTGCCATTCAAAGTGGGATTAAGCGCTAAACCAACATCCGACTGACCAGTAGTTAAATCTAAAACTTGTGAAATATTATTTGGCTCAGGATAATTCCACTCTGTTGTACGGTTTAGCATTCCTGTAGGATAACTACCGTTTACACCAACTAAATCCTCTAAAGTACCAGCCGAAAAATTATAAGGGTCATAGTAAGCATTTCCAGGGTCTGTACTTCCTCTATGGATTGCAACCACATAGGCATCTGTTGTTTGTTGCTCTACAAGTTCAATAGCATGAGAAATACGTGGGCAATAGCCACACCATGTTCCTGTGTAATCTTCAATTAAAACATTTTGTTCAAATTTTGTTGGCGCAGGTAAAACAGTAATTTCATAAACTTCAGATGTTAGCCCATCAAAACTGGCTGTAAATCCGATCACACCTTCATAAGAAGTTGTGTACACGTTGTTGGGTAAATCATTGCCTCCAACCATGCTGATGGTCGCTTGATTCGTAAGGTTTGTCCCATTATTCCCAGTCACACTGAAAGCCACATCATCGCCAAGAAAATAGGATGTTGAATTAGAGCTTAATGTTATGCTTGAAAGTGGAATATTAACATTGATGGTAAGGTTATTACTTGTGATGTTCTCATAAACCGCTTTAACAATGTAACTGCCTTCCTCCTGAAAAGTAAAATTGTTTCCAGAAATAAGAATATCCTCTACATAAAATGAGGCCTCATTTGTGATATCATTCCCTGAGTTTGTAGTTGCATAAAAGTTTACTGTGTCACCTGTCTCAATTATTGAAACATCAGAAGTTATCAAAATTGAGCTTAAAGAAGACCCATTTGTATTTCCTGTTGAATCATCGCTTCCACAGGAAGTGAAACAACAAAAGGCTAACAATAAAAAAAGTGGTAATTTTAGAGAAAATTTCATGACAATTATTATTTATTTGTTGAGATGTCGAAAATAGTTATTATTTTACAGAAATTTAATTAGTTTAACTATTTTTAATAAATCATGAACAAAATAATTGCTTATGCATTGCTAATTGCTGGGTCTTTTTCTTTTGCCCAGGAACTTCCATCGCTAACACTCAAAGATCTTGATGGAAACAATACAGATTTAAACAAACTTGTTGAGGGTGAAAATGTTTATATATTTAGTTTTTGGGCTACATGGTGTGTCCCCTGCATCAATGAATTAGATGCCATCAGTGAAGTTTATGAAGATTGGCAAGACGAAACCAAAGTAAGACTAATTGCAATTGCTACAGACGATACAAGAACCAAAAAAAGAATTCGTCCTATGGTCAATGGAAAGGGTTGGGAATATCTTGTATTATATGACGATAATCAAGATTTGAAGCGTGCACTGAACATTACAACACTTCCACATACTCTGGTATTGAAAAACCAAAAAATTATTCACCGAAGAACAGGTTACAATCCTGGTGTAGAAGATGAACTCTATGAAATCATTACAAACCACTCAAATTAACCTAAATACAATTCTTTTGAAAAAAATAACATTATTCATTGTTTTCTTTCATTTTTTGCCTACAAGCTATGGGCAAATCATTGACGGACTTAGTGTGGGATTTGAAAGTAATTCTGCATGGTACAACGATGATAAAAAAACTGGCGACTTTACAGACGAGGCAAACACTTTAGGGCTAACAACTATTTTAAAATAGATTATAATTTTCTTTCAAAGTTTACGGCCTCAGTTCAAATCGAATCTTACGAACCATTTGCACTAATCAATTATTCTACAAATTTTAAAGGGACAAACTTAGGCACCTATTCATTGCACTATAAAGCCTCCAATATAGATGCGACCATAGGGCATTTTTATGAACAATTTGGAAGTGGTTTAATATTACGAAATTGGGAGGACCGCCAACTCGGAATAAATAATGCATTGTTTGGTGGTAAAGTATCATATCGTCTGATGGATGCTGTGGACCTCACTGCTCTTTATGGTAATCATCGGGTGGGTTTTGAGACCTCAGATGGAACTATTTTTGGATTCAATTCAGAATTTGAATTAGATTCTGTTTTTAAATGGGACGAAACAGCACTTAACATAGGTTTCAGTTACGTGGGTCGTGAAGAGAAAATTGATTTAGAAAATCCAAATTTTGAACCTACAACTAATGCCTTTTCTGGAAGAGTTGACTTCAGCTACAGAAATTTCTATTCCAGTGTGGAATATGTGACTAAAAGTGAAGATGCCATTGTTCAGGTTAATCAAGTTTCAAATGATTTTATAAAATCTGGAAATGGTTTTTTGCTCAACACAGGCTATTCAAAAAAAGGATTTGGTTTGGATGCCACCTTTAGGCGTTTAGAAAACATGAGTTTCTACTCGGACAGAAAAAAATCAGGAAATGTATTTTTCGAAAATATCATCAATTACACGCCTGGACTCACCAAACAACACGACTATCTCTTGACCAATATATTTGTGTACCAAGCACAATCGGCGGTATCCTTTTTAGATCCTGGATTACTAAAAGTAGGTGAAATCGGAGGTCAATTAGACTTATTTTACAACATAAAAAAAGAGACATTATTAGGTGGAAAATACGGCACAAAGATGGCCTTTAATGCGTCGTACTGGGCGGGATTGAAAGGCACTTTTGATTATGCTAATCAAGATTACGAAACTGATGTATTTGGGTTTGGCGAGAAATATTTTTCAGATATAAGTCTAGAAATCAGAAAAAAATGGAATCCAAAATGGCGTTCAATAGTTTACTTTGTAAACCAATATTACAACAAAAAAGAAATTGAAGGAAATTTTGGAGCAAAACCTATTGTGACCAACATTGGCGTTGTAGAATCTACACACAAACTTGGCAAGGGCAAATCTATTAGAATAGAAGCCCAAAGATTATGGTCCGATACACAAGACCATGATTGGATTGGAGGTACATTTGAATTTAATTTGAGTTCCAAAATTTCATTTTATATCAATGACATCTACAACAATGGAGATGATTCATCTACATCAAAAACTCATTACTATAACGCAGGAGGAAGCTACACCAAAGGAGCTACACGAGTTGGCTTGAACTACGGGAGACAGCGTGCAGGGCTCGTTTGTATTGGAGGGGTGTGCCGATTTGTTCCAGAAGCTACTGGACTGACAGCAACTGTAACTATGGCTTTTTAATTAAGACTAGCGTCTAAACTTAAGTGGAAGATGAACAACTTTTTTTGTTTCAAAAAAATCTTCCTCAAAAAAAGCAGCAATATCATAAACCGCTTTCGTTTTATACGATGAAAGTTCTTCTGAAAGATCTCCACCTTTAAGGTACAAAATACCATTTGAAAGCGTATGATTTTGTTCTTTTTTGATTTTATTTTTTACCCATTTTACAAAACTGGGCATTGTAGTCACAGCGCGACTCACCACAAAATCAAAACGTCCTTGTACTGCTTCTGCACGCTGGTGCGTTGCAGTCACATTTTTTAAATTTAATGATTGTACTACAGCAGATACTACGTTTATTTTTTTTTGAATACTATCGACCAAATGGAACTTAACCTCAGGGAATAAAATGGCCAAAGGTATACCTGGAAATCCACCGCCTGTACCCACATCTAAAATTTGCGTATTGGGTTCGAATTTTTGAACTTTTGCAATCGCTAATGAATGTAAAACATGCTTCAAATACAGCGCCTGTATATCTTTTCGAGAAATGACATTTATTTTTGAATTCCAATCCTCATACACCCTTTGCAATGCTTCAAATTGTTGTTTTTGAACATCCGATAATTCTGGGAAATACTTTTGAATTAAATCCATGTAAAATATATTTGAACAAAAATAGTTATAAATCTCTTAAATGTTCAAAAGTCATGTTTTGAAATTGAATTATTAACTATATTTGAATTTATTTTTAAAATCTACTTAAATGAAAAGTCCAATATTAAAATTCTCAAGAAAAGATCCCAAAAATTTCTTCAGAACCCTCAACTCAAGAGTTAATTTATATTTTAAAGAAAACAACATCAAACGTACAGGAAACTGGAAGTTGTGGTTGAAAACAATTGTAATGTTCAGTATATTTTTGGTGCCTTATTTTCTAATCCTTACCATAGACATGCCCGGATGGTTGCAAATCCTCTTTACAATTGTGATGGGTGTTGGAATGGCTGGCGTGGGGATGAATGTGATGCATGATGGAAATCATGGATCTTTCTCGAACAAATCTTGGATCAATAACCTCATGGGAAGTAGTATTTATATTCTTGCCGGAAACGTGTACAATTGGAAAGTACAACACAACGTTCTTCATCATACCTACACGAATGTTCATGGTCATGATGAAGATTTAGATGCTGGACGCATTCTTAGATTTACAAAACATGCCCAATGGCGTTGGTACCACAAATTTCAACACTACTACTCTGTTCTTCTTTATGGCCTTTTGACAATAAATTGGGCCATAACAACCGATTTTTTACAAATGAAACGCTATATGAAACGCAAATTGGCATATGGTAAATTGCCAAATCCTTTTGTAAACTGGGGAACCTTGGTCATCTCAAAGCTAATTTATCTGACGATGTGGATTGTTTTGCCGATGCTTATTTTAGATTTAGCGTGGTGGAAAATTCTGATTGGTTTTTTTGTAATGCACTATACTGCTGGCCTTATTCTTAGCGTTGTTTTTCAGTTGGCACATGTCATGGAAGACGCTGAAATGCCGATGCCTGAAACAGACGGAAGTCTAAAAAATACTTGGGCCATACACCAACTCAAAACGACGGTCAATTTTTCTCCAAAAAACAGACTTATCAATTGGTTTACAGGAGGCTTGAATCATCAAGTAGAACACCATATTTTTCCAAATATTTCGCATATACATTATGGTAAAATTGCAGAAATCGTAAAAAAAACTGCCCAAGAATTTAACCTGCCCTACAACGAATACAAAACCACAAGAAAAGCAATTATTGCACATTTTAATTACTTAAAATTGATGGGGATAAATCCAAAATTACTAGCATAAAACAAATCAAATGAACCAATTACTTTCAGAAAGAATCTTGAACATGGCCACCTCGGCAACCCTTGCGATGGCCGCAAAAGCACGCGAACTTAAAGGTGAAGGCAAAGACATCATAGGGCTTAGTTTGGGAGAACCAGACTTCAATACACCCGAATTTATAAAGGATGCAGCAAAACAAGCCATTGATGATAATTTCAATTCCTATACCCCAGTTGATGGATATGCAGAACTAAAGCAAGCCATCATCACAAAATTTAAACGCGACAACAATCTGACCTACACGCCCAACCAAATTGTTGTATCTACAGGAGCCAAACAATGCCTTGCCAACGTTGCTTTGGTGTTACTTAATAAAGGTGACGAAGTTATCCTTCCTTGCCCATATTGGGTGAGCTATTCAGATATTGTAAAATTATCTGAAGGGACGCCTGTGGAAGTCAAAACTTCTATTGATACTGATTTCAAGATGACCCCAGCGCAACTCGAAGCCGCAATAACTCCAAAAACAAAAATGATTTGGTTCAGTTCCCCTTGTAATCCAAGTGGATCTTTGTACAGTAAAGAAGAATTGAGAGCACTTGCCGACGTACTTCAAAAGCACCCACAAATTTATGTGGTTTCTGATGAAATATACGAACACATCAATTTCGGAAGTGGACATGCTAGTATGGCTGAATTTGAAGATATGTACGACAGAACCATTACGGTCAATGGCGTATCCAAAGCATTTGCAATGACGGGCTGGCGTATTGGTTTCCTAGGGGCTCCAGAAAAAATTGCTCGTGCGTGTAACAAAATGCAAGGTCAAATTACCAGTGGTGCCAACTGTATAGCGCAACGCGCTGTGATTACCGCGCTGGAAGCACCTCCGTCAAAGGTAAAATATATGATTGATGAATTTAAAGTGCGTCGAGACCTTATTTTAAATTTACTCAAAGACATTGACGGATTTTCTTGCAATACTCCAGAGGGTGCTTTTTATGTATTCCCTGATGTTTCGGCATTATTTGGAAAAACATTTAAAGGGAAACAAATAAATAACGCCACAGAGCTATCACTTTTTCTGTTAGAGGAGGCATTAGTCGCTACCGTTACCGGGGAAGCTTTTGGAAATCCAAACTGTATCAGAATATCCTATGCAGCATCACAAGAACAAATCATTGAAGCCGTTGAACGCATCAAAAAAGCATTGAGTAGCTAAGTGCGCACTACAATTTTTTCCAGAAAAAAGGAGTTAATAAAATTAGAACTGTAAAAAGTTCCAGACGTCCAATAAGCATAAGAAAAGCTGCCCACCATTTGCCTATTTGTGGCATTTTACTAAAGTTTTCTGCTGGACCAAAATCTCCGAGTGCAGGGCCAACATTCCCCAAACTTGAAGCGGCTACCCCTATGGCAGACTCAAAATCCAAACCGATAAAAGCAAAACCAAGTGCGCCTATAATAAAGGAAAGCATATAGAGCATAAAAAAGCCCAAAACATTAAATACAATTTCTCCTGAAACGGTTTTGGTGTTGTAGCGTACAGGCAAAACAGCATTGGGGTGAAGAGATCTTTTGAATTCTAAAAACCCATTGCGGATAAGAACAAGGTGGCGTACCACTTTTACACCTCCAGAAGTGCTTCCAGAAGATCCTCCAAGAAACATTAATCCAAAGAAAAACACCACCAAAAAATAAGGCCAAAGGGTAAAATCGGCACTTACAAAACCTGTGGTCGTGACGATAGCTACCACTTGAAACAGCGCATGGCGAATACTGGCTTCAAGTTCCCCAAAAACCATGGGATGGTTAGGGGATGAAGCATCTGAAAACACCGAATGCGTAAAAATTATAACCGCAGTAATCGTAGTGAAAATTAGTATAAACTTGGCATAAAGTTTAAATTCTTCATCCTTGAATACTCTCATAAAATTTCCTTTGAAACCAAAGTAACTCAATACAAAATTTGTTCCTGCCAAAAACATAAATAACACAACAATGTATTGTACCAAAGGAGAGTCGTTCCAATGCGCCAAACTTGCGTTTTTAGTTGAAAACCCTCCTGTGGAAAGCGTACTCATGGAATGGTTTAAAGCATCAAAGAAAGACATCCCAGCGAGCGATAAAAAAAGTGTTTCTGCGGCAGTATAACCGACATAAATAAGCCACAATCTTTTTGCGGTATCCGTAATTCTGGGATGAAGTTTATCGTTGCCCGGGCCAGGGGCTTCAGCAGCAAAAAGCTGCATCCCTCCAATGCCCAACAAAGGTAAAATCGCTACAGCCAAAACAATAATCCCCATACCGCCAATCCAATGTGTTAAACTTCGCCAAAACAAAACACCTTGGGGCAGAACTTCAATATCATTCAAAATGGTTGCACCCGTTGTTGTGTAGCCCGAAATGGTTTCAAAAAAAGCATTGGTAAAATTTGTAATTGAACCTGTTAAAAGGTAAGGTATTGTACCCGAAAGTGCCATAACAATCCAACCAAAAGTTACCACAATATAACCCTGTCGCTTGGTCATTTCTTTGGAATGATTTTTTGTACAAAGCATCACCAAAAGTCCAACGCTTAAAACCGATAATCCTGAAACAAACAATTGATGCGTAACGCCATCTTTATAGAAAAAACTCAACAAAGAAGCAAGCAACATAAATCCACCATTGAAAAGAAGTAAAAGACCAAAAAAGTGGATAATGATTTTATGTTTTTGTTTCATATTGAATGGTTAGAAGAAGAGGCTTTCTACTTTTTTTATGGCTTCTGGCAAACAGCAAACCACTACTCTATCGCCTGGCTCGATTTTGAAGTCGCCCAATGCAATAATTCCAGATTCATTTCTGATGACTCCACCAATAATTGCGGCTCTGGGAAAATCAATCGCTTTAATGTATTGATCACAAATTTTTGAAGTTGGTTTTACGACGAATTCCAATAATTCGGCTTCCATATTTGTGAGCTTGGTCATGGCCACAACTTCTCCTTTGCGAACATATCTAAAAATACTGTTGGCAGCGAGTAATTTTTTATTGATGAGTGTATCCACCCCAATCGAATGTGACAATGCAAAATAGTCCATATTTTCGACCAAAGCAATGGTCTTTTTTACCCCTTTCGACTTTGCGACTAAGCAGGACATTATGTTGGTTTCTGAATTTTCGGTTACGGCGATAAAAGCATCCATAGCACTAAAATTTTCTTCTTCCAACAACTCTACATTTCTTCCATCACCGTTTATGACTAACGCTTCTGGAAGCTGATCGGCCAACTCTGCAGCACGTTCTTTAGATTGTTCTACAATTTTGATATTGAAATCACTATTGGACAAATCATTTGCAGTGATTGTACCAATTTGCCCACCACCCAAAATCATAATATCTTTTATTGGTGTTTTTCGTCTTCCAGTGAGTTTACACAGTTCTTCATCACCACCCTTCGAAGTCATAAAAACCACACGATCACCTTCTTTAAAAACGGTATCCCCTCTTGGAATAATCGTAAGATGCGAACCAAAGCGTTGAATAGCAATAGGGATAAAATGAATATCCGACAAAAGTTGAGCTGCAATTTTTACTGGCTTATCAACAATCGATGCATCAGCAGAAAGTGTTAAACCCAACATGGTTAGCGCACCGTCTTCAAAAGCATAAGTATCATTAAAAACAGATTGTTTAAGCAACAATTCTATTTCTGAAGCCGCCAAAGATGCAGGAGAAATAAGCTCATCTATGCCCAAGGCTTCAAAACCAATTTCATCTTTGTGCGTAATAAATTCTGTGTTGGAAATTCTTGCAATAGTTCGCTTAGCACCCAATTGTTTGGCCAATACACAAGACGTAATATTGGATGTTTGAGAGGACGTTACAGATACAAATAAATCGGCATTAGTAATATTAGATTCTTTGAGGACAGAAACAGAAGTGATGTCTCCTTTAACGACCTTGATGTCCAAGTGCGTTTCTGCATAAACAAGGCGTTCTTTGTCTAAATCAATTAGTGTAATTTCCTGAGATTCATAGGACAAAAGCTTTGCCAAGTGAAACCCGACTTCTCCAGCGCCGGCAATAATAATTTTCATCAATTATCAGTTAAAAAGCGATGCAAATATACGTTATTTTTAGGGATTTGTCTACGAATTGTATTTCTTTGCAAGGCAAAAACTATAGATCTCAATTTGATTACATGTCTAAAAAGATAACGCCATATAAGAACAGTTCTCTTTCCAAAAAGGAACAAATTGCCAAAATGTTTGATACTATTTCAAATGAATACGATGGATTGAATCGTGTGATTTCATTTGGTATTGATATAAAATGGCGCAAAAAAGTGGTTCAAATTGTTGCTGATAAAAATCCAGAATCTATTTTGGATATTGCCACTGGCACTGGGGATTTGGCCATTAATTTGACGCAAACCAATGCAAAAAAAATTATTGGATTGGATATTAGTGAAGGTATGTTGGATGTAGGACGAAAAAAAATTATAGCCAAAAAGCTAGACAATACCATTGATATGGTTGTAGGTGATTCTGAAAATTTGCCTTTCAACGATAATAGTTTTGATGCCATAACGGTTGCTTTTGGTGTTCGAAATTTTGAACACCTCGAAGTTGGTTTGGCTGAAATTCTGAGGGTTCTAAAACCAAATGGCGTTTTTGTAGTTTTGGAAACTTCTGTGCCAACGAAATTTCCGTTCCGACAAGGCTACTTTTTGTATACTAAAATATTACTCCCAATCATAGGAAAATTATTCTCTAAAGATAAGGATGCCTACAGTTACTTGAGTTCGTCGGCGGCAAAATTCCCTTACGGAAAAGCGTTCAACAATATTTTAAAGAAAACTGGGTTTATATCTACAAGATCGTTGCCACAAACATTCGGAGTCGCAACAATTTATACCGCATCGAAACAATGAAACCGACATGTTAAAAATTATTATTAACACACAGCGGAATGATTATTTTAAACATCAAAGGTTACATGTGACCATTGAAAAACAATAAATATTAACACATGAAAATAAAACACCTAATCTCTTTTGTTTTTTTGTGCACCTTCGTATTTCATTCCGAAGCACAACTGTTTACAAAAGAACGTTTGTTGAATAATGAAAATTTCGATAAAGCGCCTTTATCTTACGGATATTTCTTGGGTTTTAACAATTATGACTTTAATATAGACTACAAATCCAACGTAAAGGATATCCAGGTTTTGAAATCTGTGGGATTCAATGTCGGTTTGATAGGCAACGTAAGAATCAATGATTATTTTGATGTGCGTTTAGAACCAGGGCTTGTGATGTCCAATAGAAGACTAAGCTATAGTGATACTTATTTTGACGGATTGGTATTTGAGGAAAAAGACCTTGAACGCGAATTGCGTTCTACATACATTCATATTCCATTACTCATAAAAATTTCCACAAAACGCATCAATAACATCAAACCTTTTATAGTTGGAGGTATTTCAACAGCCATCAATTTGTCCAGTAATGAAGATAATCCAGACGACAACAGCAAAGGAAATTTTAGAATGACAAAAAATAATTTGTTTTATGAACTTGGTCTGGGCATTGACATCTATCTCACTTGGTTCAAATTCACGCCTTCACTCCGAGGAATCTTTTCATTGAAAGATGAGCATGTCCCAGATTTTGACCCTAATAGCCCGTGGACAAAGAATATCGAACAGATGCAAACACGAGGCTTTTTCTTGAACTTTACATTTCAATAGACTGCCGTCTCCATTCACTCAAAATAATAGAAGCAGCATTGGCTACATTCAAACTTTCTGTTTTTTTGAATGGCCCAAATCTTGGAATAGTCAGTTTAGTATCGAGAAAAGAGTTTAGATTTTCTGAAATTCCATTAGCTTCATTGCCCAACACCAACACTCCAGAATTTGGAAGACTTGTTGCATAAATAGATGTCCCTTCCATAAAAGTTCCCATAGCATTTGAAGATGAGGAAAGAAGTGGCTCCAAAGCTGAGTAAGTGATGTTCACACGAGTGTGCGAACCCATTGCAGATTGTACAACTTTGGGATTATAGCAATCAACTGTTGCTGGGCTACACACCAAATCTCGAATACCAAACCAATCGCAAAGCCGAACAATTGTGCCTAAATTTCCAGGATTGTTCAAATCATCAAGAGCTAAAATCAAACTTGAATCGTCCACTGGCTTTGGTGCCGGAATACGAAAAATAGCCAAAACTTTGTTAGGGGTTTTTAGTGTACTGATTGATGATAATTCATTTTCGGAAATATGTACAAAAGCATTTGAGTATTGCGCATAACTCAAATCTGTAGAGAAAACTTCAACCAATTCATAATCTGCATCCAAAAATTCTTGGGTAACCTTAATCCCTTCTGTTACAAACATTTGCTCTTGGGTGCGAAACTTTTTTTTGTGTAATCTGAGGATTCGCTTGGATTGGTTTTTAGTTAACATCTAAAAAATGTACATTTGATTTAAATTCATTTTAGAGTATAAATCTAAATTTTATTTACGTCTTGTTGAAGGATTCGCTAAAAAAAATATTTTTTATTTGTTCTATTGCCTACATCTGCACCGCGTGTAACGCTGTCAAAAGAGTTGGAGATAAGGAGCATTTGTTGGTAGAAAATTCCTTTGTGGTTAATGGAAAAACGACAACATCTGAGGCATTATCTAAACTTTCATTTCAAAAAACAAACAGTAGAATTCTTGGTATCCCTGTTCGTCTTCATATTTACAATTTTGCACGTCCAAATAAAGACTCCATTTTTGAATCATGGCTAAACAAACGTCCAAAACGAAGAGAACGACTGATCAAAAAGTTTTCAAAAAAACAACTTAATCAAATAAAAAAATCATCGCTTGGATTCAATAGCTGGTTAAAAAATACTGGCGAAGCACCAAGTATTTTGGATAGCATAAAAATAAAAAAAACAAAACTCAATCTTGAACGTTATTACTTTTCAAAAGGATGGTTTGATAGAGAAATTGATTTTGTTGTTGATACTTTAGGAAACAAACGAGCAACGTTGTCGTACAACATCACTACGGGGAAACCCTATGAGATTCGAGCGGTTGAAACTAAGATTGAAAGTCCTGTTTTGGATACATTATACGAAAGCGCCAAAGCAAAATCATTATTAAAAAAAGGCGAACAGTTTGATATCGTAAATTTTAAAAATGAACGAAACAGACTGACTACAAAATTTAGAAATTCGGGAGTATACCACTTCTCACAAGATTATATAAGCTTCAAAAATGACACGATTGGAACCGACCATAATGTAGACATCAAAATTAATATTCCCAACAGAGCAATAAGAACTCCAGACAGTACAACGCGCGAACCTTTCAATGTATATCGAATAAAGGAAGTTAATATTTTTACTGATGCGTCATTTCAAAACAGAAATGCGGCTACGCCAACCAAAACTGCGACTTACGACAATTTCAATTTTTACAATTATGGTGAATTAAAATATAGACCAAAAGCTATAACAAATGCAGTATTAATAAACAAAGGAGACTTGTACAGCGACTTGGATAGAACACGTACCTATAGTTATTTGAGTCAACTCAAGTCTTTTAAATATCCAAACATTGAGTACGTAGAAAATAAAAATGACACCACACTTACAGCAAATATTTATCTCAACCCAAGAAAAAAATATGGTTTAGGGTTTGATTTTAATGTGTCGCAGAGTAACATCCAAAAAATTGGATTGTCGTTCAGTACTGGAGTTTTAATTCGTAACATTTTTAGGGGTGCCGAAACCCTAGAAATATCCGCTTTAGGGGCAATAGGTGCTTCAAAAGATGGTGCCAAATCTGACGATCAATTCTTTGATATTAATGAGCTTGGCGCAGATATAAAACTCAATATCCCAAGATTGTTTTTTCCTTTCAACACTGAAAAAATCATCCCCAAATTTATGTCACCAACAACACAATTAAGCACTGGTTTTACAAGTCAAAAAAACATTGGTTTAGACAAACGAACACTAAATGGACGTTTGAGCTACAACTGGCTTCCATCAAAAAATACGACCAATACACTAGATCTTCTCAATCTTCAATACGTTAGAAATCTAAACCCTGGAAACTATTTTAGTGTATATCAAAATTCTTTCGATCGTCTGGAAAGTATTGCGCTTAATAGCTATCCGACTCCTGCAGAATTTTTAATCTCAAATCCTGATGGATCAAATACGCTTGATATTACTAAAGCCGATGATTTTATTGGAACAGTAAGTTCCGATACGAACTTTCAAAATACCAACCCCAATGATTATCAAACGGTTAGAAATATACGAGAACGCAAAAATCGGTTAATTCAAAACAACCTTATTCTTGCTAGTAATTTCAATTTAATTAAAGACACTCGGGAAAATAATTTTGACACTGATTTTTCAATTTTTCGTCTAAAACTTGAGCTTGCAGGAAACCTTCTCAATGGTGCTGCAGATATATTGGATTTAAAGAAAAATGAAAATGGTGAATTTGAAGTCAATGATGTTGCCTTTTCGCAGTACACAAAAACAGAAATTGATTACATTAAACTTTGGAATTTAGGCCGTAGCAATGTACTTGCATTTAGAGGTTTTATGGGTGTGGCAATCCCTTTGGGGAATTCTAAGACTATCCCGTTTTCGAAAAGTTTTTTTGCTGGTGGATCTAATGACAACCGTGCATGGACGGCCTACAACTTAGGGCCAGGACGCTCGGACAACAACAACGAATTCAATGAAGCAAACCTGAAAATCGCATTTAGTTTGGAACACCGTTACAATTTGTTTGGTAAGCTTAACGGTGCTTTTTTTGTTGATGGGGGAAATATTTGGAATGTTCTTGACGATGTCGAAGATCCAAAAGTAACTTTTGATAGTTTTAGTTCTCTAAAAGATATTGCTTTAGGTGCTGGATTTGGATTGCGCTACGACTTCGGTTTTTTTATTCTAAGACTGGATACTGGGTTCAAAGCACACAATCCTACCTACGAAAAAAGCAACCGCTGGTTCCGCGATTTTAACTTCAGTAATGCGGTGTACAATTTTGGTATTAACTATCCATTTTAAGGATATATTCATCTCAAACGTTTTCGTATTATTTTGATGATAAGTCGTGTTAAAATTTTAACATATGGCGATTTATTTTAGTATTTTTGGCAAAATTTAAAAACCATCAAAAATGAGTCACTCAATAAAACCTGGCGTAGCCACTGGACGTGAAGTTCAAAAGATTTTTAAACTGGCAAAAGAAAAAGGATTTGCTCTGCCTGCAGTAAATGTAATCGGATCAAATACCATCAATAGCGTTCTTGAAACCGCCAAAGCGCTTAACGCGCCAGTAATTATTCAGTTTTCTAATGGTGGTGGGCAATTTAATGCTGGGAAAGGACTTTCAAATGAAGACCAAAAAGCAGCTATAGCAGGATCTATAGCAGGTGCAAAACACGTTCATGAAATGGCAGAAGCTTATGGTGTTCCTGTAATTCTTCATACCGATCACTGCGCCAAAAAATTACTACCCTGGATTGATGGTTTATTGGATGCCTCGGAAAAACATTTTGAGCAAACTGGAAAATCTCTGTACAGCTCTCACATGATAGACCTTTCTGAAGAACCACTCGAAGAAAACATCGAAATCTGTAAAGAATATTTAAAAAGAATGTCCAAAATGGGCATGACACTCGAAATTGAATTGGGGATTACAGGTGGTGAAGAAGATGGTGTAGACAATAGCGATGTAGACGTTTCTAAACTATACACACAACCCGAAGAAGTCGCTTATGCATATGAAGAACTCAGCAAAGTGAGTGATCAATTTACCATCGCAGCAGCTTTTGGTAATGTTCACGGTGTGTATAAGCCAGGAAATGTAAAACTCACTCCAAAAATTCTTAAGAATTCTCAAGAATTCATCACCGAAAAATATGGTGTATCAGAAAATCATATCGATTTTGTATTTCATGGAGGATCTGGATCAACTTTAGAAGAAATTCGCGAAGCAATTGGATATGGAGTCATTAAAATGAACATCGATACCGATTTGCAATATGCATTCATGACAGGTGTTCGTGATGATTTTAAGAAAAATCAAGATTATTTGGCTTCACAAATTGGAAATCCAGACGGTGAAGATGTTCCAAACAAAAAATACTACGACCCAAGACGTTGGTTAAGACAAGGAGAACAGACTTTTGGAGCGCGTCTCAAAAAGGCATTTGAGGATTTGAACAATGTAGACACATTGTAAAAAAATATCCTTAAATTTGTTTTTCATTCTAAATCAATTAGGACAAAATGGCGTGGTTTAAAAGAACAGACAAAGGTATTCAAACCCCAACAGAGGCGAAACGTGACACACCAAAAGGATTGTGGTACAAGTCGCCCACAGGGAAAATCATCGAGACCGAAGAATTAGAAAGAAACTTCTTTGTTAGTCCTGAAGATGGATACCATGTCCGCATTGGAAGTACCGAATACTTCAATATTTTGTTTGATAATAACAAATACAAAGAACTCAACCCAAAAATCACTTCAAAAGATCCTTTAAAATTTTCAGATAAGAAAAAATACACCGATCGTTTAGAAGCCGCCTACAAAAAAACCAAACTCAAAGATGCAGTACGCACAGTGGTAGGAAAATCTAAAGGAAAAGACCTCGTTGTTGCTTGTATGGATTTTAGTTTTATTGGTGGATCCGTTGGAAGTGTTGTTGGTGAGAAAATTGCACGTGCTGCAGATTATGCGCTAAAGAAAAAAATCCCCATCATGATCATATCCAAATCTGGAGGAGCACGAATGATGGAAGCAGGATTATCACTGATGCAATTAGCAAAAACTTCTGCAAAGTTAGCACAATTGTCCGAAGCAGGAATCCCTTACATATCACTCTGTACAGACCCCACAACTGGTGGGACAACCGCTTCATTTGCTATGCTTGGCGATATCAATATTAGTGAACCAGGCGCATTGATTGGCTTTGCTGGACCTCGTGTGGTTCGCGATACGACTGGAAAAGAACTCCCTGAAGGCTTTCAAACCGCCGAATTTGTTCAAGAGCATGGCTTTTTAGATTTTATCACCCACCGCGAACAGCTTAAAGACAAGGTGAATCAATACATCGATTTGATCTTGAATCAGCCGTTAAGAGCATAATTCTTTCAAAATAATTCTTATATCATTCGAATTTCTTATATTTGCCCCTCGATTCTGAGCGTCAGAATCCACGCATAAAAATTATTTAAATAAATATTGGAATGTACCTAACAAAAGAAACTAAAGAGAAAATCTTTAAAAAACACGGAAAAGACGCCAAAGATACCGGTTCTGCCGAAGGTCAAATTGCTCTTTTCACACACCGAATCAATCACCTAACAGAACACCTTAAGCAAAATCGAAAAGATTTTAACACCGAGCGTTCGCTTGTAAAGCTTGTAGGAAAACGCCGTTCTCTATTAGATTATTTAATGAAAAAAGATATCTTGAGATACCGTGCTATTGTTAAAGAATTAGGATTAAGAAAATAATACTTAAAAAAGAGGCCATATGGCCTCTTTTTTGATTACCCAGCACTTTTATTACAAGTGCTTACATATAGAAGAAGCTAATTAAAGTTTTTCATTGGTCACACCACGCAACAACAACACAACACCAATGTTTAATTAGAATTAAAAAATATGATTCCAAAAGTATTTAAAGAGGTCATCGACCTCGGCGATGGAAGAGAAATCTCCATCGAAACAGGGAAACTCGCCAAGCAAGCCCATGGCTCTGTAGTGGTACAATCTGGCAAATGTATGTTGCTGTGTACAGTAGTTTCCAATTACAAATCAGCGGACGTTGACTTTTTACCACTCACCGTAGATTACCGCGAAAAATTTGCGGCAGCAGGACGCTACCCTGGTGGGTTCTTCAAAAGAGAAGCACGACCAAGCGATGGTGAAGTACTCACCATGCGCCTTGTAGACCGTGTATTACGTCCATTGTTTCCAAAAGATTACCACTCAGAAACTCAAGTGATGATTCAATTGATGTCTCACGACGAAGATGTCATGCCAGATGCTATGGCTGGTTTAGCTGCATCTGCAGCCATCCAACTTTCTGATTTCCCATTTGAATGTGCTATTTCTGAGGCTAGAGTTGGGCGTATCAACGGAGAATTCATCATAAATCCTACTAGAGCACAACTCGCAGAATCGGATATCGATATGATGATTGGTGCCTCTGCAGACTCTGTAATGATGGTTGAAGGAGAAATGGATGAAATTTCAGAAGAAGAAATGACGGAAGCCATCAAGTTTGCACATGAAGCCATCAAAGTTCAATGTGCTGCTCAGGAACGATTGGCCCAAGCATTTGGTAAAAAAGAAGTTCGTGAATACGAACCAGAACGTGCCGATGAAGACTTAGCACAAAAAATACACGACATGGCCTATAACAAGGTCTATGCTGTAGCCAAAGCAGGTTCTTCAAAACACGAAAGAAGCGCTGCTTTCTCTGAAATAAAAGAAGAAATTACAGCTTCTTTTTCTGAAGAAGAACAAGAAGAATATGATGGATTAATTTCAAAATATTACTACAAAGCAGAAAAAGCTGCTGTACGCGATTTGACACTCAACGAAGGACTTCGTCTTGATGGTCGAAAAACAGATGAAATCAGACCCATTTGGTGTGAAGTAGACTATTTACCATCTACACACGGTTCGTCAATTTTTACAAGAGGAGAAACTCAAGCACTAGCTACAGTAACCCTCGGAACTTCTAGAGATGCCAATCAAATAGATATGCCCTCTTATGAAGGTGAAGAACGCTTTTATTTACACTATAACTTCCCTCCTTTTTCAACTGGTGAAGCACGCCCTATTCGAGGAACGTCCCGTCGTGAAGTTGGACATGGAAACTTAGCACAACGTGCCCTAAAAGGTATGGTCCCTGAAGATTGCCCATATACTGTTCGCGTAGTAAGTGAAGTTTTGGAAAGTAACGGATCGTCTTCTATGGCTACTGTTTGCTCTGGAACAATGGCGCTAATGGATGCTGGTGTACAATTGAAAAAACCAGTTTCTGGAATTGCAATGGGACTTATTTCCGATGCAGATTCTGGAAAATATGCGGTACTGTCTGATATTTTAGGTGATGAAGATCACCTAGGTGATATGGACTTTAAAGTCACAGGAACTGCAGATGGTATTACAGCATGTCAAATGGATATCAAAGTAAAAGGATTATCATACGAGATTTTAGTCAATGCACTAAAACAAGCTCGTGATGGACGCCTTCATATTTTAGGAAAACTTACTGATACAATTGCAGCACCTGCAGCAGACGTTAAGGCCCATGCACCTAAAATGGTAACCCGCATTATTCCAAATGAATTTATTGGAGCGCTTATTGGCCCAGGTGGTAAAGTGATTCAAGAACTTCAAAAAGAAACAGGAACAACAATTGTAATCAATGAAGATCCTGTCACTGAAGAAGGAATTGTTGAGATTTTAGGTACAGATCAAGATGGGATTGATGCTGTTTTAGCCAAAATAGATGCGTTGATGTTTAAGCCAGAAGTTGGCAGTGTTTATGAAGTAAAAGTCATAAAAGTGCTAGATTTTGGCGCTGTGGTAGAATACCTTGAAGCACCAGGAAACGAAGTGTTACTCCACGTAAGTGAATTGGCATGGGAACGTACAGAAAATGTCTCTGATGTTGTCAATATGGGTGATGTTTTTGATGTGAAATATTTTGGTATCGACTCCAGAACACGCAAAGAAAAAGTTTCACGTAAAGCACTTCTACCAAAACCGGAAGGTTTTGTGGAACGCCCGCCAAGAGATAGAAAACCAAATAATAGAGGTCGCGACAACCGTCGAAATGACAGAAGACCAAAAAAAGATTAGTTTAAAAACTAATTTTCATCAAATAAAAAGCCGTTTTGAAAATAAAACGGCTTTTTTTTGTAACATTTATTTCATTTTCAACGTATAACATAATGAGACCAAAATAATTTTTAAAAAATAAGCAAACATGAGACAACTCAAGATTACAAAACAAGTTACCAACAGGGAGACTGCTTCGTTGGACAAATACCTTCAAGAGATTGGAAAAGTTGACTTAATTACTGCCGATGAGGAAGTAGAGTTGGCACAGCGCATTAAAGCTGGTGACCAAATTGCATTAGAAAAATTGACAAAAGCCAACCTTCGTTTTGTAGTTTCTGTTGCTAAACAATATCAAAATCAAGGACTTACACTTCCGGATTTGATCAATGAAGGAAATCTTGGTCTCATAAAAGCCGCACAACGTTTCGATGAAACCCGCGGATTTAAGTTTATCTCATATGCTGTATGGTGGATTCGTCAATCTATTTTGCAGGCACTTGCGGAGCAGTCAAGAATTGTACGTTTGCCATTGAATAAGATTGGTTCAATCAATAAAATTAATAAAACATATGCATTTTTAGAGCAATCTCATGAGCGCCCACCAAGTGCAGAAGAAATTGCGAAAGAATTGGACATGACCATAAATGATGTGAAAGAATCGATGAAAAATTCTGGACGTCATGTCTCTATGGATGCACCTCTCGTTGAAGGAGAAGACTCCAACTTGTATGACGTATTACGTTCTGGAGAGTCACCAAATCCAGATAAAGAATTATTGCACGAATCTTTAAGAACAGAAATTGAACGTGCATTGGAAACCCTTACACCACGAGAAGCCGATGTCATTCGTCTGTATTTTGGTCTTGGTAACCAGCACCCTATGACTCTGGAAGAAATTGGAGAAACTTTTGATCTTACAAGAGAACGTGTTCGCCAAATTAAAGAAAAAGCGATTCGACGTTTAAAACACACCTCAAGAAGTAAAATACTGAAAACCTATCTTGGTTAATAACAAAACCCCTGCCCATTGGCAGGGGTTTATTTTTTGTTCTATTTTTGTTATACTAAATTAAAATTATGAGTTCATCTTTAATTGCGCCCTCCATTCTTGCTGCCGATTTTGCCAACCTTCAACGCGATATCGAAATGGTCAACAGCAGTGAAGCCGATTGGTTTCATATAGACATCATGGACGGTGTTTTTGTGCCCAATATTTCATTTGGGATGCCTGTGTTAAAAGCCATTACAAAACATGCAAAAAAAACAGTTGATGTTCATTTGATGATTGTTGATCCAGACCGATACATCAAAACCTTTGCAGAGCTTGGTAGTGATATCCTCACGGTACATTACGAAGCTTGCACACATTTACACCGAACGCTTCAGGCCATAAAATCGGAAGGAATGAAAGCAGGTGTTGCACTCAACCCTCATACAAATGTCAATGTATTGGAAGATACCATTCAAGATATTGATTTGGTGTGTATCATGAGTGTAAATCCTGGTTTTGGTGGACAGAGCTTTATTGAACATACATACAATAAAGTGAAGCAACTCAAAGCATTAATATCTTCTAAAGGTGCTTCTACAAAAATTGAAATTGACGGCGGTGTAACTTCTGCAAATGCTCAAAAATTAAAAGACGCAGGTGCAGATGTATTGGTGGCAGGAAGCTTTGTATTCCGAAGCGAAAATCCTTCAGAAACAATCAAAGAATTGAAACGCCTAACGGCTTAATAATTAGCCCAAAATTCCTTTAAGATAATCGTAATAATTTCCTTTGAGGTTAGCGATTTGTTGATTTAGTTTTTCAGATGTAATCCATCTTTTATTTAATGCGATTTCTTCCAGACATGCAACTTTTTGGCCTGTTCTGTTTTCTATAGCTTTGATGAATTCTGTTGCTTCGCCAAGTGCCTCATGGGTTCCCGTATCTAACCATGCAAAACCACGTTTGAGCACTTCTAATTTTAAGCTTTGCTGATGTAAATAATCCTCATTTACAGATGTTATTTCCAACTCTCCACGATCAGAGGGTTTGATTTTTTTGGCGATGTCAACTACAGAGTTTGGATAAAAATACAAACCAACTACGGCATAATTAGATTTTGGTTCTTTGGGCTTTTCTTCGATGTTAATGACATTATTTTGTTCATCAAAAACAGCTACGCCATAACGTTGTGGATCTTTGACATAACTCCCAAAAACTACCGCTTTTTTTTCATTTTTGACGGTTTCTACTGCAGAACCTAAAAGATCCTCTAGCCCAGCACCATAAAATATATTATCGCCTAAAATCAAACACACATCATCTGAACCAATGAACGATTCTCCAATGATAAATGCTTGAGCTAGTCCGTCTGGTGAGGGTTGCTCTGCGTAAGTAAGCTGAATACCAAAATTGGATCCATCACCCAAAAGATACTTAAAATTAGGTAAATCATGAGGGGTAGAAATTACCAAAATATCTTTGATCCCAGCACGCATCAATACCGATAATGGATAATAAACCATTGGCTTGTCGTAAATAGGCAAAAGTTGTTTGCTCACACTTAACGTAAGTGGGTGAAGTCGTGTACCCGAACCTCCTGCTAAAATAATCCCTTTCATTTATTTATTTTTTTTTGTAGTCATAGTTCTGATATTCTCCAGAGCGCACATGATCCAACCATGTCGCATTATTGAGGTACCAATCTATTGTTTTGGATAATCCTTCTTCGAAAGTGACCGAAGGTGTCCAGCCCAAATTATTTTGAATTTTAGAAGCATCAATCGCATAGCGTAAATCATGCCCAGGACGATCTTTTACAAATGTAATAAGGGCCTCACTAGTGCCTTGAGTACGCTCCAATTTTTGATCCACTTGTTGGCATAATTCTTTTACCAAATCAATGTTTTTCCATTCATTGAATCCACCTATATTGTAGGTTTCATGATGCTCTCCTTGATGAAAAACCATATCAATTGCACGTGCATGATCGATAACATACAACCAATCACGAGTGTAATTACCGTCACCATAAACAGGCAATGGCTTGTGTTCTAAAATATTATTAATAAAAAGAGGAATCAGTTTTTCGGGAAATTGATTGGGCCCATAATTATTGGAACAATTAGAAATTACATAGGGCAATCCGTAGGTTTCGCCATAGGCACGAACAAAGTGGTCCGAACTTGCTTTGGAAGCAGAATATGGAGAATTTGGATCGTAGGAAGTAGTTTCAAGAAAAAATCCTTCTTCACCCAAAGTACCATAAACTTCATCTGTACTTACATGATAAAAACGATGTGATGTCCAAGATGACCCCCACAAAGATTTAAACGCATTAAGCAAAATCATAGTCCCCAAAATATTGGTTTTGGCAAATGCCAAAGGATCATGAATAGAGCGATCGACATGAGATTCGGCCGCCAAATGAATAACATCGGTAAACTTATGATGTTCAAAAGACTGGTGTATAAAGGTTTCATCAGTGATGTCTCCTTTGATAAAGGTGTAGTTGGGTTTAGATTCGACATCAGATAAGTTTTCAAGATTTCCTGCATACGTCAATGCATCCATATTAAAAATATGATAATTAGGGTATTGATTGACAAATAATCGAACGACGTGGGCTCCAATAAATCCTGCACCACCGGTGATTAATATTTTTTTCATATGTAATACGCTTTATACCATTTAACAAAAGCATCAACACCATTTTTTAGAGAGGTACTGGGTTGATATCCATAATCTGTTTTCAAATGTTCAACATTAGCCCAAGTTTGATGTACATCTCCTGCTTGAGGTGGTTGCATGCTTCGTTGCGTTTGAATACCTGTAATTGCTTCAATATTTTCAATAAAATCTAACAATTCTACGGGCTGACTACTCCCAATATTATACAATTTATAGAGCGCTTTATTTTTTGATGTATGCAACAAAGTACGCTCTACTCCATCTATGATATCATCAATATAGGTAAAATCACGGACATGATTTCCATAGTTGAAAACATTTATTGATTTTCCTTTTAAGACCGCATCCGTAAATCGAAACAAAGCCATATCGGGACGCCCCCAAGGGCCATATACTGTAAAAAAGCGTAACCCTGTAGTTTCAATTCCATACAAATGGCTGTAGACATGAGCCATAAGTTCATTGGATTTTTTTGTTGCGGCATAAAAACTTAAAGGTTGGTCTGTGGATGCAATTTCTTGAGTAGGAATATCTTCGGAATTGCCATAAACACTTGAGCTACTGGCATAAACCAGTCTAGTGATACTGTATTCTCGACAACATTCTAAAATATTTAAAAACCCTTTTATATTGGTTTCAATGTAGTCATCAGGACGTTTCTCAGATGAGCGTACGCTAACTTGTGCTGCAAGATGACAAACGACATCAAATGTATAGGTTTGAAATATTTTATTTAGGGCCCCTAAATCTTCTATCTTGGCACGAATAAATGTGAAGTTTACACGATCTAAAGTACTTTGCGAAGAAATGTTCCATTGGCTAGCATTGGAAGCATCAATCCCTAAAACTTTGAGGCGATCATATTTTAAATTAACATCATAAAAATCATTGATATTATCTATTCCAACAACAAAATGTCCCAACTCTGCAAGGCGTTTACATAAGTAAAATCCTATAAATCCTGCAGCACCTGTTACTAGAATTGTTTTGGTTTTCATTTTGTATAAAATTATTGCCCTATACCTCTGTAAAGAAACCCTATGGATTCTAACGCTGATCGATTTAATAAATTGCGACCATCAAAAATAAATGCGGGTTTACTCATATTGTCATATATTTTTCGCCAATCATAGGTTTTGAATTCGTCCCATTCCGTAATGATGGCCAAAGCATGCGCACCAGCAACAGCGTCATAGGGATCACTATGCGTTGTTAAGTATTTTGCATTTTCAGGTTCAGATCTTGAATTCAAATAATTCAAATCTGATTGCATTTGCAATGCTGTAACTTTGGGATCGTAAACCTGAATTTGAGCATGCTCTTCTATGAGTTTATCGGCAATATAAATGGCCGCCGATTCGCGCGTGTCATTCGTATTCTTCTTAAAAGCCCAACCAAAAAATACAATCTTTTTGTCAGCAACAGTACCATAAAGTGCTTTCACAATTTGGTTTGCAAAGCGCGTTCTTTGATGATTATTCATGATGACAACCTGTTCCCAATAATCTGCCGCTTGGTTCAATCCCAAAGATTTACAGATATAAACAAGATTAAGAATATCTTTTTGAAAACAAGAACCGCCAAATCCTACCGATGCGTTTAGAAATTTAGAACCAATTCTGGAATCGGTTCCAATGGCGTTGGCGACTTCGGTAATGTTTGCGCCTGTTGCTTCGCACAATTCTGTTAGCGCATTTATTGAAGATACGCGTTGCGCTAAAAATGCATTGGCCGTGAGTTTGGACAATTCGGAGGACCATAAATTGGTTTTGATGATTTTATCTTTAGGAACCCAGGACGCATAAATTGTTGTCAAAGCATCAATAGCCTCTTGACCTGTTTTTGTTGGTTCTCCACCAATAAGAACACGGTCTGGCGCTTCAAGATCTTGGATTGCTGTTCCTTCTGCTAGAAATTCAGGGTTGGATAAAATTTCGAAATGAATGCCGTTTCCAGTATTATCCAAAATATCTTTTATGGCTTCTGCTGTTTTTACAGGAAGCGTAGATTTTTCTACAACAATTTTGTCAGATTTTGAAACTTTAGCGATTTGGCGTGCGCACAGCTCTACATATTGCAAGTCTGCCGCCATACCTTTACCGGCGCCATAAGTTTTGGTAGGGGTGTTGACTGAAATAAAAATCATTTCTGCCTCATCAATGGCTTTATCAACTTCTGTAGAAA
This sequence comes from Formosa sp., assembly GCA_038138145.1. Lineage (GTDB taxonomy): Bacteria > Bacteroidota > Bacteroidia > Flavobacteriales > Flavobacteriaceae > UBA3537. Next base: position 134,317 of record JAYQDD010000002.1, read on the forward strand.
AAAATAGATTTTGGCCGCGAGCTTCGCCAACTACTTTGTCCAAACCAGGTTCAAAAATTGGTAGCTGAGCTAAATCCTCACAATTCCACGCAGCAATTCGATCTGCATTAACATCGACAACAGTGACCTTTATGTGGGGATTTTTGTGCGCAATGACAGACATCGTTGGTCCACCCACATAACCTGCACCTATGCAACAAATTGATTTAATATTCATTCTATCAATAGAAAATTTAATTCTCTGAAAAGTGAAACGTTAATAAGCACTGCAAGATATATTTTTGATAAGACTCCACAAAATTATAACCTATAAATCAAGAAAGCGTTGATTTTATGGATGATAAAAAATCAAGCTTAGTAAAGCTTGCTTTTGATGTATTTGTGACTGCGAAAGGAGTAGCTGCGCTGATCCTTAGCACTCCGTGCTGAAAATAGTCCAAACAAAAAAACGCTCAAGCAAGCTTGGCGTTTTTCCTTATTGTACAATTTATTCGTGACTGCGACAGGAGTCGAACCTACAACCGCTGGAGCCGAAATCCAGTGCTCTATCCAATTGAGCTACGCAGCCATTTTATTAGGATAATAAATGTTTTTTCACAAGTGTTGAAATGGTTTTTCCATCTGTTTTCCCAGCTAATTCTTTACTGACTACCCCCATGACTTTACCCATATCCTTCATACTCGTTGCCCCTAGTTTTGTAATGGCATCTACCACATGTTGTTCTACCTCGGCTTCTGATAACATTTCAGGCAAAAACTGACTGATGACTTCTACTTCAGCTAATTCTGGTTCAGCTAAATCTTGACGGTTTTGCGCTGTAAAAATTGAAGCGCTGTCACGGCGTTGTTTAACTAATTTTTGAAGAAGTTTTACTTCATCAGCTTCACTCATACTGCCTTTCGAACCACTTTCGGTTTGTGCAAGGAGGATGGCGGATTTAATAGATCTAAGGGCTGTTAGTGCTACACTATCCTTGGATTTCATAGCAGCTTTCATGGCGGTCATTAGGTTGTCTTGTAAACTCATCTCAAAAAAAAATTAGGACTACGAATATAAGTAAATATGATTAGTACATCAACAAAAAAAACCTGAACATACGTTCATGTTTTTATGCGGTTAGTATATTGGATTTAATCTACATTATCATGCAAAAAAGAGTTGTTGGTCCGTACTTGAACATCTTCGTTATCATCTAAAGCAACTGACGATCTTGATGCCACATTTTCTAAAGATGAAGTGTCACTCAATTCTATACCTTTTCGTTTGTAAGCCGGTTCTTTTTCAAATTCATCCACCTTTGAGGAATTGAATTTGTAATTAAACGCTTTCATTTTCTTACGGCGTTCATCGGCACGGTCACGTAAGGTTTTAGAAATCGGATTGTTGAATGGATCTTCATCTTCTACAGGTGCTTTAGTCACTTGTCGTTCTTTTACAGTAACTTTTGAAAAGACCAATTCTGTATCAACCTGAGGTTCTGGTATATTGGCTTGTTTCGAAGCATCATATTCCTGATTTGTGTTCTCCAAGATGATATGATCATCAAGCGTATAACGTTGCTCCTCTTCTGAGCTTGATTCGTTTACGGCTACCAATTCTATGTAGTCATCCACTTCAATTTCGTTGATATTATCTTGAAGTTCAAAAATTTCAACATCATCATTTCTTTCTGATGAAGAAGATGGTTGAAGCGGTAAATCAAAAGTAAGCATCGTTTGCTCTTCTGGTTCAATTTCTGCATCTTGATTTGTTTCATTTTTCACTTCATTGATGATGAATTCTTCTTCTGAAATTTCAGCAACTACTTCTTCATAAACAACATCCATAGACTTTATAAGTTCTGTGGTTGGAATCAAATCCATGAGCTGCTCTTCTGCGGCTTCTAAATTGTGTATATCTGAATCGTCTTCTAATGAATGTACAATGGTCGCTTCACTTACAGCCGAATTGCGCTCATCGCCCAATGTCTGAACAGTTTTGGGTGGAGTCAGGTCGTGTTCCATTGTTTGATCATCTTCCAAAGCATGAACCACTTTTTTGGGCTCAACGTTTGTAATGTCGTTCTGCTGATCGACATCAAAACCTGTAGCGATAACAGTTACAGAAATTGCTTCACCTAGTTTTTCGTCCTCACCAACGCCCATAATGATGTTGGCACCATAGCCAGCTTCTGCTTGAATATGATCGTTTATTTCTCCAATTTCGTCAATGGTAATTTCTTGATTTCCAGAGACAATCAATAGAAGAACATTTTTGGCACCAGTTATTTTATTGTCATTCAATAAGGGTGAGTCTAGTGCCGTTGTGATTGCTTTTTTAGCGCGACTTTCTCCTACAGCAGTAGAAGCTCCCATGATGGCTGTTCCGCTATTGCTAAGCACTGTTTTTGCATCGCGCAAATCAATATTTTGTGTATAGTGGTGTGTGATGACTTCGGCAATTCCACGAGCAGCTGTGGAAAGCACTTCATCTGCTTTTGAGAACCCTGCTTTGAAACCAAGGTTGCCATATACTTCGCGAAGTTTATTGTTATTGATGATCACCAACGAATCAACAACTTTTCTTAATTTTTCAATGCCTTTATGCGCTTGAGTATTTCTGATTTTTCCTTCAAATTGAAATGGCATCGTCACAATACCAACAGTAAGGATATCGAGTTCTTTGGCCATTTTTGCAATAATTGGCGCAGCACCAGTCCCAGTTCCACCACCCATACCAGCGGTAATGAACACCATTTTTGTATTGGTGTCCAACATGGTTCGAATGTCTTCTAAACTTTCAACAGCTGCTTTTTCACCAATGTCAGGGTTTGCACCAGCACCCAAGCCTTCTGTGATGTGAAGACCAAGTTGAATTTTGTTGGGCACACCGCTACTGTTTAGGGCTTGTGCATCGGTGTTGCAAATCACAAAATCTACACCTTTTATGCCTTGTTTAAACATATGGTTGATGGCATTGCTACCACCACCACCTACACCAATGACTTTGATGACGTTTGATTGATTTTTTGGTAAATCAAATGTGATTCCGAGTTCGTTGTTACTGCTCATAAATTTATTTTTTTGTTGTTGGTTATTCTGCATTTTCTAAAAAATCCTTTACTCGTTCGGTTAATTTCTCCAAAAATCCTTTGGAACGAACTGGGGGTTTTTCGACTGTTGGCTCTGGGGTTTCTTCATCCTGCGAAACTTCATCAATAGTGGTTTGCTTTTCTTGACGCTCCAAACCATCCAATACCAATCCTACTGCCGTGGCATACAATGGACTGGTGATGTCGCCGTCGCTATCACCTGCCAAATGTTCGTTTGGATAGCCCACACGCGTATCCATTCCGGTGATGTATTCTACAAGTTGTTTTAAGTGATTCAATTGACTTCCACCACCTGTTAGGACAATCCCTGCAATGAGTTTTTTCTTTTGCTCTTCATGACCGTAATTTTTAATTTCTACATAAACCTGTTCTATAATTTCTACCACACGAGCATGGATTATTTTTGATAAGTTTTTCAATGAAATTTCCTTTGGGTCTCGCCCTCTCAACCCTGGAATAGAAACAATTTCATTGTCTTTGTTCTCACCTGGCCAAGCGGACCCAAATTTAATTTTCAATAATTCTGCTTGTTTTTCAATAATGGAACACCCTTCTTTGATGTCCTCAGTAATGACATTTCCGCCAAAAGGAATTACCGCAGTATGGCGAATAATTCCGTCTTTAAATACGGCCAAATCGGTAGTTCCGCCACCAATATCAATAAGCGCAACACCAGCTTCTTTTTCCTCTTGACTCAATACGGCTTTGGCTGAAGCCAGAGGTTCTAAAGTAATCCCTTCCAAACTTAACCCTGCGGTTTGTATACAACGACCTATGTTTCGAATAGACGAAACCTGGCCCACAACAACATGAAAGTTGGCCTCCAAACGTTCGCCATACATTCCAATTGGTTCTTTTATCTCTGCCTGACCATCGACTTTAAAATCCTGTGGTAAAACATGAATGATTTCTTCACCCGGCAACATGACAAGTTTATGCACTTGATTTATGAGTCGGTCTATATCGTCTTCATTAATGACTTGTTCTGCATTGGATCTGGTGATGTAATCGCTGTGTTGTAGACTTCTTATGTGTTGCCCAGCTATACCAACCGTTACACCATCAATTTTGATATCGGATGTTGCTTCGGCTTCTACTACGGCATTTTGAATAGACTGAATGGTTTGCGTGATGTTGTTTACCACACCACGGTGTACGCCCATACTTTTTGATTTCCCTACGCCAATTGTTTCCAATTTACCGTACTGGTTTTTTTGGCCAATCATCGCAACGATTTTTGTAGTTCCAATATCCAAACCTACTGCAATATTTTGAGTCTCCATAGAATTATAATTTTGTACAAACAACCTGTTGGTCGAATTGTAAATTCACTGTTTTATATGTTTGAAGCAGCTTATCATTTTTTGCTTTTTGATAAAATGCTTTTAAATTATTCATTTTTTTATTCAAATTTTCTAAAGTTCCCACAACAACTTCAAAATCGTATGTACGCAAGAACAATGAAAATTGTTGCTGCTCGTCAATGATGATTTCTGTAACATATAGCTTTAAAAAATCGTCATTAGTTATATACTCCAACAATTGATGTACAGCTTGTAGATTGGTTGTATCTACATGGCCATGAACCACTACCACACGTGCACTGTACTCAGATGAGAGGGGCATCATTTCTCCTTGGCTATCAATGTAAAATGAGGGCTCAGATATCACTCTTGCAAGAGGTGTTCGTTGTTTTACTTCTACACTAACTTCCCCATTTACAGTAAGATACACCTCTGCGTTTTCTATCATCGGATGAGATGATATTTTGGCCTCCAGTACATTCAAATCTAAAATATCTTTGGGCATACATTCCACAGCTTGCTGATTTTGTATTAACAATTTATTAACCATGTCTTTACTGATTAATAAGTGGTCTTTCCCAACAAATTCTACATGGGTATTTAGGATTGGTAAATGCTTGTTTCGTTTGGATGAAAACGCAAAAAGGAACACCACCAAAATGAGCAATAAAAAAGCGTTCACTATATTTTTATATCTACGCATGTTCTAATTGTTTTGAAAGTGGTTCTACAAGTGCACCAATATCCCCTGCGCCCATGGTCACTAGGACAGGGTAGTCGATTGATTCTACAGCTTCAAATAATTTTACTTTAGGTACTAATTTTTTTATTGGGGCTGTTATTTTTTCAAGCAACCATGAAGAATTCACGCCAGAAATAGGTAGCTCTCGGGCGGGGTATATTTCCAACAATAAAACAGCATCAAAAACAGAAAGTGAATGTGCGAAATCATCTGCAAAATCCTGAGTTCTACTGAACAGGTGTGGCTGAAATACGGCTGTAATTTTTTTATTGGGGTGCATTTCTAAAATCGCTTGATGAACGGCATCAATCTCTTTTGGGTGGTGCGCATAATCATCAATAAAAACAAAAGAATCATTTTTTGTTTTGTATGAAAAACGTCTTTTCACTCCTCTGTAGGAATCCAATCCAGAGCATAATTTTTGTACATTACACCCATACTCGATGGCCATTGCAAGAGCAGCCACCGCATTGCTTAAGTTATGTTTTCCAGGTAAATGAAATTTAAACTCTTTATACAAACCCAATGGTGTTTTTAAATCAAAACAATAGGCACCGTTGATGATACGAACATTGGTTGCGCTGTAATCTGTATTTGATTCGACGCCATAAGCAATTCCTTCTAAGCCAAGTGCTTCATGCACAAAAAGTTTACCATTAGGTGCAATATTTTTTGAAAAATCTAAAAAGGACTGCTTTAAACTTTCCTTGTCGCCGTAGACATCCAAATGATCTGCATCCATGGAAGTGATGCAAGCAAAATTTGGTGAAAGTGTCATGAATGAACGATCAAATTCATCGGCTTCTACTACAGTAGTTTCGCTGCCGTTTTGAATCAAATTTGAATTATAATTTTCTGATATCCCTCCTAAAAATGCGGTCATATTTTGGTCTGCTTCCATCATCAAATGACCCAAAATACTAGTGGTTGTGGTTTTACCATGCGTTCCAGCGATGGCCAAACAAAATGTATCTTTTGTAATTATTCCCAAAACCTCTGAACGTTTTAAAACGGTAAAATTTTGCGCATTAAAATAGGTCAAAATTGAATTGGTTTGCGGAACTGCAGGGGTATAGACCACCAGAGTCGTCGTGTTGTCCAAGAACATAGAATCAACAACTTGAATATCATCTATAAAAGAAACCTTAATTCCAATATTTTCTAGCGCTTTAGTATTATCATTCGGCGTTTTATCATAACCCGAAACAGACTTGTGTGTTGCATGAAAATAGCGCGCCAATGCACTCATACCGATACCTCCAATACCTACAAAATATATGTTATGGAAGGAGTTTAAATTCATGCCGTTATGAGTTTTTCAATTTCGTTAACTATATCCTCTGTAGCTGATTTTTTAGCCAACTTTTTAATGTTATCCGCTAATCGGTGTTGTAAGCTTATATTCATTATAAGCTCTGTAAATTGAGGTTCGAAATTTTGATCTAAATCCTTTTCTGAAATCAATATAGCCGCATCTTTTTTAGCAACAGCCATAGCATTTTTGGTTTGGTGATCTTCTGCAACATTTGGTGATGGAATAAAAATCACGGGTTTGCCAACAATACATAATTCTGAAACAGAACTCGCTCCAGCTCTTGAAACAATGATGTCTGCTGCAGCATAGGCAAGATCCATCCGTTTTACAAAATCAAATACCTGAACACCTTGAGCGCGTTGATGATGTTTGTATTCTTCGTAATACAATGTTCCACATTGCCAAATCACTTGTATTTCATTTCTCTGAAAATAGGGTAATTGCGCTTCTACTAATTGATTGACTCTTCGCGCACCCAAACTTCCGCCCAACACAAGCAGAGTTTTCTTTTCAGGGTTCAACTCAAAGGCCTTGTACGCATCTCCTTTATGTTCTGAATTTAAAAGATCTTGACGCACTGGATTCCCGGTAATAATAATTTTATCTTTAGGAAAAAATGGCTCTAATCCTTCGTAGGCAACACATATTTTGTTCGCTTTTTTGGCTAATAATTTATTAGTGATTCCAGGATAAGAATTTTGTTCTTGAACAAGCGTTGGTGTACCAAAAAACGATGCAATATACACTATTGGTCCACTAGCAAAACCTCCTGTTCCAATGACCACATCGGGTTTAAATTTTAAAACAATAAAAACCGATCGTATCAAACTGCTGATTAATTTCAATGGAAATAATAAATTTTTGAATAGTTGCTTTCTTTGTAATCCTGATATCCAAAGCCCTGTTATTTTAAATCCAGCCTTGGGAATTTTTTCCATTTCCATTTTCCCTTTTGCACCGACAAAAAGAACCTCTGATTTTGGATACCGAACTTTGAGCGCATGAGCAATGGATAGTGCAGGAAAAATATGACCTCCCGTGCCCCCTCCAGATAATATGAATTTATAGCTCCCCATTATAATGCTTCGCTTAAGATTTCGAGAGGATGTTGCTCATCCTCGGATTGATTTCTAATGTCTTCTCTTTTGGCACTCACACTCAGTATGATTCCAATCCCTAAACAGGTTACCCAAATGGATGTTCCACCACTACTTATGAGGGGTAAAGTTTGCCCAGTAACAGGAAACAACTCAACAGCAACACCCATATTTATGAGTGCTTGAAAAATGATAGGAAGCCCCACCCCAATGGTGAGTAATTTTCCAAAAACAGTTTCTGCCTTTTGTGCCACTACAACTATTCTGAACAATAATAAAAGATATAATACCAACAAAAATAAACCGCCCAACAAACCATATTCTTCAATAATAATGGCAAAAATGAAATCGGATGAAGACTGAGGTAAAAAGTTTTTTTGTACACTTTTTCCTGGCCCTAATCCATACAAACTTCCTGTTGCTATCGCTATTTTGGCTTTTTCTATTTGATAATCTTCTTCTGAATCACGATCATCCATAAAATTTGAAATTCTACTGCCCCATGTGTCCACTCTATTGGGCATTGCATCTGGAAAAGCTTTGGCAATAAGTACAAAAAAGGACAGTACTAAAAGTCCAGAACCTACAATTGCTCCTAAATATTTTAAAGGATAACCCCCCAAAAATGCCAAAACCAATACCATCGTAAAAATAATCGCCGTGGTAGAAAAATTGGCAGGAAGAATCAAAATGAGCACCACAAAAACAGGTAACCAAAGTGGCATAATGGATAACTTGAAAGAAATCTCTTGTTCAAAAATCTTTGAAAGGTAGCGTGCAACAAACACCATAAGCACAAGAGCAGCCAATGTAGACGTCTGAAATGTAAACCCTACAAACGGCACGCGAATCCATCGACTGGCATTGGCACCATCAATTGTGGTGCCTTGCAACAAGGTGACTAAAAGTAGAATTAAAACAACTGGAAACATCACCATTGACAACCCTTTGAAATAGCGATAAGGGATTCTGTGAATGGCATATATGATTGAAAATCCTAAGAACAGATGTACAAAATGTTTGATAAAATAAGAAAAGGTCTGACCATCACCATATGTATAAGCCAAATTACTGGCGGCACTATACACTGGCAAAAATGAAAATATGGCCAAAAGCGCTACAATGGCCCATATCATTCGATCTCCTTTTATGTTCCCAAACTTTATCATTTATAGTGCGCGTACTGCAGATTTAAATTGATGTCCTCTATCTTCATAATTTTTAAACAAATCGAAGCTGGCACAAGCCGGAGAAAGCAAGACGTTTTCACCAGCTGTGGCAATATTATAGGCGATTTTAACCGCTTCAGACATGTATTGAGTTTCTACCATCACGTCTACCATATGTTCAAAATTTTTAAACAAAGCTTCATTGTTTTTTCCAAGACAAATGATGGCTTTAACTTTTTCGTTTACAAAAGGGTACAATGCCGTATAATCGTTTCCTTTATCTATGCCACCAACAATCCAAACTGTTGGTGCACTCATGCTCTCCAATGCAAAATAGGTTGCATTTACATTGGTTGCCTTGGAATCATTAATGTATTGTACCTTATTGATTTTCAGTACATTTTCTAAGCGGTGTTCTGCGCCTTGAAAACATTCTAAACTTTCACGAATGGTATCCTTTCGTATTTTAAGAAGGTGAGCGACTGTAGCCGCTGCCATTGCATTTTTGATGTTGTGCTTTCCTTCTAAAGCTAAATTTGTTGTTGGCATTATATGTTCTTCTTTTTTAAATTTTATGATAATCTCTTTTTGTTTCAAATATGCCCCTTGCGCTAAAATTTTAGTCAGCGAAAAAGGGACTAATGTTGATTGAATTTGGTGGGACTGGATGTATGTATTGATGACATCGTCATCGGCATCATAAATCAAATAATCTTCTTTGGTTTGGTTCATCACAATTCTAAATTTTGAAGCGATGTAGTGCTCAAATTTGTAATCATAGCGGTCCAAATGGTCAGGTGTAATGTTGGTCAGTACAGCAAAATGTGGTCTAAAATTTTGAATACCATCCAATTGAAAACTACTGAGTTCCAAAACAAAATGATCTGGTTTTTTAGGGATTAAGCCCGCAAAACTATCGCCAATATTTCCACCCATAGCAACGTTCAAATTTTCTTGCTTTAGGATGTGGTTTATCATCATGGTCGTTGTGGTTTTTCCATTACTTCCCGTCACACCAATAATATTGGCAGAAGTGAATTGAGCTGCAAATTCAATTTCAGAAATCACTGGTACTTCTTTTTTCAAAAGCGCTTCCACAATAGGGGCACGCTCAGCAATTCCAGGACTTTTCATGACCACATCAGCATTCAAAATTTTTGATGCCGTGTGAGTTCCTTCCTCCCATTCAATCTCATTATGTATAAGAACGTCCTTGTATGTTTTTTTTATCGTTCCATAATCGGAAACAAACACTTCAAATCCTTTTTCTTTTCCTAACAGTGCTGTACCTACACCGCTTTCGCCACCACCAAGTACAACCAATCTTTTCATCTATCTAATTTTCAAGGTTACAATGGTGAGGATGGCTAAAAGAATTCCAACAATCCAAAATCGAGTAACAATTTTACTTTCGTGATATCCTGATTTTTGATAGTGATGATGTAGAGGCGACATTTTGAAAATACGCCGACCTGCACCATATTTTTTCTTGGTGTATTTAAAATATCCGACCTGCAGTACAACCGATAAATTTTCGGCCAGAAAAATGCCACACAACAGAGGAATTAACCACTCTTTTCGTACAGCAATAGCGATTACTGCAATGATTCCTCCTATGGTCAAACTTCCTGTATCGCCCATAAACACTTGTGCTGGATAAGTATTGTACCACAAAAACCCAATAAGCGCACCCACAAAAGCTGCGATATAAATCGTAATTTCTTCTACTCGAGGGATATACATAATATTGAGGTAATCCGAGAAAATTATATTACCTGAAACCCAGGCAAAAATCCCTAAAGTCAATACAATAATTGCTGATGTACCAGCAGCAAGTCCGTCAATACCATCTGTTAGGTTTGCACCATTAGAAACTGCTGTGATGATAAAAATGACCACTAATACAAATACAATCCAAGCATATTTATCTAAACTCGGATGAATCCATGTAATCAAATCGGCATAATCAAATTCGTTACCTTTAAAAAATGGAATGGTTGTTTTTGTTGATTTTGATTCTGGATAAAATTGCTGCGGTACCCCTTGCTCTATAGCGACAGTTGTTCGCTCTTTCAATGGGATTTGTTCTTTAATGGTAACTTCGGAATGAAAAAACAGAGTTAAACCAACGATAATACCCAATCCAATTTGACCAATAACTTTGAATCGTCCTTTGAGCCCCTCCTTATCATTTTTAAACTTTTTAAGGTAGTCATCAATAAATCCAATGACTCCCATCCATAATGTTGTAATCAGCAAAAGAATGATGTAAATATTATCCAATTTGGCAACTAAAAGCACTGGCAATAAGGTCGCTAGAATGATAATTAAACCACCCATAGTTGGTGTTCCAGCTTTCTCTTTTTGACCGTCCAATCCCAAATCACGTATAGTCTCACCAACTTGTTTTGTGTGCAAGAAATTGATGATTCTTTTTCCAAAAATCGTTGAAATTAAAAGCGACAAAATAATAGCTAATGCAGCTCTAAACGTCAAGAAGCCAAAGAGTGATGCTCCAGGAAATTGAAATTCTTTTTCTAAATATTCAAACAAATAGTACAGCATATTATTTTTGTAATTGATTTAAACATTCCAACGCCACTTTATAATCATTAAATTCTGTGCGTACTCCATTTATTTCTTGGTAAGACTCGTGTCCCTTTCCCGCTACAAGGATAATGTCGTTAGCATTGGCCAACTGACATGCCGTTTTTATGGCTTGTTTGCGGTTTGTTATGGCCATAATTTTCTTGAAATTTTGTGGTTCTACACCACTCTCTATTTCAGAAATAATAGCGTCCGGATCTTCAGATCTCGGATTATCACTTGTGAAAATAACTTTGGAGCTCAATGCCGATGCGATGTGCCCCATTTTTGGACGCTTGGTTTTATCACGATCACCACCACAACCAACAACAGAGATTAAATCTTCATTTTGTGTACGAATGTCGTTGATGGTTTGCAATACATTTCTGAGTGCATCTGGAGTATGGGCATAATCTACAATTACGGTAATATTATTGGCCGTAATAAAATATTCGAAACGACCGTTGACATTTTCAAGCGTACTCATCAAGCGTAAAAGCTCATCCTTTTCTAACCCTAAAATATCGGCACAAGCAAATACAGCCGTAAGGTTATAAGCATTGAAACTTCCTATAAGCTTGACCCAAAGTTCACTATCATTTATTTTCAAGAGCAATCCCTTGAAATGATTTTCGAGTATTTGAGTGCGGTAGTCGGCATAGCTTTTTAAAGCATAGCTGTACGTCTTAGCTATCGTATTTTGGGTCATGATTTTACCATTTTTATCATCTACGTTGGTAAGCGCAAAAGCTGTTTTTGGCAAACCGTCAAAGAATGATTTTTTTACATCACGGTATTCCGCAAAAGATGAATGATAATCCAAATGATCATGAGATAGATTAGTAAAAATTCCGCCGGTAAAATTGAGTCCCTTAGTTCTGTGTTGATGTATGCCATGTGAACTTACTTCCATAAAACAAAACTCGACTCCAACATCATTCATTTGTTTCAAATAGCTGTTGATGACTAAAGAATCTGGCGTAGTATGCGTGGCGGTATACGTTGTTTTATCCACCACTATTTTTACTGTTGATATGAGGCCTACTTTGTATCCCGCCGCCTTAAATAAATTGAATAAAAGCGTGGCTACCGTAGTTTTGCCGTTGGTTCCTGTAATACCAATGAGTTTTAAATTTTTGGATGGATGCTGATAAAAATTAGCAGACATATAGGCCAAAGCTGAGGAAGAAGATTCAACTTCTATATAGGTGATATTATTACTTTTTGTTTGTGGAAGTGTTTCGGCTACAATAACACTTGCTCCATTTTCAATGGCGCTATTGATAAAGGAATGACCATCAAATTGAGCACCTTTGATGGCTACAAAAACATCATTTTTGTTAATCTTCCGAGAATCGTAGTGAACCGCATTGACGTGAACATCTGTGGATCCTTGAACTGAAATCAAAGCTACATTATACAATATGTCTTTTAAAATATTCACAACAATTCTAGTATTACAGTGGCTTTTGGCGTCACTTTTTCACCTTTTTTAATCGATTGTTTACGTACTTTTCCTCGTCCAACGAGCTTGACACTCAGTCCCATATTTTCTAAAATGCTAATGGCATCCATAGCGGGTAGTCCCTTTAGATTAGGCATAATAGTTTTGTACTTTTCGGCAGTAGTGTAATAGTTTTGATACTGCTGCTTCACTGATGCTGATTGTTGATCAATTTGGTCGATAATATCAACAACTGGTGCACTAGTGTAAATTTTTTGCGCTATTTTTTTGAATACTGGCCCCGAAACATCTGCTCCATAGTACCCTACACTTTTGTCGGGCTCATGGATGACTACAATACAAGAAAATTGAGGGTCATCTGCTGGGAAATAACCAGAAAAAGTAGATATGTAATTCAATTGCTCTTTGTTTCTATAATCTTTCTGACATGTCCCTGTTTTACCAGCCATCGAAAATGTTTCGGCATACAAACCATGCCCAGTTCCATGATCTTTTTCAACAACATTTTGAAGAAGTTTTTGCAGTTTCTGTACTGTTTCTTTAGAACATATTTGAGGGTTTATGACCTCTGTTTCAAAGACTTCTATAGTATTGTCAATGGTTTTGATTTCTTCAATAAAGCGTGGTTTTACCATTGTCCCATTATTGGCAATAGCATTGTAAAAGGTTAATGTTTGTAGCGGTGTGAAAGACACGCCATAGCCATAGGCCATCCACTGAAGTGCAATACCACTCCAACGGTTATTTTTGATTCTTGGGTCAGGAATAATAGCCTTCCCTTCACCTAGAATAGGAAGTCCTAAAGAGTCATTAAGATTCATTTTGTATAAACCGTCTACAAACTGTGATGGATTATTTTTGTAGGCATCATTAATAGCACTAACAATTCCTGTATTGGAAGAAACCTCAAAGGCCTCAGCTACAGATATTTTTCCGTATCCCCCCTTCTTTGAGTCTCTTACTTTTTTACCATAAAAAGAAAGTATTCCTTTTTTTGTGTCCACAATAGTTGTGGTATCTATTTTTTGATCTTCAAGGGCAACTGCCAATGCCATTAACTTGAATGTAGATCCTGGTTCGTGCGACTCGCCAATGGCATAATTTAACCGTTCATAATAGTTTCCGACGGCATTTCGGCCAAGGTTTGAAATTGCTCTTACAGCACCTGTTTTCGTTTCCATGACCACTACAGATCCATGATCAGCTTTATACTTTTCCAATTGCTCCAAAAGGGCATGATGAGCAATGTCTTGAATATTGACATCTATTGTTGTGTATACATCAAATCCATCTTTAGGTTCAGTTTGATTAAAATCATCTATTGGTTTCCACTGCCCTTTTCCAATACTCTGTTTCATACGCTTTCCGTCCACACCACGAAGGTATTGCTCACCAAAAGCTCCATCGATACCAACACGCGTTACATACCCATTCTCATCTGTACGCTCATAGCCAATTGAACGTTGAGCGATGGCACCCAATGGATAATCTCTTTTAGTGGTTTGCTCTACAATCAATCCTCCTTTAAAGGCACCGAGATTCAATAACGGAAAAGCTCTGAACCGTAAATAGTCTGAATAATCAATTTGACGCGCCAATAAAAAGTATCTGTTTTTATTTTGACGGGCTTCGCGCATCCGCTTTTGTAACGTAGCAGACGAATCACCACTAAATGATGCAATCGAATCACAAAGAGCTTGAATATTGGCCTGAAAATTTCGTTCCGATGAGGTCACCAGATCTATCCTTATGTCATATTTTGGTACAGATGTCGCCAGTAAACTTCCATCTACAGAGTAAACATTACCTCGATTTGCTGGAATCACTACATCTTTGATACTGCGCTTTTCGGCAAGCGCTCTGTAAGATTCCCCTTGAACAAATTGAATTTTTGTCAATTTAAACACGACCAACAATGCGAAGATGAACATACACCCCGAAACGAAGTATAGTTTGTTTAGTATGTTGGTTTCTTTTTCAGACATTTTATCAATTTGTATTTGAGGCAATTAAAATTTTTACAGGAGGAGTTTTAGAGGGTACAATCCCTTTTTCCTTTACTCGACTTCGCACAACTGACTCTAACCTTAGCTTCATTAAATCGGATCTATTTTTGACGTATAATGAGCGTAACGCTTTGACGTCCTCATTCAGCTTTGCTATGTGGTGAACTTTTCGGTCTGCACTGTGCGAACTGGCAATCATCATAATAGCTAAAGCAGAAAAAAACAGAATCAAACGCCACTTTTTATAGGCACCATCACTGACCAAAAAAGTACCTCTTAAAATGTCGTATACTATATTTTTCATTCTTTACTTTATAATTTTTGCGCTATTCTTAGCTTTGCACTTCTTGCTCTGTTGTTTGTTTTAATTTCTTCTTTAGTTGGGACAATCAATTTGCCAATCTTTTTAAAAGGGACTGTGAAATTCCCAAACATATCGCGTTCTGGTTCTCCCTCAAACATGCCATTTCTTATGAAGCGTTTTACCAAACGATCCTCTAATGAGTGGTATGAAATGACACTCAGTCTACCGTCTGTTTTCAGTACCTCTTTACTGCTCATTAAAAAAGATTTCAAAACGTCAAGCTCATTGTTTACCTCAATCCGAATGGCTTGATAAATCTGAGCTAAAATTTTGTTTTGTTTAACTCTTGGCAAGTATTTATTCAACAAATTTTTGAGTTCAAAAGTCGTCTGAATCGGTTGGTCTTCTCGCGCGGCAACAATTGTTCTTGCCAGTGCTGGTGCCGTTCTCAACTCTCCATATTCCCAAAACAATCGTTTTAAATCTTCTTCAGAATAAGAATTTATAATGGTCTTAGCAGAGACGTCTTGATCTTGATTCATGCGCATGTCTAATGGCGCATCAAATCGGATTGAAAACCCTCTTTCGGGCGCATCGAACTGATACGAAGACACGCCAAAATCGGCCAAAATCCCATCAACCTCCTTGACGCCATGTAAGCGCAAAAACCGCTTCATAAACCTAAAATTCTCATTAATAAGCGTAAATCGATGATCATCAACAGTATTTGAAAGAGCGTCTTTGTCCTGATCAAAAGCGAAAAGCTTTCCTTCTGGCCCAAGGTGTTGTAAGATTTCTCGACTATGACCTCCTCCGCCAAAAGTCACATCTACATACACTCCATTTTTTTTTATAGCTAAACCATTTACCGACGCTTCGAGCAAAACTGGATTATGATATTCCATCGGCATCGTCTTGTCCCATTACCTCTTCTGCTAACTCTGCAAAATCATTTGCCGCATCGTCTATGGCTTTTTCATACAAATCTTTATCCCAAATTTCAATGATATTGACTGCCGAAGAAACCACAACCTCTTTGGTTATTTTGGCAAATCCTACCAAATCTTTTGGTATAAGAAGACGCCCAGAAGCATCCAATTCTATGGGTTTTACTCCTGCTGTAAATCTTCTAATGAAATCGTTATTTTTCTTTTTGAAACGGTTGAGTTTATTTACTTTTTGCATCAACCCTTCCCACTCTTGCATTGGATACAACTCCAAGCATGGCTGAAAGACCGCACGCTTCAAAACAAACCCACTCCCCATAGAAGACGCCAACTGTTTTTTTAGAGCAACAGGAAGCATCAAACGCCCTTTGGCGTCTGCTTTGCATTCATATGTCCCTATGAGAGTGTTCATTTGTTTTGTTGACTTATTGCTTAGTGTAATCCAAAATTATAAAATAATTACCACATTTTACCACATTTTACCACTTTGTTAATAAATTTCTACTAAACGCAAAATAATTCGACAAAATACATGCTTTTAATTATCTTACTTGCTGATTTATAAGTATTTAGATAAAATCCTATAAAATTAACATTTAGCTGTTAATAAGGGGGTTTTTGGTCATTTTTAGCTTTTAATCAAGAAAATACAGGTCAATTTTAGCATTACATTAAGAATAAAACTTTGAGGTTCTATATTGAATAAAATTGCTTAGCTTTGCCCTTGATACCAATTTATCGGACACCATATGAAGTACGCGTTAAAGAAGGAGGGAAAATTTAGTTATACTGAAATTGGAGAAGGACGCCCCATTATCATATTGCATGGATTAATGGGTGGGCTCAGTAACTTCGATGGCCCAATTAAATACTTCAGTAATAACGGCTACAAGTTAGTTTTACCAAAACTACCAGTGTACGATCTTGCTTTGATAAAAACAAATGTTAAAAATTTCGCTTTACACCTTAAAGACTTTATCGAATTCAAGGGCTATGAAGACGTTATTCTTCTCGGAAATTCTCTGGGTGGTCATATTGGGCTGTATTACACAAACCTCTACCCAAAAAAAGTTGCTGGACTTGTGATTACAGGCAGTTCTGGACTTTACGAAAGCGCAATGGGTAGTGGGTATACTAAAAGAAGTGATTATAACGTCATCAAAGCCAAAGCGGAGGAAGTGTTTTATGATCCTGCCATAGCGACTAAAGAAATTGTGGATGATGTTTATGAGACAGTTAATGACAGAAATAAACTTGTAAAAACCCTTGCTATAGCCAAGAGTGCGATCCGGCACAATATGGCCAAGGATTTGCCAAAAATGACTACACCTACCTGTATCATTTGGGGTAAAAATGATATTGTAACGCCTCCAAATGTTGCTGATGAATTCCACGAACTTCTTCCGGACTCTAACCTGTATTGGATTGATAAATGTGGGCATGCAGCCATGATGGAGCACCCCGATAAATTCAATGAAATCCTCTTAGAATGGCTCAAGATGAGGGGGTTATAAGATTTTTGACATGCACATCAAAACCGCAACATTTGTCGTCAGCAATCAAGAGGTTTCCAAATGCCCAAAAAACAACCTTCCTGAGTATGCTTTTATTGGTCGAAGTAATGTAGGAAAATCTTCTCTAATCAATATGTTGACCAACCAAAAAAAGTTGGCCAAAACATCTGGAAGACCAGGAAAAACACAGTTGATCAATCATTTCCTCATAAATGAACAATGGTATTTGGTAGACTTACCTGGATACGGCTATGCTCGAGTGTCTAAATCGAGTAAAAAAACGTTTCAAAAATTTATTACAGCCTATTTTAGAGAAAGAACGCAATTGGTTTCTGCATTTGTACTTGTCGATATTCGACATGAACCACAACAAATTGATTTAAATTTCATGCAATGGTTAGGGGAGCATGGAATTCCATTCAGTATTATTTTCACCAAATCAGACAAGCTTAAACCCAAAGCAATTGAACGAAATGTAGCACATTACCAAAGTGTACTTCGGGAAAATTGGGAAGAACTGCCCAACCACTTTGTTACTTCATCATCAAATTTTACTGGAAAAGATGAGTTGCTAAATTATATTGATTCAATAAATTCATCACTAAAAGACATTAATCCACAATTTGATTAAATATTATCTTTACTGGCTGGATTTTTTTTACTTTAGCAATTAAGATTATACCGCATGAATTACTTTCATAATATTGGTTCTTACTTTATAATGATTGCTGAAATGTTTCGAAAACCCACGAAACGTTCGGTCATGAAAAATCTAATCCTAAAAGACATTGAAGATTTAGTTATTGGATCGCTTGGCATTGTTGCCTTCATTTCTTTTTTTGTGGGTGGTGTGGTAACGATTCAAACAGCGCTTAATATCACAAGTCCATTGATTCCAACATACTTGGTTGGTTTTGCGACTAGACAATCGGTTATTCTTGAATTTGCACCTACCTTTATATCTGTTATTATGGCTGGAAAAGTGGGGTCATTTATCACCTCAAGTATTGGAACGATGAGGGTGACAGAACAAATTGATGCCTTGGAAGTCATGGGTGTTAATTCCATAAACTACCTCGTTTTTCCAAAAATGATTGCCATGTTGCTCTATCCATTTGTGATTTCCATTGCTATGTTTCTGGGGATTATTGGTGGAATGGCAGCTTGTGTGTACGGCGGTTTTTCAACTTTGGAGGACTACATTACAGGCGTACAATTAGATTTTATCCCCTTTCATATGGCTTATGCGTTTATTAAAACTTTGGTTTTTGCGTTTATTTTGGCCACTATACCTTCCTTTCATGGATATTATATGAGAGGTGGCGCGTTGGAAGTCGGTAAGGCCAGTACAGTCGCTTTTGTTTGGACCAGTGTGGTTATTATCCTACTAAATTATATCTTAACACAAATGTTGCTCAGCTGATGATAAACGTTACAAATCTTCATAAATCATTTGGCGATGTAGAGGTGCTGAAAGGAATTTCTACCACTTTTGAACAAGGAAAAACTAACCTTATCATTGGGCAAAGTGGATCGGGGAAAACAGTATTTCTCAAATGTTTACTTGGACTTTTTGATTATTCAGAGGGAAGCATCGTTTATGACCAACAAAAGTTCACAGATCTTTCCGAAGATGAAAAAAGAAATTTACGCTCAAAAATTGGCATGGTATTTCAAGGAAGTGCACTATTTGATTCGATGACCATTGAAGAAAATGTGATGTTTCCGCTCAGAATGTTTACCAATCAAAGCGAGAGTGAAATGCGAGACCGCGCCAATATTGTACTCAAACGCGTAAATCTTGAAAATGCGCAACAAAAAATGCCAAGTGAAGCATCAGGTGGAATGCAAAAACGAGTGGCTATTGCACGAGCTATAGTAAATAATCCTAAATATTTATTTTGTGACGAACCTAATTCTGGTCTCGATCCTAAAACTGCTATTGTTATTGATAACCTTATTCAGGAAATCACGAAAGAATATAACATGGTAACTGTAATCAATTCGCACGACATGAATTCAGTGATGGAAATAGGCGAAAAAATTGTGTTCCTCAAAGATGGAGAAAAAGCTTGGGAAGGGACAAAAGACACCATATTTAGAACTGATAATGAAGCCGTATCAAATTTTGTTTACTCCTCTAATTTATTTAAAAAGGTACGCGAAATGTACTTAAAATCTTAAGGAATTATTGGGTAAGAATCTCAACGTTTTCTTCTTGTAATTCTTGCTCCAACCATACTTTTAGAGCACTACTTCTTTGAATCCTTAGACTGTCTGCCACAGCGGAGTTCCAACGTACTTTGGCTACCAAAACGGTATCTACAGTTCTAAAGTTTGAAGAACGTAACATTTGAGCAAAACTAAACGATTCTAATTCCGAAAATTGAATTTTAGCATCTTTCGCAAAATCAATGAAATCAAAATTATAAATGGATTCACTTTTGGACGTTACAGCGAGTTTCAAACTATCTATAGTAAAATTCAATTGTTCAATGCGCTGATCACGTTCATCAATTTTGTCTAAAGCAATATCATACAATTCTAAAATTTTATTGGTACTGCGGTTGCTATTTCCATTGATAATCAACTTAAAATCGTTTAGGTATTCATATCCATTGAGTTCATTGACTAAATCTGATTTTGTAGCATCATTTATATCGCCATTAAAATTCAAGGTAATGGTTTTTGCTTTTGTGTCTAGGTTCTCACGTTGAAGCCATAAACTTGTATTGCTATTGATTTCTTTTTCTAAATAAATTTTATAGTCAGATTTGTATTGAGACTCTTTAAGCACATCGTAAAATGTCCACCCTGCTGGTAACATCATAGCCAAAGCAATTAATGCAGCGATCCGTGCAATCGTTTTTCGCCGTTTAGAATTGGCATAATTGAGCATGGGAAACCTCAGAACTTTTAAAACTATAAAAGTAGCCAAAGCAATAAAGATTGTATTGATGGCGAATAAATACATTGCACCAATAAAATAATCCCAATTGCCTTGAGACAATCCATAGCCAGCAGTACACAGTGGTGGCATCAAAGCGGTGGCAATAGCTACTCCAAAAATTACAGTAGCAATGGTCCCTTTTTTGGTTCGTGCAATAATTAAAGCTAAACCACCAAAAAATGCAATCAATACGTCTCTAATGTCTGGTTTTACTCTTCCAAGAAGTTCAGAATTGTCCTCGTACAAAGGGAGGAAATAGAAACATAAAAATGCAGTTAACAAACTTAAAACCACCATGGTAAGTAAGTTAATCATAGACTTTCGTAGCGTATCAATATCATTGATTGCAATGGAAAGTCCAACACCAAGAATCGGTCCCATAAGTGGCGAGATAAGCATCGCACCAATAACCACTGCGGTAGAATCTGCATTTAGACCAACAGAGGCAACAAAAATAGAACATATCAGAATCCAAGCTGTTCCTCCTTTGAAAGAAATATCGGCTTTAATTGCAGAAACTGTAGCTTCTCGATCGGTGTCTTCTCTAAAGTCAAGCAGATCTACCAAAAATGTTTTGATGGATAAAAACAACCCTTTGGCATCGGCTTTTACCGCTGATTTTGAGTCGTTTACATCCTCATTAGTGGGTTGCTGATCGAAATTGTGAATCATTTTTAAATATAATTTTCACCAAAAGCATCTTTGACATTTTGGCGCAGTTGCTTGATATCTTGCTCCTTACTTTTTGGAAATATAAGCAAAATTTCATTCTCTTCCACAATAATGTAATCATTCAAACCATCCAGAACAACGATTTTGTTTGAATCTGTTTTAATCATATTCCCCTTTGCATCGGTAGCGAGGAGTCGAGTATTGACCACTGCATTTTCAACAGAGTCATCTGTAATTTTATCGCACAAACTTCCCCAAGTGCCCAAGTCGTTCCAATCAAAAGTTGCGGTAATAACACAAACATTTTTACTGTGTTCCATAATGGCGTAGTCTACAGAAATATTCTCAGATAGCGCATAATGAGCAGCCACAAAATCTGCTTCATGCTCTGTATTATATACCGATTGGCCTTTGTTAAACAAATTGTACATACTAGGTTGTAGTGTTTTAAAAGCCGATAAAACTGATTGGGTAGACCAGATAAAAATACCTGCATTCCACAGAAAATTGCCCGACTCAACGAATTGTTTTGCAGTCTCATAATTGGGTTTTTCTCTAAATTGAAATACTTGTTTTATTGCATCATCAGTCCCATGAGCATTAAACTCGATGTATCCATATCCCGTATTCGGAAAACTAGGCCTAATACCAAGTGTCATCAGCGCATTAGAGCGTTGTGCATGGTCAAAAGCAATTTTTAAATCCTCAGAAAAAGCCAGTTCATCTTCAATCCAATGATCGCTCGGTGCAACGACCATCACAGCATTGGGATTTTCTTTATGAATTTTGAGAGATGCCATTAAAATACAAGGTGCGGTATTGCGCATTGCTGGCTCGGCAATGACCTGATTTTTAGAACATTGAGGCAACTGCTCTAAAACCAAATCGGTATAAATACTATTGGTTAGAATTCGAATGTTTTCTGATGGAATTAGCTGCTCGAGTCGAGATACTGTTTTTTGCAACAGCGTTTGTCCTGTACCCAACATATCATGAAATTGTTTTGGAAAGGCCGTTTTACTCACGGGCCAAAAACGCGAACCGACACCACCTGCCATGATAACTGCATAATAATTTTTATTCATTTGAATCCTTTATTAATTCGACTTCTGCATTGGGGTTAAAAGCATATGAACGTCCCGAGCTCAACTCTGTAGCTTCAAAACGTGTTCTTCTTTTTTTTCCCTTCAAAAAAATTTTACCATTAGATGCTTTAAATTTTGCACCTTCTACAAGTTCAAAGATATAGGTTTTTTCATTGGGCGGGTCAAATTGTTTTAACGATCTAGAAAGTAATACATCTGAATCGCTACTTGCTTTTGGGTTTTTAAAATAGTGCGCCAAAAAGGGCAACGTTTGATTTGGGAAAATCTCTGGACGCAGGAAAGGTAGTGCAAGACGCTGAAAGGTTGACTTCCACTCCTTACCATGAGGTTTTATGGCAGATCCATAAATTTTATAGGCCTCAAAATGAGCAATTTCGTGCAACAAAGTAACCAAAAAACGATAGGGATTCAAATTAGAATTTACCGTAATTTGATGACACCCATTATTGAGTTTTCTATAATCCCCATGACGGGTTTTCCTGGGGGTTTTTATAAGTACTTGCAAAGAATCATCATTAAGCAGTTGCAAAACTTGATCGCTTGCAGCAGCTGGAATGTATGATGTTAAGTCTTTATTCATTTCTAAAAAAATACTACATGCGTTCTGGGACTTGTATCCCCAATAAACTGAAAGCATTTTTTATGGTATTCCCAACAGCACTACACAGGTTTACTCTAAAATTCTTCAATACCTCATTTTCGGCACCAAGAATTGAAATATTTTGATAAAACGAATTGAACTCTTTTACGAGATCGTAGGTATAATTTGCGATAATTGCTGGGCTGTAACTGGCTGCTGCTTGTTGAATTGTATTGGGAAAAAGTTGCAACTGCTTCACCACATTTTTTTCTTTATCAGTAAGCACTAGTTCTGAAAAATCAACTTTCTCTTGAGTAGAGGCCTTTCTTAGTATGGCCTGAATTCTAGCATAGGTGTATTGAATAAATGGTCCTGTATTGCCTTGAAAATCAACTGAAGCTTTAGGGTCAAAAAGGATTGATTTTTTTGGGTCTACTTTCAAAATAAAATATTTTAACGCCCCTAATCCAATTGAAGTATAGGTTTTATTTTTCTCCTCTTCCGAATAGCCATCAAGTTTGCCCAATTCTTGTGAAATAAGTTTTGCAGTAGTTGACATTTCCAAAATCAAGTCATCGGCATCAACTACTGTACCTTCGCGACTTTTCATTTTGCCACTTGGCAAATCTACCATACCATAGCTCAAATGATAGAGGTTTTGAGCCCAATTAAAACCTAATTTTTTTAGAATTAGAAAAAGAACTTTGAAGTGGTAATCTTGCTCATTCCCAACAGTATAGACCATTGCAGAAATATCTGGACAATCTTTTACACGTTGTACAGCTGTTCCAATATCTTGGGTCATGTACACGGCAGTACCATCAGCGCGGAGAACAATTTTTTCGTCTAATCCATCTGCGGATAGATCACACCAAACGGACCCATCTTCTTTTTTGAAAAATACTCCTTTATTCAATCCTTCTTCAATGAAAGCTTTACCCAAAAGATAGGTTTCACTTTCGTAATAATAAGAATCAAAATCTACTCCAAGATTTTTGTAAGTGACTTCAAAACCGTCGTATACCCATTGATTCATGGTGGTCCAAAGCGCAACAACTTTTGGATCTCCTGCTTCCCAGTTGCGTAACATTTCTTGAGCGGCCAAAAGTATTGGAGCTTGTGCCTTTGCTTCTTCTAAAGATAGACCCTCTTGCTCGAGTTGGGCAATTTCTTTTTTGTATTCTTGATCAAATTTGACATAGAAATTTCCAACAAATTTGTCGCCTTTCAATCCTGTAGATTCTGGGGTTTGTCCTTCGCCAAAACGTTGCCAAGCCAACATGCTTTTACAGATATGAATTCCCCGGTCATTGATAATTTGTGTCTTGAATACTTTTTTGCCAGATGCTTTAAGAATTTCAGCTACGCTATACCCCAAAAGATTGTTTCTAATGTGGCCCAAATGCAAGGGTTTATTTGTATTTGGAGAAGAGTATTCTACCATCACCGCATCACTTTGACTTGGCGAAATAAAACCAAATTGAGCATCGGAATGAATTTGATGAAACACATCCAAAAAATAGGTGTCCGAAAGAACTAAATTTAAAAACCCCTTTACTACATTATAAGCGATTACCTCGTCGGAATGTTCTACCAAATAATCACCTAACTGCGCTCCCAGTTGAACGGGATTCATTTTGACCGTACGCAACATGGGGAAAGTAACAATTGTAATATCCCCTTCAAAATCTTTGCGCGTAGCCTGAAATTCAACACGTTCAATATCAGTCTGATACATTGTGTTAAACGCTGCTTTTACATGTTGAGAGAGAATATTTTGAAGACTCATTAATTGGTGTTTTTCACAAGCAAAGATACATTTTTTTGCATCTATTAATCGAGTGCTTTTGGTAAAAATATCTCAGCCATCATGCATCTTGCACTTCCACCGCCACAAGCTTCTATGGTGTCTAAAGGACTTGAAATAATTTTAGTGTGTTTTTCGAGTTTTGAACGTTGGTCTGAGCGTAATGAATCCAAAGAAGATTGGCTCATGACAAGGTAAGATGTTTCATTTTCACCCTTTAATTGAAGCATATTTCCCGCAAATTGATTGACTTGATTTTCTGTAATTTCAATAATTTCTTTATTGTCATTTTTAAGATGAGCCAACACATTTTTTCGCTCTTTTTTATCATCAATTGCATCCAAACAAATAACGGCAAAAGTAGTCCCAATACACATCATTACATTGGTATGGTAGATTTTTTCACGTTTTTGATGTACGGTTTGATA
Organism: Formosa sp.; assembly: GCA_038138145.1. Lineage (GTDB taxonomy): Bacteria > Bacteroidota > Bacteroidia > Flavobacteriales > Flavobacteriaceae > UBA3537. The sequence goes on from JAYQDD010000002.1 coordinate 159,401, forward strand.
GGCAGAAAAAATAACAGGAAAAAAATCAAAATCTTCACAAAATTCAATAAAAAGATCTTCATCTGCACGTGGTGAGAGTGCACAATAGGCCTTCCCATAGGAACGGTCCAAAATAACACTTCCTGTACCTTCAAGAAAAACATGTTCTTGCTCTGCTCCGCTATAATCTATGACATGCTCTATCGAAAACCCTTTTTGCTCCACAGCTTCCAAAACGAATGGTTTACGTTCGTAGCGCCTATTTTCGGCAAACATGGGATAAAGAGCCACAGTTCCATTCTGATGAAAAGAAATCCAATTGTTCGGGAAAATGGAATCTGGTGTGTCAAATTCTTTGGTATCATTCACTACAATTACCTGAATCCCAACAGATTGCAATTTTTTTACAAAGGCATCAAATTCTTTGACGGCTAGCGCGTTTACTTCATTTGGACTCAGATGACTAATGGTTTTTTGATAGTAATTATTAACGGCTGTCTGTTCATTCATTCGAAACTGAACGGGACGAATCATAAGCACGGTATTGGTGATTTGTTTGTTCATTTTATGAGCGAATTAGCGGCATTGTTGAACATCTGAATAATCCTCCCTGCTTTGAAATCTCAGCATAGTTTACTTTTTCGACTTTAAAATTATGCTGCTCTAACCAAAGATTCAACCGAATGAAACTTGGATCGGAAATAACAACATTTTCAGATATTGAAAATACATTACAATTCATGTTGGCCATTTCCTCTTTTGAGGTTAAAAAAATATGTTCCTTACCAAATAGGTTTTCTAAAAAAAGATAATCGTTTTCGTTTAAAAACCCTTCTTTATGTATGAGTGCTTTTCCATGTCCAATGGGCTGAAAACAACAATCCAAATGAAGTACACTTTCTAGAGGGTCTGTATTTGACTTTTTCAGTTCTAATGCTTTTATGTTTTTGTTTGGAAAAAGTTTTTGAAGGACCTTTACGGCTTGAATATTGGTTCGTGCTGTGATATAATTTGGGTAATCATCACCTGTATAAACACCAACAAAAATATAATCGTTATGTACAATGACATCTCCACCTTCAATGTGGCAATCTTCGGGAAGTTGTATAATATCTTCTGGCTGAATTTGACTTAGAATAGCTGACAAAGCTGTAAATTCTTGTGCTCTATCAGGTAAAATATTAGATTTAATTAATTTATTTTCAATCACAAAAGCGATATCTCTTGCAAATATTTGATTACAGTCCGCAATGATTTCTAGACGATATACGTCTACACCATAGGACTTAAAAAGCTGTTCAAGTGCTTCCATTTCTTCAATCATATCTTTTTCTAATGGATATGTTCCTTGAAGAACGTGTTTTAGACTACTGGGATCATAGCAATCTTCTGGCAAAGGTGTTGGTCCATTGCTTTGAGCAACGCCTAAAACCACTGCTTTTAATGGATTAAATTCATTTAAAACGTTTAGGTCAAGCATTGAAGAAGAAATTAATTAAGGCTTCTCAGACTTGAAAGAGCGAGAAGTTTGGCCATTGTAAATTTGTCTTGGTCGGCCAATAGGTTCTCTGCGCAAACGCATTTCTCTCCATTGACCAATCCATCCTGGTAGACGCCCTAAAGCAAACATTACGGTAAACATATCTACTGGGATACCCATCGCTCTGTAAATGATTCCGGAATAGAAATCTACATTAGGGTATAGCTTTCTTTCAACGAAATAGGGATCGGCGAGTGCTTCTTTTTCCAACCCTTTGGCGATGTCCAAAATTGGATCTTCAACCCCCAAATCGTTCAAAACCTCATCTGCGGCAACTTTAATGATTTTTGCACGTGGATCAAAGTTTTTATATACTCTATGCCCAAAGCCCATGAGTCTGAATGGGTCGCTTTTGTCTTTGGCTTTGGCCATATATTTTTTGGTATCTCCCCCATCTTCTTTAATGGCTTCTAACATTTCCAATACAGCTTGATTTGCACCGCCATGAAGTGGACCCCAGAGGGCAGAAATTCCTGATGATACAGAAGCAAAAAGACCGGCATGAGAAGAACCGACAATACGAACGGTTGAAGTGGAGCAATTCTGCTCATGATCGGCATGCAGAATAAGGAGTTTATTCAAAGCATTGACAATAATTGGATTCTGAACATATGATTTGTTGGGTTGCTTAAACATCATTTTTAAGACGTTTTCTACATAACCCAAATCTTCGTCACCATAATCTAAAGGAAGTCCTTGCTTTTTGCGCATGGTCCAAGCCACTAAAACAGGAAGTTTACCCATAAGTTTCACGACAGATTTGTACATATCTTCTTCAGACTCTACATTGACAGATCCAGGATTGAATGCTGTTAGCGCACTTGTGAGTGATGACAAAACACCCATGGGGTGTGCAGATTTTGGAAATGCATCTAATATTTTTCTGATGTCTTCATCCACAATAGAATTTTCCTTGATATCGTTATGAAATTTTATGCGTTGCTCTTGTGTTGGAAGTTCACCAAATATCAATAAAAAGGCAACTTCCAAAAAGTCGGCTTTTTCTGCAAGCTCTTCAATGGAATACCCTCTATACCTTAAAATCCCTTTTTCGCCATCCAAAAAAGTAATTGCACTCTCACATGAACCCGTGTTCTTAAATCCAGGATCAATAGTTGTTACCCCTCCACTAACTGCACGTAAATTGCTGATGTTGATGGCCACTTCATTTTCTGTTCCATGCACAATTGGAAAATCGTATTTTTGTCCGTTGATTTCTAGGGTTGCTTTTTCTGACATTATTCGATGGGAAAATTTAATTATTAGTCCCGCAATTTACGAAATTGCCTTCTTTTTTCAATAAAAAATATCAGTTTATTAATACCCCAAAAACAACAAAGCCTTTCTGTGTAGAAAGGCCTTGAAAAACATAGTGGTTATGTTTGCTTTATTTTATTTTGAATGCATTATTCTGAGGATAATAAGCCGTTTGGCCCAATTCCCCTTCAATTCTTAGCAATTGATTGTATTTGGCCATACGATCACTACGAGATGCCGATCCAGTTTTTATTTGGCCGGTGTTAAGCGCCACAGCAAGATCCGCTATTGTGTTGTCTTCTGTTTCTCCAGATCTATGTGACATTACAGAAGTATACCCTGCATTGTGTGCCATGTTTACGGCTGCAATGGTTTCTGTTAGTGTTCCTATTTGGTTGACTTTAATCAGGATTGAATTTGCAATATTATTTTCAATTCCTCGTGACAAACGCTCTACATTGGTCACAAATAAATCATCACCAACAAGTTGTACCTTATCGCCTACTTTTTCTGTTAGGTATTTCCATCCTTCCCAGTCGTTTTCATCCATTCCATCTTCAATGGATATGATTGGATAGTTTGCAGAAAGTTCTGCTAAGTAGTCTGCTTGTTCTTTACTAGTACGCACTTTTCCATTAGCACCTTCAAATTTAGTGTAGTCGTACTTCCCGTCAACATAAAATTCTGCAGAGGCACAATCCAAAGCAATCATAACTTCATCGCCTAACTTATAGCCTGCTTTCGCTACTGCTTTTGCAATGGTATCAAGCGCATCTTCTGTGCCATCAAGCGTGGGCGCAAAACCGCCTTCGTCTCCTACAGCTGTACTCAAACCTCTATCGTGTAACACTTTTTTGAGGTTGTGAAAAATTTCTGTTCCTATTTGCATGGCATGTGTAAAATTTTGGGCTTTTACGGGCATGACCATAAATTCTTGAAAAGCAATTGGAGCATCACTATGAGACCCTCCATTGATGATGTTCATCATTGGAACAGGGAGCGTATTGGCGCTAACACCACCTACATAACGATATAGAGGAACACCAAGTTCTGCTGCCGCTGCTTTTGCCACAGCGAGAGAAACGCCTAGGATGGCATTGGCACCAAGTTTTGACTTGTTTGGTGTTCCATCAAGATCAATCATGGTTTGGTCAATTAGGTTTTGTTCAAAAACAGAAGCACCAACTAATGCTTCAGACAAAACAGTATTGACGTTACTTACAGCATTGGAAACTCCTTTGCCCATGTAGGTGTCACCTCCATCGCGAAGTTCTACAGCTTCGTGTTCGCCTGTTGAAGCACCTGAAGGTACTGCAGCTCTTCCTACAAAACCATTTTCAGTAGTTACATCTACTTCAACGGTTGGATTCCCTCGAGAATCTAAAATCTGTCGTGCATGAATGTCTAGTATAATACTCATAAAATTTACTTTGGTTTGTTTTGTGTGCAAATTTACAAAAATGTTGTGTTGTGTCCTTCTTTTGTAATAAGAAAAGTCACAAAATTAAACTACAACGTTGTAGTTTGATTTAGAGCATCCAAGGTCTTTATTTTTTCTTTAAAGAATTACTTAAGTAAATCTATAAATTGATCGAAAAGGTAAGACGAATCATGTGGGCCAGGACTAGCTTCCGGGTGATATTGAACAGAGAAGCACTTTTTGTTTTTCATGGCAATGCCAGCGACAGTGTGGTCATTGAGGTGCAAATGACTAATTTCTAATTCTGGATTTGCTTCTGCCTCTTCTCTATTGACAGCAAAACCATGGTTTTGAGAAGTGATTTCTCCTTTGCCTGTTTTTAAGTTTTTTACAGGGTGATTGATTCCACGATGACCATTATGCATTTTGTATGTAGATACCCCGTTGGCCAAAGCAATAACTTGGTGCCCAAGACATATTCCAAATAGTGGAAGGTTTTTTTCAATAATTTTTTTGGCCAATGCTTGTGCCTCTGCCAATGGTTGAGGATCGCCAGGGCCATTGGATAAAAAGTAACCATCTGGATTCCATGCGCTTAATTCTTCAAAGGTTGCGTTGTAAGGAAATACTTTGATATGCGCATCACGCTTTGCAAAATTTCTGAGAATATTTTTCTTGATTCCAATGTCTAAAGCTGCAATTTTGTAGGTAGCATTTTCGTCGCCAAAATAATAGGGTTCTTTAGTAGAAACTTTAGAGGCTAACTCCAAGCCCTCCATATGAGGCACCTCAGCAAGTTGTTTTTTTAGTGCATCCAAATCATCTGTTTTTGTTGAGATAACAGCATTCATGGCACCATTTTCTCTGATGTAGCTTACCAAAGCTCTAGTGTCTACATCCGAAATCGCAAAAAGATTGTGTGTTTCAAAGAAATCCTCTAAGCTCCCATTGGCGTCATCACGTGAATAATCGTAGCTGAAGTTTTTACAGATAAGTCCAGCAATTTTTATGTCGTTGGATTCCATCTCGTTGTCATTCACTCCGTAGTTTCCTATGTGTACATTGGCGGTGACCATAAGTTGACCGAAATAAGACGGATCTGTAAAGATTTCTTGATAGCCCGTCATTCCAGTGTTGAAACATACTTCACCAAATGCTGTTCCATCTTTTCCAATGGCTTTACCATAAAAAATTGTACCGTCTGCGAGTAGTAAAATTGCTTTTTTTCTTGATTTGTATCTCATTATTAGTGTGTCGGTTATAGCGTGTAACAAAATTGCATAAAAAAAAGGATAAACTAAAAAAGTTTATCCTTAATATTTCAAATGATTATTAACATTTATTCTTCTTCTTGAGTTGCTTCTGGAGTAACTGCTGGAGCCGCTGCTTTTGCTTTTCCTCTTCGGCTTCTTCGCGTTGTTTTCTTCTTTGGTTTGTCAGCATTATAAATTTCGTTGAAATCTACAAATTCGATCATCGCCATGTCTGCATTATCCCCAAGACGGTTTCCTAGTTTAATAATTCTTGTATATCCTCCAGGACGATCACCAACTTTTACTGCAACGTCTCTAAAAAGTTCTGCAACAGCGCCTTTTTGGCGTAGTCTACTGAATACAATTCTACGGTTGTGCGTAGTGTCTTCTTTAGATTTTGTGACTAGTGGCTCAATAAATTGTTTGAGTGCTTTTGCCTTTGCTACAGTGGTATTGATGCGTTTGTGCTCGATAAGTGAACACGCCATATTGGCGAGCATCGCTTTTCTGTGTGCTGTTTTTCTTCCTAAATGATTTGTTTTCTTTCCGTGTCTCATTTTGTTTTTTATTAACCATCATCTTGCTTCAACCCAGTGCTGAATCATTGAACTGGGGCGCAAAATATGATGTGTTACTCTTTGTCTAATTTATATTTGCTCAAGTCCATACCAAAACTTAGACCTTTTACACTTACAAGTTCTTCTAACTCTGTAAGTGATTTTTTTCCAAAGTTTCTGAACTTCATCAAGTCATTTTTGTTGAATGACACCAAATCACCTAAAGTATCTACCTCAGCTGCTTTAAGACAGTTAAGGGCACGTACAGAAAGGTCCATATCGATGAGTTTTGTTTTCAACAATTGACGCATGTGTAACGACTCTTCGTCGTACGTTTCTGTTTGCGCAATTTCGTCCGCCTCTAGAGTAATGCGCTCATCGGAGAACAACATAAAGTGGTGAATTAAAATTTTGGCCGCTTGAGTTAGTGCATCTTGTGGATTAATAGACCCATCAGTAATGATTTCAAATACTAGTTTTTCGTAGTCTGTTTTCTGTTCTACACGGAAATTTTCTACGCTGTATTTCACATTTTTGATTGGCGTATAAATAGAATCTGTAAAGATTGTACCTATAGCTGCTGATGATTTTTTGTTTTCTTCAGCAGGGACATATCCTCTACCTTTTTCAATGGTAAGTTCCAAAGAGATATTCACTTTTGGATCTAGGTTACAAAGTACTAAATCTGTATTTAGGATTTGAAACCCTGAGATGAATTTCTGAAAATCTCCAGCTGTGATTTTGTCTTGTCCAGAGATAGAAATGGAAACAGATTCGTTGTCTACTTCTTCTATTTGACGCTTAAATCTTATTTGCTTTAAGTTCAATATAATTTCTGTTACGTCTTCGACAACACCAGAAATTGTTGAGAACTCGTGGTCCACTCCTTCAATTTTAACTGAAGTAATTGCAAATCCTTCAAGAGATGAGAGTAATACTCTTCTCAAAGCATTTCCCACGGTTAAACCATAACCAGGTTCAAGTGGTCTAAATTCGAATTTACCTTCGTAATCCGTAGAATCTATCATGATGACTTTGTCGGGCTTCTGAAAATTTAAAATTGCCATAAGGGTATGTGTTTCAGTTAATTATTTAGAGTACAATTCGACGATGAACTGCTCGTTGATGTTTTCTGGAATTTGAATTCTTGCAGGTACAGATACAAACGTTCCAGATTTTGTATCGTTATTGAATGTAATCCATTCGTAAATCGCAGATGATCCTTCAAGTGATGAGTTGATTGCTTCTAAAGATTTTGATTTCTCGCGCACAGCAACAACATCACCAGCTTTTAAACTATATGATGGAATATTGACAACACTACCGTTTACAGTAATGTGACGGTGAGAAACAAGTTGTCTAGCTCCTCGTCTTGAACGGGATAATCCCATTCTATAGACTACGTTATCAAGGCGTGATTCACAAAGTTGCAAAAGCACTTCACCAGTAATTCCTTGTGCTGCAGTTGCTTTTTTGAATAAGTTTCTGAATTGTCTTTCAAGAATACCGTAGGTATACTTCGCTTTTTGCTTTTCCATAAGTTGGATTGCATATTCAGATTTTTTTCCACGACGTCTGTTATTGCCGTGTTGTCCTGGAGGATAATTTCTTTTTTCAAAAGATTTATCTTCTCCGAAGATTGCTTCGCCAAATTTTCGGGCGATTTTTGTTTTAGGACCAGTATATCTTGCCATTTTGTTTTTGTTTTGAGAGGTATTGGGAATTAAGGTCTTTTTGTCTTATCCTTCGCCAATTTTTGTGTGCTCTCGGTTATACTTATTAATTATTATTAAACACGACGTCTTTTTGGAGGTCTACATCCGTTGTGTGGTGTTGGCGTTACATCGATAATTTCTGTAACTTCTATACCTCCATTGTGGATGCTACGAATGGCAGATTCTCTACCATTTCCAGGACCTTTGACATATACTTTTACTTTTTTAAGGCCTGCTTCTTTTGCAACTTCAACAGCATCTTCAGCGGCCAATTGAGCTGCATAAGGTGTGTTTTTCTTAGAACCTCGGAATCCCATTTTACCTGCAGAAGACCATGAAATAACGTCTCCTTTTTTGTTGGTCAACGATATGATGATGTTGTTGAATGAAGCAGTGATGTGGGCTTCTCCAGTGGATTCTACAATGACCTTTCTTTTTTTAGTACTTGACTTTGCCATATTACTAATGATTATTTAGTTACTTTTTTCTTGTTCGCAACTGTTTTTCTTTTTCCTTTTCTTGTTCTGGAGTTGTTTTTGGTACGTTGTCCACGTAGTGGTAATCCAGATCTGTGGCGGATTCCTCTGTAACAACCAATATCCATGAGACGCTTGATGTTCAATTGTGTTTCAGAACGCAACTCACCTTCAATTGTGTAGCTTCCAACAGCATCACGAATTTTCCCAATCTCTTCGTCGGTCCAATCGGATACTTTTGTACTTTCGTCTACTTTTGCTGTAGCTAATATTTCTTTAGCACGGCTTCTACCAATTCCATAGATGTATGTCAATGAAATTACTCCTCTTTTTTGTTTTGGGATATCTACCCCTGCAATTCTAGCCATAATTAACCTTGTCTTTGTTTGAATCTAGGATTCTTTTTGTTGATTACGTAAAGTCTTCCTTTTCGTCGTACGATTTTGCAATCGGCACTTCTTTTTTTAATTGATGCTCTTACTTTCATCTTATTATTTTTAGTATCTGTACGTTATTCTCGCCTTAGATAAATCGTAAGGACTCATTTCTAATTTAACTTTATCTCCAGGCAATAACTTGATATAATGCATACGCATTTTTCCAGAGATGTGTGCGGTCACGATATGACCATTTTCTAATTCGACGCGAAACATCGCATTCGATAATGCTTCGATGATTGATCCGTCTTGTTCTATTGCTGGTTGTTTTGCCATTTTATCTTCGTTTTATACGGATTTTCTGTTTTTACCTGTTTTCATCAACCCATCGTAATGTTTGTTCAACAAATATGAGTTGACTTGTTGCATTGTGTCGATGGCCACACCTACCATAATAAGTAGTGATGTGCCTCCAAAAAACAAGGCCCAACCTGCTTGGATATTCATAATCTGAACAATAATTGCTGGAAAAACAGCAATCAAAGCTAAGAATATTGACCCTGGTAGGGTAATTTGTGACATGATTTTATCTAAATATTCTGAGGTTTCAGACCCTGGTCTAATGCCAGGGATAAAACCACCACTTCGTTTCAAATCGTCAGCCATTTTGTTTGTCGGTACTGTAATTGCCGTGTAAAAGTAAGTGAACACGATAATCAATAAACCAAATACAATATTGTACCAAAGTCCAAACATACTATTCCCACCAAAATTGGCTACGAGCCATTGCCCCACTGTTGAATCTTTCAAAATATCTAATCCCCCAATAAGTCCAGGAACAAACATAATGGCTTGTGCAAAGATAATGGGCATTACCCCAGATGCGTTTAGCTTCAATGGGATATACTGTCTTGAGCCCATGATGTTCTTTTCATAACTTCCTGAAGCTGTACGTCTTGCATACTGAACAGCTATTTTTCTAACGGCCATGACGAGCATGACTGAGGCCAGAATTATGACAAACCAAATTACTAATTCTATTAAAATTTTAATCAAACCACCTTGAGATTGGTTTACTGCAGAGTCAAACTCTTGAGCAAAAGAAAGCGGCATAGTTGCAATGATACCAACCATGATCAAAATTGAAATCCCGTTTCCAACTCCTTTATCTGTAATTTTTTCTCCAAGCCACATTGCAAAAATACATCCTGTTACCAAAATTATTACTGATGAAAAATAAAACACACCACTTTGACCGAGTGTAAAGGCTTGAGTACCACCCATTAAACTTGGTAAACTTGCCAAATATGCTGGAGCTTGTACCAAACATATTCCGATGGTTAACCAGCGTGTGATTTGTGTAATTTTCTTTTGACCACTTGCTCCTTCTTTTTGCAATTTTTGCAAATAAGGAATAGCAATTCCCATAAGTTGAACAACAATAGATGCAGAAATGTAAGGCATAATACCAAGGGCAAATACCGATGCTTTGGCGAATGCTCCTCCAGTGAATGCATTGAGCAATCCTAAAAGACCAGAGTCTGTATTGGAAGCCAATGAACCCAATTGAGAGGCGTCAATTCCTGGTAGAACGACTTGAGCGCCAAAACGGTATACCAATAACAGGCCCAAAGTCAGAAGGATTCTGTCTTTCAGCTCAGTGATTTTCCATACATTTTTTAATGTCTCTATAAATTTCATTCGTTGGGATTTATAGTGTTACTGCCTCTCCACCTACAGCTTCAATTGCAGCTTTCGCTGTTGCTGTAAATTTGTGTGCAGATACTTTAATTTTTGCTTTTAATTCGCCTCGTCCTAAGATTTTGACCAACTCGTTTTTACGCGCCAAACGCAATTCCACGATAGTATTAAAATCCAATTCAGACTTTATCTTTTTGTCATCTACCAATTTTTGAAGCGTATCAAGGTTGATTCCTTGATAATCTTTTCTATTGATATTTTTGAAACCAAACTTAGGGACACGTCTTTGAAGTGGCATTTGACCTCCTTCAAAACCAATTTTTCTCGAGTATCCAGAACGTGATTTTGCACCTTTGTGCCCACGTGTAGCTGTACCGCCTTTACCAGAACCTTGTCCTCTACCAACGCGTTTTCCTTGACTTTTAACTGACCCTTCTGCAGGTTTTAAATTACTTAAATTCATTTTTCAGTATATTGTATGTTTAAGCTTCTTGAACAGAAACTAAATGTTTTACTTTATTGATCATCCCCAAAATATTTGGCGTGTCTTCGTGCTCTACAGTTTGACCAATTTTTTTAAGCCCAAGCGCTTCTAATGTAAGCTTTTGTCTTTTGGTGCGGTTGATTGCACTTTTTTCTTTTGTTACTTTTATTTTAGCCATGCTGTCTAAATATTATCCGTTAAACACTTTTTCAAGAGAAATCCCACGATCACGTGCAATTTTCTTAGCATCTCTTAATTGTAAAAGTGCATCAAATGTAGCTTTTACAACATTGTGTGGGTTTGATGACCCTTGTGATTTTGAAAGTACATCATGAACACCAACGGCTTCCAGTACAATACGAACGGCACCACCGGCAATAACTCCAGTACCAGGTGCTGCTGGAATGATATTCACTCGTGCTCCACCATATTTACCTTTTTGTTCGTGTGGCAAAGTTCCTTTCAAAAGCGGTATACGTACTAAGTTTTTCTTAGCATCTTCTACGGCTTTGGCGATGGCACTTGCGACATCTTTTGACTTTCCTAAACCATGACCTACAACGCCTGCTTCATCTCCTACAACAACAATTGCTGAAAATCCGAATGCACGACCACCTTTGGTCACTTTTGTAACTCTTTGTACACCTACCAATCGGTCTTTAAGTTCTAAGCCGCTTGGTTTTACTAGTTCTGCACTTTTGTATTTTTGATACATATTTCTTTAAAATTTAAGTCCGGCTTCTCTAGCGCCTTCTGCTAATGATTTTACTCTTCCATGGTATAGATAACCACCTCTATCGAAAGTGATGTTTGACACACCTGCTTTTAGGGCCTTCTCGCCTAATGATTTACCAACCAAAGTTGCAACTTCAGTTTTGGTCCCTTTTGCAGTACTCAAATCTTTGTCTCTTGATGATGCTGCAGCGATTGTTTCACCTGTAACGTCATTAACCAATTGAGCGTAAATTTCTTTATTACTTCTAAAAACAGCTAAACGTGGCTGAGCACTTGTCCCAGAAACAGTTTTTCTAATTCTGCTTTTTATACGTTGTCTTCTTTCGTTCTTTGTTAGTCCCATAATCTTAATTATTACGCTGATTTACCTGCTTTTCTTCTTATTTCTTCACCAACGAATTTGATTCCTTTTCCTTTGTATGGTTCAGGTTTTCTGAAACCACGAATTTTGGCAGCGACTTGTCCAACAAGTTGCTTGTCAAAAGATGAAAGTTTGATGATTGGGTTTTTCCCTTTTTCCGATACTGTTTCTACTTTAACTTCAGGAGCAATGTTCAAAACAATGTTGTGTGAGAATCCAAGGGCCAAATCTAATTTATTTCCTTGATTTGATGCTCTGTATCCTACCCCTACGAGTTCTAATTCTTTGGACCAACCTGTTGTTACTCCATGAATCATGTTGTTTACCAAAGCTCTGTACAAACCGTGCTTGGCTTTGTGCTCTTTCTTTTCAGAGTTACGCTCTACAGTAAGTGTGTTATCTTCTATTTTGAAGCTAACTCCAGAGTAGTCTTGGGTCAACTCACCTAATTTACCTTTAACGGTAATGGTGTTCTCGGCAATATCGATAGTGACGCCTTCTGGTACTGAAATTGGATTATTTCCTATTCTTGACATTTCTTAATACTTTAAAATTAGTAAACGTAACATAAAATTTCTCCACCTACATTTTCACGTTGGGCTTGCTTACCTGTCATCACTCCATGAGAAGTTGAAACGATTGCAATTCCAAGACCGTTTAGGATACGAGGCAGTTCTTTTGAACTGGCATATTTACGTAAACCAGGTTTACTGATCCGTTGAATTTTTTTGATGACCGATTCCTTTGTGTCTTTGGTGTACTTCAAAGCGATTTTGATAGTTCCTTGACTTGTTGAATCGTCAAATTTGTAACTTAAAATATACCCTTGATCGAATAATATTTTAGTGATTTCCTTTTTCAAATTAGATGCAGGTATCTCGACCACTTTGTGGTTGGCGTGAAACGCGTTTCTAATTCTTGTTAAATAATCCGCTATTGGATCTGTATTCATAGTTATTAATTTGCGGTTTTGGTTTTCTATATTTTAGAACCTGAAACCAATTTATAATTCTAATTTATTAGTCTTTACCAGCTTGCTTTTTTTACACCTGGAATAAGTCCTTTGTTGGCCATTTCTCTAAACATTACTCTCGAAATTCCAAATTGACGCATATAGCCTTTTGGACGTCCAGTAAGTTTGCAACGGTTGTGCATACGAATTGGTGATGCGTTTGCAGGAAGTTTTTGTAATCCTTCGTAGTCACCAGCTTCTTTGAGTGCTTTACGTTTTGCAGCGTATTTAGCAACTGTTTTTGCACGTTTTACCTCACGGGCTTTCATTGATTCTTTTGCCATAGATTAGTTCTTTTTAAAAGGTAACCCTAGTTCTGTTAATAATGATTTTGCTTCTTTGTCAGTCTCAGCAGAGGTGACAAAGGAAATGTCCATTCCCGAAATTTTGTTGACTTTATCAATGTCGATTTCTGGAAAAATTATTTGTTCTGTAATTCCTAGGTTGTAGTTCCCACGTCCATCAAAACCATTAGCTTTAATACCGTTGAAATCACGTACACGAGGAAGCGCAGAAGTTACCAATCGATCCAAAAATTCGTACATACGCTCGCCTCTAAGGGTTACCTTTACCCCAATAGGCATTCCTTTACGGAGCTTAAATGATGCAACGTCTTTTTTGGAAATTGTTGCCACAGCTTTTTGTCCAGAAATTTTTGTGATTTCATCAACGGCGTGGTCAATTAGTTTTTTATCTGCAACAGCAGCACCAACCCCTTTAGAGATAACGATCTTTTGAAGTTTAGGAACTTGCATTACATTTTTGTAACCGAATTCTTCTGTAAGAGCAGAGATTACTTTGTCTTTATACTCTTGTTTCAATCTTGGAATATAGGTCATAACGTTTATATTACTTCGTTAGATTTTTTTGCATAGCGTACTTTCTTACCGTCTTCCATTCTATATCCAACTCGAGTAGTTTCTCCTTTTGAGTTGATTAAGGATAGGTTAGAAATTTGAAGCGCTGCTTCTTTTTCTACAATACCACCTTGAGGGTTTTGAGCGTTTGGCTTCATATGTTTTTTAATCATATTCACGCCCTCTACAATGGCTTTATTTTTTTCGATGAATACAGTCAGCACTTTACCTTCAGACCCTTTGTGGTCTCCAGCAATCACGCGCACTGTATCTCCTGTTTTTATCTTTAGCTTTCCCATTGTTGTTTTTATTATAGCACTTCTGGTGCTAATGAAACAATTTTCATGAATTTCTTATCACGAAGTTCTCTTGCTACTGGTCCAAATACACGTGTTCCTTTCATTTCGCCATTGGCGTCCAATAGCACACATGCATTGTCGTCAAATCTGATGTAGGATCCGTCTGGACGACGAACTTCTTTTACCGTACGCACAACAACTGCTGTAGATACCGCTCCTTTTTTGACGTTTCCGTTGGGTGTTGCGTCTTTTACAGAAACAACAATTTTGTCACCCAATGAAGCATATCTTCGTTTTGTTCCGCCTAATACACGGATGGTCAATACTTCTTTTGCTCCAGTATTGTCGGCTACTTTTAATCTTGATTCTTGTTGTACCATAATTATTTAGCTCTTTCAATAATTTCTACTAATCTCCAACATTTGGACTTACTTAGGGGTCTTGTTTCCATGATCCTTACAGTATCGCCTTCGTTGCAGTCATTTTGTTCGTCGTGTGCTACGTACTTTTTGGTCTTAAGTACGAACTTTCCATACATAGGGTGCTTTACTTTTTTCACTTCAGAAACCACAATAGATTTCATCATTTTGTTACTTGTAACAATGCCTATACGTTCTTTTCTTAAATTTCTTTTTTCCATCTCTTCAACAAATACAATTATTGTACGTCTCTTTTAGTTAGCTCTGTTGCCAATCGGGCTACACTACGTCTGACGTTGCGCAATTGGATTGGGTTTTCTAGCGGTGATATTGCATGTGTCATTTTCAAATCGACATATGCTTTTTTCGTTTCACTAAGTTTTTCTTGCAACTCAGCCGTTGATAATTCTTTAATTTCAGATTGTTTCATAGTATCAATAAATTAAGCCTCGTAGTCTCTGGCAATTACAAATTTTGTTTTCACTGGTAATTTTTGAGCGGCCAGACGCAATGCTTCTTTAGCGACTTCAATGGGTACACCACCAACTTCAAATAGAATTCTTCCCGGCTTGACAACTGCTGCCCAATACTCTACTGCACCTTTACCTTTACCCATACGTACTTCAAGAGGTTTTTTGGTAATAGGTTTGTCTGGAAATATTTTTATCCAAAGCTGACCTTCTCTTTTCATGTAACGTGTAGCTGCAATACGAGCGGCTTCAATTTGACGCGAAGTCAAAAAATTTGAATCTAATGATTTTATACCAAACATTCCACTTGAAAGACGGTGTCCTCGTCCTGAGTTTCCTTTCATGCGTCCTTTTTGGACTTTACGGAATTTTGTTCTTTTTGGTTGTAACATTTTCTTTTATTTAAAAAATTACTTTCTACGGCGATTTTTGGAATTTGAACGTCCTCCACGGTCTTGCTTTTTAGATAATCCAACAAGGGGAGATAATTCTCTTTTTCCATATACTTCACCTTTCATAATCCATACTTTGATGCCTAAACGACCATAGGTAGTATGTGCTTCAACAAGAGCATAATCAATATCGGCTCTAAATGTAGACAATGGAATTCTTCCTTCTTTGTAATGTTCATTACGTGCCATTTCAGCACCATTCAAACGTCCACTAATTTGGATTTTGATCCCTTCTGCGTTCATACGCATTGTAGCAGCAATCGCCATTTTGATAGCACGTTTGTAAGAGATACGGTTTTCGATCTGACGTGCAATGCTGGCTGCAACGAGATGTGCATCCAACTCTGGGCGTTTGATTTCAAAAATATTCAATTGAATATCTTTGCCTGTAAGTTTTCTTAGCTCTTCTTTTAGCTTGTCAACTTCTTGTCCACCTTTACCAATAATAATCCCTGGACGGGCTGTGGTGATGGTAATGGTTACAAGCTTTAGTGTACGTTCAATAATAACTCTGGAAACACTTGCTTTGGCTAAACGAACAAAAATATACTTTCTGATTTTGTCGTCCTCAGCAAGTTTATCTCCATAATCATTTCCTCCATACCAGTTAGATTCCCATCCTCTAATAATTCCAAGGCGATTTCCTATTGGATTTGTCTTCTGTCCCATGTATTAATTACTTTCTGTGTTATTATTTTTTGCTCCAAGTACAACAGTAACGTGGTTGGAACGTTTTCTAATTCTGTGTGCACGACCTTGCGGTGCTGGTCTTAGTCTTTTTAGCATAGATCCACCATCGACTCTAATTTCTTTGATGAACAAATCTGCTGCTTCTATATCGGCATCTTCGTTTTTGGCTTGCCAGTTGGCTACCGCAGAAAGGACTAATTTTTCCAATCGACGTGATGCTTCTTTTTGACTGAATCTCAAAATATTGAGTGCTCTTTCTACTTTTTCTCCACGAATAAGATCGGCGACTAAACGCATTTTTCTTGGTGACGTAGGACAGTTGTTAAGCTTAGCAAAAGCAATTTGCTTTTTCTCTGCTTTGATTGTGTCTGCCATTTGTTTTTTACGACTTCCCATAGCTCTTATTTTTTACCTTTATTTTTTGCCCCTACGTGTCCTCTAAAAGAACGTGTTGGTGAAAATTCTCCTAACTTGTGCCCTACCATGTTTTCTGTAATGTATACAGGTACAAATTGGCGGCCGTTGTGTACTGCGATGGTTTGACCAACAAAATCTGGTGTAATCATACTGGCTCTGGACCAAGTTTTAATTACCGTTTTTTTGTTCGCTTCAACATTTGCAGCTACTTTCTTTTCTAATTTATAATGAACGTAAGGTCCTTTTTTTAATGATCTTGCCATGTCTTATTATTTCTTTCTACGTTCTACAATATACTTGTTACTTGCTTTGGTTTTAGAACGTGTTCTATATCCTTTAGCAGGAATACCATTTCTTGATCTTGGGTGTCCACCTGATGACTTCCCTTCACCACCACCCATTGGGTGATCGACTGGGTTCATCACTACTGGTCTTGTTCTTGGACGTCTTCCTAACCAACGGCTACGACCTGCTTTACCAGACACCAATAGTTGATGATCGGAATTGGAAACCACACCAATAGTGGCGTAACAATCCAACAACAACAAACGTGTTTCTCCTGACGGTAGTTTTACGGAAGCAAATTTTCCGTCTCTTGCCATCAATTGAGCAAATGCACCAGCACTTCGAGCAATCACTGCACCTTGTCCTGGACGGAGCTCAATACAAGAAATGATTGTTCCTAATGGAATTTGGCTCAATGGCATGGCGTTCCCTACTTCAGGAGCTACATTTTCAGTTCCAGAAACTAGTTTTTGACCAACCTTTAGGCCGTTCTGAGCAATGATGTAGCGCTTTTCGCCATCTTGATAGTTAAGAAGTGCAATGAATGCTGTTCTGTTTGGATCGTACTCAATAGACTTCACTTCCGCTGGAATTCCAGTTTTGTTTCTTTTGAAGTCAATGATACGGTACCTTTTTTTGTGACCACCGCCTTTGTAACGCATGGTCATTTTTCCTTGACTGTTTCTACCACCTGAGCGTTTTTTCGGAGCTAATAAGCTTTTTTCCGGCTTGTCAGTAGTAATGGCGTCAAATCCATTAACTACTCTAAATCGCTGGCCCGGTGTAATCGGTTTTAATTTTCTTACTGACATTTCTAATTAGATATTAGCGTATAAATCAATTGTTTCACCTTCCTCCAGTTGTACAATTGCCTTTTTTGTGGCATTTGTTTTACCATGTTGAATCCCCGTTTTTGTGTATTTGGTTTTTCGATCTGGACGGACATTTATTGTTCGAACTTTGGCTACAGAAACACCGTAAGCAGTTTCTACTGCTTTTTTGATTTCTACCTTGTTCGCCTTTGTGTTCACCAAAAAGCTAAAACAGTTTCTTAACTCGCTGTCTAATGTGGCTTTTTCTGTGATGATGGGTTTAATTAAGATACTCATGGTGTTCTTATTTACTTAAATTCGATTCAATTCCTTCTACTGCACTTTCTAAAAGCACAACTTGGTTGGCGTTTAGAATTTTATAAGTGCTTAATTCTGAGTTAGTTATAACTTCAGAGCCCTTTAAATTGCGCGACGACAAATAGACATTATCATTTGGCGCTCCCAAGACAAACAATGATTTTTTGCTTTCGAGGTTGAGTGCTTTTAAAACGGCTGTAAACGCTTTGGTTTTTGGCGCTTCAAAATTGAAGTCTTCCAAAACGGTAATGGCTTTTTCGTTGGCTTTGATCGTTAATGCCGATTTTCTAGCCAAACGCTTTACGTTTTTATTCAATTTAAAGCCATAGTTTCTTGGTCGTGGGCCAAAAATACGTCCACCACCTTTAAAAACTCCAGATTTGATGCTACCAGCTCTGGCAGTACCTGTTCCTTTTTGTTTTTTGATTTTTCGTGTACTTCCAACAATTTCTCCACGCTCTTTGGCTTTGTGGGTTCCTTGGCGCTGATTGGCTAAGTACTGTTTTACGTCTAAATAGACCGCGTGATTGTTTGGTTCTATAGCAAACACTTTGTTAGAAAGGTCTGCCTTTCTCCCTGTGTCTTTTCCGTTGATGTCTAAAACTGCTACTTTCATTATTTCTCAATCTTTACGTAAGCGTTTTTATGACCAGGAACGCATCCCTTAACCACAATTAGGTTTTGATCCGCTACTACTTTTAAAACTCTTAAATTTTGAACTTTTACTGTATCAGTACCCATACGTCCAGCCATTCTCATGCCTTTAAAAACGCGTGCAGGGTAAGATGCCGCACCAATCGATCCTGGTGCTCTCAGACGGTTGTGCTGACCATGTGTAGCTTGACCAACCCCACCAAATCCATGACGTTTTACAACCCCTTGGAATCCTTTTCCTTTACTTGTTCCAGTGACGTCTACGAATTCACCTTCTTCAAAGTGCTCTACGGTGATGGTATCACCGAGTTTGTACTCCTCCTCAAAACCTTGAAATTCCGCGACTTTTCTCTTAACAGTAGTACCTGCTTTTTTGGCATGGCCAAGTTCCGCTTTTGTGGCACTCTTTTCTGTCTTGTCATCGAAACCTAATTGAACCGCTTCATAGCCGTCCTTTTCTTCAGTTCTGACTTGGGTTACAACGCATGGCCCAGCTTGAATGACAGTACATGGCATGTTTTTGCCATTTTCGTCAAAAATGCTGGTCATTCCGATTTTCTTTCCTATTAACCCAGACATAATTATTAATTTATTATTTTACTTTAATTTATTTTTATTTCAAAAATTAAGGGTCAAAACACGCTTCAACCCTTGAAATGTATTTTTTCCGTTTTTCCTTTGCACGCAGCTCTGGACATGTAACTTGCTGATTTACAGCATTTTATTCCTTAAGGCAGGATAAGCCCTGCTTTTAGGAGGTGCAAATGTAAGTAATTTTAACAGCAACACCTAAAAAAAAGGTAAAAATTAAGCAATAAATCACTATGGATCAGCAAAGAAAATGACGCATTCCATAGACTTGTTACTTATCATCTATTTTGGATCAAAAAAAGCCAAACTTTCGTTTGGCTTTTAAATATCAACTCCTCTATAAGGGAATTATACTTTGATTTCTACTTCTACACCACTAGGCAACTCTAGTTTCATCAACGCATCAATGGTTTTTGATGATGAACTGTAGATGTCTAAAAGTCTTTTGTAGGAACTCAACTGAAATTGCTCTCTCGACTTTTTATTAACGTGTGGAGAACGCAATACAGTGAATAGTTTTTTGTGTGTTGGTAATGGAATTGGTCCAGTTACAACAGCACCTGTACTTTTTACGGTTTTCACAATCTTATCAGCAGATTTGTCTACTAAGTTATGATCGTAAGACTTTAATTTTATTCTAATTTTTTGACTCATGTTCTAAACTTTTAAGATTGGACTCCTTTTGCTTCTTTGATGACTTCTTCTGAGATGTTAGATGGTGTTTCGGCATAGTGCGAAAATTCCATTGTAGAGGTGGCTCGACCTGAAGATAATGTTCTTAAAGTCGTCACATAACCAAACATTTCGGAAAGCGGTACTGTAGCTTTTACAGTTTTTGCGCCCGCTCTGTCGCCCATGTCACTTACTTGTCCACGACGACGGTTCAAGTCACCAACAATGTCCCCCATGTTTTCTTCAGGTGTGATGACCTCAAGCTTCATGATAGGTTCCATGATAACTGCTTTGGCCGCTTTTGCTGAATTTTTAAATCCAAGCTTAGCCGCTAATTCAAAAGAAAGCTGATCGGAATCCACATCGTGATAAGATCCGTCCGTTAGGGTTACTTTCATTGCATCGACTTCATATCCTGCCAATGGTCCATTTTGCATGGCCATTTTGAATCCTTTTTCGACAGATGGGATAAATTCTTTTGGTACATTACCTCCTTTGATTTCAGAAACGAATTCTAATCCTTCTTTTCCTTCCTCTGCAGGTTCTAATGTAAAGACAATATCCGCAAATTTACCACGTCCACCAGATTGTTTTTTGTAAACTTCTCTGTGTTCTGCACGTTGTGTAATGGCTTCTTTGTACTCTACTTGTGGCTGTCCTTGGTTCACTTCAACCTTGAATTCACGCTTAAGACGGTCAACAATGATATCTAAGTGTAACTCACCCATACCAGATATAATGGTTTGGCCAGAAGCTTCATCAGTACGTACAGTAAAGGTTGGATCTTCTTCAGCAAGTTTTCCAAGCGCCATACCCAATTTATCAACGTCCGCTTTTGTTTTTGGTTCAACAGCAATACCAATTACTGGATCTGGAAAATCCATGGATTCCAATACAATTGGGTGCTTTTCATCCGTCATGGTATCCCCAGTCTTGATGTCTTTAAAGCCAACGGCTGCTCCAATATCTCCTGCTTCGATAAACTCAATCGCATTTTGTTTGTTGGAATGCATTTGGTAGATACGAGAAATACGTTCTTTTTTTCCTGAACGGTTATTCAAGATATAAGAACCTGCATCTAAACGTCCAGAGTACGCTCTAAAGAAGGCTAAACGCCCTACGAAGGGATCGGTTGCAATTTTAAATGCTAAAGCGGCAAACGGCTCTTTTACGTCTGGTTTACGTAATTCTTCTTGGTTTGTGTCTGGGTTAACACCAATAATTCCTTCTTTGTCTGTTGGAGAAGGAAGGTAACGGCAAACGGCATCCAAAAGGAATTGAACTCCTTTGTTTTTGAATGCAGAGCCACATACCATAGGAATGATGGCCATATCCATAACCGCAGCTCTAAGGGCAGCATGCACCTCGTCTTCAGTAATGGAATCTTCATCTTCCATAAATTTTTCGAGAAGATTTTCGTCGTACGTCGCGACTTCCTCAATAAGGAGTGCACGGTACTTACGTGCTTCTTCTTTCATGTCTTCAGGGATAGCGATGATATCAAATGTAGATCCTTGTGTTTCATCATGCCATACAATCGCACGGTTTTTTACAAGGTCAATTACCCCTTTAAAGTCTGCTTCATCACCAATGTTGAGAACGATTGGCACAGCGTTAGACTTCAACATATCTTTTACCTGTTGGCACACCCCAAGGAAGTTTGATCCTTGACGGTCCATTTTATTGACAAATCCGATACGCGGAACTTTGTAATTGTCTGCCAATCTCCAGTTTGTTTCAGATTGTGGTTCTACACCATCTACGGCACTAAATAGGAAAACGAGTCCGTCCAGTACACGTAAAGATCGGTTTACTTCAACTGTAAAATCGACGTGACCAGGTGTGTCAATAATATTAAAATGGTATCCTTTAGTTTCGTTTGTGGGCTTGCCATTTTCTGTTGGGAAGTTCCAAGTACAAGTTGTTGCCGCAGAAGTAATGGTAATTCCACGCTCTTGTTCTTGTTCCATCCAGTCCATTGTGGCCGCACCATCGTGCACCTCACCAATTTTGTGCGAAACTCCTGTATAGTATAGAATACGCTCAGTTGTTGTGGTTTTTCCTGCATCAATATGTGCAGCAATCCCAATGTTTCTTGTGAATTTTAAATCTCTTGCCATTTCTGATTAGAATCTAAAGTGTGAGAATGCTTTGTTTGCTTCGGCCATTTTGTGGGTGTCTACACGTTTTTTAACGGCAGCACCTTCTTCTTTGGAAGCTGCCAAAATTTCTGCAGCAAGCTTTTGGGCCATCGATTTTTCGTTTCTTTTTCTAGAAAAGTTAATCAACCATTTCATGGCTGTAGAAATTTTTCTATCGGGACGAATTTGCATTGGAATTTGGAATGTAGCACCTCCAACACGACGGCTACGTACTTCAACGTGTGGCATAACATTGGTTAGGGCATCTTTCCAAATTTGTAGGGCTGTTTTTTCTTCGTCGGTATTTTTCTCTTCTACAATGTCAATGGCATCATAGAATACTCTAAATGCTATAGATTTTTTACCGTCCCACATCATCATGTTCACAAAACGTGTTACAAGCTGATCATTAAATTTTGGATCTGGTAAAAGCGGTCTTTTTTTCGCCTGTCTTTTTCTCATGTCTTCTCTTTAATAAAGTGTTTAAATTACTTCTTTGGGCGTTTTGCACCATACTTAGAACGACGTTGTGTTCGGCCCTCTACACCTGCGGTGTCGAGTGCGCCTCGTACAATGTGGTATCTAACTCCTGGTAAATCTTTTACCCTTCCACCTCTAACTAATACTATCGAGTGCTCTTGGAGGTTGTGTCCTTCTCCTGGGATGTAGGCATTTACTTCATTGCCGTTGGTTAACCTTACCCTTGCAACTTTACGCATTGCTGAGTTTGGTTTTTTTGGCGTTGTTGTGTAAACACGCGTACATACACCACGTCGTTGTGGACAAGAATCCAAAGCAGCCGATTTACTCTTCTTAGTTAATTTGGCTCTTCCTTTTCTTACTAATTGTGATATTGTTGGCATAAATTATAACTATAATTTTTTCAATCCTCTTCTTAGAGGGCTGCAAAGGTAAGCATTAAAATCAATTATTCAAATACTACACCTATATTTTTGTGATATTATCGCTTTTTTTTTATCTCCATATTATTTGACGCTTTTTTGCGTTAGTTTTACACTAAACTTTTATTCTTGAGCAGCAAACAACTTTCTTTTTTAATAACATTGCTAGGCCACACTTTGTTTGGGCAAGTCCATGCACAAGAATTAGCATTAAAAATCAACACCCAAACAGAAGCCAATCAAGCCGTAGTAGACGATTTGGGCTATGCCCGTATTTTTGATGAGATGGCTACACTTGAAGCAGAAGTTGAACGCATCAAAGAACAATTGTATGCCCTAGGTTATGTCGAACTTCGCCTTGTCAAATTAACAAAAAACCAGCTTCATCATACAGCAGAATTGGCCCTTGGACCCAAATACAGTTCAGTAGACATTTTTGGAGTTGTCGACGGCTTTGAAGCACTGGGCTATAGTCCACAAACACAACCTAATACCACCATGTCTTTTGTCCGTGTTCCTATGGAACGCTTGGCCTATACATTAGAACAATTTTCTAAACTATTGGCTGATGAAAGTTACACCTTTGCTACGGTTCGTCTAAGCGACATCAAGCCGAATGGAGACAAAACCTTGCGCGCCGATTTAATCATTAATAAAAGAAACAAACGCAGTATTCAAGGCGTAAACGTTTTGGGGTATATGAAATTTTCAAAACATTTTATCAAACATTTTTTGGGTATCAAAACCCAAAAACCTTTTAGTCTTGAACGAATAAGAGCTAAAATGGAACTCTTGGATCAACTCGCTTTTGTACGCCAAAAACGTCCTGCAGAAGTGCTTTTTACACCCGATACCACTACGGTATATCTTTACTTAGAAAAAATAAAAAGCAACCGCTTTGATGGATTTTTGGGGTTTGGCTCCAACGAAGACACCGGCGCCATTGAGTTTGATGGTTATTTAGATTTGACCCTAACCAATAACCTCAACTTTGGCGAATCTTTTAAACTCAATTATAAAAGCGACGAAAACGATCAAAAAACATTTGATGTTGCCTTAGACCTTCCCTACCTGTTTGAGAGTCCAATAGGTAGCACCCTAAACCTAAATATTTTTAAAAAAGACAGCACCTTTACGACAACCCAACAGCGTATAAAACTATTTTACCCGCTTGGAGACAAACAACAAATAGGAGTAGAATACCGCAACCAACAGTCCAATGTGGTGGTCGAAAATCCCACTGTTTTGGCCGAAGACTTTGACAGTCAGTTTTATGGCCTCAATTATCAATATATTAAACGTCAAAAAAACGATGCCTTATTTCCAATTAAAAGCCAACTTAATTTTACCGCTGGTTTGGGGCAACGAGCAACCACCGAAACGATTGAGCAACGCCACCTCCAGCTTAAAGGCCACCACATTCTACAACTAAACCCCAAAAACAGTATTTTTCTAAAACTTCATGTGGAAGACTTGGACTCCAAGCAATACCTGTTTAATGAACTTATCCGTTTTGGGGGCATCAACTCCATACGTGGCTTTGAAGAAAACAGCTTGTTTGCTTCAAGTGTTGGTGTATTGTGTAGCGAATACCGTTACCGACTTAGTCCTTCCCTATTTGTGCACAGCATCATAGACGCTGGCTATATGCAAGATGCTGAAAGCAACGATGAACAACTTTATGGTTTTGGTTTTGGTTTTGGGCTATGGACCAATGCTGGGCTTTTGCGGTTTAATTATGCCAATGGCAAACCCAAAAACCAAACTTTTAACTTTTCGAATTCCAAAATTCATTTAAGCTTAACCACTACTTTTTAGCTTTAACTTCCAAAAAGATTAAACAATCGTTAAAAATATGTTAACAAAACGCCGCAAATAGTTTAACAATTAGTGTTAAAAGTTAAATTTTTTAAATTTTTTCTAAAACAAAAAGTTGGTTTTTTGAGTTTTTATCATCACATTTGTGGGGACTAATTCAAATAATTAACAAAAATGAAAACAAAGTTTAGTGTAATACTAACGCTAATGTTGGCGTTGGTAGTGCAAATCTCTTTTGCACAAAACAAAAATGTTTCAGGTACTGTTTCGGACGACAATGGGTTGCCTCTTCCAGGTGCAACAG
Organism: Formosa sp.; assembly: GCA_038138145.1. Classification (GTDB taxonomy): domain Bacteria; phylum Bacteroidota; class Bacteroidia; order Flavobacteriales; family Flavobacteriaceae; genus UBA3537. The sequence goes on from JAYQDD010000002.1 coordinate 184,369, forward strand.
TCGTTATTGACGGAACATCAACTGGAGTTTCAACCGATTTTGATGGTAACTATTCTATTTCTGTTAGCGTAGGCGACGTGCTTGTCTATAGCTATGTAGGATATGCCAATCAGTCGCAAACGGTTGGAGCAAGTGACATAATTAATGTTTCCTTGGCGCAAGATAATGCATTAGAGGAAGTTATTATTGAGGCGTATTCAAACAATGCCATCAGTAAAGAAAAATCAGTATCGGCGATTACAACACTCTCTGCTGAGTCTGTGGAATCAAGACCTAATGCTTCTGTAGTTCAAATGCTTCAAGGTCAAGTACCTGGTTTGAATATCGGTACAGGTTCTGGTCAGCCAGGAGCTAATAGCTTGATTATCCTAAGGGGTGTTGGTTCTATCAATGGTAACATCGAACCACTTTTTATTGTTGATGGTGTTCCAGTGGATGAAGATAACTTTAGAAGTATCAACAACGCTGATGTCGCAACAATTTCTATCCTTAAGGATGCTTCAGCTTCTTCACTCTATGGAAGTAGAGGAGCAAATGGGGCGATTATCATAACAACTAAAAAAGGAAGATACGGCTCTAGTTTAGAAGTGAATTACAAATCTCAGTATGGTTTTTCTCAACTTCCAAATGCAAACTTTGACGTTATGAATTCCCGTCAAAAACTACAACTTGATCGTTCTCTTGGTCAAGGTCTTGGTAATGGACTCTCTGATCAAGCTTTAAATGCTTTAGCAAACCAAACCAATACCGACTGGTCGGATGTGTTTTTTAGAAATGGTACAACCAATTCTCATAACATAAGCATTTCTTCAGGATCTGATAAAACCAACTCTTATTCATCATTTAACTATTTTGAGCAAGAAGGTGTAACGCGAAGAAGTAGTCTACAAAGATTCTCTTTTAGAAACAATTTCAACGGTAAGAGTGAAGATGATAAGTTTAACTATTCATCATCAATCACAGCCAATTACAGTACAAGTGATTTTATCCAAAATGAAGGTACTGGAACTTTATCAAACCCTTTCTTGGTTCCTTATGTTGCTTTGCCTTATTACTCCCAGTATAATCCAGATGGAACATTAAACACCGTTGGTTCTGGCGAAGATAGCTTTGCAAATACACCATACACATCTTTAAACAATACGATCCTTAATACGAATCTTCAAGAAGAAGTGAAGTTTATTGGAAATGTTAGAGCCAATTATGAATTTGCTACTAACCTTACTGCAGGAATTTCTTTTGGTGTAGATTACACTCAAATAACAAGTAAGTTCATAGAGAGTCCTGAAAGTATTTACGGACAGTCAGCTGTAGCTTCAGGAGATGCAGAATTCCAAGGAAATCATTTTGAGTCATTTTTTAGAGACGTTCGATTCAACAATATTGTAAGTTTAAATTATAATAAAGTATTTGATGACAAGCACACATTAGACTTGACAGGATATATAGAATTTAGTAAGTCGCACTCCAATTCATTTTCTATGGATCAATTTGGACTAAACCCCAAGCTTGTAGGAAACGGAGCTGCATTTATTCCAGGGGATACCTATGAAGATTTAAATGAAGATGGTGTAATCGATGGCGCTGCAGAATTTCCATACATACCTTCAGTAGCTTCAAGCGAAGTTGAAGTCGGATTGTTCTCCTATTTTGGAGTTCTAAAGTATGACTACGATGGACGATACGGTTTACAAGCATCATGGAGACGAGATGCTTCTTCAAGGTTTACTCAATCTAACAAATGGGCAACGTTTTATTCTGTCTCTGGTCGATGGAATATCCACAAAGAAGATTTTATGCAAAATAACACCTTCTTTGATAACCTTAAGTTGAGAGTGTCTTATGGTACTTCAGGAAACGACCGAATTACAGGAGGTTACTACGGAGGAACCACACAAACTTATGACCTTTACGGACAAGGTACTGGTTACAACAACACGGTAGCCTACTATGCCTCTTCGATTGCGAATGCTGATTTGAAATGGGAAACCTCAAATCAGTTTAATATTGGTTTAGATTTCTCAATCCTTAACCGTAAACTAAGCGGTAGTATTGATGTTTATGACAAAAATACTGAAGATTTATTTCAATCTTTCCCAATATCAAGTATTAATGGGACGAATGCAATTCAAGCAAACATAGGCTCAATGAACAACAAAGGAGCTGAACTTTCATTGAACTGGCAAGCCATAAACAGTGGGGATTTTTCGTTATCAGTATTTGCTAACGGTTCTTACAACAAAAACGAAATCACGAAGCTACCTAATGGAGAAAATGTTGACAATGGTGGTAGAACTATTTTATCTGAAGGTCAACCTATCGGATCGTTTTTTGCGGTTAGATGGGCCGGTGTAAACCCAGCCAACGGTCAAAACCTTTATTATGATATTGATGGTAATATAACTGACGTTTATTCAGAAGATGACAGAGTCTTTATTGATAAAGCTATTTATCCTACATACCAAGGAGGTTTTGGATTTAACAGTAGCTGGAAAAACTTTTCTTTAGATACTCAATTTTCATTTGTAGCTGATATTTATAGAAACAATGGTAGTTTAGGGGTTATTGAAGATCCTACACTTACAAGCCTTTCTAATTCATCTACAAGTCTTCTTGAAGCATGGCAACAACCTGGAGATGTAACCCATATTCCAGCACTGTCGACAGAGTCTATAAGAAATAGATTGACTGATCGCTATATTGAGGATGCTTCATATTTAAGATTAAGAAATATTACCCTTGGTTACAATTTCGAAGATCTTCTCAATGAAAATTCACCAATAAGTAAAATAAAAATATTTGTACAAGCAGAAAACCTAATTACGTGGAGTAAATGGAGAGGTTGGGATCCAGAATCTAGTTTTAGATCAAGTGATTTCTTCGATTATCCAACTTCAAAAATATTCACTGTAGGTCTTGATGTTAATTTTTAAAAAAATGAAGATGAAAAAAATAAATAATTTAATACTGGTATGTGGTTTAATCTTCGCTGGTTATTCATGTGAAGACTCCACAGACATATTTCCAGAAGGAAATTTAACAAGTGATGTAACTTTCGAGACTCTTGAGGATCTACAGTTAGGTTTAAACGGAGCATACGCAAGGTACAGCCCTGAAAATGATATACTCATCAATTCAGTTTTTACAGACAACTGTAAACCAGGATATGATAACGGTGGACAAGAAATAAACTTTTACAACTGGGCACTAACAGCTGGTGATGGTAATACTACTGCATTGTGGAATAGTAATTACAGTATGATAAACCAGTGTAATAGAGTTCTGGAGGCAGCAGCAATAATTCCTGTAAGTGCTTCTGAGCAAGATGAACTTGATAACCTTAAAGGACAGTTATACACTCTAAGAGCCTTGGGTCATTTAACCTTAGCTTCGTATTTCACTACGGATTACTTAGATGACGATGCATTATCTATTATTATTTCTGACCGTGTTCCTGAAGTCACAGAAACACTTCCAAGAAATACTAACGCACAGGTTTACACTTTTATTGAAAATGATTTGATGATGGCAAGTACTCTACTTTCAGACAATCAGACTGACAATAAATACATTTCTCAGGATTTTGTTACGGGACTCAAAGCAAGATTGGCATTGTTACAAAATGATGCAAGTGCGGCCACTTATGCACAGGAATTAATCGATTCTTATCCGCTTGCAACTCCACTTCAATACACATCAATGTTCTTAGATACAGATAATACTGAGGTGATTTTTAAAGCGGCCAGAACATCAAGCTTAGTTGGAGGACTATGGTATTTCACTAATTCAGCAGGTCCATTCATTGAAGCTTCTAACAGTCTTCACGATGCACATGATCCAGCTGATATTAGACTTTATGTTAACATCAATTTTTCCAACAGTAATGGAGGACCAAGTGATCCAGCTAACAACATTCATCTCATCAACAAATACCCTGGAAATGCATCTCCTTTCTTAAGTGATATTAAATCTATGAGAGTTTCTGAAATGTATTTAATTAAAGCTGAAGCTCAAGTTAACGCGAATAATCTAAGTGGTGCTGCTGCAACGTTGAAAGAACTAAGAGACGCACGTTTCGGATCAGGTACAGCTCTTGATTCTTACACATCTCAAACTGAAGCATATGATGCGGTATTAAATGAAAGAAGATTAGAACTTGCTTTTGAAGGTCACAGATATTTAGATATCAAAAGATTCAAAGACAGACTTAATTCAGGAATAAATAGAGATGCCTTAGACTGTGCCTCTGGTGGAAACTGTGTAATGCTTCCTAGTGATCACAGACTCACTTTGCCAATTCCACAGGTTGAGATAAATGCAAACCCTTCAATTGTGCAAAACCCGGGATATGGTAATTAATATAAAAAATAATATTATGAAAAAACTAAGTTTATTATTATTGTCTATAATAGTATTTTCTTGTGGTGAACATGAAGATGTTATTTACGACCCAAACACTAGTACAACTTTCGCGTTTTTTGAAAATGGATCAGAAAGTTTATTAGACGTTATAAGCCCTAATAATGGGGTTATTGAAGTTGGAGTTGGAGTTAGTACATTATCAAGCTCCGACAGAACAGTTGTATTAACAATTGATGAAGAGCTAAGTACTGCTTCATCCGACCAATACACAATTGATAATTTGAGTGTTACTATTCCTGCAGGAGAGTACTTTGGAGCACTGACATTGACAGGTATTTCAACAACTATCCCACCAGGTGAACCCAAAACTGTTGTTTTAAAAATTGAATCTGTAAGTGACAACGGTCAATTTACATCAAGTCCTCACTCTGTTAAAATGACTAAGATCTGCCCTGTTGACGCAGATTTTACCGGTACTTATACCTTGACCACACTGGTTCCTGGTATATTTGGTTCTAGTGTATTTGTAAATGGTGAGGTAACTATTTCTCAAGGAAGTTCATCAATTACGTCCCGTGAGTTCAGTTCACCAATTTATCCAGACCTTGGTTCATTTCCCGCAGTTACATTCTCATTTAATTTGGCATGTGAAGGAGTAGTTGAGGTTCCGCCTGGTCTAGCTACAAATGTCGGATGTGGTTCATCTACTACTATAGGTCCATCAAATAACACTGGAAGTTATGATCCTACTGATGATTCATCTTTTACCATAATTATAACAGACGATGAAGGAGGGGCTTCCTGTGGAGTAGCTGTTGAAGCACAATTTTTATTAGAGAAAATTTAATTTAAAGACAGAAAAATGAAAGAAATAAACAAACTTTTAGTATTTTTCTTATCACTAACTATTCTTGTTGCATGTGACAATGACAGCAATAACGGTTTAGGTGAGGAAAACCCAACAAGCGGATGGTTACAGTTTGATGGAACAGATCCATCAGCAACTTATCTTAGTAATGATTTATTAACTGAAGGTGTATCATCTATAGATATTCCTTTTAGATACACTGCACCAATAAATAAATCGGAAATAGTTTTAGACTATTCAACAGCAGACGTTCAAGGCAATTCCAGTGACATTCTTGTTAGTGGTTCTGGAAGTTCAACTATTGCTGCAAATACTTTGAATGGTACAATAACGCTAAACATTGATTTAGTGAGTTTGCAAGCTAATATTGCAAACACCTATGTGTTTGATGTCGTTATGCAATCCAACAGTAGAAATGTTGGAATGGGTATTGCTCCTGACTTTTCATCAACGTATAGAGTTACTATCAAAACCTGTGATTTGCTTGATTTATCAGGAACGTATTCAGTAACAACAACTTACTCGACTCACGATTTTCTTCCTGATTATAGTACAAATACTGGTGTCTATGATATTTTTGCAAACGGTGATGGAACATTTTATGTAAATGATTTCTCAGGCGGATTGTATTCATCTGGTCCTTATGTAGGGGCATATGGTACGTCGGAATTTGTTGTAACATTTTATGAAATATGTGGAGAAATTCTTTGGGATAATCAATCAGACTACTGGGGAGCTGTTGTTGCCTCTGAAGATGGAGTCAATTCAGTAGATCCAGATACCGGGGTCATTACAATCTCATGGAAATGTCTTGGGTATGGTGAAGAGGGAGTTTCTGTATACACACCTGAATAGATACTCAAAACAATCAATTTTATAGGGCTGTTTACATAAACAGCCCTTATTATTTAAATCAATCCCAATATGAAAAAAATTACTCTTTTATTTATTGCCTTTCAGTGTTATTTTGCTATCGCTCAAACCAAAGAAGAGCAAATGGAAATCGTAAAAAACTATGACATTGAGGCCATTAAACAGCTAGAGAATAGAATAAAAAATAAAAACAAGAAAATTCAAGAAGAAATTGATGCTTTTTTAAATAGCAATAAAGACGCAAAAAGAGTGATGCGTTCTGGCAATAAAAATTACTACCTAGACAGAATCATTGATGGTAAACCAATATATATTACAACTGATAATGTCAATAGTGCAAAAGCTACAAGAACAAACTTTCTTCATAATGGCGGCGCTTTAGGTTTAAATCTTGAGGGGCAAAATATGACCATAGGTATATGGGATGAAGGCGTTGCCCGAGTTTCACATTTTGAATTTAGAGAAAGTGCTTCTTCAACCACGTCAAGAGTAACTACTCCAGATAACACTGGAACAAATTACAATAGCCATGGAACACATGTTGCGGGTACTATGGTTGGCAGAGGCTATCAAAGCAGTGCTAAAGGAATGGCTCCTCAAGCAAACTTAGTTTCGTATGACTGGATAAACGATTATTTAGAAGTACTAAACCAAGCAAGATTTGGAGCTTTGCTGATTTCAAATCAATCCTATGGCATTCCCGTAAGAGACCCTGATACCAACGCACAAAATGCACCAAGTTGGATGATGGGTTGTTACAATGACGACGCTGCAGATTGGGATGACCTTGCTTATGATGCGCCATATTATCTTCAAGTATTATCTGCAGGAAATGATGGAGAGTCTACATATTCTGGAGGAATGTCAGCCGGTTTTGATAAATTAACAGCTGAAAAAAACGGAAAAAATAATTTGGTAGTCGCCAACGCAAATAATCCATTTGCATTAAATTCTGGTTCTATTATTAGTCTTGCGATTAATACAAGTAGTAGCCAAGGACCTGCTGATGACGGTAGAATAAAACCAGATATCTCTGGGGATGGTACTGAAGTATTTTCTGCAGATAGTTCAAGTGATCAATCTTTTGGGTTAAAAACAGGTACTTCTATGGCTGCGCCAAATGTGGCTGGGTCGTTGTTGCTACTGCAACAATATTACAATGAACTTAATAGTCAATTCATGAAATCAGCGACACTTAAAGGACTTGTTTGTCACACTGCAACTGATGATGGCACTAGAATTGGACCCGATCCAATTTTTGGCTGGGGACTTTTAAACTCAAAATTTGCAGCTGAAACAATATTAAACGCTTCAAATGGAAATGCATATATTTCTGAGCGCGTACTTTCTGATGGTGGAAGTTTTTCTACAACAATAGAGGTGACATCAGGTGAACCCTTGAGTGCAACTTTATGTTGGACCGATCCGGCAGGAACACCACGAAACGGACAATTAAATAGCCCCACACCTGCTCTCGTTAACGATTTAGATTTAAGATTAATAGGGCCTAATGGAAGTACAACTTATTTGCCATGGAAATTAGATCTAAATAATATTTCTGGTTCTGCAATTACAGGAGACAACTTAGTGGATACTGTTGAGAAAATTGATATTGAAAATCCAACATCGGGTATCTATACACTGACGGTATCACATAAAGGAACTCTTACCGACGGCGCGCAAGATTTTTCGCTTGTAGTCACAGGTTCAAATTTGACTCTTGGGACTGCTGATATAGAAATTTCTACGGTTCATGTATGGCCAAATCCAGCGCTAACAGAAATTAATTTTAAATTCCCAGCTTCGGATAAAGCTACACAACTAATGCTCTACGATATAAGAGGAAGAGTAGTTTACGAAGATGAAATTTCTAAAGGCAATGGAACCATTAGAGGTCAAATCGATACGTCGAGCTTCGCTAAAGGGGTTTATGTTTTAAAAATAAATCAAGGTAATACGTTTCTACAGAAAAAAGTAGTGCTTAAATAAACTACTGATTAAATTAAAAAAAGCGGGCAATGCCCGCTTTTTTTATACAAGGCCACTAAATTAAATTGTATTTTTACAACATGCAAAAAGAAACAAGTTTGTACGGATTACGTGCCGTTTTAGAAGCCATTGAAGCCAACAAATCTATTGATAAAGTATTTTTACAAAAAGGGCTTAGAGGTGAGTTGTTTTCTCAATTAGAACACAGCATTAGAAAAAAGGGCATCAATTACAGCTACGTCCCTGTAGAAAAACTCAATAGACTCACACCAAACAACCATCAAGGTGCTGTGGCACACATTGCCCCCATTACGTTTTATGAATTGGATGCATTGGTGACTGCGGTGAAAGAAACAAAAGAACATCCACTGTTTTTGATTTTAGATCAATTAAGCGATGTACGAAACCTTGGAGCCATTATTCGCACTGCAGAATGTACCGGTGTCGATGGCATCATTGTTCAAAAAAGTGGAAGTGCCCCAATAAATGGCGATACCATAAAAACAAGCGCTGGAGCAGTATTCAATATTCCTATTTGCAAAGTTGATCATATCAAAGATGCTATTTTTTACTTCCAAGCATCAGAAATTTACGTAATTGCCGCCACAGAAAAAACAGAACACACACTTTACGATGTAGATTTTAAAGCAGCAACCGCCATCGTTATGGGCTCTGAAGGTAAAGGGGTCTCCCCTTCTGTCCTCAAACTTGTTGATGGCAAGGCCAAATTACCTATGTTTGGTAGTATCGCCTCGTTGAATGTGTCTGTAGCTTGTGGCGCTTTTCTTTATGAGGTTGTACGCCAACGTCATTCCTCTTCTTTGAAAGCATAGTGTATTGAGATTTTTGAATCTTCCTCTTGTTTTGGAGGTTCTATAAAATTACCATCTTCATCAAATTGCTGTAAAAAAGGATCATTAGAAGCGTCAAAATCGGGTTGTTCCCAAGCATATTTAAAGGGTTTAGCAATGGAAGATTTAAATAAAAAAGAAAATAATATCCCCACTACAAACCCCGACAAATGACCTTCCCAAGACATTTTTTCTTTAACAGGAAAAATATACCAAATCATTCCTCCATAAAGAAATACAACAACTAACGAAAGGGCGATTAATCGGTAATGTTTTGAAAACAATCCTTTAAACAACAAGAAACTCATCAAAACATAAATAAGCCCACTAGCGCCAATGTGGTACGCTGGACTGCCAATACACCAAGTGAACAATCCTGAAAGCAAAATACCCCACAAAATAAGCTTCCACGCAATGGGTCTGTAGAAATAAAACAATGCCATAGAAAGCACAAACAATGGAATGCTGTTGTGGTACAAATGCGTTAAAGAACCATGAATAAAAGGGCTACAAACCACCCCAATCAATCCTTCTAATTTGCGAGGATATACCCCAAAATGTTTCAGATGAAGTCCGAAGCGCAATTCGGCCCAAAAAACAATCCAAATTAGCAGCAAAAACAACAATGGATAACCCAAAACGCCCAGCGAAAATTGAAATGATGATGTGGTTTTCATAGACATAAAAATACGAAAGTTGAAATTGCTTAAAAAAAAGGTTTAATTTGTGGTATGAATACACCGCTTGCCGAACGTTTACGTCCAAACACACTTTCTGAGTACATCAGTCAGCAACATTTGGTTGGCCCAAATGGAGCACTCACAGAAGGATTGAAACAGGGACTAATCCCTTCCTTGATTTTGTGGGGTCCCCCAGGAATTGGTAAAACAACATTGGCAACCATTATTGCACAAGCATCTGAACGCCCTTTTTATACACTTAGCGCCATAAATTCTGGCGTGAAAGATGTTCGTGAAGTTATTGAAAAAGCAAAACAAAGTGGTGGTCTTTTTACGACCAAAAATCCTATTCTCTTTATTGATGAAATCCACCGGTTTAGTAAAGCACAGCAAGACTCACTTCTTCAAGCCGTAGAAAAAGGGTGGGTTACGCTCATTGGAGCTACCACAGAAAACCCCAGCTTTGAAGTCATCTCTGCCCTACTCTCGCGCTGTCAAGTGTACACCTTAAAGCCGTTTGGAAAAGAGGATTTAGAAGCTTTATTACAACGTGCTATGACCACTGACGAAATGCTATCATCTAAAAAAATCATATTGAAAGAAACTGAAGCACTTATTCGCCTTTCTGGTGGTGATGCACGAAAATTACTCAATATTTTTGAACTCATAATCAATTCTGAATCATCGGATAAAATCACACTTACAAATAAACTTGTAAGCGAAAAAGTGCAGAACAATTTGATGCTTTATGACAAAACTGGTGATCAGCACTATGATATTGTTTCGGCCTTTATAAAATCGATTCGTGGAAGCGATCCCAATGCGGCAGTATATTGGCTAGCACGCATGCTTGAAGGTGGCGAAGATGTGAAATTTATCGCAAGACGGTTATTGATTTTGGCTAGTGAAGATATTGGAAATGCCAACCCTACTGCACTTGTAATGGCCAATTCTACAATGCAAGCCGTGGCCGCCATTGGAATGCCAGAAGCTCGAATTATTCTCAGTCAATGTGCAACCTATATGGCATGTTCTCCAAAAAGTAATAGCGCCTGTAAAGCCATTAATCATGCTTTGGAAACGGTCAAAAATACGGGGAACCTAAGTGTCCCTTTAGACCTTCGAAATGCACCCACAAAGCTAATGAAAACACTTGGTTATGGTGAGGAGTATAAATACGCTCATGACTATGAGCAAAATTTTGTTGCTCAAGAGTTTTTACCAAAAGGAATTGAGAACACAACATTTTATGCGCCTGGCGATAACGCTAGAGAACAAGCACAAAAAGACTTTCTAAAACAACGTTGGAAAGACAAATACAACTATTAGTGCAAGACTAAAATAAAGGTTCGATCACAATGTTCTGAGTGGCCACATACTCACGCACCCAACGGTTTCCGCGCCTGTAAGCAATACCTGTTTTGTTGTCAATAAGAAAAACTCCATCGTAAATTGTAGCATGAAGCGTATGTAAAACAACTCCAGAACTAATATCTTTTACCTCAAAACCATATGCAGTGGCAATGACCTGAATTTGTGGAATTTCTTGCTCAACAACCGGTGGAGGAACTGGCAAATCTTCAGGTAGAGGTGGCGTGGGTACAGCTTCTACTGGTGTTGGAGTCACTGATAGATCTGGAACATCAGGAGGCGTTGGTACTGGTATAGATACTTCCGAAGTTTCAGGCACTTGTGCCACATAATTATAATTCAATGCAGCTACGGATTCAAAAGCAGCACGCAATGCTTCGTGATAGCTCTTTTTGTACTCTTTTTCTTTGGATGTCCCAATTGCTGACTTAAAAATAAGTTCATTATTGCAATCCCTAAAATGAACTTCAAGCTTAGTTTTCAAAAATCCTTTAAGTTTTAGAACATCTACATTCAACAACAGACAACGGTTTTCTGAAAGGTCTTTTGGGTAGTTTGCATAATCTTCCAACACAACAAACCCATTTTTTTTTAATAGGAATTTTGTGAGCGAATTGACTTGGTATTGATCTGAATATTTTAAAAAATCGAAGCGCTCTGGAACGGAAACATATTTGTAATTATTGATGTCATTTTGTGCAAAAACAAAGTTTTGACACATCATAAGTAAACAAAAAACAATGGCTGATGTATTTTTCATTGAATATAATTTTAAGTTGAATATAATCATTTTTTTAAAATTATAAATACTGTTTAAGCTCCAAAAGTTGGTTGACGGACTCTATTTCATTAGGGATGTTTTCATTGTGGTAATTAAAACACACTGCATCTATACCAAAATTTAGTGCACCCAAAATATCGGCCTCCAAATTATCGCCAATCATAAGACTTTGATCAGCTGTAGCTTTGGCCAAATCTAATGCATGCTTGAATATTTTTGAATTTGGCTTTTTTACACCTACCATTTCAGAATTGGTGACTGTTTCGAAATACTGTGCAATTCCAGATTTATTCAATTTACCATGCTGCACTTCTTTGAAACCATTGGTGATGATGTGTAAAGTGTATTTGGGTTTTAGGTAATCTAAAATTGTTATGGTGCCATCAAATAGGTGATTGAATGTAGAAAGATGGGTGATATAATCGCCAGATAGTTTGTAGATAAGTTGTGTACTGACTTTGACTCCGAGTGCGTCAAAAGCATCTTTTAGTCGTGCAAAACGCAAACTTGTTTTGTCTATTTTTTCTTCACGATAAAGCTTCCAATAGGCCAAATTTATGGGCATATAAACCTCTAAAAAAGAATTTAATTCGACTTCAAGATTATTGATTCTAAAAATTTTTTCGAACGTCAATGCCGAGTTTTTATCAAAGTCCCAAAGGGTGTGGTCTAAATCAAAAAATAAATGTTTTTTATGCTGATACATCGGTTTTGGAATCTAAAATAATATTAAATAAAGTCTTAAAATCAGTCCAACGATCCCACCCACTAAACGTATAGTTATGGATTATAGGTGTAAAGACACCATTCACATTTTTTACTTCTTGTATGGCCTTTTCCAAGGTCTCTTTTTTGTCTAAAAAAGAAGTGTGTTTTAATAACGAAAAATCCATCAATTGATAAGGATGAATCATCAAAGGGGTTTGGACTTCAAAATCTAAATCATAAAACAAAAATGGTGTACAGGTACTCGCACGAAAACCTATGGTATCTGGATAGCCCATCGAAAAGTCTGTCTGAATTTCCAAATCTACGTAATGGCGGTAAGTGACAGGAAGATTCACTTTTGAAAACGATGCTCTTGCCTTGGAGATATTAGAATTCACAACAGCGTCCAATCGTCGTTTTTCTTGTTTTAATTTGTCAAAATTATCAAGTGCCAAAAATGATGTTTTCAGTCCAACATTACAGTAATCTCTAATGGATTTTATTTGAGCAACAAATTCTTTTTTATTCAAATTGATACTTTTGTCATAGGTGGAGTAATCCCCTACGAGAAAAAATACATCAAACTTTTCTTTTGATTTTTTCTGACGATTTATGATCCAATTAAATGTGTTGTAAGGGTCTTTTTTTAAACCAAACAATACAACAAAGCGGTCATAAAATAGCCTGAATCGAAACTGGAACAAATCAGACAAAAAACCACCTACAGTGCGTAAAAGTCCTTTGTTTTTAAAAAAATAAGCCATGGGCACATCAATAATTGGGTGAATTCGATAATGTTTGTTTTCAAATACGGTTTGAGGGAAATGTTGCTCAAGTGCGGATTTTAACTTGTAGGCCCAAATATCGATAACTGGTTGGTGCAAAAATTGGTTTTGAAATGCAATACTATGTTCTTTTGTGAATCGACCATACTGATCTTTTACATGGGGTAAGTATTCTTCATACCGACTAAGCAAATAAAAGGCAGCCGAAAATACATCAAAAGGCAGATGACTTTTTTCACCCACATAAAAAAAACACTTTGTATCGTCCCAATTCTGAACATTGATCTCCACATCCGATAGGCCTTGATCAAAAAGCAATCCATTACTTTTTATAAAAAACTCCGAACCAAGGGGTTGTGAACCATAAGACATCTTAGGGCCAGTATGGGCAATAAAAACTTCTATAGTCGTCGTAAAATCTATGGGAATACCCAAGATACGGGTGCAAATTTGTTTGAATACAAACTTGAGTCGACTGGTTATTTTTGGTGTATAAATGAGCAGCATTAAAGCATATTTTCATCGGCAAAACTAAAATAAGTTTTTTCTGTGACAATAAGGCGATCCAGCACTTTAATATCTAAAGTATTAGCTGCAGTTTTAAGTTTTTCTGTGAGGATTCGATCAGATTGGCTGGGTTTCAATCCACCAGAAGGATGATTGTGCACCAAAATCAGCGCGACTGCACCCACTTCCAAAGCTTTTTTTAACAACAATCGTGTGTCCACAACTGTAGCCGTTATTCCGCCTTTACTCAACTGAATTTTTGAAATAATCTTGTTGGAATTATTCAAATACAGTACCCAAAATTCTTCGTGTTTTAAAATGCCTAACAAGGGTTGCATAAGTTCAAAAACTGAGGCACTTGAGGTTACTTTGGGTTGATGCATTGTAGCGCCCTCCTTATGACGTCGACCAAGTTCCATAGCAGCCATAATTTTAATGGCCTTAGCTTCGCCAATTCCTTTGAAATGTGTAAGTTGAGCTAGTGAAAGTTTGCCAATTTCATTTAAATTATTTTGAACGCTGGACAACACAATTTTCGCCAAATCTAAAGCGCTTACATCTTGAGTTCCAGATCCTATAATGATGGCTATGAGTTCTGCATCACTCAAAAAACGAGCACCATTGGCTCTTAATTTTTCTCTTGGTTGATCGGCTTCCGACCAATTTTTGATGGTCATTGAATTTTGGGGCATCATGTCAATAAGTTTTATTTTAAAGGTTATATTATCATCTCGGGAAGGGTGTCAAAATCCAAACCGCCGTAGTTTCCAGAACTCATAAGCAGCAAGGCCGTATCTTTATAATTTTGGGCGTTTAGAAAGTTTTGAAAGGCAATGGGGTCTGTAAAAACAGTTAAATTACTATGATTGAATGCACTGGCTATTTGCGCTGCACTGATGGGTTTTAACTTTTTTATAGCTAAAGCACTTGGTGCATAAAATACCACAGCTTCATCGGCCATGGCTAAAGTTTGATTATATTCTGAAAGAAAATTCTCATTCAAACTACTATAGGTGTGCAGCTCCAAACAAGCTACTAGTCGCCATTGTGGATACTGATTTTTAACTGCCATAGTTGTTGCTTTAACTTTACTGGGCGCATGGGCAAAATCTTTATACACAACTGTAGAGTTTTGTTCAGCAATTTTTTCTAAACGTTTATTAGCGCCTTTAAACAAAGCAATAGCTTCGTAAAAATCAAGTTCATCAACACCCATGTGCTGACAAATCCACTTGGCACCAGCCAAATTATTTAAATTATGCGCACCGAATATTTCTAATGGCATGGGACCCTCTGGAGTTTCTAAATATGTTGCCCCATTGTCAATGGTGTAGTCTGGAGTTTGGTATGGAAATTTTCGAATAGGATTGTTGCTGAGTTCTACAATTTCTTTAACAAACTGATCTTCAGTATTGTAAGAGATGCTTCCCCCCTCCACTATGCTGTCTACAAAAACAGAAAACTGTTTTTTATAGTCTTCGAAAGTTGGAAATACATTGATATGATCCCAAGCAATTCCACTTAAAAGTGCAATATTGGGTTTATAGTGATGGAATTTTGGTCTTAGATCAATAGGGGAACTTAAATACTCATCGCCTTCAAGGACAATAAAATCGTTGTAATCCGTCAATTTTACCATGACATCAAAGCCCTCAAGTTGTGCGCCAACCATGTAATCAACTTCTTTGTTGTGGTAATTCAAAACATGAAGAATCATCGCTGTAATCGTGGTTTTGCCATGACTACCGCCAATAACGACTCGCGTTTTATGTTTTGATTGCTCAAAAATAAATTCTGGATATGAGAAAATGTCAAGCCCTAACTCTTGTGCACGAATCAATTCTGGATTATCGACTTTGGCATGCATACCAAGGATAATTGCGTCCAAAGAAGAATTTATTTTCTCTGGAAACCACCCCATAGCTTCAGGCAATAATCCATGAGCAGACAATCTAGATTTTGAGGGCTCAAAAATAACGTCGTCACTGCCGGTGACATGCATACCTTTCAAGTGCAATGCGAGAGCAAGGTTGTGCATGGCTGCACCGCCAATGGCGATAAAATGAACATTCATAAAACTTATTTTAGGGTAAATATACGCAGAGTCGCTAAAATTTTAATTGGGAGCGTGCATTAAAATGCGCTTTTTTTCATTTTTTGCTAAATAGAAATTTGGTTTTAATTTAAATTCATAATTAAAATTCACCAAATCATATTATGTGTGGTGTTGTTTAAGCAATATTTTTGATATTTGAAAATGGGCTAATTCAAGCGGCACTCTATCGGCAGAATTAAAATCTGCTATAAATTTTCTAAATAAAAACGCAGCGGCATCAACATCCAAATCATTGGTCATACACGCAAGGGCAAGGTCATAATGTAGTGTATTGTTGTGTGTGGTGCATTCTTTTGTCTGGTTTTGTTGACTTAGACATGAAGCAAGATGACGAATCTTTACCCCTTTTTTGGTGAATTTTTTGGACTGAATTTCATCTTTTTTTTGTGTATAAATATAGGCCTTGGCAAAATACCCATTAAGCTCAGAGATTGCTTCTAGTTCATCGGCAATTTCCAATGCCTTATTGTAGCTTCCACCCAAGAAAGCAGGCAATTGTACATAGAGCTCTACTTGAGCCCAACGAACTGCCCTATGAGATGGATCTAGTCTGGCGGCTTTGGAAAATGACTTCTTCGTTTGGTTAATTAACCCCAAAGCTTTAAACTTAGAACTTTCTTTGGCCATCATCCCTAAAACACCACCGTATTTAAAATGGTAATTGGCTTCATTAGGCATTGCCAAAGTTAACTTTTCATAACAAGCAGCAGCACGTTCCCAGTCTTCCATACGCCCATAAACATCGCCAAGTAAATCTAGTGCTTCTAGATTGGTTGTATCATTAGAAACCAACTGCTCCAGCTTTGGTGCCAATGAAGTATAGGCCTTAGCGCGCCACAACTCTTGAAATTCTTTTGGTATATTTTGACTAAAAAGCAAAAGAGGAAAGCAAAAGAGCACTAAAAAATAGTATGGTTTCATCATGATCAATATCAGTACTTTTATCCCTTAAAAATAAGCCAAAAAAAACAACTAAGCATTGAGTTGTTTCCAAAGGAGATCCTTTAGTGGCATAATTCCTGTTTGTGTAGCAGATGAAATAAATAAATAATCCACAGGCATTTCGTCGTCGAGAATTTCTTTAAGTTCTGCCTTAAGTTCTTCATCCAACAAATCACTTTTAGAAATGGCTACAATGCGTTCTTTATCAAGTATTTCAGGGTTGTAACGTCTCAGTTCATCCAACAAAATATCATATTGGTTTTTTATGTTATCAGCATCAGCTGGAATAAGAAATAAAAGAATTGAGTTGCGTTCAATATGACGTAAAAAGTAGTGTCCTAGACCTTTCCCCTCGGCTGCACCTTCAATAATTCCTGGGATATCGGCCATCACAAAAGATTGAAAATCTCTGTATTCTACTATACCAAGATTTGGTTTTAATGTCGTGAATTCATAATCCGCTATTTTAGGCTTAGCTGAAGTAATGACAGAGAGCAAGGTTGACTTGCCTGCATTTGGAAACCCTACAAGTCCTACATCGGCGAGTATTTTTAATTCTACTGTGACGTATTTTTCTTCTGAAGGCATTCCGGGTTGTGCATAACGCGGCGTTTGATTTGTGGAAGATTTGAAATGCCAATTCCCTCGTCCACCTTTGCCACCTTCACACAAAATAATTTCTTGAGAGTGTTCGGTAATTTCAAATAAAACAGCGTTGGTTTCTGTATCACGAACAACTGTACCTAAGGGAACGTCTATAAAAACATCTGTACCATCAGCACCTGTACTTCGGCTTTTGCTGCCATGTTCGCCATGTCCAGCTCTAAAATGCTTTTTGAATTTTAAATGGTGTAGTGTCCATAAATTTTCATTCCCTCGAACAATGATATGACCTCCACGACCACCATCTCCACCATCAGGACCACCTTTGGTGATGTATTTTTCACGATGCAGATGAACTGAACCCTTTCCTCCATTTCCAGAAGAAGCATATAATTTTATATAATCGACAAAATTACCTTCAGTCATCTTTTTTAGTTTAAAGAGCGTCTATTACAGCATTCAAACGCGCCGTAATCGCATCGATATCGCCGACGCCATCAACGCCATAATATTTATCTTTTTTCTGATAATAAGATTTCAAAATAGCCGTTTCTTCATAATAAATTTTGATGCGGTTACGGACAATTTCCTCAGACGAATCGTCTGGTCTACCACTCGTTTCGCCACGCTTTAAAAGGCGTTTTACTAAAACTTCATCATCGACTTCCAAAGCAATCATGGCATTAACTTCGGTATCATAGGCCTTTAGAATTTCGTCTAACGCTTCAGCTTGAAAAGTGTTTCTTGGGAAACCATCAAAAATAAATCCATTGGCCTCGGGGGTTTTAGCGACCTCATCGCGCAACATATCAATGGTGACTTGATCGGGGACAAGTTCGCCTTTATTCATATACGATTTGGCCAATACACCCAAATCGGTTTGGTTTTTGATATTGTACCGAAACACATCACCTGTCGAGATGTGAATCAGATTATAGGTTTCTTTTAAAAAATTTGCTTGAGTGCCTTTTCCAGCGCCCGGTGGACCAAATAATACGATGTTTTTCATGCTGATTTTTAACTGTTGTCATATTGATTCAAAGATAATCTTTGAATAAAGAAATGAGATTTGGCCACAAAGATAATTAATTACAAAGGTTAAAAAATGTTTTGCCAAGGGATTTTGATGCAAGATTCCATTTTTAAGTGTATTTTTGCGGTAGAATTCAAACTTTAGCAATTTGGCAGATATGCATGTTTTCTCTTCTCAACATAAAGTCGGTATTTTAGGCGGTGGACAACTTGGGAAAATGTTGCTCTATACAACACAAAAATTTGACATCCATACCTGTGTTTTGGACCCCAACCCCGAAGCGCCTTGCAAAATAGCATGTGATGAGTTTTTTGTAGGCGATCTTATGGATTTCGATACGGTTTTTGAGTTTGGTAAAAAAGTAAATACACTAACCATTGAAATTGAAAATGTTAATGTTGAAGCGCTAAGAGCACTTGAAAAAGAAGGCATAAATGTATTCCCCTCTGCGGAAACGTTGGCAACAATTCAAAACAAAGCAAAACAAAAACTTTTTTATGTAGATCATGATTTGTCCACAGCAGCATTTACAAGATATGCATATAAAGACGAGCTTAAAAGAGCCATTGAGCACGATGTACAAACACTCCCTTTTGTATGGAAAAGCGCACAATTTGGCTATGATGGGAAAGGAGTAAAAATTGTTCGTTCAGTATCCGATTTGGACGAGCTTCCCAATGTCGAGTGTATTGCAGAAACCTTAGTTCCATTTAAAAAAGAACTTGCCGTTACTGTAGCAAGATCGCCCAAAGGGGAAGTTCGTGCCTATCCAGTAGTTGAAATGGAGTTTCACCCTGAGGCAAATCAAGTAGAATATGTCCTTTGTCCAGCAAGAATTTCTAAAGACATTACAAAAAAAGCTGAGCTCGTTGCTTTAAAAACTGCAGCAGCGTTTCATCATGTAGGGCTTTTGGCTGTAGAATTATTTCTGACAGAAGATGATGAAATCTTAATCAATGAAGTGGCACCTCGCCCACACAATTCAGGGCACCAAACAATTGAAGCCAGCTACACTTCTCAGTTCGAACAACACATTCGCGCTATTTTAGATTTACCTCTTGGAGATACAAAAAATAAAGTCAGCGGTGTGATGGTAAATCTTGTTGGTGCTGAAGGACACCAAGGCAATGTTGTATATGAGAATATCGAAAAGATTTTGAAATTAGATGGTGTAACACCACACATATACGGAAAGAAAGAAACACGTCCATTTCGAAAAATGGGACATGTTACCATTGTTCATTCCGAAATTGATAAAGCGCGTTCAATAGCGCAACAAGTAAAAGAAACAATCAAAGTAATAAGCAAATAGTATGGCACAAGTAGGTATTATTATGGGAAGTGACAGCGATATGCCGGTCATGAAAGAAGCGGTAGAAATCCTTAAAAACTTCGATATTGACGTTGAAGTTGATATTGTTTCGGCACACCGCACACCTGAAAAATTATTTGAATACGGCAAGACTGCACATGAAAGAGGATTAAAAGTCATTATCGCTGGTGCTGGTGGTGCTGCTCATCTTCCAGGGATGATTGCCGCTATTAGTCCATTGCCCATCGTTGGAGTTCCTGTAAAATCAAGTAATTCTATTGATGGATGGGACTCAGTACTATCGATTCTTCAAATGCCTGGCGGGGTGCCTGTAGCAACCGTAGCTCTAAATGGCGCCAAAAATGCCGGGATTTTGGCTGCGCAAATTATAGGTGCATCTGACCAATGTGTTTTAGATAAAATTCAAGTTTATAAACAAGGATTGAAACTCAAAGTCGAAAACGCTTCAAAAAATCTTAAGCCCTAATTCAGAAGAAAACCATCTTATGAATATTTTGAACAAGCGCTTTGAAACGCCCTACGGTACTGCACCTTTTTCAAAAATAAAAGCAAGTGATTTTCTACCTGCTTTCAAAACAGCTATTGTCAATTCCAAAGCAACCATAAATAAAATTTGTGAAAATAATGACACACCCTCTTTCGAGAATACTATTGTAGCTTTAGAGTTTTCGTCCTTAGAATTGGAACGAATTTCAAGTCTTTTTTTCAATTTGAATGCTGCAGAAACCAACCAAGAGATTCAGTTAATTGCTCAAGAAGTCTCGCCATTGTTGGCGGAATTTTCAAATGATGTAGCCCTAAACGAAGTTCTTTTTCAAAAAATCAAACATGTTTTTGATCTCAAAGACACTTTAGATTTGTCTCCAGAACAACACCAACTTCTTGAAAAAAAATACAAAAGCTTTTCTAGAAATGGTGCTTTACTTCCCGAAAACGACAAAAATAAACTCAGGGAAATCGATAAATCATTGAGTCGTTTAAAACTCACTTTTGGCGAACATTTACTCGCCGAAACAAACAGATTTGAACTTCACCTAAAAAAAGAGTCTGACTTAGAGGGATTGCCAGAAGATGAAAAAGAAGTCGCCAAATTGTTGGCGGAAAAAAAGGGAAAAGACGGTTGGATAATAACGCTTGACTATCCAAGCTATATCCCCTTTATGACATATGCCAAAAATAGATCCTTACGCAAAAAACTGGCGTGTGCTTTTGGTCAAAAAGGTTTTCACAATGACAATCTTGACAACCAAGAACTTGTTTTAAGCATCGCAAAACTTCGACACCAAAGAGCCAACCTTTTGGGGTACAAAACCCATGCGCGCTATGTACTTGAAGAACGTATGGCCAAAACGCCTGAAACAGTCATCCAATTTTTGTCCGATTTACTTGACAAAGCTCGTCCATTTGCACAAAAAGAATTTGCGGATTTAAGCGCTTTCGCACAAAAAAGTGATGGCATACAAGAACTTCAAAAATGGGATAATGCATACTATTCGGAACAACTAAAAAAACAAAATTTTGATATTGACGATGCCCAACTCAAACCCTATTTTAAGCTCGAAAATGTGATTGATGGTGCTTTTCAAATCGCCAAAAAACTTTTTGGGCTTAGATTCGAAAAAAACGAGGATATTGATGTGTACCACGACGACGTTATGACCTATAAAGTAATGGATGAAGCATCAAATCTTGTAGCAATTTTTTATGCTGATTTTTTTCCTAGGCAAGGAAAACGAAGTGGCGCTTGGATGACCTCTTTTAAGCCTCAATATGTTTTGAATGAGAAAAATGAAAGACCACATGTGTCTATTGTATGCAACTTTACGAAACCTACCAAAACTAAACCATCGTTACTCACGTTCAATGAAGTGACAACACTCTTTCACGAATTTGGACATGCATTACACGGCATGTTGGCCAACACAACCTACCCTAGTCTTTCAGGGACGAACGTTGCTTGGGATTTTGTGGAATTACCAAGTCA
The DNA here is from genome assembly GCA_038138145.1 of Formosa sp. Classification (GTDB taxonomy): domain Bacteria; phylum Bacteroidota; class Bacteroidia; order Flavobacteriales; family Flavobacteriaceae; genus UBA3537. Next base: position 206,155 of record JAYQDD010000002.1, read on the forward strand.
ATTGATGGAAAATTGGTGCTATGAAAAAGAAGCGTTAAGCTTATTTGCAAAACATTACGAAACAGGGGAGCTCATCCCTATAGAATGGATTGAAAAACTAAAAGCAGCTGGAAAATTTCAACAAGGGATGCAAACCCTTCGTCAGTTGAGTTTTGCCATCTTAGATATGAGCTGGCATGCACAAGACCCTTCCGCAATTGAAGATGTCAAGGCACACGAAAAAAAAGTATTTTCTGCCACACAACTATTTCCAGATGTTACCGAAAATTGTATGTCTACAGCTTTTGCACATATTTTTCAAGGGGGCTATTCGTCTGGCTATTATAGCTACAAATGGGCGGAGGTTCTGGATGCTGATGCTTTTGCTTATTTTAAAAGCAAAACTATTTTTGACAGTGAAATTTCAAAAGGTTTGAAACAGCACATTTTGAGCAAAGGAGGTACAGAAGATCCGCATGTACTGTACAAACGTTTTAGAGGAAAAACTGCAACTAATAAAGCACTTTTAGAACGTGGTGGTCTTCTTTAAGAGTTCAAAACCTATCCATAAAACCCACCAAAAAATGGGAAGTGCTTCTATCCAAAATGCTGTGAAATAGTGTGACCTTTTAGGTGAACTTTTGATTAAAAAAAAGACCAATAAAAGCAATGTCGTTAAGGAAGAAAAAAACTCAACTTCATTAAAATCATCTGCAAAAATCAAGGATACAAATAACAAAAGCACCCCTAAATAGCTTAATTTTTTGGTATTATTTTGCCCCATGCGTTGTGGAATTGTAGAGAGTTTCAAATCATCAAAATTCATATCTCTGATTTCGAATGGAAGCATTAAAATAAAAATAAACACAAAACGTTCCAATACCCACCAATACTGAATCTTGGTGAGCTCAAGACCACTTTGTAATTGTGGAAGAAAAGCTGTTGTGGCCGCCCAAACAAAAGCGATGATATAAATTTTTAACCCACTAATTTTTCTTAAACTTTTTGACGAAATCCATTTTAAAGGCATTGCATAAAAAAAAGTGATTAACCCTAGGAAAAATAAACTGTATTGCACCTCCGTTTTCAATCCAAAAAAACAAATAAAAAAAGCTATAAAACAAAAAGCACTAAGGATTTGAATTTCTTTGAGTTTCGTAGTGAGCGAACGGTAATGAAATTTGGCTAAACCAAAATACTTTACAAAATTGTATCCGAAAATTGTCGCACAAAACAGGGTTATTAAAAAAACTAAGTCTGCGGTTTGTTCCGTACGTAGCTGTGTCAAATGAGATAAGGCAAGGACCGAAAACGCCACATGAACACTGCTGTTGATATAAAATTTAAATAAACGTTTTAAAAAACTCACTTTGCAAAAATAACCAAACTGTTGATAAGCTTAAAAATCGGTTAAAAACTTTAATTTATTAACAAAAAAAAGCATGAATAAATCCGTAATTTTGTTTAGATTTTTAAAGATGTAAAATATGAACCCAGATATTTTTTCACAAAGACATATTGGTCCTAATGCCGCACAGATTAAGGAAATGTTAGATGTGGTTGGTGTAGATTCAATCGAGGAATTGATTGACCAAACGGTACCCCATAATATAAGGTTGCAAACCTCTTTAAATCTAGAAAAACCACTAAGTGAACAAGAATTTCTGGAACACATACATAAACTTGGCGCAAAAAATAAAGTCTTCAAATCTTATGTGGGCATGGGATATCATCCCAGTAACCTTCCAGCAGTGATTCAAAGAAATATTTTAGAAAATCCAGGATGGTATACCGCCTATACGCCATATCAAGCTGAAATTGCTCAAGGTCGGTTGGAAGCTTTACTCAATTTTCAAACCATGGTTACTGATTTGACGGGCATGGAATTGGCCAATGCCTCTCTGCTCGATGAAAGTACTTCGGCAGCCGAAGCCATGGCACTTTTGTTTGCTGTAAGAGAGCGTGTTGCTGTAAAATCAGGAGTGGTCAAATTTTTTGTTTCAGATGATATTTTCCCGCAGACCTTAGCCGTACTTCAAACAAGAGCAACACCCATTGGTATTGAACTTGTAGTAGGTAAAACAGAAGATTTTGATTTTAACTCTAATTTTTTTGGAGCACTCGTTCAATATCCAGGCGCATCTGGGAAAATAATGAACCTCAAAGAGTTTATTTCAAAGGCCAATTCAAGCCAAATCAAAGTTGCTGTTGCAGCTGATATCCTCAGTTTGGTAGTCCTCGAAGCTCCTGGTCATTTTGGCGCCGATGTTGTTGTGGGCACTACACAACGTTTTGGGATACCCATGGGGTATGGCGGCCCTCACGCCGCATATTTTGCCACCAAAGAGGCATACAAACGCCATATTCCAGGACGAATCATTGGCGTAACAAAAGATATGAATGGAGAGCGTGCACTCCGAATGGCACTTCAAACAAGAGAACAACACATCAAAAGAGATCGAGCAACGTCCAATATTTGTACCGCACAAGTCTTACTTGCCGTGATGGCGGGAATGTATGCTGTTTATCATGGCCCAAAAGGGCTAAAATACATCGCCAATAAAGTGCATCAAAATGCTGCGCTTTTAGCTAAGTCTTTGACAAATGCAGGTTTGACTTTAGAAAATGAAACCTTTTTCGATACCATTCGCATAAAAGTAACTGATACTAAAAAAGTCAAAGAAATTGCTTTATCTAATGAAGTTAATTTTTATTATCCTGATGCAACCACAGTTTCTATTTCAATTAATGAAACGACCAACAAAAAAGACCTTGAACAGGTTCTTTCTATAGTATCAGAAGCGCTCAACAAAATGATAACGCTAGAATCAATGAGCGAGGGTCAACTTCCAGAGCATCTCATTAGAAACTCGGATTTTCTTACCAACAGCGTTTTTAATTCCTATCATTCTGAGACCGAATTGATGCGTTACATCAAACGTTTAGAACGTAAAGACTTGGCATTAAATTTTTCGATGATTTCATTAGGATCATGCACGATGAAGCTTAATGCAGCAGTTGAAATGTTGCCTTTGAGTTGGTCCAACTGGGGGAATATCCACCCTTTTGCGCCTTTAGATCAAGTACAAGGGTACACCGAAGTCTTGAGGACATTAGAAAAACAACTAAATGAAATCACTGGCTTTTCTGGGACGTCATTGCAACCAAATTCTGGTGCACAAGGAGAATTTGCTGGATTAATGACCATAAAAGCGTATCACGAATCTCGAGGGGATTACCACAGAAATATCTGCATCATTCCCTCATCGGCACACGGAACAAATCCAGCGAGTGCAGTGATGGCTGGTATGAAAGTTGTGGTTACAAAATCTTCAGAAAACGGAAATATTGATGTAGAAGATTTACGTGAAAAAGCCATGCAACACAAAGATCATCTAGCAGCGCTTATGGTGACCTACCCTTCTACTCATGGAGTGTATGAGTCAGCCATTAAAGAAATTACACAAATCATTCACGACCATGGTGGCCAAGTCTATATGGATGGTGCCAACATGAATGCACAAGTTGGACTCACCAATCCAGGTCAGATTGGAGCCGATGTGTGTCACCTCAACTTACACAAAACGTTTGCCATTCCTCATGGTGGTGGAGGTCCTGGTGTTGGTCCTATTTGTGTGGCCGAACAACTTGTGCCTTTTCTTCCAGGAAATCCTGTTATAAAAACTGGAGGAACACAAGCCATCACCTCAATATCAGGTGCTCCTTTTGGCTCTGCTTTGGCTTGTCTCATTTCCTATGGATACATTAAAATGCTTGGAGCAGAAGGGCTAACTAAAGCAACAAAAGTTGCCATACTGAATGCAAACTATATCAAAGAACGTCTTGAAGGATATTACCCAACGCTTTACACAGGAGAACAAGGTCGAGCAGCACACGAAATGATTATTGATTGTCGTTCATTCAAAACCAACGGCATTGAAGTTACAGATATTGCAAAACGACTGATGGATTATGGATTTCATGCGCCAACAGTCTCTTTCCCTGTTGCAGGAACTATGATGATTGAACCCACAGAAAGTGAAAGTAAAGCAGAAATGGATCGGTTTTGTGATGCAATGATTTCTATTCGTCAAGAAATTGACCAAGCCAGTAAGTCGGAAGCTAACAACCCCCTGAAAAATGCTCCGCATACGCAAGAAATGATTTGCAGCGATGAATGGGATTTACCCTATACAAGAACTACTGCAGCATTTCCTTTAGCCTATATAAAAGAAGATAAATTTTGGCCTTCTGTACGTCGTGTAGACGATGCTTATGGCGATCGAAATTTGATATGTACATGCGCTCCAATTGATGAATACGCCGAAGTTTAAACAAAAAAATATGAGCATTCGCATAACAGGAACAGGCAGTTATATACCTGATTTAGTTCAAAAGAATAACGATTTTATTCGTAGTGAATTTTTTACCATTGATGGAGAAGCTATTGATACGCCAACAGACGTTATTGTCGATAAATTTAAAGCCATCACAGGGATTTCAGAACGACGTTATGCCAACCACAAACTTACAGCTTCCGACCTTGGTGCTTTTGCTGGAGAAAAAGCCATTGCAGATGCAAAAATTGACCCTGAGACTTTGGATTATATCATTTGTGCACACAACTTTGGTGATGTCAAACACAACGCCATTCAAAGCGATATTCTTCCATGTTTGGCTGCACGAATAAAACATCTTTTAAAAATAAAAAATCCAAAATGTGTGGCCTATGATATTCTTTTTGGCTGTCCAGGCTGGGTAGAAGGTGTGGTTCAAGCACAAGCATTCATAAAGGCGGGGATGGCAAAGCGTTGTTTGGTTATAGGTGCCGAAACGCTTTCAAGGGTGGTTGATCCCTTTGATCGAGATTCAATGATTTATGCCGATGGTGCTGGCGCAACCATTGTAGAAGCCAGCGAGGACGAAGGCGGAATTATTGCCCACGAATCTGCTTCGTTCACCCATGACGAAGTATATCATTTATTTTTTGGAAATTCAAACAATAAAAGCCAGGACGAAGATGTGCGCTTCATCAAAATGTATGGGCGTAAAATTTATGAATTTGCATTAAATAACGTTCCAAATGCATTGAAAACTTGTTTAGACAAAAGTGGCTATTCTATACAAGATGTCAAGAAAATTTTGATTCATCAAGCCAATGAAAAAATGGATGAAGCCATTGTAAAGCGCTTTTATAGACTCTACAAAACACCTGTGCCTGAACATATAATGCCCATGACCATTCATAAGCTCGGCAATAGTTCTGTGGCAACGGTACCCACGTTATATGATTTAATTCGAAATGGCGAACTTGAAGAGCACACGCTCCATAAAGGCGATATTATTATATTTGCAAGCGTAGGCGCTGGTATGCACATCAACGCCATTGTTTATAAATATTAAATGTACGACGATAACTTTCCAACAAAGCGGTATAATCTAACCCTTGATTTTGTAAAACAACATATCAGTAAAAGCGAAAAAATTCTTGATCTGGGTGTTAAAAATCCACTTTCAGAATTATTGAAATCAAATGGGTTTTCTGTAACCAATACAAATGGTGAGGACCTTGATCTTGATTGTTCTTGTGTTCAAAATTCGTCTGTAGAAGTGGTTACTGCTTTTGAAATTTTAGAACATTTGGTTTCCCCATTTACAATTTTGAAAGAAATCAAAGCCAAAAAATTAATCGCCAGTGTTCCTTTAAATCTTTGGTTTTCAAGTGCTTACAGAAGTAAAACAGATCCACGAGATCGTCATTTTCATGAATTTGAAGATTGGCAATTCGATTGGTTGTTAGATAAAGCAGGATGGCAAATTACGGACAGAAAAAAATGGACTAACCCAACTAAAAAAATTGGAATTCGCCCAATATTTAGATACTTTACACCAAGATATTACATCATCTACGCCGAACGAAAATGAGGTTTTACGTCGTCATACCAGCACATAACGAAGAGACATACATTAGAGATTGCTTAATTTCATTGGCTGAACAATCACTGCCGCCAAAGAAAATCATTGTTGTTAATGATCATTCAAGTGACCAAACCCCAACAATTGTTGATGAGCTCAAAACCCTCTATCCATGTATTGATATGGTAAACCATCAATCTTCAGAAAAGCATTTGCCTGGCGAAAAAATAATCACTGCGTTTTATAAAGGATTTGAACAATTAGATGAGGCATACGATGTGGTTTGTAAATTTGATGCGGATTTAATTTTTCCAAAAAATTATTTAGAAACACTCGCAAAGCATTACAAAAAGGACCCAAAACTTGGCCTTATTGCAGGGCACTGCTACATTGAAAAAAACAAGCAATGGATTTTAGAAAATTTAACTTCAAATGATCATATCAGAGGCCCATTGAAGGCCTACAGAAAAGCATGTTTTGAGGCCATTGGTGGTCTAAAAAAATCGATGGGTTGGGACACTATAGACGAACTTGTTGCGCTGTACAATGGATGGTCTTTTCGAACAGATGACACATTACATGTAAAACATATGAAACCCACAGGATCAACCTACAACAAAAGTGCAAAACACTTTCAAGGTATAGCACTCTACAAAATGCGTAATGGGTTTGTTTTGGCCTTTTTATCGGCCTTAAAATTGGCCTACAAAAAAAGAAAAATGCGTCTTTTTTTGGATTATATGATGGGTTATTTGAAAGCGTGGCGCGAAAAAATGCCTTTTATTGTTTCTACCGATGAAGGAGCTTTTATAAGAGCATACCGCTGGAAAAAAATTAGGACATTAGTCTTTCGTTTCTAAGATTTAACCTTAATCATCCAATTCAATTCGTCCGGAACTACTCCTGCACGAACGCCATTTAGTGTATCCAAAACCATTTGTCCAACTGGACTTTCATCAGAAACATGAATAGTTGTGTCTTTGTACCCAATATCCTGAATCATTGCAATCCCAACGGCTGTACCCGTCCCAAAAGCTTCCTCTAACGTGCCTTTGTTTGAGGCCTCAATAATTTCATCAATCGTGATTGATCGTTCTATAACTTCGCACCCTTTGTGACGCAAGAGCTCAATGACACTCATTCTTGTAATCCCTGCCAAAATAGAACCGTCTAAATTTGGGGTAATGATTTTACCCCCTATTTTAAAGAAAATATTCATGGTTCCTACTTCTTGAATCGTTTTAAAATGTTGCGCATCTAACCATAAAACTTGATCGTACCCCCTTGCTTTTGCGTCTTCTGTAGGCAAAATTGCAGCTGCATAATTCCCCGCAGCTTTGGCCTCGCCAGTACCACCATGAGCCGCACGTATATAGTTGGTTTCTGCGTACAAGCGTATTCTTTTGTTATAAATTGGATTGGAGGGCGAAGCCATGATGATAAATTTGTATCGAGTGGCTGCTCTCATTCCGATAAAGGCCTCATCAGCGTACATAAAAGGGCGAAGATACAATGCACTTCCTTGTTGTGGTGGTATCCATTTTTTATCTAAATCGACCAAGGTTTTAAGCGCATCAACAAAAAGTTGTTCTGGAAATTCGGGCATACCCAGTCTTCGTGCACTAAAATTTAATCGTTTTGCATTTTGCTCAGGACGAAACAGCATAGGAGTTCCATGGGTATCTATTGTTGCTTTCATCCCTTCAAAAATGGCTTGACCATAGTGCAACGCCATGGCTGCAGGATGTGTTGGAATCAGCCCCATAGGAATGATTTTGGGGACTTGCCAAGCTCCATTTTGGAAGGCACATACAAACATATGGTCTGTAAAAGTTCTTCCAAGAGGAATGTCGTTAAAATCTAAATCTCTGATTTTAGATTCTTTTATTTTTTCGATGTGTATTGGGGTACTCATTAATTTTAATTTATGGCTTAATGAATTTTTTTAGCTGCGTTTTTGTGAAGGGGCTAAGCGCAAGTTCGCCACTGATTTTGGCACGTTGTTTCAGTAATTCATCCCAATGATCGGTATCTTCCCATTGAATTTTTTTAAATTCTGATAATGCCTTAGGGTTGCAACTTGCCAGTTGATTGGCTAAATTGGAAACTTGTGTATTTAAGTCATCATTGGATTCAAAAACAGCAGCAAAAAGACCTTTTTCTCTAGCCCATTTTGCAGAGAAAAAAGTTTGTGGATTAAGTGTTAGCTGTGTCACAACAGAAGGTCCTAGTTTTCTTTTTAGTGCCGGCTCAATCACAAAAGGGCCAATACCAATACTCAACTCACTGAGCTTTATGGAGGCATATTCACTTGCCAAACAAATATCTACTGCGGCGGCCAAACCTACACCACCACCTACGGCTTTCCCCTGAACACTGCCAATAATAATCTTTGGATTATTGCGCAGAGCATTAATGACATTAGCAAAGCCCATAAAAAAAGTTTCCCCTTCTGCGGTGGTCGAAATAGCCGCTAAATCTTCAAAACTTGCTCCTGCACAAAATGTACGGTCACCCCCACTTTTCAACACCAAAACGTGCACATCATCGTCTTTACCAGAATGAGTGATTGTAGCGCTCAATTCCGAAAGCATTTGCAACGGTAGTGCATTGTGGGAGGGATTATAAAATTCAATATACCCAACCTTTTGCGTTTTCGTATATTTTACATACGGATTTTGAGCCATCTCTTTTAAATTTTCATTAGCTAATATACTCCAATTTTAGGAATTGAACACCCAAAATGGATACATTACTTATCTGAAAGAATGAAAAAAATCTAAGCTATTAGGGCCTCAACTTGCGCTAAAGCTTCAGGGATTCCTGCGGGATTTTTTCCCCCAGCAGTAGCAAAAAATGGTTGTCCACCTCCACCGCCTTGAATATATCGACCAAGCGTACGAACAATAGTACCAGCATTCAAATCTCTTGAAGCTACCGTATCTTTTGAAACATAACATGACAATAACGCTTTTCCATTTTGTTCTGATGCAAAGACCAAAACGGCATTGTCAAATTTTTGGCCAAGCTCAAAAGAAATATCTTTTAAACCAGCAGCATCCAAATCAAGTTGTTTGGCTAAAAAATTCAATCCATTGACCGATTTTATTTCGGTCAATAATTGGGCTTTGACATTTTTCGCTTTGTCCTTCAATAGCTGTTCGATTTGTTTTTTTAGCTGATTATTTTCAGCTTTGAGGACCGTTACGGCTTTGACAGGATCTACAGCATTATTAAGTGCATTTTTTATAAGCTTAAAACGCTGATCATTTTCGCCAAAATAGTCTTTTACAGCATCATTTGTGATGGCTTCAATACGTCGAATTCCAGAGGCCACAGCACTTTCAGAAGTAATTTTAAAATGCCATATATCCGCCGTGTTTTTGACGTGGGTACCTCCACACAACTCGATAGAATTACCAAAGCGTACGGTACGCACAACATCACCATATTTTTCACCAAACAATGCTATAGCACCATCAGCAACGGCTTGTGTCATAGGCACTGCACGTTGTTCCTCTAATGATAAGCGTCCTTCAATTCTGGCATTGACAAAGTTTTCAACTTCCTGAAGTTCTTCATTGGTCATTTTTGAAAAATGTGAAAAATCAAAACGCAAGTATTTCGAATGTACCGCACTGCCTTTTTGCTCGACATGTGTTCCCAAAATTTCGCGCAAAGCTTGATGCAACAAATGGGTTGCTGTATGGTTACATTCTATCCTAAAACGCTGCTTAGCGTCGACTACTGCTGTAAAAGAATCCGTAAGATTTTTGGGTAAATTTTTTGTGATATGTATGGCTACATTATTTTCTTTTTTAGTGTCGAGAATATAAACCACATCACCATTAGCTGCTTCCAAATAACCCTTGTCTCCAACCTGTCCTCCTCCTTCAGCATAAAATGGGGTAAGATTAAAAACCAATTGGTACTGTGTCCCATTTTTAGAAGATATTTCTTTGCGGTAACGCACAAGCTTTACTTTTGTTTGGAGCGTTTCGTAACCAATAAACTCTTGCTCATCATCTTCGCGAAGAATTGTCCAATCTTCTGTAGATACTTCACTTGCCGCACGAGATCTACTTTTTTGTTTTTCGAGTTGCTCTTGAAATCCAGATTGATCCAAATGCATATCTTTTTCTTGGAGAATAAGCGCTGTTAAATCGACAGGAAATCCGTAGGTGTCGTATAATTCAAAAGCTTTATCGCCAGAAACGGTATCGCCTTCTGTGGTACTGATGATACGCTCTAACAACAATAGTCCTTGATCTAAGGTTTTAAGAAATGACGATTCTTCTTCTTTGATGACATTTTGAATCAATTGCTTTTGTGCAATGAGTTCAGGGAATGTTTCTCCCATTTTTTTGACAAGTACATTGACCAAGCGATGCATAAAAGGTTCTTTTTTGTTTAAAAAAGTAAACCCATAGCGTACTGCACGTCTCAAAATACGTCGGATTACATATCCTGCGCCTGTATTTGATGGCAATTGACCATCAGCTATGGAAAAGGCCACAGTGCGTACATGATCTGCGATGACACGGATGGCGATATCATGTTGTTCATTTTGTCCATAGTCTATACCTGAAATGGTTTCAATTTCTCTAATGATTGGCGTAAAAACATCCGTATCGTAATTTGACTTTACACCTTGAAGTACCATACATAGACGTTCGAAGCCCATCCCTGTATCAACATGTTTTTGAGGAAGACTTTCCAAAACACCATTGGCTTTTCTGTTGTATTCCATAAAAACTAAATTCCAAATTTCTACCACATGCGGATGATCTTTATTGACCAATTCATGACCAGGAATTTCGGCTTTTTCTTCTGCACTTCTTAGGTCGACATGAATTTCACTTGAAGGACCACAGGGTCCTTGTTCACCCATTTCCCAAAAATTATCTTTTTTATTGCCCATCAGAATGCGATCCTCTGCAACAATTTCTTTCCAAATGGAAAACGCCTCGTTGTCCTTTTCTGTTTTATCGTTCTTATCCCCCTCAAAAACAGTGACATATAGAATGTTTTTATCAATTTTATAAACTTCCGTGAGCAATTCCCAAGCCCAAGCTATGGCTTCTTTTTTAAAATAATCTCCAAAACTCCAATTTCCCAGCATCTCGAAAAGGGTGTGGTGGTAAGTATCATAGCCCACTTCTTCCAAATCGTTGTGTTTTCCTGAGACACGCAAACATTTTTGCGTATCGGCAATCCGCTTACTTGGGGGTTGCCCATTGCCCATAAAATATTCTTTAAATGGTGCCATTCCAGAGTTTACAAACATCAATGTAGGGTCGTCTTTGACTACCATTGGTGCAGAAGGTAAAATAGCGTGTTGCTTGTCTTCAAAAAACTTTAGAAAGTTGGCTCTTATATCTTGAGATTTCATGTACTGTGTTAACCTTTTTGAAATAATTTGATTTTGCTCTAAAAACAAATTATATTTGTTATCTTAAGGAGTGCATCTTTTGACACATCCTTAATACCAGAACAAAAATAGAACTTTTTAGGCAATGTCTAACGTAAAATATTATTACGATCCTGAAACCCTCTCGTACCGCAAGATTACGAGTGATAAAAAGACAAAGGCAAAATTTGCCATAGGGTTCATTCTTGCCTCTGCTCTTTTTGGTTTTTTTGTGGTCTTTGTTGGGAGTCATTATTTTGAATCCCCAAAAGAAAAAATCCTGAATCGAGAGCTTCAAAACATGGAACTTCAATACACCCTGCTGAATCAAAAAATGGAGGAAATTGAAAATGTTTTGGAAAACATAGAAGAACGAGATAATTCCATATACCGCCTCTATTTTGAAGCCAACCCCATCCCAAATGCCCAACGTACACAAGGGTTTGGTGGCGTCAACCGCTACAAAAAATTTGATGGTTTTGAAAATTCGGATTTAATTGCTGAGGCCAATAAACGCGTTGATGTCCTTCAAAAACGACTTGTGATTCAATCTAAATCTCTCGATGAAATCACTGAACTAGCAAAAGATAAAGAAAACTTTTTGTCAAAAATTCCAGCGATTCAGCCCATTAAAAATGAAGATTTGACACGAATGGCCTCGGGTTATGGCTACCGTACAGACCCTTTTACAAAAATTCGAAAATTTCACTATGGGATGGATTTTACAGCACCAAGAGGAACACCTGTTTATGCTAGTGGTGATGGCATCGTCAAACGAGCGGACTCTCGATCATCGGGCTATGGAAAACACATTCGGATAGACCACGGTTATGGCTATGTCAGCTTGTATGCCCATCTGTACAAATACAATGTACGTAAAAACCAACGGGTCAAGCGTGGCGATATTATTGGCTTTGTTGGCAGCTCGGGGCGTTCTCAAGCACCGCATTTGCACTATGAAATTTTTAAGGATAAACGACGTATCAATCCTGTCAATTTTTATTATGGAAACCTCACCAGTGAGGAATTCAACGACTTGCTCGCCAAAGCTTCAGTAGAAAACCAATCCCTGGATTAGATGCATGTCGATTTACCAAAAAAATTATACTACAGCATTGGCGAAGTGGCCAAAGCATTTGGTGTAAAAACCTCATTGATACGGTTTTGGGATAGTGAATTTTCTATTTTAAAACCAAAAAAAAATGCCAAAGGCAACCGAAAATTTACTAAAGAAGACATCAAAAATCTTAGACTAATTTACCATTTAGTCAAAGAACAGGGCTACACCCTCGAAGGTGCAAAAACCTATTTAAAAACAAATAAAGGAAAATCGTTGACTAATTTCGATATCATTTGTAAATTGGAATCAATAAAACATCAACTTATTAAAATAAAATCTCAAATCTAAAAACAACACATTATGAAAAAATGGCTTATTCCCCTTATCATTCTTGCAGTAATCGCTTTCAGCATCTATAATTGGGCTGTTGGCTTTAATAATACCGCTGTAGAGCACGAAGCAAATGCAAAAACTGCTTGGTCCAATGTAGAGAGCAGCTACCAACGCAGAAACGACCTCATCGGAAACCTCGTCAAAACCGTAAAAGGGGCTGCAGATTTCGAAAAAACCACACTTACTCAAGTCATTGAAGCACGTGCTAAAGCTAGTGCCACAACCATTGACCCAACAAACATTACCCCAGAAAATCTGGCCGCATTCCAACAAGCACAAAGTGGACTTAGTGGTGCCCTATCTCGACTTTTAGTCACTGTTGAGCGCTACCCCGAACTCAAAGCAAATCAAAACTTTTTAGATTTGCAAAATCAGTTGGAAGGTACAGAAAACCGCATCAATGTTGCTCGTGACCGCTACAACGAAGCCGTCAATACGTACGATATTTTTACCACCAAATTTCCTAATAAAATTTTAGCGGGATGGTTTGGTTTTGGTGAAATGACACGCTACACCGCAGATCCAGGATCAGAAAAAGCCCCCGAAGTTGAGTTTGATTTTGACTAAAACAGTACGGTGAACACCATAGAAAATTTTCTCACTACAGAAGAAGAACAAGACATTGTTTCGGCCATACTAAAGGCAGAACGCAACACCTCTGGTGAAATCCGTGTGCACATCGAAAAAAGCACCAAAGAACCCATTGACAAACGGGCAAAATATATCTTTCATGCCCTTAAAATGGACAACACAAAGCTTGAAAATGGTGTGTTGATCTACATTGCTATCGACAACAAAAAATTTGGTATTTATGGAGATAAAGGCATCCATAATAGCGTAACGGATTGTTTTTGGAACGACACCAGGGATATCATGCAAAGGCATTTTGAAGTGGGGGACTTTAAAACAGGAATTGTTGAAGGTATAAAGAGCGCAAGTGCGGCCCTAAAAAAATACTTCCCTTGGGATGTAAATGACCGCGATGAATTGTCCAATGAAATTTCAAAAGGAGAACTTTAAGATGCGTACCAAATTAAATAGTATCCTTTTGTTTTTAGTGCTGTTTTGTAGCAGTCAAAATAGTTCAGCGCAATTTGAAATCCCTCCAATACCCAAAACGCAAACCAGTGTTTATGACTACATAGGCGTTTTATCGCCAAACGAGTCCAAAGCACTAGAGCAAAAGCTCATTCGGTATGCCGACAGTACATCTACACAAATTGTTTTGGCCACTATCAACTCAACAGAGGGAGAATACATCAATTATTTAGCCACAAATTGGGCACAGCGTTGGGGTATTGGACAAGACAAAAAGGATAATGGTGTATTTATCCTCTTGGCCAAAAATGACCGCAAAATTAACATCAGTACGGGTTATGGCGTAGAGCATCTACTCACCGACAAAATGTGTAGCCGTATAATTCAGGAACACATTATTCCTTCGTTTAAAAAAAATAAATATGCAGAAGGTTTAAACGCAGGGGCAGATGCCATTTTTGAAGTCCTTACTGGTGCATATAAAGCATCCCCGAAACAAAAAACAACCGATATTCCTTTTGGAATAATTTTATTTCTTCTGGTGGTTTTTATCATTTTTATAGCCGCATTGTCAAAAAACAACAACGGCAAAAACAAAGGCAATCGAGCGCCAACCACAAGTCTTTTAGACGCTATCATTTTAAGCAATATGGGGCGTGGAAGTTACCATAAGGGCACATCAAAAGAAGGACTTTTTGGGGGAAGTGGAAGTTTTGGTGGCGGTGGCTTTAGTGGTGGTTTTGGCGGCGGCGGTTTTGGTGGCGGAGGTGCCTCTGGCGGGTGGTAACCCTATTTTTTACGCATAAAAATAGTCACTGGCACCCCTGAAAAATCATATAACGAACGTAATTTGTTTTCCAAAAAACGCTTATAGGGTTCCTTTACATATTGAGGTAAATTACAGAAAAATGCAAACTGTGGCTGGGGGGTTGGCAACTGCATGATGTATTTGATTTTGACATATTTACCTTTTAATGCAGGCGGTGGATTGTGCTCAATAATGGGTAACAAATCTTCATTTAAAACACTTGTTTTGATGCGCTTTGATTTGTTTTTATAAACCTCCACAGCCGTTTCAATCGCTTTATAAATACGTTGTTTGGTGAGCGCTGAAATAAATACAATAGGCACATCCGTAAAGGGTTCTATTTGTTTTCTAATGTGGGTTTCAAAGGCCTTCATGGTTTTGGTGTCTTTTTCCACCAAATCCCATTTATTGACCAAAATGACGATACCCTTGTTGTTGCGTTGTGCCAACCAAAAAATGTTTTGAACTTGTCCATCAAATCCGCGTTGAGCATCACAAACCAACAAACAAACATCGGCGTTTTCTATGGCACGAACACTACGCATAACGGAGTAAAACTCCAAATCCTCTTTCACTTTGGCCTTACGGCGAATTCCAGCAGTATCGACCAAATTAAAATCAAAACCAAATCGGTTGTATTTGGTGTCAATTGCATCACGCGTGGTTCCTGCAATATCCGTAACAATATAGCGATCCTCCCCAATCAAAGCATTAATAAATGATGATTTACCCGCATTAGGACGACCCACAACAGCAAAGCGTGGGAGTTCGGGTTCGTCGTTTTCCTGATCTTCAGGAAGTGCTTCAACAAGTGCATCCAACAAATCGCCTGTACCACTTCCGTTGATGCTTGCAATGGTATAATAATCGCCAAGTCCTAAAGCATAAAATTCTACAGCGTCTTGAGCACGTTTGGCATTGTCTACTTTATTGACGACTAGAAAAACGGGCTTTTTTACCTTCCTTAAAAGTTTGGCAACATCTTCATCCATACCAGTCACGCCAGTTTCTACGTCTACCATAAAGATAATGGCATCGGCTTCGTCAATAGCCAACTCAACTTGTTTGTCGATTTCTGCTTCAAAAATATCATCACTACCGACCACATAACCACCAGTATCAATCACGGAAAACTCTTTACCATTCCAATCGCTTTTTCCATAATGACGATCGCGTGTAACCCCACTGACCGCATCAACTATGGCTTCGCGACGCTGAATCAATCGGTTGAAAAATGTAGATTTTCCTACATTTGGACGGCCTACTATGGCAACAATATTTCCCATGACTGTTTTTAAATTGCTGCAAAAATAGGCATAATTACTTTGGCTTTTGGACTACACTTTCAAAAATCAGTTTTGAGATTAAAATTAATTCCTTAACTTTATAAAACCCAACAATTCTACTATGATAAAATCTCACGAGATAAAATTTTCAACTGAACAAATTGTTCTTCGCCCTCGGTTTACACTTTTGCTTACCACTCCGGCTAAACATATTATTGAAGAATTTAAGCAATCCAATAGCAATCAATATGGCATTGTGACCAAAGTTATTGATCATCATGTGATTCTAAAAATTGCAGAAGCCCACCACCATTATTGGTCCCCTCAACTTCATATAGAACTTGAACACTGCACGAGTATTACCAAATTAAACGGATTGTTTGGCCCCAACCCTACAATTTGGACCTTGTTTATGTTTTTGAAATTTGTATTTAGTGGATTATTTATTGGGTTTGGGGTTTGGGCCGCCAGCAACTATCTGTTGGAACAACCCACAGTATTGCCCATCACATTGTCTATATTGATGTGTCTTTTGGGTATTGCAGTCTATTTTATGGCACAGTATGGGAAAAAAATGGGAAAAGAACAGATGGAAGAACTCTACACCTACATGTGCTCTGTAGTCCATGTTGAAGAACAGAGTTTAAACGCCATCAACAACCAGTAAAAAATTAGGATTGGTCGTAGCCAAAACGCTTTAGCTGTCTGGGGTTGGAACGCCAGTTTTTATTGACTTTGACATACAATTCTAAGTGCACCTGTTTACCAAAAAATTGTTCTAAATCTTTACGTGCTTCGGTACCTACACGTTTGAGTGCTTTCCCTTTATGACCGATAAGAATTCCTTTTTGAGTCTCACGTTCTACCATAATAACCGAACGCATACGAATGATGTTTTCTTCTTCAAAAAATTCCTCAGTATCCACTTCAACCGCATAAGGAATTTCTTTTTTGTAGTGCATCAATATTTTTTCACGAATTTTTTCGTTCACAAAAAAACGTTCGGGTTTATCTGTCAATTGATCCTTTGGGTAAAATGGCGGGGATTCTGGCAACAACTCAATGATGCGGTCAAAGACATTTTTTACATTGAAACCCGTAAGGGCAGAAATGGGATAAAACTCCGCATTAGGCACTTTAGATTGCCAAAAATCGGCTTGTTCTTCAAGAATTTCTTGCGCTGAAGTATCAATCTTATTGATGAGTAAAAGCACGGGGGTTTTAGTGTTGGTAATTTTTTTAAAAAAGGCCTCATCTTTCAATGATTTTTCGCCAATTTCAACCATATAAATCAAAACATCAGCATCTTCAAAAGCAGATTTCACAAAATGCATCATCGACGATTGCAATTCGTAGGCAGGTTTTATTATTCCTGGTGTATCGGATAAAACGACTTGAAAATCATCGCCATTTACAATACCTAAAATGCGGTGGCGTGTGGTTTGTGCTTTTGATGTGATGATGGACAACTGTTCCCCCACAAAAGCGTTCATAAGGGTAGACTTCCCAACGTTTGGATTTCCAATAATGTTTACAAAACCAGCTTTATGCATTTATAGTGTATTTGCCACAAAGGTACAATCTTCAAATTAGATCAACTAACGCCAGAGGTCAATTCTGCGCAGCATGTAAAAAAGCTTCCACATCGTCCACCATCAAGGAACTACCACACACAAATGGAGTTCTTTGATGCAGTTCTGTGGGGTCTATATCCATAATCCGCTGAAATCCATCCGTTGCTTTTCCTTTGGCTTGCTCGGCCAAAAAAGCCATGGGATTACATTCATATAAGAGGCGTAATTTTCCATTGGGGTGTGCCTTACTTTGGGGGTATAAATAAATCCCGCCCTTAATCATATTGCGGTGAAAATCAGAAACCAAAGAACCAATATAACGCGAGGTGTAGGGGCGGTCATTTTCTTCTTGTTGACAAAATTTTATATAGTCTTTAATGCCTTGTGGAAAATGCACATAGTTGCCTTCGTTAACGGAATATATTTTTCCTGATTTTGGAAAAGTCATGTTGGGGTGGGACAAATAAAATGTCCCTATAGCTGGATTAAGCGTAAAACCATTGACGCCATCGCCTGTGGTATAAACCAGCATCGTAGAGGTGCCATAAATAATGTACCCTGCCGCCACTTGTTCTTTTCCTTTTTGTAGAAAATCATCGAGTACTACTGGAGTACCAACAGGGGTTACACGACGATATATTGAAAAAATTGTCCCCACGGAAACATTCACATCAATATTAGAAGATCCATCCAGCGGATCAATCAAAACCACATATTTGTTTTGATTGTTTTTGTCGTAACTATTGATGGCTATAAAATCGTCCTCTTCTTCGCTTGCAATGCCGCAGACAATATTTCTGTTGGTGAGCATTTGAATGAATTTTTCGTTGGCATACACATCCAATTTTTGTTGGTCTTCACCTTGTGTATTGGTATCGCCAGATGTACCCAAAATATCTACCAGCCCAGCCTTATTGACTTCATAATTCACGACTTTTGCAGCCAAACGTATGGAATTGATAAGTCGAGACAATTCACCCGAAGTATACTTAAAAGACGATTGATTTTCGATGATGAATTCTCCAAGGGTTTGATTTTTTTGAGCCATTTTTGAATATATATCGGCAAAAGTATCGAGATTTTTTACAAACTACAACGTTTTCGTAATAAAAATATCTTAGCAAAAATAACAGGGTTTTGAGTATCTTTGACCCCAATACAAACAGGAATGAACTACCACATCCGAAAAGCAAAACCAACAGACCTGCAACACATCTTAGATTTGATTGTGGAGTTAGCTGTTTTTGAAAAAGAACCTAATGCTGTTGAAGTTACGGTTGACGAGCTATTGAGCTCTGGATTTGGAGTGCGTCCCGATTTTACTTGTTTTGTCGCCGAAATAAATACTAAAATTGTTGGGATTGCATTAGTGTATACCCGTTTTTCTACTTGGAAAGGACGAGTTTTGCATTTAGAAGACTTGATTGTATCGGAAGCCATGCGTGGGCAAGGTATAGGGTCAGCTTTATTGGATCAAGTGATACGTTTTGCCGACGAGCTGAAGGTCAAACGTATAAGCTGGGAAGTCTTGGACTGGAATACACCTGCCATTGAATTTTATGAGGCCAAAGGGGCCGATGTCAAACGGGATTGGGATGTCGTCCACCTCAACGAAAAAGGAATAAAAAATTATTTATCTAAATTATAGTCATGCAAATCTTAAAATTTGGAGGCGCTTCTGTAAAAGACGCTGAAGGCGTTAAAAACTTGGAAAAAGTACTTCGGACTGTAGGTACAGAAAAAAGTCTGATTGTGATATCGGCAATGGGGAAAACGACCAATGCACTAGAAAAAGTCATTGATCATTATTTTCATTCAAAACACGAATTACAAAGCAGTATTCAAGACGTTAAAAAATACCACAATGCAATTTTATTGGATTTATTTGAAAATGAAGCGCATGAAGTTTTTAAAGTCGTATCGAATTTATTCCGTGAATTATCTGATTTTTTTGATCGTAATAAATCTCCAGATTACAGTTTTGTTTATGACCAAACCATTGGGTTCGGTGAGTTGGTTTCTACCACTATTGTAAGTTATTATCTCAATCACAACGGCATCAAAAACAAATGGTTGGATGTTCGTGAGCTCATCAAAACTGATAGCTATTACCGCAATGGAAAGGTGCAATGGGAAGCTACACAATCCAAAATTTTAGAGGGTGTCGATGGCAACACATTAAATATTACTCAAGGGTTTTTGGGTAGTGATGCGAATAACTTTACGACCACATTGGGCCGTGAGGGGTCAGATTATACAGCGGCGATTTTTGCTTATTGTCTTAATGCCAAAGGGGTTACGATTTGGAAAGATGTTCCTGGTGTTTTGAATGCCGATCCGCGCTATTTTGAACACCCTACCCTACTCGATTCTTTATCCTATGAAGAAGCTATTGAATTATCGTATTACGGAGCTTCCGTTATTCATCCAAAAACACTACAACCGCTACAACGCAAAGAAATTCCACTGTATGTAAAATCTTTTTTAAACCCAAAAAATAAGGGCACTAAAGTGGGAAAAGCGCTTGAACTTTCACCCAATGTCCCCTGTTATATTTTAAGAAAAAATCAAATTTTGATTTCTGTTTCTTCCTTAGATTTCTCTTATATCGTTGAGGAAAACATCAGTCATATTTTCAAGTTGTTGCATTTGTATAAAATGAAAGTCCGTTCGATTCAAAATTCAGCCATTAGTTTTTCAGTTTGTGTTGAAAATAATTATGACCATCTAGAACCTTTGATTTTGCAACTCAAAGCCAAGTACAATGTGCGGGTAAATAAAGACGTAGATCTTTTTACGATACGCCATTACACCAAAAGTGCTATAAAGGAAATTGAAAAAAATAAAACGGTTTTGATGAAACAAATCACCCCAGAAACCGTTCAAGTTATAACAAAATAGACCTACATGAGTATTGTTTCGGCCAAAGAAATTGCAAAAGCCATTAAACTAGATTCCTATGGGTTTTTAGGAACATTTTGTGGTTGGGTACTGATGAAAGTCCTCAAAATTTCTACCATAAATAAGATATACAACAAGAATAAGCATCTCTCTGAACTTGATTTTTTGAATGCGCTTTTGGATGATTTTCAAATTAAATTTGATATCCCCGAAGAAGATCTTAAACGGCTGCCAAAAGACGGTGCGTACATCACTATTTCGAACCATCCATTGGGGGGAATTGACGGAATTCTATTGCTCAAACTCATGCTCGAACAGCGTAGTGATTTTAAAATTATTGCCAATTTCCTTTTGCATAGAATAGAGCCCTTGATTCCTTATATCATGCCCGTAAATCCTTTTGAAAACAGGAAAGACGTCAAATCGAGCGTTGCAGGGTTCAAAAATGCACTTCTGCATTTAAAAGAAGGCCACCCTTTAGGGATTTTTCCAGCGGGTGAAGTATCGACCTATCGCGATGGAAAACTATTGGTCGACAAACCATGGGAGGCCGCCGCCATGAAATTGGCAAAAAAAGCAGAAGTTCCTATTGTTCCCATTTATTTTCATGCCAAAAATAGTCCTTTGTTTTACCGCTTATCCAAAATAAGTGACACGCTCAGGACTGCAAAATTACCCTCCGAATTGCTAAGTCAAAAACACCGCATCATCAAGGTGCGTATTGGACGGCCTATTTCTGTAAAAGACCAACAGCAACACGAAACTTTAGACGCATTTTCAGATTTTATTAGAAAGAAAACCTATATGCTTTCCAATACATTTGAGCGTCCAAAAATTTTAAAAAATATTTCAACTAATATTAAAATTAAAAAAGCACCAAAGAAAATCGTGACCCCAATAAACCCACTCCTCATGCGGTCGGAAGTGGACGATTTGCGTGCCAAAAACAACCGGTTGTTAGAAAGTAAAAACTACGAAGTTTATCTCGCTCATGCGGCCAAAATTCCTAACATTTTAAGAGAAATTGGACGACTACGCGAGATTACGTTTCGTGCCATTGGCGAAGGCACCAACCGTGCTATTGATTTGGATAAGTTTGACAGCTATTACCACCATATGTTTTTGTGGGACACCGAAGCAGAATGTCTTGTGGGTGCATACAGAATGGGCTTGGGTACGGAAATTTACGAGGCCTTTGGGATTGATGGATTTTATCTGCAAGATCTCTTTCGTTTTGAACCTGAATTGCACGATATGATGAGCCAATCTATAGAACTTGGCCGTGCATTTATCATCAAAGAATACCAACAAAAACCCATGCCATTGTTCTTACTTTGGAAAGGCATAGTCCACACCACTTTGCGCTTCCCAAATCATAAATACCTTATTGGTGGAGTGAGCATAAGTAACCGCTTTTCTAATTTCTCAAAATCGCTGATGATTGAGTTTATGAAATCGCATTATTATGATCCGTATTTGGCACAGTATGTCCACCCTAAAAAGGAATTTAAAGTTAAACTTAAAGACACCGACAAGGATTTTGTGTTTGATGCTACGGAAGCCGATTTAAATAAATTTGATAAAATTATTGATGAAATAGAACCTGGTGCTTTACGTCTCCCCGTGCTTCTAAAAAAGTACATTAAACAAAATGCCCGCCTCATTGCCTTTAATGTTGATCCCCTTTTTAACAATGCCGTAGACGGCCTAATGTATATCCGTATTGCTGACCTCCCGGACAGTACCGTACGGCCTGTTTTGGAAGAATTTCAGGCGGAATTGGAACGTAAATATGGCCCAAAAGCTGATTAGGAGTAGATTACTTCAACTGCTCATCCATAGGTTCCCAAAGTTCAATTTTATGGCCATCGGGGTCCATAATCCAAGCAAATTTTCCATAGTCAAATTCTTGAATTTCACCCACTTGCTTAATTCCTGCACCTTTAAGTTCTGCCAGAAGTTCCGTTAAATTTTCTACCCGATAATTTACCATAAAGGGCTGGCTACTGGGGTCAAAGTAGTCCGTGTCGTTCTTAAATGGTGACCATTGTGTAAGGCAATCTTTTCCGTTTTGGTCTTTCCACCAAAAGGTACTACCATAAGCATCTACATTTAAGCCCAAATGTTGTGCATACCATTGTTTTGTGGTTTCTGGGTTTTTGGACTTAAAAAAAATACCACCTATTCCTGTGACTTTTTTACTCATTGTTTTGGGGTTTTAATTGTCGTTTCATAAAGTTTTATCCATTCTTTTGTCGTCAATTTAGCGGCCAGTTGGCCAATCAATTCAAAAGGGATATCATCCATTTTTTTAAACCGTATACAGCTTTTGCCCATGTCTAATTTTTGGGTACAGTGTTTTGGGTACTCTGCTACAAACCAGTCCAAAATTTCTTTTTTGGCATATATTCCAGCATGATATACCGCAATAAAATTTTTCTGCGAGGCCAAATTCATAAACGGTAAAGGTAATTTTGGATTGCAATGGTAGCCATTAGGATAAATGCTGTGGGGCACCACATAGCCCAACATCCCATAATTCATACATTCTTGAAAATTAGGGTCTATTTGGCTTTTAATTGCGGCTCGAAGTTTAGACATTGGTTCTTTTCTGTCTTTAGGCAATTCGGCCATATAGGCATCGGGAGTTTTTGCTTTGGATTGCATAATGTGTAGGTTTTAATGAAATTGAGTTTTAATTTTATCTATAATAGTTTGGGCTAATTTTCGGTGGCTTTCTACGGTCCATCCTGCGACGTGTGGGGATAAAAGTACTCGTTTAGATTGCATCAAATCTTGTAACGGTTTAGGCATTTTAGCATCTGAAAATAAACTTTCAAAAGAGCTTTTTTCGTATTCTAACACATCCAATCCTGCACCCAAAATTTGTCCAGATTCTAAAGCTACTACCAAATCTTTGGTCACCACACTACGGCCTCGAGCGGTGTTTATGAGCCAAAACGGATGCGAAAATTTTTGGATAAACTCGCTATTGATCATTCCAATGGTTAGTGGAGTTTGTGGGGTGTGTAAACTTACAACCTCAACTCTGTTTTGAAATTCTTTAAGCGTAACTTGTGTGGCATTGTTGTCCCCCATATTGGGTTTAATATCATAACATAAAACCTCAACATCAAATCCTTTTAGCTTTTTTGCAAAAGCTTTCCCCATATGACCATAACCAATAATTCCAACAGTTTTTCCGTCCAGTTCTTCGCCTCTATTGGCTTCGCGTTGCCACATTCCTTGGCGGACTTCTGCATCGGCCTGATTAAGTTTATTGAATAACGACAACAACATCCCCAAGGCATGCTCGCCCACCG
Organism: Formosa sp.; assembly: GCA_038138145.1. Lineage (GTDB taxonomy): Bacteria > Bacteroidota > Bacteroidia > Flavobacteriales > Flavobacteriaceae > UBA3537. Next base: position 229,843 of record JAYQDD010000002.1, read on the forward strand.
CATTGCGGTTGCCCTCTGGTGCTGCAATAAGGTGAATGCCTTTTTTTTTGGCATAATCCACATCAATATTTTCCAATCCAGCCCCTACTCGTCCGATAAATTTGAGGTTAGTGGCGTTGTCCAAAAATGGTTTATCTATGGTGAAACGACTTCTTATGATGAGTCCATCGTAATTAGAGATTTTAGCTTCAATTTGAGTTTTTGAGCTCGTAAAATCTTTATCATTGGTATGCCCAAGAGCTGCCAATTGTTCAATCAGCAACGGATGGTTGGTATCCACATGAAGGATATTCATCTTATATATTTAGAATGAATTTGGCAATGATAAAGTAAATCAAAATCCCAAAAATATCATTACTGGTCGTGATAAAAGGACCTGTAGCAATGGCTGGGTCAATGCCTCTTTTGTGTAAGAATAAAGGAATAAACGTCCCTACAATCCCCGCTACAATAATAACTGCTACCAAAGATACTGATACTGCTAAAGCAGTTTGAACATCTTGTTGCCATGCCCACATAAAGGCAAACAGAAAAAGGGCTAAAATAATACCATTTAAAGTCGCCAGAAACATTTCTTTAATCAAGCGGTTATTGATACTACCTCTAATGTCGTCATTGGCCAAACCTTGTACAATAATCGCACTCGATTGCACCCCAACATTTCCAGCCATCGCAGCAATCAGTGGCGTGAATAATAAAATAAGAGGATAATCCTCAATGATGGTGTCAAATGTGCCCATTATCAGGGCAGCGCCTACGCCACCTATGAGCCCCAAAAATAACCATGGAAGACGAGCACGTGTGAGTGCAAAAATGCTATCCTCAGCATCAACATCCTGTGTAATCCCCGCTGCTAATTGGTAATCTTTTTCTGCTTCTTCTTTGATGACATCGACAATATCGTCAATGGTAATGCGGCCCAACAAAGTTTTATCATCGTCCACTACAGGAACCGCTTCCAAATCATATTTGGCCATGAGTCGCGCCACATCTTCATCGTCGTCATGCACATGTACTGAATCGACTTTTGGAATATAAATGTCGCTAATTTTGGTTTCGTTTTTCGCGATTAAAAGATCTTTCAATGACAAGCGTCCAATGAGTTTTTCTTCTTTGGTGACTACATAAATAGAGTGTACTCTTTTGACATTTTTGGCTTGCGCTCGAATTTTCCTGAGGCAACCTGCAACGGTCCAAGTTTCATAAACTTTTACCAATTCTTTGGCCATCAAACCACCAGCGGTATTTTCATCGTATTCTAAAAGTTCATTGATGTCTGCCACTAACTCTTCATCATCAATTTGAGCAATGACTTTTTGTTTTCGATCTGGCGATAGTTCCGATAACAAATCTGCAGCATCATCGGTGTCCAACTCTTTGACTTCTTCGGCAATTTCTTTGACTGAAAGATTTTGAAGTACTTTTTCGCGTACATCATCATCTAGTTCCGCCAACACATCCGAGGTTGTTTCACTATCTAAAAGTTTGATGATGTATGTCGCTTGATCGAGATTGAGTTCGTCTAAAATCTCAGCAATATCTGCATAATGCAACTCATTGAGTTGGTCTTGAAGTGGTCCATCATTTTTGTTTTTGATGTCCAATTCAATGGCTTCCAACAAAGCTGTTGTAATCTCGAAGGGGATATGCTCTTTAGATGTTTCCACGTTTACTCATTTTTTTGATCTAATTCAATCGCTGTCGCCAATTCTATGAATGCAGCAACAGACAACTGTTCTGGACGTTTGCCAAAGATAATATTTGCTTTTAAATTATCCGATAATTTAAACGCTTTTAAGCTATTTCTCAGCGTTTTACGGCGTTGCTGAAAAGCACTTTTTACAACCGAAAAAAATAATTTTTCACTGCAAGGCAAACTAAAATCTGGTTTTCTTGCCAAGCGTAACACACCTGAATCTACTTTTGGTGGTGGATTGAAAACCGATGGCGGTACCGTAAATAGATATTCTGCACTGTAAAATGCTTGCACCAAAACGGATAAAATTCCATAGGTTTTACTGCCTTCTTTTTCACAAATTCGTTGTGCTACTTCTTTTTGAAACATCCCTGAAAATTCGGGAATTTGACTTCGGTTTTCTAACATTTTGAATACAATTTGTGACGAAATATTGTAGGGAAAATTGCCTATGATAGCAAAAGGATAATCACCAAAGGTTTTTGAAAAATCATACTTCAAAACATCTTCTTGAATGATGCGTTTGTCGAGCTGAGGATAATAAACCTCTAAGTATGAAACCGACTCAGCATCAATTTCTATAACATAGGTCTCTAGTGGTTTTTCCAATACATATTTGGTCAAAACACCCATTCCGGGGCCTATTTCCAATACTTTTTTATAGCCGTTTAGCGTGAGCGTATCCGCAATTTTTTTGGCAATAGATTCATCTTTTAAAAAATGTTGCCCAAGTTGTTTTTTCGGTTTTACAGGCATTAATTTTTTGTTACGATAAATTCATCTATTAGTTGTAACTCCGTACGGAAAGCCAACATTTTGTCCCCAAAACGCTTCATCCCCTCAGATTGTAAGTGTTGTGCATGTTGTTGATGGTATTGATTTAGTGCACTTTTGGAGGGCGCATGATATTGAACAGAATAGGTCGTACCGCCCATCTCTTCTTCAATCAAAACTTTGGTGAATATGGCTTTAGAAAATAAACCGGTGGCCAAAACTTGAGGAATATGTTCTTTCATCCACGCAAGCCATTCTGTGTGAATAGAATCATCGATATTGATGGTAACATTGTAAATAATCATAAATCTGATGTGGTTTGTACGTTACTTATATCCCTAATGCGCCGAAAATGTTTTTTTGAAGTTACAAAATGGATACTGTCGGGATGATTGAATATAATTTCCTCATAATGATGCATGGCCTTTTCTGGCTGATTGAACGCTGACCTAAACAATTCAGCAAGAGCAAAATGAGCATCATCTATTAAGATTTCAGAAGAAAAATCGGTGATAATTTTTAGATAATTTTCTTTGGCCTTTTCAGGGTTTTGTGTTTGTTCAAACAATTTTGCCTGAAGCAACAGCGCCTGATCAATAATGGCGTGTGTGTTGTGTAGGGAAATTAGAGAATCTAACACTGCAATAGCTTCTGTTTTTTTATGTTGTAAAGCCAAAAAATCGGCTTTGGCATACAAGCGTAAAGGTGCTTGTAAGCTGTCTCCGAATTTGTGGTCGGAAATCATCAATTTTAAATCGAGTGCATCGTTTGCAATGAGTTGTGAGGTAGAAGATTTTAGGACTTGAAGTTGTGCTTCGGCCCAATCGAAATCGCCCTTAAAATAGCTTGTTCTGGCTGATTTAAACCGCGCCTCTTGTGCCAAAGTGCTGTTTTTAAGGGTAGTTTGTACTTGTGCATAATACAAGAGTGCTTGATTGAACTTTTGATCCGTGACAAGTATATCAGCCAATTTTAATTTTAATTGGCCCAAATCAATTTTTGATAATTGTGTTTTAAGTGCATCTTTTAAAAAAGAAATGGCTTCTGTTTTTTTCTTATAATGTAAGGCCAAAAAATCGGCATAAGACAACTGTAACTTAAGGGTTTCGGAGGACATTCCATAACGCTCAAAAAGGGTTTTGTACTGCGCTTGAATCTGCTTTAAATCCGGTGATGTGTGACGAACAAGTTCAAGTTCGAGCAACTGTCTGTTGGCTTCAATCGTTAGTGGTATGTTTTGGCTGTTGTTGATGATGTACTCATAAGCTTCCCCAGTAACTGCATAAGCTTTGGCGGATTTTGCCATCAATCCGAGGTCAAGTAAACCTTGTAAGGACGTTAAATTTCGTCGATATATGGCCTTTTCTTGTTGTAATGCTTTTTTATAATCCGCTTGTTGAACATACAACCAACTCAGCATTTGATTCCAAAAAATGGTTGGCTGAGTTTGTAGTTTTTTTAGGATAATTTTTTTTAATGTTTGGTTGTATACTGCATCAGCGTTCTCCGAAATATACTCCTCAAAAAGACGAAATACTTGATTGAGAAATGAGGGATTATGTTCCGTGAAATTCAAATAGCTCAAAAACATGTTTTTGATGTCTTTCTTTTCGGCATACAGCCCAGCTAATCGGTATTCATAATTTTTATTGTTTGTTTCCTCCAACGCCAATTGATACACCTCAATGGCTTGGTCCACAAGACTATGGTTTTCAAACCGAAGTGCTACAGCGTAGGCATAGTTTGAAGTCGTTCGTGCAGCATCAATGGCGTTTTGGTAGTGTATTTGAGCTTCCTGAGTGTTGTTTTGAAGCTGAAAATTATACCCTAGCTCCACGAGCATTTGTGGGTCATTATGAACCCTCAACTGATTATTGATGAGCGACTCTGCCTCCTCAAAATGTTGTAGTTCTTGTTGTATTTCTATAATCCTAAAAACAAGATTTAAATTACCTGGGGTATCTTTTTGTAATTTTTGATATATAATAAGTGCTTTTTCGAACTCGCCTTTATCAAAATAATTTTCGGCCAAATCAAAATCTGTTTGTGCAAAAAGCACAAAGCTAAATAGTCCAAAAAACAAACAAATTAATGACTTCATTACTGCGTTTTGGTAAAGATACTAAATGTACAGTCAAGAATGGAAACCGTTTTTAATCTATTCGATCAAAACCAGTGTACGGACGTAAAACTTCAGGAATTTCAATTCCTGATTCAGTTTGATAATTTTCAAGAATACCTGCTAAAACACGAGGCAGTGCTAACGAGCTTCCATTGAGTGTGTGCGCAAGTTGTGATTTTCCTTCAGCATTTTTAAAACGCAATTTCAAGCGGTTGGCCTGAAAGGTTTCAAAATTTGATACCGAAGAAATTTCGAGCCAACGGTCTTGCGCTGTAGAAAATACTTCAAAATCATAGGTCAATGCAGATGTAAATCCTAAATCTCCGGAACATAACCTGAGTATTCTGTACGGTAATTTTAGTTCCTCCAATATATTTTTAACATGCTCTACCATCGCATCCAGGGCCTTGTAGGATGTGCTTGGGTGTTCTACACGTAATATTTCTACTTTGTCAAATTGATGCAAACGATTTAAACCGCGTACATGTGCCCCATAACTTCCTGCTTCTCTACGAAAACAAGGGGTATAGGTTGTGAGTTGTTTTGGTAATTCATTTTCTTGCAGAAGTACATCTCTAAAAATATTTGTGGCAGGGACTTCTCCAGTCGGGATAAGGTATAAATCGTCGGCATCGATATAATACATTTGTCCTTCTTTATCTGGAAGTTGCCCTGTACCAAGTCCCGATGCTTCATTGACTACATGCGGTACTTGCACCTCATTGTACCCTACTGCTGTATTTTTATCTAAAAAATAATTGATGAGTGCACGTTGCAAGCGCGCCCCTTTACCTTTATACACGGGAAAACCTGCACCCGTAATTTTATTACCCAATTCAAAATCAATGATATCATATTTTTTGGCCAATTCCCAATGTGGTTGAGCATCGCTGTGTAATTTTGGAACAACACCATGACGAAACACTTCTTCATTATCCTCATCAGAATTTCCGACAGGCACCAAATCATGCGGAAGGTTTGGTATTTGATACAACAGTTGTTGCAATTCTTTAGCCGTAGTGTTTAATTCTTCAGTAAGCGTTGCTTTTTGTTCTTTAAGATCGGCGGTTTTTTGTTTTAAAAGATTGGCTTTTTCTGCTTGTCCAGACTTAAAAAGCGTACCAATTTCTTTAGAGCGTGTATTGAGGTCTGCGGCTGCAGCGTCCAACTGTGTTTGTATGTTTCGTCGGGAAGCATCCAATGCCAAAACTTTTTCTACAGTTTCTTCGGCATGATCTAGGCGTTTGGAAAGGCGCTTAATGACCTCTAATTTATTTTCTCTGATGAATGCAACTTGTAACATGTGGCGTACTTTTATATGGCAAATTTAATCAATTGAATGAAATGTAAATCAGATTTTTGATAATAAATTGATGCGCTGTTTTGCGTTGGCTTTATCTAATTCTAATTGTGCTTTAAGCGCTTCAATATTTGGAAATTTGATCTCGCTTCGCAAACGATCTAAGAGTTCAATTTTGAGCGTTTTTCCGTACAAATCTGCATCAAAATTAAAGAAATGGACTTCAATATGGGTTTGATTATCTTGAGAAACCGTTGGGTTTTTACCAATATTCATCATCCCATAAGTTTCATGCCCCCCGATTTCAGATTGCACCAAATAAACACCCTCTTTTGGGATGAGTTTGTAGGGTTCTTCTATATGGATATTCGCAGTTGGAAAGTTCAAATCTTTACCCAACCCTTTGCCCTTGGTGACCACCCCTGTGAGCATAAAATGATACCCTAAAAATTTATTAGCAATATTCATATCTCCTTCGTGGAGTGCAGTTCGGATTTTTGTTGAACTCACAGCTACATCACCTACTTCTTGAGCATCGATTTGAGTGACTTCAAATCCATAAAATTTACCAAACTCTATTAAATCTTTTATAGTCGCTGTTCTATTTCGTCCAAAGTGATGATCGTACCCCACGATGATGTGTTTGACTTTAAGTTTATTCACCAAAACATCACGCACATATTCCAAAGCTGTAAGCCGAGAAAATGATTTTGTGAATTCTTTTAGCACCAAATGATCGACACCAAGCTGTTGCAATTGGGCTGCTTTTTCATCGATTGTATTGATGAGTTTTATACTCGAATCGTTTTGAACCACCATACGCGGATGAGGAAAAAAGGTAAGCACTAAGGCCTGAAGCTTATTGGTTTTTGCAATGTGAACAAGCCGATTTATTATTTTTTGATGACCTATGTGTACACCATCAAAAGTTCCGATGGTTACCACAGAATTTTTGATGCGTTTATAATCGGCGGCAGTTTTAATTTTCAAAATTGTGTCGTAGCTTTTAAACAACGAAGATAAAAAAAGTAGTGCTTTTGGCGTTGATTCATCTTTTTTTATGTCCCATTAAATTGATTCATTGTATTGTTGACTCCTGACATGCCAAAACTAACGACTAGCTCCGAAGCACGTTCCAATCGTTCATCTAGTTTTGACGATTCTTCGTCGGTCCATTCTCCAAGCACATAATCGACTTGACGCCCTTTGGAAAATTCATCACTAATGCCAAAACGCAGTCGGTTGTATTGTGTTGTATTCAATTTGTCTTGGATGTCTTTCAATCCATTGTGTCCTCCATTCGATCCTTTGGTTTTTAGACGAAGTGTACCAAAGGGAAGGTTTAAATCGTCGGTGATGACGAGTAGATTTTCTAAAGGAATCTTTTCCTTTTCAAGCCAATATTTTACCGCTTTTCCGCTCAAGTTCATAAACGTATTTGGTTTGAGTAAAAGAAAGGTTCTGCCTTTGTATTTATAAGTTCCAAGTGCACCTAATTTTCGCGTGTAAAATTCTACATCGTTTTGTGTGGCCAAATGATTCAACACCTTAAATCCAATGTTGTGGCGTGTACGCACATAGTCTGCACCTATATTTCCCAATCCTACAATTAAAAATTTTTTTGACATTAATTGTGATTCTTGTTTAATTGATTTTCTTTGAAATAACCACTTGAACATGTGTAAAAATAAAAAAAGCATTCCGAATTTCATCAGAATGCTTTTATATTTAGTTTGCAGACACTAAAAATTTATGCCTCAGCAGGAGCTGCGCCTTCAGCAGCACCTTCAGCTGATGCTTCAGTTCCTTCTGCTCCTTCTGTTCCTTCTTCATCGTCTTCATCATCTTCGATGTCAACTGAAACTCTAGATTGTTTGATTTGACACACAACCGTATTGTCTGAGTGTAAAAATTTGAAGTCATCGTTTTCAAGTTCAGAAACATATACTTTGTTTCCAATTTTTAATTTACTAATATCAACTTGGATATTATCTGGTAAATTAGTTGGAAGTGCTTTGATTCTCAACTTACGACGGTTTCTTCTTAAGACTCCACCTGCACGAACACCCACAGAATTTCCTGTCAAAATTACAGGAATATCCATTGCGATTTCTTTATCATCAAAGAGTTGATAAAAATCGATGTGTAGGATGTTTTCTGTAACAGGGTGAAATTGAATATCCTGTAGTACAGCATTGTAAGAAGTATCTCCTAAGGCAATCACAACTGTATGCGCATTTGGTGTGTATACAAGTTTAGAGAATGCCAATTCTGCTGCTGAGAAATGTACTGGCTGATCTCCTCCGTATAATACGCAAGGAACCTGTCCAGCATTACGTAAGGCCTTTGTTGCTTTTTTGCCTACGCTTTCTCTTTTCGATCCATTGATTGTAATTGATTTCATTTATATTAATTTAAGTGTTTACATTATAAATTTTGAGCTAATGGACTCATTTTGATGTACTTTATGCATCACATCTGCAAATAATTCTGCACATGATAATACTCTTATTTTTGAACTCTCCTGTGATGTGGGAATAGAGTCTGTAACAATGAGTTCTTCTAGTTTAGAATCTTCCAAACGCTGATACGCTGACCCTGAAAGTATGGGGTGGGTACAAATGGCACGTACGCTTTTTGCACCACGTTCGATCATCAAGTCGGCGGCTTTGGTCAATGTTCCCGCTGTATCGACCATATCATCGACAAGAACTACGTTTTTGTCCGTAACATCGCCAATAAGCTCCATGTGTGAAATCACATTGGCTTTGGCGCGTTGCTTGTAGCATATCACAACGTCACTTTCCAATGCTTTAGAATAGGCATAGGCTCTTTTGGAACCGCCCATGTCTGGTGAAGCAATGGTTAGATTATCTAAATTAAGCGATTTTAAATAGGGTAAAAATATGGTCGAAGCATAAAGGTGATCGACTGGTTTTTCAAAAAATCCTTGAATTTGATCGGCGTGTAAATCCATAGTGATGATGCGCGTAGCCCCTGCTGTTTCGAGCATTTTGGCGACTAATTTTGCGGCAATAGGCACTCTGGGTTTGTCTTTTCGATCTTGACGAGCCCAACCAAAATAAGGAATAACTGCAGTAATATGGCGCGCAGAAGCACGTTTTGCTGCATCTAACATCAACAAAAGTTCCATCAAATTCTCTGGACCTGGATTAGTTGAGGCAATCACAAAAATGCGTGTACCACGTATGGATTCTTCGTAGGAGGGTTGAAACTCACCATCGCTGTAGGTCGAAGTAATCACATTTCCTAACTCCTCGCCAAAAGCTTTGGCAATGCGTTGTCCAAGGACTTTGGAATTTGCACAGGCAAAAATTTTGGGCTGTAAGATGGATTTAGACATTTTAATGTGCTGTTTATGAATGATTTATATCCGTTATTTTAATCGAGTGGCAAATTTATGAATTTATTTGAACTGTAAAAGCATAAAACCAACTATTTTATATTTGTATAACGAATAAATTTTATAGATTTGCAATCCAAATTTTAGCTCAAGTGGCGGAATTGGTAGACGCGCTGGATTCAAAATCCAGTTTCTTCGGAAGTGTGGGTTCGATTCCCACCTTGAGTACAAAAACAAAAAAAAGACCTCCGAGTTGGAGGTCTTTTATATTTTGGTTCGTTAGTAAAGACTTAGTTAATGACTAACTTTTTAGTTGATTTTTGTGTTCCTAAGGTCATTTGAACGAAATATAGTCCAGCGTTTAACTCAGAAACATTAACTGCATTTCTTACGTTATCGACACGCAATACAGATTTCCCGAGCATATCAAAAATCTGAATATTCAAATCCTCATTAGAATTTGATGAGAAACGAACATAATCTTTTGCAGGGTTCGGGAACATTTTAACACTGTTTAGTACATTGTCCTCAAGCCCAGCAGAAGCGCCATTAGCTGTAACTCTAACTAAATCTAATGAAACTGGATTATCTCTATCAACTACATATAGTAACAAAGAACTGAACGTATTTGCACCTTGTGCAGGTATCTCAACTACATTCTCACCATCAATAATTGTATGGTTTGGAAGGGTAACAGAAGGCTCAGTGTCAGGATACGGATTGAACTCTAATCTAAAGTAGATTTCTGCACCATCAGCTGAGGCTGGAGCATCAAAAGTGATTGTTCCTCCATTTTCAAATGAAAGTGGATACATAGAAGTATTCATATTTGCAAAACCACCCCATGCCTGTGCTCCAGATGGGTGCTCAAAAGATTGGGGAGTGTATACCACGTCTCCAAAACCTTCTTTGAAATCAGCATATTCTGTTTTTAGTGCTGTTACTCCGTCAGTATCATAAGTTGTGACACTAATCGAATTTAAAGAAACCGCAACATCCCTATCAACTATGTAAAGAAGAAATGAGCTAAATGTATTAGTCCCCGCAGGGATCTCAATCACATTCGCACCAGTTGTAACAATATGGTTTGGAAGGTTGAGAGAAGGCTCAGTGTCTGGATATGGATTAAATTCAAATCTAAAGTAGATTTCTGCACCATCAGCTGAGGCTGGAGCATCAAAAGAAATATTGCCTCCATTCTCAAATGTGAGTGGATACAAATCTGTATTCATATTTGCAAAACCACCCCATGCCTGTGCTCCGGATGGGTGCTCAAAAGATTGGGGAGTGTAAACCACGTCTCCAAAACCTTCGTAAAAATCAGCATAGTTTGAAGATGCTGGCTCTGGTGCTGGTGGTTCAGCGCTATTGTCGTCTGATGTTATAGAAATTGAGTTTAATGAAATTGCAGTATCTCTATCAACTACATAAAGTAGAAATGAGCTAAATGTATTCGCCCCCTGAGCAGGAATTTCAATCACATTCACGCCAGTTGTAACAATATGGTTTGGAAGGGTAACAGAAGGCTCAGTGTCAGGATACGGATTGAACTCTAATCTAAAGTAGATTTCTGCACCATCAGCTGAGGCTGGAGCATCAAAAGTGATTGTTCCTCCATTTTCAAATGAAAGTGGATACATAGAAGTATTCATATTTGCAAAACCACCCCATGCCTGTGCTCCAGATGGGTGCTCAAAAGATTGGGGAGTGTATACCACGTCTCCAAAACCTTCTTTGAAATCAGCATATTCTGTTTTTAGTGCTGTTACTCCGTCAGTATCATAAGTTGTGACACTAATCGAATTTAAAGAAACCGCAACATCCCTATCAACTATGTAAAGAAGAAATGAGCTAAATGTATTAGTCCCCGCAGGGATCTCAATCACATTCGCACCAGTTGTAACAATATGGTTTGGAAGGTTGAGAGAAGGCTCAGTGTCTGGATATGGATTAAATTCAAATCTAAAGTAGATTTCTGCACCATCAGCTGAGGCTGGAGCATCAAAAGAAATATTGCCTCCATTCTCAAATGTGAGTGGATACAAATCTGTATTCATATTTGCAAAACCACCCCATGCCTGTGCTCCGGATGGGTGCTCAAAAGATTGGGGAGTGTAAACCACGTCTCCAAAACCTTCTTTAAAATCAGCGTAATCTGTTTTTTGTGCTTGGGAAAACCCAAACGTAAACGCTAAGAGCGTCATAAGTAATGTAATTTGTTTCATATTTAGTTGTTTAAAGTTTAAGATAATTTCAAATATAGTTTAACAATAAAATGAAAATGTTAAACAAACCACTACAATATGCATACAGCAGATAAAAAATTTATAATGTAATCAAGAATATGACAATTTTAACCTATTAAACATACCAAATCAATAAACGAAAACGTTTAATAAAAAGAAATTTGTAATACAGATAAAACATCAAAAGAAAGAATGTTGTGCTCTTGTATAGTTTATTTTAACAATTCTATAAGTAAAAAACGCTGAGCATATTTCATTTTGCTTAAAATATTGACAAAAAATGCTAAACAAAAGAAAAAATATATAACGATTTCGTAACCGTCTAAATTTCAAAACAATAGAAAAAATAATCCAAAAAGCACAAAAAAAAGGCACCTTATGGTGCCTTTTATATTTTGGTTTGTGAGCAGGAACAATCTTAGTTTACTACTAATTTTTTTGTAGTGGCTTTTGTACCTAGCATCATACGTACAAAATAAACACCAGTACGTAAAGTCGAGATATTGACTTCATTTTGAACATGCTTAACCTTCATTAAAGACTTTCCAAGCACATCAAATATTTCGATATCTAAACGCTCATTTGAGTTTTTAGAAAACTGAACGACATCCTTTGCTGGATTGGGAAACATTTTGACCGCATTCAATAGGTTGTCATTAAGACCTGCAGTACCTCCAAATGAAAACTGATCAAAATAGCTGACAACATCTTGAGTACGATCATCAAAATCTGGGATAATAACTAGTCTATTGAAGGTATTCCCTATTTGAGAACTAAAATCGAAGGTGAGTTGTTCCCAACTGCCATCGGTGAGGGTGTTAGGAATTTTTATTTCATGAACTACACCAGGACCTTCAAACTTAACACCCACATCAGAGATTACCGATTTTCTGACCATCAAGGTTACAATTTTGTTGCTTTGATCCAATGTAAATGTCCCCACATAATCTGTAAAGGTTAACGCCCATTCCTCACCATAATTTAATGAAGTAAATTTTGCTACCGTTGACGTACTGTTGATTCCACTTGTATTTGGGTTAGGGACAAATTCCAATGCTGGATTGGTGTTGTTGTTGTGCACCGTCCACACCCAATCTGCACCAAAACCGGGGGTTTCAAAATCAATATCTTCTAAGTTATAGTTGACCACACTACCACCAGCATTGAAAGAAATATCATCAAAATAAATAGTGGTGTCTATGGAACGATCATAAAAATCGGGGATGATAACCATCCTGTTAAAGGTCTCCCCAATGGCGATACTAAAATTAAAGGTTAATTCTTCCCAGTCTCCGTTAACCTGTGTGTTGGGCACTTCAACGATCCTGGGGGCGTATGTTCCAGAAGTATCTTCAAATTTTACTCCTACTGGCGTGGGTATGTCTTTACGAATCTTGATTTTGACAATACTGTTGTTTTCTGAAAAGGTAAAGCTCCCCACATTATCGGTAAAAGTGAGCGCCCAAGGTTGTCCTGCGGCTAGGGCGGTAAATTTTGCAACGATAGCCGAAGTGTTTATACCCGATGCATTGGGATTTGCCACAATGTCTAAGGCAGGAGGATTATTGCCATTGTCATCTACAATCCATGTCCATGAAGCTCCTGTACCGCCAGATTCAAAATCTACATTGGTTTGCCCAAAGGAAACGATACTGAGCATGCTAAATGCTACTATAATGTTTTTCATTTGTGAATTTTTTTCTAATATATAAATAATATACAAGAACGTTCAATGTTCAAGCACTATTAAAACCATACAATACAAAAACTCCCATTTTGTAGTATACATCTCTTGCCATTGCACAGTTAATGAAAAGACCTGCCCAAAAAACAGGCAGGCCTTTTACTTTAGTTGGTATGGGGTGTTAGTTTCTAATGTACCACTAACTTTTTTGTTGTCGCTTTTGTCCCCAGAGTCATCTGTACAACATACACTCCAGTACGCAAAGACGAAATATTAACTGCGCTTTGAACATTTTTATGCGCGATTAAGGACTTTCCAAGCATATCAAAAATTTGAATATCTAACGGTTCATTTGAGTGTTTTGAAAACTGAACTACATCCTTTGCTGGATTGGGGAACATTTTAACCGCATTAAATACGTTGTCATTAAGTCCAGCAACTTCCTTTGTAAATAGAAAACGCCACCATCCTCCACTTATCGCAATGTCTATTGTCATGTTCGTGCTAGATATTGAGGTAACTGTGTAAGTAATTGAAGCTGGTGGAGTGGTCCCAGCAGCTGATAATTCGCCTCCATTAAAAACTTTTGCGAGGCCAAGAAAAGCACCTGTTCCGTTAAGAACAATTGTATTTGCTGTTGAATCATATGTCCAAGTGGCTGCAGAGCCATTGTGTGGAGCAACAGGTGTTCCGCATCCCTCTGTGGCCACACCTTGCCAAGTTTCAAGCCATGTATCTGTTCCAAGAACATTCTGAAAAGAGCCATCAGAATTAAAAACATATTGATCATCAAATAAACAAGCTCTGGTTGTGACATCACCAGCTGAATTTTGCCACCAACCTGCAGAACCTTGAGTAGGACCTACAGCTAATGCTCCTGCTTGAGGAGTTAATTTCCAAGTTCCCTCAGGAGTCTGAGCAAAACTAAATGTAAACGCCAAAAGCGTCAGAACTAATGTAATTTTTTTCATAATAGATTTGTTTTAAGATTTATATACCTGCAATGTATTTTATCCTTCGTAAAAGGAGCTGTAAAAACTAATACTTAAACTATACAAATAAGAAGTCTGTAAACAGTTAAAATAAAGTGTTTAACCACAAACGAAAGTGCTATAAACAAAAAAAGCATCCCTGTTGGAATGCCTTTTTCAGTTTAGTTGGTTAGTAAAATGAGCGGAAACTCATTTTATCTTAAGGATTTGCAGTATAATCATTATTGAAACAAAACACAAAAATTAACAAAATCTGCAAATAGTAAATTCATTTTCAAAAACTTATGAAAACGAAAAGAACATTTGTAAATTAGCTAAATGTGTGGTTCAGTTCAATAAATACACCAATACAATTTTGATACACACTAAGGCGCAAAAAACAGCTGTTCAAACAATGGTGGTTTATTTAGAAATGTTTAATTTTTTAGGTTAAAAAACAAACAGTTTTTTAAAAATAATAGTCAAGAGTATCAACAACATTGTACAAATGTATAGCTGTTGTATAGTTTTTATTTTCAATTTTTGTTCCATTTAAGAATTTTTGCAAAAATTAATAATTAGTTTTATAGGACAATAACAGAAAATAACAAACCAATGAGCAAAAACTATTATGATCCATCGGATTTAAAAAAATTTACAAACATCAGCGAATGGAATGAAGAACTGGGACAAAAGTTTTTTGACTATTATGGAAAAGTCTTCGAAGAAGGCGCCCTTAGTGCACGCGAAAAATCATTGATTGCATTGGCAGTGGCGCATGTGGTCAAGTGCCCCTACTGCATCGATGCCTATACCAAGGACGGTCTACAGCGCGGCATCACCAAAGAAGAAATGATGGAAGCCGTTCATGCGGGTGCAGCGATCGAAAGTGGCGCTACACTGGTACATGGGGTTCAAATGATGAATAAATACAACAAACTGTCCATGTAAATATGCTCAAAAAATCATTGAAACAACGCAAAAGTGAATTGGCCAACACACAACGGCAGTTGGCTATTCTGTCCAATGGAATTTTTCAGAATAATGAATTGCCGACGTTTGCGAGTACCCTAAAAAACGCTAAGGCATATCCTCTACAGCCCAACCCAATTGAAATTTTACAAATCAACTTGGGGTATATGTGCAATCAAGTATGTGCGCATTGCCATGTTGATGCAGGTCCGGACCGAAAGGAAATCATGAGCAAAGCAACCATGCAACTATGCTTAGATGCCCTCAAAAAATCGAATGTACACACCTTGGATTTGACGGGCGGCGCACCAGAAATGCACCCTCATTTTCGTTGGTTTGTTGAAGAAGCCCATAAAATGGGTGTTCAAGATTTTATTGTGCGGTCAAATTTGACCATTATTTTGGCTAATAAAAAATTTTATGACCTCCCTAAATTTTTTAAAAAGCACAATATTCATGTGGTTTCTTCTATGCCGCATTGGACCAAAGACAAAACAGATAAACAACGAGGTAAAGGCGTATTTAACACCTCTATTGAAGCCCTAAAAATGTTAAACAATGTAGGGTATGGATTAAAAAATTCTAACCTGAAATTAGACTTGGTGTATAACCCCTCAGGGGCCTTTTTACCTGGCGATCAAAACAGTTTAGAACAGGACTTTAAAAAAGCGCTATTTGAAGATTTTGGCATTGAGTTTCATCAACTTTTTGCCATCACAAATTTGCCTATCAGTCGATTTTTAGATTATTTATTGGCCTCCGAAAATTATGAAGATTATATGTATTCATTAGTTGAAGCGTTTAATCCAAAAGCTGTAGATAATGTGATGTGCAAAAACACCATTTCTGTAGGTTGGGATGGTTTGTTGTATGATTGTGACTTCAATCAAATGCTCAACTTAAACTTGATAGGTTCGGTGGGGCATATTAACGATTTTGACGAAAACATTCTTAAAAAGCGTCATATTCAAATCAACCAACACTGCTACGGTTGTACTGCAGGTGCAGGGAGTAGCTGCCAAGGCAGTGTAGTGTAATATTATGCAGGGAAATTTAATTATCATATTTGCTCGAAATCCAAAACTTGGTAAAGTCAAAACACGATTGGCCAAAACTATTGGCAATTTTGCTGCTCTTGAAACCTATAAAATCCTCATGAAACACACCGCAAATGTGGTGGAGAAAAGTAACGCAGAGAAAATTGTGTTTTATTCCGAATACATTAATTATAATGATGTATGGGCCAAAATTAAGTGTAAAAAAGTAAAACAAAGTGAAGGTGATTTAGGTGAAAAAATGCAAACAGCATTTGAATATGCCTTCGAATTGGGATACAAAAAGATTGTCATCATAGGCAGTGATGTGTATAGCTTGAAGACCGAACATATCGACTCCGCTTTTACGCAACTCCAAACCCATGATGTAGTGATTGGTCCTGCACATGACGGGGGGTATTATTTGTTGGGGTTAAATTTTATAATTCCAGAACTTTTTGAACAAAAAAAATGGGGGACATCCTCAGTTTTGGAGAATACCTTAGCGGATTTAAATGAATTAAATGTTACCTTGCTAGAACCCCTCAACGATATCGACACCTATGAAGACCTAAAAAAAGAACCTCAACTATTAAAAAAAATAAACATTCATGATTAAACTCATCAACGAAACGGTAGGTTATTTAAAAGAACGAGGGTTTGAATCCTCCGAAATTGGCATCATATTAGGCACTGGACTTGGGCAACTTATCAATGAGATTGATATTATTGCGGAAGTAAGCTACAACCACATTCCAAATTTCCCAACAGCAACCGTGGAATTTCACAAAGGAAAACTCATTTTTGGAACCATTGAAGGCAAAAAAGTCATCGTTATGCAAGGTCGTTTTCATTTGTATGAGGGCTATTCCTCACAAGACGTGACCTACCCCGTACGGATCATGAAGGCCTTTGGAATTTCTTCACTATTGGTGTCTAATGCTTCTGGTGCCATAAATATGAACTTCAAAAAAAGTGAGCTTATGCTTATTGAAGATCATATCAATCTACAAGGGGGTTCACCTTTGGCGTTTAAAGGCGTAGAACTTCTTGGTGAACGCTTTGTTGATATGAGCATGCCTTATGACCAAAAGACGAATGCCATGTTAAAAACAATAGCAGCGCAAGAAAACATCAATTTGCACTGTGGTGTATATGCTAGCGTTTATGGCCCTCAACTCGAAACACGCGCAGAATATAGAATGCTAAAACTCATTGGCGCAGATGCTGTGGGGATGAGTACAGTTCCTGAAGTCATTGTGGCCAATCATCTGGGTATAAAGGTGGCTGCAATTTCTGTAATCACCGACGAATGCGACCCCAACAACCTAAATCCCGTAGACGTACAAGACATCATGAGCATGGCAGCTCGTGCAGAACCTAAAATGATTAAACTGTTTAAAAATCTAATCAAAGTGATTTAAACACATGCGCTTAGAACCCTAAATTTCTTTTTTATTAAGTACTTTTGCGCTATAAAACTTAACTTATCATGACCGAACAAAAAAACCCCAACCTCATTAAATGGGGTGTCAAATATTCCTTAAGTGCAGCAATCGCTGGCATTTTGTGCTGTGTGGCGCCTGCAGTTTTATTTATGTTTGGCCTTATGGGTGGCGTATATGCGATCTCATTTGCAGATTTTTTTTACAAAGAAGATGGAAGCTCTGGAGTGGGTTCATGGGTTTTGAAAATTATAGCCCTAGGCATTGGAATTTATGGTGTTTATAGCTTTCGTAAAAAACAAAACCAATGCTCCATTGATTCCAAACGAAAGAAAAAAAACCTGATTTTACTCATTGCCATGATTTTAGTTTTAGGTGTTGGACTTTTTTTAAGCTTAGAAAAGTGGTCGGCATGGTATTTTGACGAATACATTGTTCCCGCACAACAAAAAGAACTAAAGATTAAATCCTAGATGCCTTTGGAAACCATCATTAGCGTCATCATTCCCGCGCACAACGAAGCTGATGCCATTGCAAAAGTGATTCGTGATGTCCCAAAAAGTGTGAAAGAAATTATTGTTGTAGACAACGCCTCTAGCGATGCTACTTCTAAAGTTGCCAAAAAAGCAGGAGCGACTGTTCTTTTTGAACCCAAAAAAGGGTACGGATATGCTTGCCTAAAAGGACTCCATTACTTGGAACAACAGCAAGAACAAACAGATATTGTAGTTTTTCTTGATGGAGATTACAGTGATTACCCCGAAGAACTCAATAAATTGGTAGCGCCCATCGTTAATGAAAATATGGATTTTGTGGTGGGGAGCAGAACGCATGAGCTTAGAGCGCATGGCGCCATGCAACCACAACAAATCTTTGGTAACTGGCTTGCAACATGGCTCATGAAATTGTTTTTTAAGTCTAAATTTACGGATTTAGGCCCCTTTAGAGCCATCAAATATTCTGTGTTGAAAACTCTAAACATGGAGGACAAAACCTACGGATGGACAGTGGAAATGCAACTCAAAATCCTTAAGAAAAAATATAAATATGCAGAAATTCCTGTACATTATAGAAATAGAATTGGTGTTTCGAAGGTGTCTGGTACGCTAAAAGGTAGTATATTTGCGGGGATTAAAATTCTGAGTTGGATTTTCAAATACAGTTTTAAGTAATGCTCTTAGAGTCCATCATTATTGTTGTCTATTCTGCTGCGCTCATCCTTATCTTTATGTATGCGTTGGCACAATTGAACCTATTGTTCAACTATTTGAGTGCTCATAAATCTAATGTGGAGGAGGATGAAAAATTTGATTTATCTGACCCCGACCAAATTCCTTTTGTGACTATACAACTTCCTGTGTACAATGAATTGTATGTAATGGAACGTTTGCTGGATAATATTGTAAAACTAGACTATCCAAGTTATAAATTAGAAATCCAAGTGCTTGACGATTCTACAGATGAATCTATTGAAACAACTGCAAAACAAATCAAACGCTTACAAGACAAAGGTTTTGATATTCAGCACATCCGCAGAGCAAACAGAAATGGCTTTAAAGCAGGTGCCCTAAAAGAAGGTTTAACTATAGCAAAAGGCGAATTTGTCGCTATTTTTGATGCTGATTTTCTACCAAAATCCGATTGGCTGAAACGTACTATCCCCTATTTTAAAGATGAACAAATTGGTGTTGTTCAAACTCGTTGGGGGCATATCAATAGAGATTATTCTGTACTTACTAGAGTGCAAGCATTTGCACTCGACGCACATTTTACCTTAGAACAAGTAGGAAGAAATACTAAAGGTCATTTTATCAACTTTAACGGAACTGCAGGAATATGGCGAAAAGAATGTATTCTTGATGCTGGAAATTGGGAAGGCGACACCCTTACCGAAGATCTGGATTTGAGCTACCGTGCACAACTCAACAATTGGAAATTCAAATATCTTGAAGATGTAGAAACACCAGCAGAATTACCTGTGGTGATTAGTGCAGCGCGTTCACAACAATTCCGTTGGAACAAAGGTGGTGCAGAAAATTTTAGAAAAATGATCTCTCGAGTGTTTTCCAGTAAAAACCTCTCTCTAAAAACAAAAATACATGGCATGTTGCACCTACTCAACAGCACCATGTTTTTGAATGTGCTCATCGTTGGAATATTGAGTATTCCGATGCTGTACATCAAAAATGAATATGCACATTTGAAGGCCTACTTTTATGTCATGAGTTTCTTTGTCATCAGTACGGTCATCTTTTTTATATGCTACTGGTTTATGTACAAAAAAACGCACGGGTCTTCTTTAAAGAGTTTTGTACAATATATCGTTTTATTTTTCACATTTTTCTCGATAGCAATGGGCTTTTCTTTACACAATTCTATAGCTGTAATTGAAGGTCATATTGGCAAACGAAGTGAATTTGTACGCACCCCAAAATTCAATATAAACACACTCTCAGACAGTTGGAAAAACAACAAATACTTACGCAAAAAACCGTCTTTAAATGTTGTTTTAGAAGGCCTTTTGATGCTCTATTTTGGGTTTGGAATGTACAGCGCTTTTATTGTTGGTGACCAAGGTGGTGACTTTGGCTTGTTCCCATTCCATCTTATGCTGTTTATCGGATTTGGGTTTGTATTTTTCAATTCACTTAAGTCCAGAACCTAATTTTACTTGACCATGACGTCAAGACCACACCACAATAGCGTCCTTACTTTTATGTTTTGGAGTGCGCTTTCCGCTTTTGTTTTTGTTTACTTTTCATATGCACTAGAGCGTCACGAACATCTAAAGATTGGGCTTTGTATCGGGTTTCTTTTTACCGCATATTTTTTTATTTTAAAAACACCAATTAAAAATAATGTCCTTGTTGCTATAGGTGTGTTTTTTAGGTTAATTCTCTTGTTTAGTATCCCC
This sequence comes from Formosa sp., assembly GCA_038138145.1. GTDB lineage: Bacteria > Bacteroidota > Bacteroidia > Flavobacteriales > Flavobacteriaceae > UBA3537. The sequence goes on from JAYQDD010000002.1 coordinate 250,365, forward strand.
AATTTATCACAAGATTTTTATCGTTTTATATGGGATGGCAGAGTACTGTTTAGCGGATTAAATCCTTATTTATTTTTGCCCAGTGAACTTATGGATACACATCATGGCTTGTTTGCACAAATGCAAATACTCTACAGCGAAATGGGAACGCTCAGTGCCCAACATTTTTCAAATTATCCGCCCTTACATCAATTGCCCTTTGTACTCGCTGCACTAATTACTGGGAAATCCATTATCGGCAGTGTAGTTGTTTTTAGAATACTGATTATCTTGTCAGATGTTGGGATTCTTGTTTTTGGAAAAAAATTATTGAATGCTTTAGCACTACCCACGAAAAATATATTCTATTATTTTCTAAACCCCTTGGTAATCATCGAGTTGACAGGGAATCTTCATTTTGAAGGTTTGATGCTGTTTTTTTTAGTATGGGCACTTTATTTTCTTTACCAAAACAAAAGTACCCGATCAGCAATTTTTATGAGTTTTTCTATCCTCACAAAACTCCTCCCCATACTGCTCCTCCCCCTTTTGATATATTATCTTAATCCAAAAAAAATACTGCGTTATTTAGCAATTGTTGGGGTGCTTTTAGTTCTGTTTTTTTTGCCTTTTTTTGAACTTGACTTTTTAAACAATTACGGAAAAACCGTAGGACTTTGGTTTACAAATTTTGAGTTTAATTCGAGTGTATATACAGTAGTGAAAATAGGTACAGCACATTTTTTTGGAATTAATCTTATCAAGTATATGCCCTATATCGTACCTCTACTGATCACCATCATACTGATGTATTTTTTATGTACGAAACCAAAAGAAAAAAAGAACATCCCAACACTATCGTTGTGGGTTTTGACTTTCTATTTTCTTATCGCAACAACCGTTCATCCTTGGTACATTTGCAGCTTAGTTTTACTTTGTTGTTTTACAAAATATAGATTTGCATTGGTGTGGAGTGGGACAGTGTTTTTGAGTTATTTTGCCTATGGTCAAAACGACGTTAGTGACAACATTATATGGGAAACGCTAGAATATTTAATTTTTGGAGGATATTTGGTGTATGAGTTTATAAAACAATACCACGCTAAAGCATCATCATCAAGCTAAGCTCTTGTGACGATAGGTGCTTCCAATGGCCTCTGGGTAAATCTTTTTTGGTCAGTGGTCCAATAGAAACACAGTCCAGTTTTTGAATTTCGTAATTAAAATGCGTAAAAATTGTACGAAGTAAAGTGTTGCCTGTATTTTTAATTTTGATGCCTATCTCATTTTTCTTTTCGCCCTCCACATAACTGATCGCTTCTACTTTGATGAGTTTGTCTTTATGTTTGAACCCCTCTTGAATTTGCTTCAGATGTTCGAACTTCAACGGTTTGTCTAATGTAATTTGGAAAAGACGTGCAACACCGTTTTTGGAATTAGTGAATTTGGCATGTAATTTTTCATCATTGGTGAACAAAATTAATCCTAAAGAATTTCTCCCCAAACGCCCTATAGGACGAATGTTTGAAGAACTTGCCTTGACGACCAAGTCCATCACTGTACGGCCTTTCCCTTCACTTGTTGTAGTCGCAAACCCTTTGGGTTTGTTCAACAGAACATAGGCTTTTTGTTCTGGAGAAATTCGAGCACCATCAAACCGTACATCGTCTTCGGGTTTGACTTTGTATCCCATTTCTGTAACGACCTTGCCATTCACGGTAACATTTCCGATGCTAATAAACATATCGGCTTCACGTCGAGAGCAAACTCCTGAATTTGAAATGAATTTGTTCAATCGAATAAGGCCAGAATTGTCTTGCGCTTTGGCGCTAGATTGAGCTTTTTTATGACGGTTTTTAGCGGACATGATTAATTTTTTTCAAAGGTACTGTATAAAATAGGATCTCATGTCGCTATGGCTAAAAAATCTTATTTATAATTAATTCTGGATTGAGCAACGCAATACTCATTACCCCTAAAAAAATCAACAGTTTTAGGACGTTATGAATAGAATTGTATCGTTTTTGAGATGAAGTTGACCAAGTCATCGTTAAGGCAATAACCAAAGTCAGAATTGAACATAAAAAGAAATAATCCATCAACCCTAAATCGAAACTTAGAACTAAAAATAAACTCACAGCAATATTGATCAAAATCAATATACTGATCATCCATTTAGTCAAACGTTCGCCATACACTACAGGAACGGTTTTGTAGTTTAAGGTCAAATCGCCTTTTATGCTTTCAAGATCTTTTACCAATTCGCGCGTAGCCAAAATAAGAAACAGATAAAACCCAAAAACATAAATCAGTTGATTGTAGTTTTTAAAATATAAGAAAATTGCAAAAAATGGACTGATTGATAGTAGTGCCGATGTGAGATTCCCTAAAACAGGCATTTTTTTTATTTTATGAGAGTAAAACCATATGGCAAAAATGTATAAAACAAAAAAGAGTACTGCACGAAAAGAAATGACACTAGCAGAGAGTAAAACCAAAAAGTTTAATACAAAATACAGTTTGAGTTTTGTTTGCTGACTCACCATACGATCCAAAATAAATTTTTGGGGGCGGTTGATCACATCTTTTTCTTGATCATAAAAATTATTAATGATATATCCAGAAGCCACTACACCTGCTGTAGCCAAAATAATGGCAAACAAAAAAGGGTCAAAAAGCACATCAAAAACAGGGGTATTTGGCGCTAAGATAAAAACGGAAGTCAAATACTGTGCGAGAACAATCAACCCAATATTGTAGCCACGTACAACAGAGAACATGCTAAAAAATTTCAGCAGTGTATGTTTAGAATTTGAATGCATTTGAAAGGTTTAGAAGTTATAAACGACTTCTAATTTATAGTCCGATAAGGCTTTTCGCGCTTTGTCAATATCTTCCGTAAATCCAAGGATATAACCCCCACCACCAGAGCCACAAAGCTTGAGGTAATAAGCATTAGATTCTATACCAGAGGCCCACAATTGATGAAATTTTCTCGGAATCATTGGTTTGAAGTGATTCAAAACTACTTTAGAAAGCTGTTTAGTGCTTTTGAAAAGTGTTTGTACATCACCAGCCAAAAAAGCATCAACACACACATCGGTATGTTTTATAAATTGATCTTTGAGCATGGCTCGGAATCCTTCTTGCTTCATTTTTTGCATAAAAATCTGTACCATAGGGGCCGTTTCACCCACAATACCGCTGTCCAGTAAAAAAACAGTACCTTTTCCAGTCGTATTCTGCGACGGAATCCCTGTCGCTTCTATATGATCCTGTGCAGAAATCAAAATAGGAAGGCTCAAATAACTATTTAAGGGGTCCAAGCCCGAAGACTTACCATGAAAAAAGGATTCCATCTGCGCAAAAATAGTTTTTAATTTCAGAAGTTTTTCGCGCGTGAGGTTCTCCAAAACAGTGATTTTATCCTTTGCATATTTGTCGTAAATAGCGGCAACCAACGCACCACTACTGCCTACACCATACCCTTGAGGAATTGAAGAATCGAAATACATACCCTTGGCAATATCGTCTTGCATTTGCTCAAAAGCAAACGAAACAATCGCTTTATCCAATGTTTTTAAATACACTAAGTATTCAGATAAAATTGTGTTAGATTTTAAAGCTTCATCTGTAGTATTTTGATCAGATTTTAAAGCGCCTTTATAAAAATTATAAGGGATAGAAAGCCCCTTAGAATCTTTGATGATTCCATATTCGCCGAAAAGTAAAATCTTAGAATAAAAAAGTGGACCCTTCATATGATTTAATCGGTACTTATACCGTTTTCTAAATTATAAGCTCAAATATACTAAATTTTGATATGTTCCACACCTTTGCCCACATGATCTAAAATATATTGTCCATTTTGACAATAGTCAGACAGCTTTTGTTGAATCAATTGTTCGACTTCTGTAGCGTTTTGTTTTGGGTATAATACATGGACATTTGCCCCTGCATCCAACGTAAAACAAACGGGAATTTGTGTTTCTTTTCTAAAATCCCAAATGGCATTGATGATTTCTAAGGTATTGGGTTTCATCAAAATAAAATAGGGGTCACTGGACATCATCATCGCATGAAGAGTAAGTGCTTCACGTTCTACAATTGATATAAAAGCATTCAAATCTCCAGACTTCAAAATGGGAATCAAAGTATCGAGATGATCGTGTGCTTGTTGAAAACGTTCTGTTGCAAATGGGTGATTGTGCATCAAATTATGGCCCACAGAACTACTCACTTGTTTTTCACCTTTGTCCACCAAAAGAATAGCATCTTGATAGTCTTTAAAAACCTCGTGTACTTCGTAAGGAAAGGCAACACCTTCCAAATCCGAGCTGCTCAAAATCGACGAATGCTTGCCCCAGACTACCAAACCCCCTTCAATACTTCGACAAGCACTCCCAGAACCTAAACGTGCCAAAAATGAGGCCTTTCGTTTTGATGATTTTGAATCTGAACTCTCGTATATCAATGCTTCTAATGCAACTATACACATCGCCAAAGCACTCATCCCAGATGCGGACGACGCTATTCCAGAACTGTGTGGGAATGTGTTTGTGGTTTCGATATCAAAATGAAAGTTTGATAAAAAGGGACAGTAGATAGAAATGCGCTCAAAAAACTGTTCTATTTTTGGTCTAAAATCTACTTCCTTTTTTCCATCTAAATATACCTCAAAAGAAAGACCCTCAGTAGATTTAGGTGAATAACGTAAAATTGTTTTTGTGTTACAGTTGTTCAACGTAAAGCTAATCGAGGGATTTGCTGGAATTTGATGGGGTTTTTTGCCCCAATATTTTACCAAGGCAATGTTACTTGGCGAAATACATCCGACAGAACCACTGCCAATCTCTTTTGGCGAAGTGTTTGGAATAAATTCTTCTACGTGCATAAAATGGTAGTGTTCTTAAACAAAGATACTAACTTCGATTTGTTTTTTTTGTCATTTACTTAATTCTTGTGCGGCTAAATAAGCTCCAGTCCATGCATTTTGAAAATTAAACCCCCCTGTTACACCATCAACATTAATGATTTCACCAGCTAAAAAAAGATTTTTTAGACGTTTACTTTCATAAGTTTTAAAATTGATTTCTTTCAAATCTACGCCACCAGCTGTAACAAATTCTTCTTTGAATGTACTTTTCCCATGAACCAGAAAAATAGCACTTGTGAGCTGATGTACCAAGGCCTGAAGTTGCAGCTTGCTAAGGTCTGCCCAACGCAATGCTTCATCAATCTCTGCTGCCTCAATTAACTTAACCCACAAGCGTTTTGGGAGTTCAAAAAGAGGAGTGTTGCGCACGTATTTTTTGGATAATTCTAATTTAGTATTCTTCAAAATTTGCATACAAGAATTAGCATTCTGCTGAATAAAATTAATTTTGATTTTAAATTTATAATTCAACCGCGCCAATTCAATTGCACCAAAAGCAGAGAGTTTTAAAATTGAAGGAGCACTCAATCCAGAATGAGTGACTAACAGTGGCCCTTCCGAAAACAATGATGTGCCAAGCACTTCTACAGAAACGTTTTTTGCAACAACACCTGGAATATTTTTGATACGTGGGTCATCGATATCAAAAGTAAAAAGCGAAGGGACTGCAGGTGTAATGGTATGGCCAAGAGTTTCGAGTAAACGCCAAACCTTTGGATTACTACCAGTTGCAATCAATAATTTACGACAAGAAAAAGAACCATTTGTCGTTTCTAAATTCCATGAACTCTGTCCTTGTTCTACAGTCCGTACAGCGTGATTTTTTTTAACCTCAACACCAAATTTTTGAGCTTGTGCCAAAAAACAATCGATGATGCTTTGTGAAGTATCAGACATTGGAAAAACGCGTCCATCTTCTTCAATCTTAAGCGGAACACCGCGCTCCTCGAACCACGCCATCGTATCGCCTGTCATGAATGCGTGGAAAGGTCCTCTAAGTTCTTTTTCTCCTCGGGGATAATAGCTTGCTAATTCGTTGGGGATAAATTCTGCATGCGTCACATTGCAACGGCCACCACCTGAAATTTTAACCTTAGAAAGTACAGAATTTCCACGCTCCAAAATAGCAATGCTTAGCGCCGGATTTTGTTCTGCTGTATTGATCGCTGCAAAAAATCCTGCAGCGCCACCACCAACAATCAATACATCGTAATGTTCCATTGACCAAAAATATAAAAAGCTTCTCAAAAATGAGAAGCTTTTTTTGCAGTGCGGGCGGAGAGACTCGAACTCTCACACCTCGCGGCACTAGATCCTAAGTCTAGCGTGTCTACCAATTCCACCACGCCCGCGCAATCCTAAAATAATAGGGACGCAAATATAAACAATAGTTTATAAATTCAAACTGAACAATGGAAATTTATTTGATCGTATTTCGTAATTTTGAAAAAAACAAAAACCCATGAAAACGCTAAAAACTTATGTTGAAACACACAAAGATCGATTTCTTGATGAACTCTTTGAATTGCTGAAAATTCCTTCCGTCAGTGCAGATTCAGCTTATAAAAAAGACGTTATTGCGACTGCAAAATTTGTAGCCAAAAGCTTAGAAAATGCAGGTTGCGCACACGTTGAACTTTGTGAAACAGAAGGTTACCCTATTGTGTATGGAGAAAAATTAATCGACCCCAACTTACCCACCGTATTGGTCTATGGGCACTATGATGTTCAACCTGCAGACCCTATAGAACTTTGGGACTCCCCTCCTTTTGAACCCATCATCAAAACAACAGAATTACACCCCGAAGGCGCTATTTTTGCGCGCGGTGCATGTGATGACAAAGGTCAAATGTATATGCATGTGAAAGCATTAGAATTTATGACCTCAACAAACCAACTGCCTTGCAATGTCAAATTCATGATTGAAGGTGAGGAAGAAGTAGGGAGTGAAAATTTGAGCACATTTGTAAAAAACAATGCTGAAAAGCTCAGCAATGACGTTATCCTTATTTCTGATACAGGGATGATTTCCAAAGACACCCCCTCCATCACTACTGGACTACGTGGATTGAGTTATGTAGAAGTCGAAGTTACAGGACCAAATCGTGATTTACACTCTGGAATTTATGGCGGTGCTGTGGCAAATCCTATTAATATTCTAACCAAAATGATTGCGTCTTTACACGATGATAAAAACCGTATTACCATTCCTGGTTTTTATGATAAAGTTGAAGAACTATCAAAAGAAGAACGCTCAGCCATGGCCGAAGCCCCTTTTTCTTTAGAAAACTACAAAAAAGCACTTGATATAGATGCTGTATATGGCGAGGAGGGGTATACTACAAACGAACGCAATTCTATTCGGCCGACCCTTGATGTCAATGGTATTTGGGGTGGCTATACTGGTGAAGGCGCCAAAACAGTGATTGCCAGTAAGGCGTATGCGAAGATTTCTATGCGTTTGGTCCCGCATCAAGACCAACACGAAATTACAGCACTTTTCAAATCCCATTTTGAGTCTATTGCACCAAAGGGTGTCCGGGTCAAAGTAACACCACACCACGGTGGACAAGGATATGTAACGCCTATCGACAACATTGGATACCAAGCGGCATCAAAAGCCTATTTTGATACTTTTGGGAAACACCCCATTCCACAACGCGGTGGAGGAAGCATCCCTATTGTTGCGCTTTTTGAAGAGACACTAAAGAGCAAAACTATTCTTATGGGGTTTGGCCTCAATAGTGATGCCATCCATTCTCCAAATGAGCATTACGGCGTTTTTAATTATCTCAAAGGGATTGAGACGATTCCGTTGTTCTATAAATATTTTGTAGCGTTGAGTCATAACTAAAAATCTTAATTCTTTACAAGGGAATTAATTTTTCACGCTGTTTTTTGCTCATATTTTGTATCACCATCTCGTAGCTGTGCGTAATTAATTCTAGTAAAAATTCTGGGGTTAATTCATTGGTTTTCAAATGAATGGTATTCCAATGTTTCTTATTAGCATGAAACCCTGGCACAATACAATTATATTCTGCTCTGAGTTCTTCGGCATATTCTGGAGCACACTTCAATGTAATTGATGGCGCACCTTCCTCCCATTTTTCCAAAGGGCAAAGTGCAAATATTTTACCCAAAACCTTAAATACCAAAGTGTCCTCGTCAAAAGGAAATTCTTCTGTTGTTTTTGGTTTTTTTAAACAAAATTCGCGAATGTATTCAATGGTCATTGGGTTATTTTAATCGTGCAACTTATACAATACGGGTTTGCTTGGGGAAGCATCATTTTGAAAGGGTGCAATGAGTAAATTTAAAATATATTTTCCATCACTGACTGTGTTGGGTATATAAATGAGTTCTGTAATGGTGGCGTCCAGACGTACTTCTCCATCTACATCCCAAAAGGCCTTGTGTGCCAATAATTGGCTGTTATCTTTTTCCTTGTCTACACTGGGCAAATCTACCAACAAATGCTTGACGCCTTTATTTCTTAAATAAATTGCTGCTGCTTCGGAAAGAAAAGGCGGATTAGAATGTGCATACTGCCGATTGAGTTTGTCTTTGGTGTTTGGCAACGTACGAATGGCAACGGCTTCACGCTTTTTATTACCAATGGCATAGCGCAGTTGTTTTTCTGAAATAATAAAATCGCCGTCTTTTGATTCTGGAACAACTGTGACCACTTCCGCCACAAATAAAAACTGTTTCAAACAGGTATTGATGCTGTGGACTTCTTCGGTAATATGCCCTACACATTCGGTGTGTGTACCATGTGCATGTGGGTTAAATTCAATAGAATTAAAATTAACAGCAGCCCCACTTTTGATACTGCCTATCCAATTTTTGACCTTTGCAGGATAAATTTTTGGCGGTGGCAAGTACCAAGCATTCACATTGTCTTTTGCGGCTCGTAGTGGAATAGAAATATCGATAGGTTGATCTACAAAGATGGTATAAGTTCGACTGTTGGCATGTATGATGGCTTTCATAAAAAATTGAGGTTTTCCATAAATTTAATAAAAATTTAGATAAAAAATAAATCGGATGCGATTCCATCGCACAAAAATTTCCCTTTTGCAGTTGTTTTTAGAACATCACCATCAATGACAAGGGTTTGGGCGTTAATATGCTTTTGTGCGTTTTTCAATAATTCGATTTGAAATGTCTGGCCAAATTCTTTTTCGATATGTGCTAAAGATACGCCCCAAATGGTACGAAGCCCCGTCATTAAATATTCATTAAAACGATTTTCGGGGGTCAAAATTTCTTCCGTGCGCGGTAATTTTTCCTCTGCCAATGCTTTGATATAGTTAACATTATTCGACACATTCCAAGTACGCTTTTCCCCATCAAAAGAGTGCGCCGATGGCCCAACGCCGAGGTAGGGTTTACCTAACCAATAATTGCTGTTGTGTTTTGAGAAATAGTTAGGTTTTCCGAAACTGCATACCTCATAGTGTGTATAGCCAGCTTTAGCAGTTTCTTCCACTAAAATTTGAAAATGAGCAGCTGCTACAGTATCGTTCATTGGGGGGTGTTGTGCGGTTTTGATAAAGTGCTCTAAAGCTGTTTTTGGCTCAACTGTAAGGGCATAACACGACAAGTGATTCAATTGTAAATCGAAGACAATTTGAAGGTTTTCTTTCCAACGTCCATTGGACATTTGTGGCATTCCATACAGCAAATCTGTAGTGATATTATCAAAGTAGGGGGTTGCCATTTCTATACATTGACGCGCTTCTTTGGCGCTATGCGCACGGTTCATCAGCTGTAAATCTTCATCAAAAAAAGATTGGATACCAATACTCAATCTGTTGATGGGTGTGGATGCAAATGCTTGAATTTTGTTAAGGGTTAAATCATCCGGATTGGCTTCCAAAGTGATTTCTGTATTGGGCTTAACGTTGTAATAGACATCAATGGTTTGAAAAATTACATTCAAATCTTCCAAGGTCAAAAGCGATGGTGTTCCACCACCAAAATAAATGGATTCTAATGGTGCGGATTTTAATTCTTTTGCTCTAAGTTGAAGTTCTTTGCAAAGGGCTGCGATAAAGTCTTGCTTATGCTTTTGGTTGGTCGAAAAATGAAAATTACAATAATGACAAGCCTTTTTACAAAATGGAATATGGAGATAGAGTCCTGCCAAAATTATGCGTTAAATTTAGATTTTTTGGCTAACCGAATGTGTTCTAAATGGTGTCTACAATGCCACTCATAAATCGCTAAGTTTTCTCTTAGACTAATGACTTCATTTCCATCAGGATGAATAAAGGTTTTTTTCCATTGTTCAGCATTTAAATTTTTCAAAAGAAATACCCATCTTATGTGTATAAACTTAAGACACAATAATGTACTTTCTAAATCAAATTCCAAGGTATCTGGCAACTTCGCCCATTCGGCTTCTTCGTAAGTTTTTATTGTTGGATGGTTTTCTGTAAGCGCCAATTTAAACCGCACAAAACTATTGATATGACTGTCCAAACAATGACATACTACTTGATGAATTGTCCATCCTTTAGGGCGATATTGAAGCTGTAACTCCTTTGTGTTCAAGCCATTGACTTCTTTAGAAACGAGAGCGGGAAAAAGTTCGATGGTACCAATCCATCTATTGATGTGTTCTTGATTTATTTTTTGGGGGATAAGGGGTTTTCCAATGGGATATTTTAGGGCATTCATATTTATTTTTTTATTCTGTTTTCATTCTGTTTGACAAAAGCACTCCAACCCGTATAGCTTTTCCCAGCGGTTGTTTTTCCAGCGTTGTAAAAATGACAAACCGCAGCCGCTAAACCATCTGTGGAATCCAAATTTTTGGGTAATTCTTTCAGTTGCAAAAGACTTTGTAGCATTTTGGCCACTTGTTCTTTGCTGGCATTTCCATTGCCCGTAATGGCCATTTTTATTTTTTTTGGTGAATATTCAGTGATGGGAATTTCTCTAGACAAACCAGCGGCCATAGCCACCCCTTGTGCTCGACCAAGTTTGAGCATACTTTGTACATTTTTGCCAAAAAACGGGGCTTCAATCGCAATTTCATCCGGGTTGAAGGTGTCGATCAGTTCTAGAGTACGTTCAAAAATGAGTTTTAATTTTAAGTAATGATCGCTGTATTTTTTGAGTTGCAATTCATTCAATTGCAAAAACTCCATCGCTTTCCCTTTGACTTTAATGAGTCCAAAACCCATAATCGTTGTTCCAGGATCGATGCCTAAAATAATTTTTTCACTTGTCGTTGTTGTACCCATTTGGTGTTTTTGGTTGCTGAAAATTATTTTGCATTTAGAATAATCGGTAATGTAAATTCAACTGCAACATGTTGCCCTCTTTTTATGGCGGGATAAAGCGTAGGTAAATCATTGAGTGCTTTTTCCAAAATCGACTTTAAATCTGCTGTAGAACGATCCAGCGACGCATCGGTTGTGACATCAGACAAGGATAGAATTCCAGAATTTGACACTAAAAAACGTAAATTAACCGTATCATTTACAAAAGGTTGTACAACATCTTGGTTTTGCTTCAGTACCTCCAAAACATAGGTGGAAAGTGTGGTTTCAAAACACGCTTTATTTTCCTCAAAATTGATGGTATCTGCACAACTTTCAAAACTTGGGTATTGATCCACTTCATCCCACGAAAATGTTTCTAATTCTTGTTCAAGAATAGATGCTGCATCCATTTTCTTTTTTTCGAAATAAGAGCATGAACACAAACAAAACGACAAAAAAAGCAGTATTGATAAGCGCATTGGTTTGTTATAAACCTTAAAATTACGCTTTTAATTTGAACTGTAAAAACCTTTGAAATTTATCCCGTTTTAAATTTTTATTTTTTGGGTTGTGCATTGGGCGCACCACCCATGATTTCAGCATTGGCAAAGGGCTCAAATTGCTTAAAATTCTCAATGAATGAATTTGCCAATTGATAGGCAATTTTATAGAATCCATCGTCATTGTTCCACGTTTTTCGAGGACTCAAAATTGCAGTAGCTACATTGGGGCAAACGCGGGGCTGTAGAACACCAAAAACAGAGTGGATATGATAATTGTCTTTGTTGGCGGCCTCCAAAGAACCATCCATTGCCGCGGCAATCATGGCTCTGGTGTGCTTAAGTCCCATACGTTCTCCTATGCCATAGGGGCCACCTGTCCAGCCCGTATTGACGAGCCAAACTGTAACCCCCGCCGATTTCATTTTTGCGCTCAACATTTCGGCATATGTAGTGGGGTGAAGGGGCATAAAAGGCGCCCCAAAACAAGCCGAAAAGATGGGTTTGGGTTCATTGATGCCGGCCTCGGTACCCGCCACTTTGGCGGTATAGCCCGAAATAAAATGATAGGCCGCCTGACCAGGTGTAAGTTTCGAAATGGGCGGCAGTACACCAAAAGCATCAGCGGTTAAGAAAAAAATATTTTTGGGGTTCCCCCCTATAGAATTGGGTTGAATATTTTGGATATGGTGGATGGGGTAACTCACACGCGTGTTGGGGGTGATGCTTTTGTCTGTAAAATCGACATTACCATTTTTATCCATCACCACATTCTCCAAAATTGCCCCTTTTTTTATGGCGTTATAAATGTCTGGTTCTTTGGACTTGGACAAATTAATCACTTTGGCATAGCAGCCCCCTTCAAAATTGAATATGGTATTTTCGGCGGTCCAGCCATGCTCGTCATCGCCAATGAGTTGACGTTCTGGATCGGTGGATAGTGTGGTTTTTCCAGTGCCAGAAAGTCCAAAAAATATGGAGGTTTCACCGTTTTTGCCCACATTGGCACTGCAATGCATGGGCAAGGTATTTTTATATACAGGCAAAATAAAATTAAGCGCCGAAAAAATGCCTTTTTTGATTTCTCCCGTATAACCCGTTCCGCCAATTAAAGCGATTTTTTTGGTAAAATTTAAAATGGCAAAATTGTGTTGCCGTGTACCATCTTCTTTTGGTATAGCCATAAAACCAGGCGCATTGACAATGGTCCATTCGGGGGTGAAATTTTCAAGTTCTGAGGCAGTAGGGCGCATAAACATATTGTAGGCAAAAAAATTGCTCCATGGATATTCATTGATGACCCGAATATTGACCCGATACTTGGAATCGGCACAGACATAACTATCGCGCACATACAGTTCCTTATCGTTAAGGTAGGTAATCACTTTGGTGTAGAGTTTGTCAAAGGCGCTGGGCAAAAATGGAATATTGATATCCCCCCACCAGACCTTGTCTTTGGTGATGGCGTCTTGAACAATAAAACGGTCTTTGGGCGAACGTCCTGTAAACTCGCCTGTGTTGATGGCGAGCGCACCAGAGGAGGCCTCGACGCCTTGTTTTAGGGCAATGGTTTTAGCGTGTAATTGTTCTGGAGAACATTGGTAATGAACAGACGTTGAGGTTATTCCGAGGGCTTTTAACGAAATCGTTTTCGTAACTTGGCGTACGTGTTCCATAAAAAGTGAATTACATTAAAGCAACAAAGGTACTTATTCTTTTAAAAACAGCTAAAATTTAACTTAATTTTTACGTTTTAAAAGATAAAACACAAGCACTCCCCAAGCACAAATCAGCAATAACCCTCCGAGGGGGGTAACAGGTCCAAAAAACGAAAAATCAATGGGGGTTAAAGAATTGGTGGCCAATAGATAAATAGAACCCGAAAACAAAAGAACACCCAAAAGCACAAGCCAAAACAGACGCTTTTTTTGTTGGGGTTGGAGTTGTGGCATCAGCCCAACCACAAAAAGAAAAAATGCATGGTACATTTGGTAACGTACCCCTGTTTGAAAACTTTCTAAACTCGTGGGGTTCAGCGCATCACGAAGTCCGTGGGCCGCAAAAGCACCCAAAATTACAGCAATCAAACCCAAAATTGAGGCCACCAAAAATATTTTCTTTTCCATACTCATTTTAAATAATTAACTTTAGACACAAAAGTAATCATTGCAACCACAATATGCGAACTATCCTTATTATTGGCGCTGGTAAATCCACAGCATACCTTGTACAATACCTACTGCAAAAGTCAGAGACAGAACAACTCCGTATCCTTTTGGCAGATAAAACTATTGAATTTGCTAAAAAACTGATTGACCAACACCCCAATGGCCAAGCTATTGCGTTTGATGTTTTTGATGAACAACAACGCCAAAAAGCTATTCAAAATGCGGATATCGTGGTTTCGATGTTGCCCACGCGTTTTCATATCGAGGTGGCCAAAGATTGTTTAAAATTCGGAAAAAATATGGTCACTGCTTCTTATGTTAGCGATGAGATGCAAGCCCTACACAAAGAGGTTGAAGCCAAAGGCCTATTGTTTTTAAACGAAATGGGCGTGGATCCGGGTATCGATCATATGAGTGCCATGGCAGTCATTGACCGCATCAAAGCCAATGGTAGCGAAATGTTGCTTTTTGAATCGTTTACCGGTGGAGTTGTAGCGCCTGAAAGTGACGACAATTTGTGGCATTATAAATTTACATGGAATCCGAGAAACGTGGTAACGGCAGGTCAAGGCGGTGCGGCAAAATTTTTGCAAGAAGGAAAATTCAAATATATCCCCTACCACCGTTTGTTCCGTAGGACAGAGTTTTTGGAAGTCGACGGTTATGGTCGCTTTGAGGCCTATGCCAATAGAGATTCTCTAAAATACCAAAGCGCCTATGGACTCGACAACATTCAAACGCTGTACCGAGGCACCATCAGACGGGTGGGCTTTGGTAAAGCATGGCAAAAATTTATTATGCTGGGCATGACGGACGATAGCTATACCATTGAAGATAGTGAACATATGAGCTATAGAGATTTTATTAACTCCTTTTTGCCCTACAGCCACACAGATTCTGTGGAACTCAAACTTAGGCATCAGTTAAAAATTGATCAAGATGATATCATTTGGGAAAAATTGGAGGAATTGGATTTGTTTAATCCCAACAAAAAAGTAGGACTCAAAAATGCAACGCCTGCGCAAATTTTACAAAAAATTTTGATGGACAGTTGGACCCTCAAACAAGAGGACAAAGACATGATTGTGATGTACCACAAATTTGGGTATAAATTGAATGGAAAAAAACACCAAATCGATGCAACGATGGTGTGTAAAGGCGAAAACCAAACCTACACCGCTATGGCAAAAACCGTAGGATTGCCTGTTGCTATAGCTACAATAAAAATGCTTAATAACGAATTTGACCTAAAAGGTGTGCAAATTCCAACAAAAAAAGCCATTTACAAACCAATTTTAAAAGAATTAGAAGGTTTTGATATCATTTTTAAAGAAAAAGAGGTAAAATACTTAGGATATAATATATTAAATGCTTGATTTTATTATAAATCATAAAATATTTATATATTTTTGTACTGTTTACGCTTTTAAATGACAAAAAAAATGGACAAAGTTTCTATAGATGGTATTGACAAAACAATTTTACGTGCTTTAATGAAAGATGCGCGCACCCCAGTGCTTGAAATCGCACGTAGCATTGGAATTTCTGGTGCGGCCATTCACCAACGGTTGCGAAAATTAGAAAACTCTGGACTTATTGCGGGCTCTAAGTTTGTAATCAACCCCAAAGCGTTAGGATACAAAACCATGGCCTTTGTAGGGGTGTACCTTGAAAAAGCAAAGAATAATGCGGATGCGGTGCGCCAACTTAAACGCATTCCAGAAGTTTTAGAATGCCACTATACGACCGGCGATTGGAGTATTCTCATCAAAATACTCTGTAAAGACAACGAGCATTTAATGAACGTCCTCAACAAAAGCATTCAAGATATTTCGGGGGTTTCGAGAACAGAAACCTTTATTTCCTTAAACCAACAGTTGGATCGTCAGATTAAAATTTAATCTCTACCAAAAATCTGCAATCCCCAATACAATAGTGTTGCTAATGCACCCAAAGCAGCAACTAAGTACGTTCGTGCAGCCCATTTAAGGGCATCTTGTGCGCCGTTGTATTCTTCACGAGAGACCATATTTTTGTTCTTCAGCCATGCTAATGCTCTGTTACTAGCATCATATTCAACAGGGAGGGTTACAAAACTAAATACAGTAGCTATGGCCATTAATCCAAAACCAAGCAAGGCCACCCAAAATCCAAGTCCGAGCCCTGCACCAAAACCAAGCATCAAACCGGCCAAAATGACCCACATAGAAAGCCGTGATGAAATACTGACCATAGGCACCAAAGCCGACCGCATTTCTAACCAACTGTAGGCCTGAGCATGTTGTACCGCATGTCCACATTCGTGTGCTGCTACAGCCGCCGCCGCCGCATTGCGTTCGTGATAGACGGCCTCACTAAGGTTTACCGTTCGGTCTTTGGGGTTATAATGATCTGTTAATCGTCCTTTGACAGAAACTACACGTACATTGTTTATGCCGTGATCGGCAAGCATTTTTTCGGCAATTTCGGCGCCAGACATACCATTCCTTAAACGTGTTTTTGAATATTTTGCAAATTTACGTTTCAACGTAGAGCTCACCATCCAGCTTACTAAAGTGATGATGCCAAGTAATAAATAATAGGTTCCCATAGTATTTTTTTTAGGTTATTTACATCAAAAATAACGCCAATCCTTCAAAAAATGAAATTTTGGCAGTTAAGGTTTTCTATATTTAAAAATGAAGATCAAAATAATAAACGACAAAACCATAGTAATGGTATTGGCTAAAATCATGGACAAACTTTCTTTATAAATCCCATAAATCAACCAACACACAATCCCAACAAAAAACATAGAAAATGTAGTCATTGAAAAGGCCGAAACATCTTTGGTTTTCCACGTTTTGTACACTTGAGGCACAAAGGAGTAGGTCGTCAATGCCGCTGCCAGCAACCCAATCCCTTCTATAAAATCTATGCTACCCAACAATATTTACAATTTTTCCAGGAACAACAATAACTTTTTTAGGCACTCTACCTTCTAATTGAGCAATCGTTTTTTCGTGGGCTAAAACTGTCTTTTCAATTTCGTCTTTGGATAAATCTAGAGACAACTCCACAGTAAAACGCATTTTCCCATTGAATGAAATGGGATAATTCTTGGTGCTTTCAATCAAGTGTTTAGGGTCAAACGCTGGGAAACTGGCGGTTGAGATAGAATCCTTATGTCCTAATTTTGACCATAATTCTTCAGCAATATGCGGTGCATAGGGCGAAATTAAAATCAAAAGAGGTTCCAAAACCGCACGGCTTGTACACTTTTGCGCGCTCAATTCATTCACGGCAATCATAAAGTTAGAAACTGAAGTATTGAACGAAAATTGCTCGATGTCTTCGGTGACTTTTTTGATGGTTTTGTGCAGGGTTTTTAAGGCCTCTTTGGTGGGCTCTTCGTCGGTGGCTTTTAGTCCAGAATCCCCAACATATAATTTCCACAATTTTTTTAGAAAACTCGAAACTCCTGTTATTCCAGCGGTATTCCAGGGTTTATATTGCTCCAATGGTCCTAAAAACATTTCATACAATCGCAATGCATCGGCGCCATAAGTGGCACAAATTTCATCTGGATTGACCACGTTGTATTTTGATTTTGACATTTTTTCGACCTCACGCTTAACTTTAAAATTTCCATCTTCAGAGCAAATAAATTCTGCCTCAGAAAATTCTTTTCGCCACGATTTAAACGCCTCAATATCCAATTCATCTGAAGCATTTACAAAACTGACATCCGCATGGATGTATTGCACATTTTGATTATTGATTTTATCATTGGATACAAAAGTGTTGCTGCCTTCAATTCGGGCAACAAAAGCACTAGTTCCCAAAATCATCCCTTGGTTGATGAGTTTTTTAGCAAATTCATCGACCGGAAGATAGTTCAAATCAAACAAGAATTTTTGCCAAAAACGAGCATACAACAAATGCCCTGTAGCGTGTTCGCTACCACCGATGTACAAATCCACTTGTTGCCAATACTTAAGCGCTTCTTGACTTGCAAATTCTTCAGCATTATGGGGATCCATATAACGGTTAAAATACCACGAGCTCCCCGCCCAACCTGGCATGGTGTTGAGTTCTAATGGGAAAACCGTTTTGTGGTCGATTTCAGCGTTGCGCACCACCTTATTGTTTTGGGTATCCCATGCCCAAACCTCAGCACGTCCCAATGGTGGCTCTCCTTCTTTGGTAGGGAGATATTTTTCAACGTTAGGAAGTGTAATGGGCAAATGTATAGGGTCAATCATTTGTGGTAAACCGTCTACATAATATACTGGAAATGGCTCACCCCAAT
>JAYQDD010000003.1:0-239732 GCA_038138145.1 Formosa sp.
GGAGCAACAAAACCCACTAAGTACTTGGTATTCAGTGGGTTACTTATTTTTAGGACATTTCTTATCCCATATTTTATCCCAAAAATTTCATCTAAAGGCTAAAAAACTATACCCCCCCTATTGATTTAAAGATCGTTTTCTATTTTGAGGGTTGGTTGTGAAATGGATATTTAGCCTAAATACAAGTATTTTCTCATACTTTTTTAAATGTACTAAAATTGAACCAAGTGTTTTGGTTATTTTATTTATATTTACTACTCAACCAATTTAATTGAAATGAAAAATTTGCTCTGGGGGTTATTTGCTTTTGCAACTCTAGCCCATGCACAAGGTACTGTTACAGATATTGATGGCAACACATACGATTATTTAACCTACGGCACACAGCAGTGGACAGTTGAACATGCTGCTATGGAAACTTACCGTGATGGAACACCCATTCCACAGGTAACAGATGCGACACAATGGTCCAGCCTTACTACAGGGGCTTGGTGTTATTATGATAACGACCCAACCAAAGGGAAACTTTATAATTGGTATGCAGTAGCAGGAATAAATGATAACGATCCTAATACACCAAATAAGGAATTTGCACCAACAGGATGGCATGTCCCTACATATGCTGAATGGACAACTTTAGAAGAATATCTCATAGCCAATGGTTATAATTATGATGGGACTACAACAGGTAACAAAATAGCCAAATCAATGGCTTCCATTTCAGGGTGGATTAGTTCATCAACAGAAGGCTCCCCTGGGAATGACCAAAGCTTAAACAACAGCAGCGGCTTTAACGCCTTCCCTGTGGGTGTCCGTAACAACAATGGTTCGTTCAGCAATGAAGGTATGGATGCCTTCTTTTGGAGTTCTACAGAATATGATACAAATCAAGCACGGATATCTAATGTACCTAATAACTATAGTTATCATGGAAGTATAAACCCTAGAAATAAGAAATACGGCTTTTCAGTGCGTTTTGTTAGGGAAAGTAACACCTGCTCAGAGGTTTCAATAAACGCTTCATCTACAGAAGTGTGTATTGGAGAGAGTGTGGATTTAAGTGTTGATGGGTTGAATTCCTCATCCGGAGTTAATACCCAATCTCATTCTTTTACCACAGGGAATTATACTAGGATTCCATATACGCCTCATTTGTACAATCTTCCTCAATCCACTATTGAGTTTTGGTATTATCAAGAATCAAGCTCTGAGGAATTCATTGTAGCAACAGAGTACTTTAATACAGGGTGGGGGTTTCATGTTGAAAATAATGGTGGTAGCCCTAGATTTTTAGAATTGAGAGTATCCAACGGGGCTGCCAGATTAGGATTTGATATTCCAGTTCGATATGAGATTCCGTTTAACCAGTGGATTCATGTGGCGGGAGTTCACGATGGTTCAACGGTTTATCTTTACGTTGACGGAAATTTAATTGATAGTGCTCCATACACAGGTCAAATAGGAGATTCTTACGAAGATATTGTAATCAATCGCCACACTTGGGCCTCAGGCTCTTCTGAAAGACTAAATGGCAAGATAGATGAATTGAGAATATCTAATATCGCTAGATATACTTCAAATTTCACTCCCCCATTATATGAATTTAGTAATGACTCCAACACTCTTGCATTATGGCACTTTAATGGGAATATGCAAGACGAAAGTCAATACAACACACAAAGTGTAACCAATGGCACAAATTTCTCATCAAATGTTCCTTTTGGGTCATATAATTTTAATTCAACTGATTTACTTTGGTCCACAGGCGACACAACAGAGACTATCTCAGTCACTCCTACAGAAACCACAGAATACTGGGTGGATGTAACTACTAATGGCGTGACTTGTAGAGAGTATATCACCATTAATGTCACAGCTCCAGCAGCACCGACTGGTGATTCAGAGGAAACCTTTTGCGATACTGCAACAATTGCTGATTTAACAGCCACAGGGGATAACATCCAATGGTATGATGCAGCTACTGGAGGCAACTTGTTAGACACAACTTCAGCTCTAACCGATGGTCAAATGGTCTATGCTTCTCAAACAGTGAATGGCTGTGAAAGTACAGACCGATTAGAAGTGAGTGTTTTAGTTCAAGAGATTACCATCACAGCCTCTGCTTCAGAAGTCTGTACTGGTGAGAGTGTGGATTTAACGGTGAGTTCTGGGCTTACAACTAATTCCACCACAGGCTTTACAGCTAATTTACAAAACGGATTAGTTGCCTATTGGCCATTTTCAGGAAATGCCAATGATGAAAGTGGTAATGGAAACAATGGCACAGTGAATGGCGCAACCCTCACTACTGACCGTTTCGGGAATGTTAACAGCGCCTATTATTTTTCCAGTGCTGGTTGTGCAACAAGAATTGATGCTGATATTCCACAATTACAAGATAATCAAAATGGGTTTACAATTTCATTTTGGGTAATGAGAACAGGTAATGGTTGTATACAACCAAGGTTGTGGGAACTTTGGGGTGGTTCAAAAACACAACAATGTAAATGGGTTAATGGGGCGTCTTTTTTGGGATCAGATGGATTAAATACTGTTAATACTACCTTGAATGATGACATATGGTATAACATATGCTTCACAACAGATGGAATCACACAAAAAGTTTTTGTTAACGGGAGCTTTAATAATTCACAACCAGTTCAGACCTCACATCCAAATAATGGTATAGTAAATTCAACTGATTTTGCCATGGGAAGAATGAACCACCCTGCATGGGATGCGTTTAATGGGAAACTTGACGATTTTGCATTATGGAACAGGGCACTTTCTGAAACAGAAGTTCAACAATTAGCAGGTGCTCCTAGTTACAATTGGTCCACTGGAGATACAACTGAAAATATAACAGTAACACCTACAGAAACAACAGAGTATTGGGTGGATGTTACCACCAATGGCGTGACTTGTAGAGAATATGTTACCATTAATGTCACAGCTCCAGCAGCACCAACAGGCGATGCAGAGCAAACCTTTTGCGATACTACTACAGTTGCTGATTTATCAGCCACAGGGGATAATATCCAGTGGTTTGATGCTGCAACAGGAGGTAACTTGTTAGACTCAACCACAGCTCTAACCGATGGTCAGACTGTCTATGCCTCTCAAACGGTGAATGGTTGTGAAAGCACAGACCGATTAGCAGTGACCGTGTCTATACAAGAGATTACCATTACAGCAACAGCCACAGAAGTGTGTGCTGGGGAAAGTGTGGATTTAACGGTGAGTTCAGGACTTACAGCTGGCACAACAGCTTGTACATCTGCAGACCTGCCAGCAAACTTACAAACTGGACTAGTGGGCTATTGGCCATTCTGTGGTAATGCTAATGATGAAAGTGGTAATGGAAACAACGGAACAGTGAATGGCGCAACCCTCACTACAGATCGATTTGGAAATCCAGATAGTGCGTATAGTTTTGATGGAGTTAATGATTACATTTCTTTGAACGATACATTTTTTAACGGAAGTTCAGTTACAGAGTTAACACACTCGTTATGGTTTAATGTTACTAATTATCCCGCTAATGGATCTTACTCTTTCTCAACCAAAGAGGGTTACTGGAGAACTATAAGTTTTGCTTTAACAACGAATAATCAAATTAGATTTGGAGGGTCACAACCCTCTCCACAGCAATATTTTAATATTTATTCTCCTCAAAATATAGTTCCTATGAATTCATGGAACAACATTACTGTAACTTATCAAAATTCTACTTTGAAATTATATTTAAATGGTTCTTTAGTGGCAACAGAAACCATTGCTTTATCATCCTTAAATTATTCCTATCTGGCAGCAGGAAACTCTACCTCTACAAATTTAATTGGAGCAAGCCACCCTGTCTCACCAGGATTAACAAATTTTGTCGATGGAAAAATTGATGATTTTACATTATGGAACCGAGCACTCACTGAAGCAGAAGTTCAACAATTAGCAGGTGCTCCTAGTTACAATTGGTCCACTGGAGATACAACTGAAAATATAACAGTAACACCTACAGAAACAACAGAGTATTGGGTGGATGTTACCACCAATGGCGTGACTTGTAGAGAATATGTTACCATTAATGTCACAGCTCCAGCAGCACCAACAGGCGATGCAGAGCAAACCTTTTGCGATACTACTACAGTTGCTGATTTATCAGCCACAGGGGATAATATCCAGTGGTTTGATGCTGCAACAGGAGGTAACTTGTTAGACTCAACCACAGCTCTAACCGATGGTCAGACTGTCTATGCCTCTCAAACGGTGAATGGTTGTGAAAGCACAGACCGATTAGCAGTGACCGTGTCTATACAAGATATCACCATTACAGCATCAGCTACAGAAGTGTGTGCTGGGGAGAGTGTGGATTTAACGGTGAGTTCTGGACTTACAGCTGGTACAACAGCCTGTACATCTGCAGACCTGCCAGCAAACTTACAAACTGGACTAGTGGGTTATTGGCCATTCTGTGGCAATGCTAATGATGAGAGTGGAAATGGAAACAATGGGACAGTTAATGGCGCAACCCTCACTACAGATCGATTTGGAAATCCAGACAGTGCGTATAGTTTTGATGGTGATGATGACTTTATAAATATTGGGAATAATGAAGATTTAAATTTCAATAATAACTTTTCAATTTCTTGTTTCATTAATGTCAATAGTACTGATTCATCAGATAATATTATTATTAACAATGAGGGATTATATGAAATTGGATTAACGGATTTAAACAATACACTAAAATATGCTATCTCTAACGATAACCCTGGTTGGTCTTGGCAAAATATCACCCCAATTGGCAATAACCAGTGGTACCTTATAACACTGACTTATAATCAAGGCGAAATTAATTTTTATTTAGATGGAGCTTTAATTTATACATACCAAGGGTCTGGGGCCTTAAGTGATTTTCATCCTGGACTTGATGATTTAAGATTTGGAGGGAGAATGTTTGAGGGGATTAGTTCTTTCAATGGAAGTATTGACAATATAGCCATGTGGAACCTAGCGCTAACCGGAACAGAAGTTCAACAATTAGCTAATTCTTCAACTTACACCTGGTCCACAGGTGACACTACAGAAACTATCTCAGTAACACCTACAGAGACCACAGAATATTGGGTAGATGTCACCACTAATGGTGTCACTTGCAGAGAGTATGTTACAATAACAGTAAATGATTTACCAGAAGCTCCTACAGGTGAGACTGTAAATTATTTTATTAATTGTGATTCATTCAGCCCTACTCTAAATGATGTTATAGCTACCCTGAATGGGGATAATATTAAATTATATGATGCTGATGTTGGTGGAAATTTATTGGATCCAAATTCGAATATTTTGGATGGTCAAGTGGTTTATGCCTCACAAACTTTGGATTCATGCGAAAGTTCTGACCGTTTAGAAGTTCAATTAAATCTTTATACACTGGATACACCTACAACTGCTGCGCCAAATAATACTGTTTCTTTCTGTAATGAACAAAACCTCACTATTTTGGACCTTGCACCTGCGCAAACAGCCACTGATAGACTCTGGTATGAAACAGCCACTAGTACAACCCCAATTCCTGAAACTACACCACTTGTTGATGGGGTGACTTATTACGTGTCTAATTACAATTTAGAAACAGGATGTGAGTCTGATCGTTTGGCTATGACAGTTGAAATAAACAACCCAGAAGCCCCCACAGGTGATGCAGTCCAATCGTTTTGTGACAATGTAACTGTTTCTGATTTGTCAGCATCAGGATCAAACATTCAGTGGTACGATGCTGCTACAGGAGGTAATGTTTTAGACCCTAGTTCAGCCCTTTCAGATGGGCAGTTACTTTATGCTTCTCAGACTGAAAATAATTGCGAGAGCCTAACCAGACTAGAAGTAAGTGTAGAAATAGATATCATTCCAGATCCTATATTAATCACCACAGAATTAGAGTTCTGTTTGGCTAGAGAAGCGACCTTAGCGGATTTAGAGGTAGATGAGCAGGGCTTTGCGTTAGAATGGTATGATAGCTTTAGTGGAGGTAATATGCTGCCTATGGATACTTTATTAGAAGATGGGGTTTCGTATTATGCCACACTTTATGATGCTGCATCTGGCTGTGAGAGTCTTATGCGCTTGGAGGTAGTACCAACGGTTATTCCATGTGAGGTGGTTATTTACAATGCTATTTCACTTAATGATAATGGCATCAATGATCATATGGTCATTGAAAATGCAGAGTATTTCCCTGATAACAGCTTGGAGGTCTACAATAGAGACGGGCATTTGCTCTACTCACAAACCCAGTATGGAATTGGTGATAATCTCTTTAGAGGGGTAGCTAATGTGAGTGGTATTTACGGCACTACGCTCTCAGGGGATGGACCAAGACTCCCCACAGGATCTTATCTCTATGTGTTTAAATATTTTAATCCTTATGAACAGCAGCAGTATACGTTAAAAGGATTCCTAACCATTAACAGCAACTAAGATGAAACAGTTTATATACAGCATAATTTTTATAGGAACACTGTCATTAACTGTTAATGCACAGTCGGGTATAAAACTCACGGACTACTACCACAACCCCATTCAGTACAATCCTGCCTATGTGGGGGTGAGTAATGGGTATTTTGTAAAAGGGACATACACCAGCCAGTGGCTGGGCTTTGATGATGGACCAGTCACACAAACCTTGGATGTACAAAGGCGTTTTTCTAATAACCGCTACGCAGCAGGGCTTTCTATTCTTAATGATGACTTTGGAGCGGTAAAGAATTTTAATATAGAGGCCAACTTTGGATTGCATTTAAGAGCTACAGAAGCAATTGGTTTTGTACTTGGACTCAAGGCTGGACTAAATAACTTTTCAATCGATTACAACAGACTCAATATCTATGACCCGACAGAATTTGTATATGCTAATGGTAATTTAAGTGAATCTAAACCGATTATTGGCGCAGGGTTTTATTTTTATGGTAGAAAATGGTTTTTTGGAATGTCTGTGCCTAACATAGTATCTCACAGATTAGAAGATGAGCTGAATCGAGATATCTACAACAAGATTCCTCATTTTTATACCACCATTGGGTTTGATACGAACATCACTCAAGATGTACTATTAAAATCTCAGGCCTTAATACAAATGGTAGAGGGGGCGCCCATCAGTGCACTGCTGACCACAAGAGCACAATATAAAGACAAAATAGGACTGGGAC
Organism: Formosa sp.; assembly: GCA_038138145.1. Lineage (GTDB taxonomy): Bacteria > Bacteroidota > Bacteroidia > Flavobacteriales > Flavobacteriaceae > UBA3537. Next base: position 7,206 of record JAYQDD010000003.1, read on the forward strand.
TTCAATACCAGCCTGATGCCCTTTATGGTGCTTTTGTAAATGTTAGGTTTAAATCAGAGTTTACTCTCACTTATGGTTATGACATGGCCCTTTCTGACCTTAGTCAATATGCCAATGGTAATCATTATTTTGGATTATCCTACAAATTTGGACAAGACGAAAAATGTGACTGTGAAGACGACATCAATAATGAAGATCGGGTGTATATAACCAGATAAATTAAGCCTCAAAAACAAGTTACACTAAACAAAACCTCATGACTGTATGGCTGTGGGGTTTTCCTTATAAAGCCCAAGAGGAGGAGCAAAAGCTTTACAGAGATGTAGGGCTTTTTTTATGGGCGCTTACCTTCTCTAACCACGTTTCGAAAAGCAAACTACTTTACTTCAGTACTTAGAAATAACTAAGCCAAATATACTAAAATGTTGGCACTCATTTGGCACTATTGCTTTTCTCAACACGCTTTGTTCCAAAGCTACTGCGCTAATAAGCACTATACTTGTATTAAACAATGTGTGTTTTTTTGTATTTTAGTTGCACTTAAAAATTAAATAATATGAAAAGATTACTGTTACTATTATTTGTTTCAACTAATTTAAGTCTATTTGGTCAAATAGTTAATATTCCAGATCAAGCATTTAAAAATTGTCTATTAGGTAATTCATTAATAAATACTAATGGGAATAATGAAATTGAAGTAGCTGAAGCACTATCATTTAGTGGTCAAATCAGTTGCTTGGAGACTGGTATAGAGGACTTTACTGGAATAGAATATTTTTCATCAATTACATCTTTATCAATAGTTAAAAATAACTATACAGACCTTGACTTAAGCTCAAATACAAGTCTGGTAACAATAAGTTTGGGCGGTACTACTGGTGAAAACTATTTGACAAACTTGAATATTAATGGGTTGTGTGAATTAGAAATTTTATCGGTTGGACATACAAGAATAAATGAATTGAATTTATCTGCACATTATAACTTAACTAGTATAAATGTTAGTAATAATCCAGACATTACTTGCTTGAATTTAGCAAATGGTAATATGGATAATCTTTGGAGTGATGAAAATCCAACCTCGTGGGGCAATACAAATGGTTTATTTATTTGGAATAATCCAAATATTGGATGCGTACAAATTGATTCTGGATTCAATATTGAAAATACTGGTTGGGTTGGCGAGTCTGTTCATCCAAGTATTAGTTTTAGTGATAATTGTAATACTCCTTGTTCAGAAACATTAAGTAATACCTCTTGTTCAGAATTAAGTAATGATTCAATTAATTACTCAATTATGAATTTTTCTATTTATCCAAACCCAACTAAAGAATACCTAAATATTGATTGTTCAAGTTTAGAAAGCGTAACTATATATAATATTCTTGGAAAGGAATTAATAAAAGAAAGTAATAACAGAATTAATGTAAGTTCTCTTTCAAAAGGAGTTTACTTTATAAAAGTTTCTGATGGAGTAAATTCATCTACTAAAAAATTCATAAAGAACTAAATGAAAAAACTAATCTTAACCCTCCACAATTAACTGGCGGTACTTATCAAGTTAGTTTGGCATACAGTGGTGGCGTTTTAATTATGGCAACACTAAACACCGAAACTGGTGTAACTAAGACATACAGAAGAGATACGTCCCAGTCCTTTTGGGAGGAACATTTGGTTGATTTAACTCTTACACACTAACGAAAATAAATTGGGTTAATACTCTATTTATTTAGTTGTAAATCAAACGTCAATACTTTTCAGATTATTATTACTTTAATCGCTCTTTCACTGTTAAAGGGCATATTTATTTTATTTATTGTAACTTGAAAGAAATAGTTGTTTATGGATGCTTGTCAAATTGTATGTTTATTTTCAATCTTTGTTAGTGTCTGTGTTTCTATATGGATGGTTGCAATGATTAATGAAATTAACTCTTAATTGTATCATCTTACAATGTTATTTTGTGTTATAAGTATATAACTATTTATAAACTATTTTGTGTTTTAAATATATTAGGCGGTCTAAAACCGCCATGAGTATATATGGAGAAAAAGCAAAAGATGGCGCCATAATCGCAACAACTAAAGAATGAACGTTAAACAAAACCCATCTAATCGGTGGGTTTTTTATTTAACCACAATTTTGCTTGTATGTACATCCAAATTCCAGTGTAGGCGACTGCCATAAAAAGAAGTGTATATATAATCAAAGCAAAAATATTCCCTTTGTTTAAAAATAAATCTTTTATGGAATGGGTTTCATAATCCAAACCACCCAAAACAATGGCCAGACTTAGCGATAAAACAAAAATCTTTATGTGTACCCTCGTACTCATTTACCATAAAGCTACAACTTTTTTTAAAATCATTAATTTTTGTTTTTTAATAATTCTTTTAATCGTAATATTGCAATAAATAAATTCAATCCGTTATGGGCACAGCAAAAACAGAAATATTTTCTGCACATCAAAATGAAATCGCACGTTTTGCTAAGGCCTTTGGGCACCCAGCGCGTGTAGCTATAGTACAGCATTTATTCAAAACGAACAGCTGTATTTGTGGCGATTTGGTTCTTGAAATTGGATTGGCACAAGCCACAATTTCTCAACACCTCAAAGAATTGAAATCTCTAGGTCTGATCCAAGGCACTATTGAAGGAACGAAGGTGTGTTACTGCATTGATGCTAAGCATTGGGCCAAAATGAAAACTATTATTTCTGAATTTATAGAGCAAGACCTCAATATCAACCACTGTTGTTAATCCAAAAAAACCAATCCATGCTTTTTATAAACATTGAAAATCAAATCAAAAAATTAGACGAAACATCAATTTCTGTAGAACGCCAAAATATAGCACAACCTTTGGTGGATTATATTCAGTTCAAAGTTGACTCAAAACAAGAAATACGTTTGAATTTTATTTGTACCCACAACTCCCGTCGCAGTCATTTGTCGCAAGTTTGGGCACAAACACTCGCCCATTATTTCGATATCAAAAATGTGTTTTGTTATTCAGGAGGTACAGAAACCACAGCGCTATTTCCTATGGCGGCCAAAACGCTTGAAAATACAGGATTTGAAATCAATACTATAGCCGAGGGCAGCAATCCAATTTATGCTATAAAATATGCGGCAGATGCTCATCCAATTCTTGGGTTTTCAAAAAAATTTGACAGTAATTTTAATCCAAATTCAAATTTTGCTGCTGTTTTGACTTGCTCATCAGCGGACAAAGAGTGTCCCTATATTCCCAATGCTGAGGTGCGCATCCCCATGACGTTTGAGGATCCCAAAGCATTTGATAATACCCCGCAACAAGCAGAGAAATACAACGAACGTAGTCTTCAAATCGCCACAGAACTGAAGTATGTTTTTTCAAAAATTAAACTATAAATTATGGCACCAAAAAAATTAAGCTTTCTCGACAAAAACTTGACCTTGTGGATTTTTGTAGCTATGGCCATTGGTGTAAGTTTGGGGTATTTCTTGCCCAATATTCCGGAATTTATCAATAGTATGAGCAGCGGAACTACCAACATTCCCATTGCGATTGGCCTGATTGTGATGATGTATCCACCTTTGGCAAAAGTCAATTATGCCCTATTGCCAAAGGTTTTTAAAAACACCAAAATTTTATCAATATCACTTATACTCAATTGGATTATTGGGCCTGCACTCATGTTTCTTTTGGCTATTATTTTTCTAAAAGATTATCCAGAATATATGGTAGGTCTGATTTTGATTGGCTTGGCACGTTGTATTGCCATGGTATTGGTATGGAACGACCTTGCAGAGGGCAGCACCGAATATGGCGCGGCATTAGTGGCGCTCAATAGCGTGTTTCAGGTGTTTGCCTATAGTTTTTATGCCTGGATTTTCATCACAGTTTTACCGCCCTATTTTGGTTTTGAGGGCGCTATTGTCGATATTTCTATTGCTGTAATCGCCGAAAGTGTTCTGATTTATTTAGGAATCCCATTTTTGCTGGGAATTTTGAGCCGCCAAATTTTGATTAAGCTCAAAGGTGAAGCGTGGTATACTCAGACTTTTATTCCAAAAATTTCGCCATTAACCTTAAGCGCATTATTGTTTACAATCATAGTTATGTTTTCGTTAAAAGGCGAACTCATTGTGGAAATCCCTATGGATGTACTGATTATTGCTGTGCCACTACTGATCTATTTTGCGCTGATGTTTTTGATTGGCTTTTTCTTTACAAAAGCGATGGGTGGTGATTACGACAAAACCACATCTGTTGCGTTTACTGCAGCAGGCAACAATTTTGAATTGGCTATAGCTGTTGCGATAGGCGTTTTTGGACTCAATTCTGGGCAAGCATTTGCAGGAGTAATTGGGCCATTGGTAGAAGTTCCAGCCCTAATTCTACTGGTGCGTGTCTCTTTTTGGTTGAGAAAAAAATATTTTACCTCAATTAAAGACTAGTTTTTGTGTGCGCCATCACAAAAAGGAACGTCTTGTGTTTTTCCACAATTGCACAGAGAAAAACGATTTCTTGTGGGGATGATATTTCCTTCAGCGTCCAGTAAGTTCACTTGCTTTGCGTTGGTCACAACCACTTTTCCTGTGGCGCTAATTTGAATGGTGGGTTTGTTGTCTTCCATGGTTAATTTTTTATAAAGGTACTATTTTTAAAAAAAAGCTGTAGAATTCCATAGAAAATAAATAGATTTGTCCCTCTCAAAAAAACGGGATGTGGCGCAGTCCGGTTAGCGTACACGGCTGGGGGCCGTGTGGTCGCAGGTTCAAATCCTGTCATCCCGACAAAATAAAAGCTTTTGTTTTTGTAGAAAGTGTGCTTTCTTAAGAAAACGGTTGCTTTATTTGCAATAATGGGTTTATTAGGATTATTAAAATCCTGTCATCTCGACAATAATCAAAGGCCTAACTTCGCTGGAGTTAGGTTTTTTTATTGTACAAGCAATCGTTTTTTAAGAACAGTCGTATTGGTTTTGATGGCTACAATATAAAGCCCAGAATGAAGATTTGAAATATCCATTTTAGCTTTATTTAAATCAATTTTATTTTTGTGTAAAACTAATTTTCCTGTGATATCGTACAAGGATAATTCTTGAATACGTTCAGCAGAGTTTAAAGCAACTTCAACTGAATCTCGAGCAGGATTTGGATACATTGAGGCCTCTGTGATTTGAGCAGAGCTTACCCCAAGACCAGTTTGCTCATATACACGCACATAATCTATTTCCATTATACTATCATTAAAATTTCCAGGAATTTGCCCCCCTAAAGTACCTCCCATAGCAATATTGAGCAAAATATAATGAGGATTGTCATAAGGTATCTCGTTGTTGTTCTGACGTTCAAAAAACACATTATCATCCAACAGAATTTGTATCACATCTTCGGTCCAAATAAGAGAATAGGTGTGATAGGTTCCACTAGAATCATTGATTGGTGTTGTTGTGCCTTGATTTTCATATTGACCAGTAGTCGAATTTCTATAGTGCATATATCCGTAAGAAATGCTTTTGTCCCAACCATTTTGTTCCATGATGTCTATTTCGCCACAGTCTGGCCAGCCGACACTTCCATACGTATTGCCAAAATAATTTCCAATTTCATTAATGTTGGCACCAAGCGTCCATATTGCAGGCCATGTTCCCGCTTCATTAGGGAGTTTTGCATGAACATCAATACGGCCATATTGAAATGCAAATTTTGAATTTAGTCTTGCAGAAGTATAGTTTTTAGTAACGCCATTGAACGTATAATCTTCTTTTATGGCTTTAATTTTGAGTGTCCCGTTACTCACAAAAGAGTTTGTGTTTTCATCTGTATAATGCTGCAATTCACCATTGGCCCAATCTACACCATTAATTATGGGGATAACTTGGTGATGCCATTTTGTGGGGTCTGGTGGCCCTGAGTAGTCAAATTCGTCGCTCCAAATCAAATTATCAAAGGTGAGCGAATCGTCATTACCACCATCAATGTTGTCGATATAAAATGTGCCTGAGCGATTTTCTCCAGGCCCAACAAATAAAGCAATCAAATTAAAACTTCCATTAATATTGTGTTGTCCTTCCTCTCCAATAATATTTGCTTGCGAAAAATCAAACTCAACTTGAGACCACCCATTTCCTGGGACAGATCTTTCAACAAAAGTATCTCCAAATCCTGAATCACTGCCTTCAAATTTCAATTGAATGGTGGTTGAAGTCCCTAAGTCAGAATAAAAGTCCAAGGTCACTAATTTCGAATTATCAAAATTTATGCTTGGCGTTAGAGGCAAATACATACCTTCATATAATTCGCCGCCAGTATTTTGGATTACTCCAACGGTATTTGATGGGTTTGATGGATCGGTTTGAGTGGAAAAGCTACACCCTAAAAAACCAGTAAAATTATCTTGACCGTTTTCAAAATCAAGTGGCATATCTTGGCCAAAAATTAAACCAACAGATAGTAAGGCAATAAAAGAAGTTATTTTCAGCATAGGAAATAAATTGGTTGCCAAAAATAAGTGTAAAACTTCTAAGTAACAATGACTAATTGTCAAAAACACAAAAAAAGTCATAATTGGTCGTCTTTTTTATTAATTTATCGTTAAAGTCATACTCAAAATCGGTTTTCTTTGTAGTTTTGTATAATTAATCGAATGTTATGAAAATAAATAGGTCAAATTGTCCTTTGGCAAGTGCCCTAGACATCGTAGGCGATAAGTGGTCGTTATTAGTCATAAGAGACATATTCTTAGGCAAAAAAACATTTACAGAATTTTTAAAATCGCCTGAAAAAATAGCAACAAACATATTGGCAAATCGACTGGAGTTGCTCATCAATAGAGGGTTGCTAAAAGTCACCAAGCTACCTTACGATCAAAAAACAAAAATTTATTATCTAACTGATAGTGGCATAGACATGTATCCCATCATATATGAGATGATCAATTGGAGCAGTAGAAATTTGAAGAGAAATTTTGGTCCCAAAGGGAAGGTTTTGATTGAACATTTTCAAAACACTTCGCCAGAACACGCCATTGAAAATGCCAAAGCGACGTACCGCTCTGAACGTTCAGAAATCTTAGCTCAAATTGTTTAAACTCGCGTTTTTTCGGTACTTTGCCATTCAATAAAAACCTACAAAAATGAAAAAGTTCCTTAGTTTAGTTCTTTTACTAATACTTACGCATTCAGCCGCTCAAATTTTAAATCCTGTGCAATGGGCGTTGAGTGTTGAATCTATTTCTCCAAACGAGTTTGACCTCGTTTTCACAGCAAATATTGATGAAAATTGGGCCATTTATGCCCAAGAAGTCGAAGAAGGTGGTCCGCTTCCTACAGTTTTTACTTTCGAAGAATCTCCTAATTTTACACGTGTTGGTTCAGTCATAGAAGACGAAACCAACAAAGCCACAAAACACGATCCCGTTTTTGAAATGGTCGTATCTAAATTTTTTAAACAAGCAGAATTTAGACAAAGAGTCCGTGTTTCAGGTTCAGCATTTAGCTTGTCGGGGAATATTGACTATATGACTTGTGATGATACGCGATGCACCTATAAGCCTGATAATCCGTTTACGTTTGATTACACCACAAATCAAGGGTTTGTAGTTGCAGAGAATTCTGCAATTCAAGCCAAAGCAATAGCCGAAAATGCTAATGAAATCCTTTATGGAATTTCTCCAGAGGCCATTACAATTTCAAGAATACCTTGTGCTGCTCAATCCGATGGTCTTGTACAATCGGTAAAAAAGCCAAACTCATTGTGGCGAATTTTTGGGCTTGGATTTTTAGGTGGATTATTGGCTCTGCTCACCCCTTGTGTCTTTCCAATGATTCCACTGACGGTTAGTTTTTTCACCAAAAAAACAGATCAAAAAACAACCAAATCAGGCTTGGCGAGTGCCATATTGTATGGGGTATTTATTGTACTTGTATATTTGATCCTGAGTATTCCTTTTCATTTGCTCGACTCTGTTAATCCTGATATTTTAAATGAAATTTCAACCAATGTTTGGTTAAATGTAATCTTCTTCATCATTTTTATATTTTTTGCCTTTTCATTTTTTGGGTATTACGAATTGACCCTACCTGCCCGCTGGACGATGGTTACAAGTAGAGGTGAAGGTTTTGGCGGAATTTTAGGGGTCTTTTTTATGGCACTAACGCTTTCAATAGTTTCATTCTCATGTACGGGACCTATTCTTGGTTCTCTTTTAGCGGGTTCTCTTTCATCCGATGGCGGAGCATGGCAATTGACGGCTGGAATGGGTGGATTTGGAGTGGCTCTAGGACTTCCTTTTGCGCTTTTTGCAATGTTTCCAAACATGCTCAAGGCACTTCCAAAATCAGGGGGTTGGCTCAATACGACTAAAGTTATTTTAGGGTTTCTCGAACTTGCTTTGGCCTTTAAGTTTTTATCCAATGCAGATCTTGTGGAACATTGGGGAATTCTAAAAATTGAAGTTTTCTTAGGCATCTGGATTTTAGTGTTTTTAGGTCTGGCGCTATATATTCTAGGTAAAATAAAATTTCCGCACGATAGCCCATTGCAAAAATTATCCTTTTTCAGAATAAGCTCTGGAATTCTTGTTTTGGCCTTTGTGGTATATTTGGCTTCAGGGTTTAGAATTGACAACAACACTAAAACTTTTACGCCACTAACGCTCCTCAGCGGATTGGCTCCGCCAGTAGGGTATAGCTTTCTTTATCCCAACGATTGTCCCAACAATTTTGATTGTTTTAAAGATTTGAAAGAGGGTGTAGCTTATGCCAAAAAAGTAAACAAACCTATTCTTTTGGACTTTACTGGGTATGCTTGTGTCAACTGTCGTAAAATGGAGGAGCATGTTTGGCCTAAATCAACCATCAAGCCCTATTTTGAAGATGATTATGTCTTAATTTCTCTTTATGTTGACGACAAAAAAGAACTCCCCGAAAACCAAAAATTGACGGTAAAACGTCAAGATGGCGGCACACGTGTCCTCGAAAATTATGGGCATAAATGGGCGCATTTTCAAACCGAATTTTTTCAATCCAATTCACAACCATTTTATGTAGTGTTGAGCTCCGATGCAAAAACAATTTTGACCCCACCAGTTGGGTACACGCCTGATGAACAAGAATATGAAACATTCTTAGGCTGTGGTTTAAAAGTGCTAAATTCACTTTAACTATTTCAGATTCAGGGGCGAAGAGCTGAATTATTTTATTATTTTTGAGCAAACAAACAACCTAAGAATGCTTGATAGTTTTTTGAAGTTTTTGGAACTCGGATTGTACCACATCGTTAGTTTCAGTAGCTACGACCATATTTTATTCGTCATATTACTTACGCTTCCATATGTATTCAAAGATTGGAAACGCCTTTTGATTTTAGTTTCTGTATTTACCTTAGGGCATACATTGAGCTTACTGCTTGGCGTATATGATATTGTAAATTTAAATGTCAATGTTACGGAATGGCTTATTCCACTGACCATATTTTTTGCAGCTCTGTTTAATGTTTTTTCATCTGGGAAATCAACACCTAAGTATTCTTATTTTATTTTAGGTGTCGTACTGTTTTTCGGGCTTATTCATGGATTAGGGTTTGCCAATGCTTTTCAAAGCATGGTCAGCGCAAATGAAAGCACTTTTTTATCTATACTTGAGTTTGCTTTAGGGATAGAAATCGGACAACTTATCATTGTATTTTGTGTTCTTTTTATAAATTTCGTGTTCCAAAACATCTTCCGTTTTTCGACAAGGGATTGGGTTATGGTAAGTTCAGCAATAATTTTGGGATTAATGTTGCCATTGATTATTAAGAGCCCTTTATTTTCTTAGATGATTTGATGTTATTATGGACAAAAAACAATTAAAATACGATAAAGCTTATTTAAGAATGGCCAAAGAATGGGCCAAATTGTCCTATTGTCAGCGCAAACAAGTAGGCGCTATAATTGTCAAAGACCGTATGATTATTTCAGACGGATATAACGGTACTCCAACAGGATTTGAAAATTTTTGTGAAGATGAAGAGGGGTATACCAAATGGTATGTACTTCATGCTGAAGCCAATGCCATTTTGAAAGTTGCCGCATCCACACAGTCGTGTAAAGGCGCAACACTCTACATTACACTGTCTCCGTGCCAAAGTTGCAGCAAACTTATTCATCAAGCGGGGATAGTAAGGGTGGTTTATAGTACGGCATATAAAGATTTATCTGGTGTCGAATTTCTTGAAAAAGCTGGCATTGAAGTCTCTCAAATAGAGATTTAAATTCCCTATAACCAAAAAAGCCCATCATTTGATGGGCTTTTTTTGGTTGGTCAACTTTTAAGACTTAGTTTACAATTAGTTTTTTAGTTGATTTTTCTGTGCCTAAAACAATTTGTACAAAGTAAACACCAGACTTTAATTCAGAAATGTCAACGGAGTTTCTTACGTTTTCTAAACGTAATACCGACTTCCCAAGTATATCAAATATTTGGACATCTATATTTTCGTTAGAATTAGTAGTGAAATTTAAATAACCATTAGTGGGGTTAGGAAACATTTTTACATTGTTAAATTCATTGTCAATTATTCCTGCAGTATCTATGCAAGGTACTTCCCCTTCATATAATTGGGCGGTCCATGTTTGACCAAAAAACGGAAAATCAAACTGAATCTCATCTTCAGCAGCAGAAGTAAATGTAATTGTTTGACAAAATATAGTGCCAACACAAACTTCAAATTCTTGAGTAGTGTTTGTTACAATTTCTCCCTCTCCATCTCCAGTTCCAAAAGCAGTGAAGTCATCTTGCTCACACGTCCCGTCGTATTCAGTCCCTATAATTCTTAGCCCCTCAGCAGAAAACATGTAATAATTAATTTCTTCTTCACATGTCCCACAATCCTCTGGAGTTTCGATTTGTCGATAAACATTCCCTTGAAGTCTTTCAAAAACAGTTTGCGGAGGTTGTTCATCGATAACTTCAATATTATCAATACCCCAATAATAACCCCAAGATCCAACATAACGAAATCTTATTTGGACTGCTGGATTTCCAGCTAATGTTGATATATCAAAACCTACTAGTCCTTCAGTAGTATACTCACTAGGGCCAGTGAAAGTAGTTATATTTTCCCATGTAGTTCCACCATCAATTGTACCTTCAACATAACCATACTCAGCGTTGGCAGTATAAACTCTAAAATGATGATTAAATTTTACTATTAAATTAGTGTAACCGGTTAAATCCATAACAGGCGAAACTAAGGATGCATTTTGAGAACTTCCACCTCCCAAACCATCGCTATCTAGCAATGCATATAAACCGTCACATCCTCCACTAACCATGCCAGCACCTCCACCCCAAGCTGGAACTCCGGTATTAGTAGTACTACCTACAACCCAGTTCCCATTTGAACCAGCTGTAGACCATCCATTAGGCCAAGTTGATCCTTGAGCACCAGAAGAAAAGTCTTCACTTAAAACTTGAGCATTAGATGATAGAGTGGCTAATAAAAAAGCCAAAAATGTAATTTTTTTCACAAGTTAAATTTTAGTTGTTTTTCGCAACTAATTTAATAATTTTTTTAGAATAAAAAGTAGAAGTAAAATTTTTTATGAAATAACCAGGGATTTACAACTAAAAAAACGAATTATAAAATTTATAAATCAATTTATTGAGAAATTTTAATTGTATATAAATGACATGTACATCTATTTTACTTGATCTTTTATTTTTAGTGAAATCCTAATAATAGAAACCATCAATATGGCGCATCCAGCTGCAATACTTGTGATTACGGCCGTATAGCTATCGCCCTCCAAAGGTTCCTCAAAGTTAATTTTACTAATATTAAAAATTAGTATAAACAGTGCTATTATCGAAATGATATAAGTGGTTATTTTCATGGCTTAAAGCAAGAATTTAATGTTAGAAGTGAATAGTTTTACAGCAATAGCAAGTAAAATTACACCAAATATTTTTCGGGTAATATTTATTCCATTTTGACCAATAAAACGTTCAATTCTCGATGAAGTTTTTAGTACGATAAAAATCAAAATAACATTGATAATTACTGCCAAAATAATATTTTCTGTATGAAATTCTGAACGAAGCGACAACAAAGTAGTCAAGCTTCCAGGCCCAGCAATTAAGGGGAATGCAAGTGGGAATACAGTAGCATTAAGCGACGATCCTTCGTCCTGTTTGTACAACGTAATACCAAGAATCATTTCCAGAGCAATAAACAACAAAATAAAAGCACCAGCAATCGCAAATGAATGTACATCGATGCCTACCAATTTCAAGATGCTTTCCCCAACAAATAGAAAAATAATCATAATCACACCAGCAATAACCGAAGCTTTTTCACTTTGAATATGCCCCGCTTTTTTTCTCAAGTCAATGATAATTGGAATATTACCAACGATGTCTATCACTGCAAAAAGCACCATAAAGGCCGTAAAAATTTCTTTTAAATCAAAATTCATAACCATAAAATTTAATACGACAAAGGTCTAATTTTTTTTCTAATACCAATTCAAAAAACCAGTTAATAATTTAAGGATTATTTAGGGTTAAAATTTTTATCTTCGCATCATGTTTCAACTCGGAAAAACCCTCATTTCAGAGCAAATACTAGACAGCGATTTTGCGTGTAATCTTTCGGCATGCAAAGGGGCTTGCTGTGTAGATGGCGATGCAGGTGCGCCCTTAGAAAAAGCCGAAACAAAACAATTGGAATTGATTTACCCTAAAATAAAACCATACCTGCGCCCAAAGGGTATAGAAGCCATAGAGCAACAAGGCGTTTTTGTGACTACTGATGAAGGCGAACTTGAAACCCCTTTGATTGATGGTGCAGACTGCGCATATGTTATTTTTGACGAAAACCAAACTGCACTTTGTGGTATTGAAGAAGCATACAATCAAGGAGATATTGATTGGAAAAAACCTGTTTCTTGTCATTTATATCCCGTACGTGTAAAAGACTACAGTGAATTTTCAGCAGTCAATTACCATAAATGGCAAATATGTGATGATGCTTGTACTTTGGGCAAAGAATTGCAATTGCCAATTTATAAATTTGTCAAAGAAGCATTGATTCGAAAATTTGGTACTGAATGGTATACCGCTCTCGAAAAAATTGCAGAAGAAAGAGCCGAATAATAGATGATCTGCACTTGCTTGTTTCGTCTGCTCTAAAAAAAATCATTCAAAAACAATTTCTTTTTCTTTTTTAACCCTTTAATTTCTTTACGAGAGAAAACCAATTTAAAGTGCTGAAAATCAGTAATTTATATTTGGTAATGTTTTTAAATTGTGTAAGAAAAAACTTACTTGTTGTTAAAAACTTAAGGCCAATGTTTATAAAAATGACTTTTATTTAAAGCTACAATTTTAAATCTTTGTTAGGTGCTATAAAACCAATTTATAAAACAAAAAAATAAGACAAAACATGCCACAAGTAGAGCCAATTCTAAAAGAAAACAAAGACCGATTTGTTATTTTCCCAATCCAGCATCACGATATTTGGGAATGGTACAAAAAATCTGAAGCAAGTTTTTGGACCGCCGAAGAAATTGATTTACATCAAGACCTTACCGACTGGAATGAAAAGCTAACCGATGATGAGCGCTATTTCATTAAGCATATTTTGGCATTTTTTGCAGCAAGTGATGGTATTGTAAATGAAAACTTAGCAGAAAACTTTGTCAATGAAGTCCAGTACAGTGAAGCAAAATTTTTTTACGGATTTCAAATCATGATGGAGAACATCCACAGCGAAACCTATTCATTGTTGATCGATACTTACGTAAAAGACGAAACAGAAAAAGACAAACTTTTCAACGCCATTGAGAATTTCCCAGCCATCAAGAAAAAAGCTGATTGGGCTTTAAAATGGATTGAATCGCCAAGTTTTGCGGAGCGTTTGATTGCATTTGCAGCTGTAGAAGGCATCTTTTTTTCAGGCGCATTTTGTTCTATATTTTGGTTAAAAAAACGTGGCCTGATGCCCGGACTCACGTTCTCAAACGAACTGATTTCTAGGGATGAAGGTGTTCATGCAGATTTTGCAGTTCACCTACACAACAAACACCTTGTCAATAAAGTGCCAAAGGAGCGCATCAGAGAAATCATTGTTGATGCACTAAACATAGAACGCGAGTTTATTACCGAATCACTTCCAGTGAGTTTAATTGGAATGAACTCAAAACTCATGGCACAGTATTTAGAATTTGTTGCAGATCGACTTTTGTTAGAGCTGGGCTGTGAGAAAGAATACAACACCTCAAATCCATTTGATTTTATGGACATGATTTCGCTTCAAGGGAAAACAAATTTCTTTGAAAAACGTGTCTCTGAATATCAAAAAGCGGGTGTACTCAACAAAGAAGAAGAGGACACCAACAAGTATAGTTTCGACACAGATTTCTAATCTGTTGTTCATTAGAACACCGAAGCACCATCAATACTATAGTATACGTTGGAATTAATTTTCCATCATGTTTACAACCAACTGTGTTTTTGCGAAAGCCGAAAACGATAGAATAACCAACTAACCGCTTTTTTTGACTAAAGAAAAGCAACTAACAAAAAAAATTATGTACGTATTAAAAAGAGACGGAAGAAAAGAGCAAATAATGTTTGATAAAATCACAGCACGAATCAGGAAACTGTGCTATGGTTTAAATGAACTTGTTGATCCGTTGAAAGTTGCAATGCGTGTTATTGATGGTCTTTATGATGGTGTAACCACAAGTGAGTTGGACAATTTGGCCGCAGAAATTGCAGCAACCATGACCACTGCTCACCCAGATTATGCACGCCTTGCTGCACGTATTTCTGTTTCTAATTTACATAAGAGTACAAAAAAGACGTTTAGTGAAGTCATGCACGACTTATATACCTACGTCAATCCTCGTACTGGGAAAGATGCGCCATTGCTTTCAGATGAGGTCTATGATGTCATCATGAAGAACAAAGAAAAATTAGACTCCACAATCATTTACAACAGAGATTTTGGGTACGATTATTTTGGCTTTAAAACCCTTGAGCGTTCATACCTATTGAAACTCAATGGCAAAATTGCAGAGCGGCCACAACATATGTTGATGCGTGTTTCTATTGGGATTCATTTAGACGATTTAGATGCAGCGATAGAGACATACAACCTAATGTCCAAAAAATATTTTACACACGCTACACCAACACTATTTAATTCTGGTACCCCTAAACCACAAATGTCTTCATGTTTTCTACTCACCATGAAAGACGATAGTATAGATGGAATTTACGACACACTAAAACAAACGGCCAAGATTTCACAGTCTGCTGGAGGAATTGGTTTGGCGATGCATAACATTCGTGCCACAGGAAGTTATATTGCAGGCACCAATGGAACCAGTAATGGGATTGTACCCATGCTACGTGTCTATAACGATACCGCTCGTTATGTAGACCAAGGTGGTGGAAAACGAAAAGGGAGTTTTGCTGTATACCTTGAGCCATGGCATGCCGATATTTTTGATTTTCTTGACCTAAAGAAAAACCATGGAAAAGAAGAAATGCGTGCACGCGATTTGTTTTATGCCATGTGGATTCCGGATCTATTCATGAAGCGCGTACAAGAAGACGGCGAATGGACATTGATGTGCCCAAATGAGTGCCCAGGACTTCCTGATACGCATAGTGAAGAGTTTGAGGCATTGTATACAAAATATGAGCAAGAAGGTAAAGGAAGAAAAACCATCAAAGCACGAGAATTGTGGGAAAAAATCACAGAATCTCAAATTGAAACGGGTACACCTTACATGCTCTATAAAGACGCAGCCAACCGTAAATCGAATCAACAAAATTTGGGGACCATTCGCTCTTCAAACCTTTGTACAGAAATTATAGAGTACACCTCTCCAGATGAAGTTGCTGTATGTAACTTGGCTTCAATTGCGTTACCAATGTTTATCAAAGATGGTGCTTTTGATCACAAAGAGTTATTCAAAATCACCAAGCGTGTAACAAAGAACCTCAACAAGGTTATCGATCGAAATTATTATCCAGTTATTGAAGCTCAAAACTCCAATTTTAGACACCGTCCAATTGGATTAGGGGTACAAGGATTGGCCGATACGTTCATCAAACTACGTTTGCCATTTACAAGTGATGAAGCCAAAAAGTTGAATCAAGACATTTTTGAAACCATTTATTTTGCAGCCGTTACAGCTTCTATGGAAGAAGCAAAAGCTGAAGGGCCTTACGAAACTTATAAAGGATCTCCAATAAGTAAAGGAGAGTTCCAATACAACCTTTGGGGGCTAAAAGACGAAGAGCTTAGCGGTATGTGGGATTGGGCTAAACTTAGAAAACAAGTCCTTAAAAATGGAGTGCGAAACTCGCTACTTGTTGCGCCAATGCCAACAGCCAGTACATCACAAATTTTGGGGAACAACGAATGTTTTGAGCCCTACACATCCAATATTTACACCCGTCGTGTACTTTCTGGAGAATTTATAGTCGTCAACAAACACCTGCTTGAAGATCTTGTTCAACTCGGGCTTTGGAATGAAGGGCTGAAACAAGAAATCATGCGAGCAAATGGATCCATCCAACATGTCGATGTTATCCCTCAAGATATTAAAGACTTGTACAAAACGGTTTGGGAATTGAGCATGAAAGACATTATTGATATGTCTCGTCAGCGTGGATACTTTATTGATCAGTCGCAGTCACTCAACTTGTTTATGGAAGGCGCTACAATGGCCAAATTGACCTCTATGCACTTCTATGCTTGGAAGAGTGGACTCAAAACAGGGATGTATTACTTAAGAACAAAGAGTGCTGTGGATGCGATTAAATTCACACTTGACACAAAAAAGAAAGAGCAACCTCAAGTTGAAGCACAGACAGAAACTCAAGTTCTGCAACAAAAACAAGAAAAAGCAGCTAAAACCGCAGAGAAATTTTCAAAACAAACGTCAATGGATGCAGATGTAGAACCGATGTCTGCCGAAGAGATGAAGGCCCTTATAGAACAAGCTAAAGCTTCTGAAGGAGACGATTGTTTGATGTGCGGGTCTTAAAATTAATTAAATACTTGTAAGAAAAAACCACGCCCAAAGGCGTGGTTTTTTTATGAAATATGATTGCTAAACATTAGTCCAATGTGCTTTTATAAGCGGTTTGATATTCTTCTAATAAATTCCCAGTCGCTTTTAATAAATCTTTGGTTTCAAGAAGCAGGTTAAAATAGAGCGTCGTATTTTTAGGACTCGACTCGTCTGTTCCTCTTGTTCTCTCAACTTGCAAAGCAATATTCGATTTAAGAATTTTGTATATATCATTCCTACGACCACTTATCGCTTCAATTTTTTCAAATGACTGTGTTTCAAAGGCAGCTCTAGCATCTGTAAATAAACCATTGATGATGTCGCTGATTTCACTTAATTCTTTGATTTGCTTGAATTTTAATTTTTTATGGTTATTATCAACATGTTTATAGGTCACCTTTGAAATGTATTCCAAAGACTGAGCCATATCATGTAAATATCCTAAGATATCAATATAAAATCCACTAGCACCTATGCTAGAATCATCTAAATTTTTAATAAAATAAAATATGTTATCTCTTAAATCATCAACTTCTTTAGAGAGTTTAATGATTTGTTTTTTGTTTTTATTCAGAAGTTTAGAATTTTCTGAAGCAAGTCCATTAATAGCATTATTATAAATCGTATTTGATCTTTTTAGTACATTAGAAATATTATCAGCACTTTCTTTTATTACGCCTTGAATAGAGCTGCTTTCGGAATATTTTAAGTTGTCTCCATTTGATACTTTCGAAGATTTATTTTTGTGAGAAACGTAGTTTCTGTACAATAAAATGGCAGTTAATAATAGGAAAATTGGAGTTATTACAGTCGGATTCATATTGATTAAGAAAACCACAACACCAGATGCAACAAACGCACCAATTGCAGTTCCAAACCATCCTCCAATCACATTTAAAACTCCTGCTACTCTATAAACAGCACTTTCTCTACCCCAAGCTCTATCGGCAAAAGAAGTACCCATTGCGACCATAAAAGTCACATAGGTTGTAGAAAGCGGCAGTTTCATTGTTGTGGCAATTGCAATCAAAATACCTGCAACCATAAGATTTACGGAAGCTCTAATTAAATCAAATGCAGGAGCGTCAATACTTTGATCCTTTGTAAGAACAACCTCTGGTGTTTGAAAACTTTTTTCAATTTTTCCTTGTACTGATTTTGGTACAATTATGATGAAGTAATTAGATAGTTGTGTAGCACCTTTTACAATCCCACGAGAGATGAAATTTGGTTGAAATTTTTCATGAGTTTCACTTTGGCGAGATAAGCTGATTTCTGTTTCTGCAACAGTTTTAGCTTTTTTAGAAAACCAAAGTGTAACTACCATAATACCTCCAGAAATAAAAAGTAGTAAGGGTTCGGCAGGAACTTTTTTATCTAACACCTCCATAGAAAATAAAGTGGCGTCAACACCTGATGCAATCCATGCTTCATAAGAATGATAAGCCGCCATTGGAACACCAATAAAATTCACCAAATCATTTCCGGAAAATGCAAGAGCAAGACCAAATGTTCCTACCCCAATAACGACCAAAAGGATAGTTTTCTTTGTAATGGCTTGAAAAACATAAGAGACAATTAACCACAATATAAAACTAGCTCCTATAATGTACATTTCATTACCTTCAATCGACCCTTTTAAGTCTTTGTAATATGGTGTTCCTTTTAATCCTTTCAAGAAGATAAAATAGGTAATTGCAGTTAGTGCAACAGCACCAAAAATGGCTCCGAAATTCTTAATTTTCTTTTCGGTTTGAAAGGTGAAAATCAAACGAGAAACCCACTGTACAATAGCACCAACGGTGAATGCTATAAAGACAGACATGATAATTCCTCGAATAATTTGTAACGCTTTTTTAGTATTGATATAGTTTCCTAAATCAGCAAATGTTTGCGTATCTGAAGTGCCAATTTTAATCAAAGACATAATAACAGCCGCTCCCAACAAATTGAAAACAATTGAAACCGTAGTTGAAGTTGGAAGCCCTAAAGTGTTGAAGAAATCTAATAATAAAATGTCTGTAATCATGACGGCCATAAAAATGATCATGATTTCATTAAAATTGAACATTGCAGGAACGAAAATTCCTTTTCTTGCTACTTCCATAAGACCACTAGAATATACGGCGCCAACAAAAACCCCTAAACTTGCAACAATCATGATTGTTCGTATAGAAATTGCTTTCGAACCAATGGCGGAGTTTAAGAAATTAATAGCGTCATTACTGACACCAACTATAATGTCTATTGCTGCCAAAACCGTGATAGCAATCAACATAAAAATGTATATATTATCCATAGTACTAATTTGAGCTATATTGGCAAATATCATAATTTTTTTGCTTTTGTGTGTTAATTAATTATTATTAAAAATGAAGATCAAATCCAAGTCTAAAAGTTATGTTATCATCTTTTCCATCTAAAGTTGTATAACTGATATCACTTTGAATTTTTAACTTGTGACCAACTACGAATTTATTGAACCCTAATGTGTATTGTTTTGTAGGCAATTTGTTAGTAACAGACTCGTAATCTACAGTTGTAAAACGTGCAGCGACTTCATAATTGTTTTTAAACAAATACCCTGCTTGTAAGTTCAATGCATTTCCAGTAAGAACGATATCCCCAGTTGGTGTCACACCATCGGTTTCTGTAGCAATTTCATTATCTGCAGTACGCTTGGCATATTCACCCATAAAAGAAAAACCATTAAATTTATACATAGCATCAACAAAAATTGTGGTTTGGTCTGTTCCGTAAATGGTTTCATCTGCTCTTACCATATAATCTCCAGCAAACCCTCTTTCTCTTACAGCCTCTTCATTGAAGTTATATGTGAATCCAAGCATTAATTTTGGTTTTTCTTCTCGTTTCAAATCGGACTGGCTGTAATCACCCTTAGATTTAAATGCTCCAAAAGGGAGAAGCTCTAATCGAGCGGTATATTGTAAACCACCTTCATTACCTTCGGTCACATTTCTACCCTCACCTTGAGATATAGAGAATTTTTCGCGTGTCAAAAACGTTCCTCCTAGATTTGACTTGTGGCGTATTTGAATCCCTAAATCACGGTCGATATTAAAACGGCTATTCAACAAAGATCGATCGATTAACTGTAAATTACCTGAGGATACTACACGTTCTACGTTTCCAGGCAACTTGGTTTGCCCTGCCCAAAATTCCCAGTTTTTAGCAAATTTCCATTTAATTACAGCATCTAAAATATAGCGTGGTGTATTTCGGTTAAAAGCGTTGGCTCCAGAAATATCTCTATTGGATAATCCTAATTCAATTTTATAAATTAGATTTTTATTATAGGCAAACCCATCAAATTTGAGACGAGCACGGCGAACAATAAAATTATGTTCTGGGCTTTCATAAATATCGCCATTGTGGTCCCACGATGACATTGAACGCACTTGGAAACGTGGTGCAAATTTTACACTGAACGTGCTGTCTTTTGCAACAAAATTGACCAGCCCTTTGCCGAAAGAAGTATCGCTAATTTCTTGAGCTTGAGTGTTAATTGATAAGAAAACAATAGGAATTAATAATAGAATTTTTTTCATTTTTATTTTGGATATTAGTTTTTGTCACTGCAAAAATCTAAATCCAATGTTAACTTAATGTTTCCTAACCATTAAATTTCAATAAAAAAGACTGCCTGGCCAAGGCAGTCATGATTAATAATTCATCATATTGTAGTCGACAAAAACTAATAAATAATAATGAATAAAAATTGTCTAAGACATTCCAAATTTAACAACTAAGTGTGATTGTACTGTAACATTATTGTTATGTAATTATTAATAAATAGTCCTACTTTTTTATAATTGTGTTTTTTAAATTGTATGGCTAATGTTAAATTAATGTAAACTTAATGTTGATATATTGTAAATTATTGTATATTAGGGTACAGAGTTCTAATAAATAGTATTATGAAAAACTATATAACTGCAGTTCTATTGTTCATTTGGGTCACTGTTAGTGCCCAAGATTCTAAATCCCCATTATTTCAAGTTGATGGAGAACTTATAAATGCAACGTATTATCATGACAACGGAGAAGTATCACAAAAAGGAACATTTAATAAGGATGGTGTCTTAGTTGGTTTTTGGACTAGTTTTGATGCTGAAGGAAACAAATTATCTCAGGGATATTATGAAAATGGATTCAAATCTGGGAAATGGTTTTTTTGGTCAGAAGACACTTTAAAAGAGGTTGACTTTGAAGATTCAAAAATAACTAATGTTATTGAATGGGACGGAAAATCTGAAGTTGCAGTAAATTAATGTTAATAACGTATTAGAGTTAAAGATTCAATAAAAAAAGCTCCCACCATGGGAGCTTTTTTTTGACTAATTCATTCCTGATTATTCAGATTCTGACCAACCAGCAGCCCAGTCTGGAGCACTAGTTCCATTTCCAGCACCGGTTGCGCCTGTATTGGCACCAGTATAATTGTAACCACCCCAATCCCAAGTTGAAGGGGCATTTACATAATTAAAGTTTTCGATTACTAAATCGCCATTGGCAAGTCTTTCTTGAGCAATGTCATCTGTACTTTTTATTTTCATTCCAAGACTGATTCCGTCTACAACAAAATTAGTATATGTAAGATTTCCTCCACCTTCTTTAAAATAAATGGCGCCTTCAGAATTTCCTAAACCATCTACAACCATAGTAACATTTGAAATTGTTGCTGTTGTGACGGGTTCAAGACTTCCGTCATCTCCATTGTTAGACCCCTCAATTCCTGCTTTAGTGATTCCTTTGATATAAGCATTGGTAATTGATCCTGTGAATCCATCTGCAAAATCAATCGAGTCGTCTCCAGAGTTGATAGAGACTAAATTTTCAGCATCTACAGCACCCCCAAAAAACTCAATACCATCATCGCCTCCATTTACAGAGGATACATTTTTGAATATTGTTCCAGAGCCCACGCCAAACAATGTTACTCCATTAAATTCTTTGTCATTTGTAAATGTTGCCCCTGTGTATTCTACTCTTAAATATGTAATAGAACCAGAACTGTCGGTATTGTCTGTTCCTCCATAAGTTAAATCGCCAACTTCTGAAGTTACATCTACTCCTGCGTTTGTTATGCCATAACCTGCAATTGCTAATCCTCCCCAAGCTCCAGCGGATTGTGTTTCTGCTGTCATAACAACTGGATTAGAAGCTGTACCACTAATATTTATGGTTGCGCCACGCTCTATTCCAATAAATGCAGATGTTGTTGTCCCTGCAGCAGCTGTAATGATTGTCCCAGCGGGGATATTTAGGGTGGCACCTTCTTTTACGACCAAAGCTCCAGTGAGTCTATAGTTTACCGTAGGATTTAAAGAAACAGTTCCGTTTTGAATAGTTCCTTGAAAATCATTTGGATTTAATTCAAAAGATGTACTGGGTGCAGTAGAGTTTTCGTCGTCAATGCTACAGTTAAGCATAAACAGACATGTTAAGATTAAAGTAAGTAAGGATAATTTTTTCATTTTTTTAATTATTTAATTTTTTACAAATTTCGTCCATAAAGACAATTTAGATTTTATGAAATATTAAAGTATTTGTTATTATTAGTTGAAGAGATGATCCGCAAATTTTCATGCCTTAATATTGAATTAAAATTTGTAGCCAACAGATAAACTTAAGTTAACACCTCGTTTAAACTCATCAAGAACTACGCTATTGGTTCCTGGAGTGTCGTATACTTCTTGAATTCTTGTAATGGTTGGGTTAAGCATATTTTTTGCAGAAACACCGAAGGTGAATTGCTTCAACTTGCTTTTCAGTACAAAATCTAAAGTGCCGTAGCTTTTATCAATAACATTACCTTTGTTTAATGTTCCAATCGTATTTAATTGATCTGAAAAATAATTATAAGCAATAGTGGCTTGAATGGATTTATCTTCGTCAAACTCTTTTAGATATGAAACATCAGCATTCATAAGAAAATCAGATGCACCTGTGAGTTTACTTGAATCAAATGTAAAATTGGCACTGTAATTAGTCTCATTGGTTACTTTTTGAGCATCCAAATCTTGGTTGGTTTGAATCATTGATAAATTTAAGCCTCCTGTAATTTTGTGGCTAAATTCATCATCTTCAGCGTTAAAATTAAAAAGGTTCTTTTTGACTTCTAATTCCAATCCAAATACCTCGGCTTGTTTTCCTGTATTGATGTATGAAATATCATTTGAGGTAGAATTAATAAAAATACTATTGATAGGATTTTGAATGAGTTTACCAAAAACTGTGGCTGAGATTAATTCACCCTCATTTGGAAAATATTCCCATTTCAAATCGGCATTCCAGTTGGTAGATTCATACACATAATTGTTCCCTCTATATACTTGCGTAACCTCTTCATAAAGCATATTTACACGTTCCTTAAATTGTGGTAGTGTATAAGTCTTACTGGCACCAAATTTAAGGTTCATGTTTTCTTTTAAAACATATTTTGCGGATAAAGAAGGCAATAGTTTTTCTTTAATAAAAGCAATACGCTCCTCATTAGAGGATTGAAGGGTGAGGTAATCAATTTCGATAGCAATCATCTCAGCGCGAAGCCCTAAAAGCATTGAAAATTTTGAGTTAAAATTCCATAGTCCATTTACAAACCCTGCATTGATGTATTGACCTCCACTATATGTTTGTGGTTTTTGTTGGTTGATAAAATAAAGTGAATTTAAATTTGAATTATTGAAGAATCCATCAAAATCAGAAATTTCAATATTATAAACTCCAGCTTGGTTGTTCAGTCTAAATTCGTATTGTTGCGATTCAAAATCTATGAATTTGTAACGCCCACTGAATCCAAAATCGAATTCTCCTTTAACTTCATCTTCATCATCTCGAAGTGTCCAATTGTCAGAAATATTAACTGAAATTTCATCTTCTGTGAGCGTTTGATAAAAACGGTGGTTGTAGATAGGACTCCCTGAGATTAGGACATAATCACTCGTTCTATTGGGACGAAAATCACGTCCCGCTGTATTTTGCATTCGGTCAGGAATATTACTTTTTAACTGATTTAGTCCTACAATCCAATTTAGGGTATGGTTTTCAAAAAGGTCATGTGTTCCACTCAATTGATTAACAAATAATTTTGTTTGTTCAAAGGTGTTTCTTTGAATAAATCCAAACCCATCATCATTGTCCGTTACCGCATTATCAAATTCAATATCAAATCCACTGTATTCATCATGATTTTGCGAAGAACTATTCAAAAATAAGCTTGTAAAAGCTAATTTATGATCTGAGTTTATACGGTAATTAAAACTCCCCATAGCCGTAGTGTTGGTATTGTATTGGTATGCGTTTTTATAAAAATCCTGACGTGTATATCCGTCTGCACCTACTTTACCGCGGCTAAGACCTTCTCTAAAGAGGGTATTATTGTCAAAGCTGAGTGTTATAAAGGTATTTAAGCGCCCTTCTTTACCAATTTCAAAAGATTTCCCCCCAACAAGTTTCGCCCCACCATTGAGTTTAAAATTACTTTGTTCTCTATCCCAACTTGATCCCCAATTTGAAGTTGCCGTAGGATTTGTGGGTTCCGAGGGGTTATAAAATCCAAAGAAATTGGGACCATCTTGTCTGTAAAATGGGCTTTCCCCTATTGTGTTTGAATTTCCGCCAACGCTCAGTCCTAAATTTAAATAGGGTTGACCTCTAAAATTTTTAGAATCAATATTAATGTTTGCCCCGCCAAAGTCTGCATAATTTTTAGCGTTAAACGTTTTACTTATACCAATATTTTCGACAATGTCAGTAGAGAAAATTCCTAATTCAATATTTTTTAGTGCAGGGTTATTTGATGGGAGTGGCAAACCATTAAGTGTTGTGATGTTGTAACGATCTCCTAGCCCACGCACAAATATACCTTTAGAATTATTTTGTTTAGAAACCCCAGCTGTTTTTGTAACTGCAGTAGCCACGTCGCCGACCCCTTTTTTGCTCAATTCCTGTGCGCCAATAGCGGTTTCCATCACCACTGCTTTTTGCTGTTCCAACAGTAGTGCATTTTCTGTCTCTCTAGCAGTAGTGGTTTTTATCACAACCTCATCCAAAACAGCGCTATTGGCTTGAAGAATCACATCAATAGTATTAGTTTTACCAGACTCAACAGTGGTTTCAACTTCCACAGTTTGGTAGCCAACAAAACTAAATTGCACTGTATACACTCCAGGGTCTAAATTTTCTAATAAGTATTTTCCATCAAAATCAGAAGTTGTTCCCTTAGAAGTTCCTTTAATTAAAACATTGGCAAACGCAAGGGGTTCATTATTGAATTCTTTATCGGTGAGTAAACCAGATATTGCTCCTGTTTCTTGCGCATTAATACTGAAACAAACTAAGGAAATTAGAGTTAAAAATAAGGATTTCATTTGTTGTGATTTTTAAACTTTATTTTTTTGCAAATTTATGTTTGATTGACAACCCTTACGATATCCGCATGTTTATATAATTGTCATCTCAATGTTATCAAATAAGCAAAATCTATACTTTGTATAACATTAACTTAACATTGAAAATCATTATCTTGCACCTATGAGTAAGACCATGAATTGGGAGCAATTATTATCCTTAAAGCGACAAGGCGACACCAACAAACGTTTAAGAAATGAACAAGATGAAACTCGTCTGGGCTTTGATGTTGATTACGACCGCATAATTTTTTCGCCAGCGTTTAGGAGTTTACAAGACAAAACACAGGTTATCCCGCTTTCATCTACGGATTTTGTCCACACTCGACTCACGCACAGCTTGGAAGTTAGCGTTGTTGCGCGCTCTTTAGGCCGCAAAGCGGGCGTAAAAATTTTAGAAAAACACCCTGCACTTAAACAAATTCACGGCTATAAACCCAACGATTTTGGCGCTATTGTAGCTGCCGCCGCTTTGGCACACGACATTGGCAATCCACCCTTTGGACATTCTGGGGAGAAAGCTATTGGACACTTTTTTAAAAATGGACCAGGACAAAGTTTTAAGTCCGAATTAACCGATAAGCAATATCAAGATTTGTGTGACTTTGAGGGGAACGCCAATGGATTTAAAATTCTAACTCAGGATTTAAAAGGTCGTCCTGGAGGTTTACGTTTGAGTTATGCAACTCTTGGGGCATTTACAAAATACCCAAAAGCGTCTCTACCAAAGAGACCTACACCGCATATTGCTTCAAAAAAATATGGTTTTTTTCAGCGTGAAGCAAGGATGTTTAAAGACGTTGCCAAAGAATTGGGGTTGCTAAAAATGAATACTACCGATGACTCCCAATTTTCAAGACACCCTTTGGCCTATTTGGTGGAAGCAGCAGATGATATTTGCTATACCATTATAGACTTTGAAGACGGCATTAATCTTGGACTTATTGAGGAAGATTTCGCATTGGAGTACCTTATCAATTTGGTACGCAACAAGATTCAGACTAAGAAATACAACGCACTACCAACGACCTCTGCTCGAGTTAGTTATTTGCGCGCTTTGGCCATTGGCACGCTCATCGACGATGCTGTGGAGATTTTTATACGCAACGAAAAGTCTTTACTTGATGGTAGCTTTCAAGAAGCACTGATTGATAAAAGCCAGTACAAAGCCCAAATCGATGATGTTATTAAAATAAGTATAGATCGAATTTACAACGCCAAGGAAGTGATTGACAAAGAAATTTCTGGGTTTGAAGTGATTAATGAATTGTTGTTGCGGTTTACTACAGCAGTCAACAACGCTCATGCAGACAAGCCGAGTCATTATGACCGTCTTTTACTAAAACTATTACCCTCCGAATTGGATATACTAAATAAAGATTTATATGAACGTCTGATGGCTGTTTGTGGTGTCGTTGCGTCCTATTCAGATAGTAATGCAATTTTAATCTATAAAAAATTAAAGGGGTTAACGTTTTAGAGGCCCTCAAAAAACGCTCTCAACCCATCAACATCTATTCCTATCTGTTTTTGAAGTTCTTCAGTCGTACCGTGTTCTATAAAAGCATCTGGAATTCCTTTAAGGGTTATTTTGTTTTTAAATCCGTTATTCGCTGCAAATTCTAAAACAGCACTCCCAAATCCGCCAACAATTGTTCCATTTTCTACAGTCACTATATTGGTGTAGCGTTCAAAAATTTGTTTTAATAAAACTTCATCCAATGGTTTTACAAAACGCATATCATAATGGGCAATTGATAAATCTTTTATTGCTTCTTGGACATTGTTGGCTATGGCACCAATGCTTAAAACAGCTGTATTTTCACCAGCTTTTAACTGAACTCCCTTTCCAATGGGAATAGATTCAAACTCTTTTTTCCAATCCAAAAGTGTTCCGCGTCCTCTTGGATATCGAATTGCAATAGGATGTTTCAAGCCCATTTGCGCAGTATACATGATGTTGCGCAATTCAATTTCATTTCGTGGCGCTACTACAATAAGATTTGGGATACACCTTAAATAGGCGATGTCAAACACGCCGTGATGTGTAGCACCGTCTTGCCCTACAAGCCCTGCACGGTCCAAACAAAAAATCACCGGTAAATTTTGCAATGCGACATCATGAATGACTTGGTCATAGGCACGCTGTAAAAAGGTAGAGTAAATAGCGCAAAAAGGGATTAGTCCTTGTGTAGCCATTCCTGCAGCTAAGGTTACGGCGTGTTGTTCTGCAATTCCCACATCAAAGGCACGATTTGGAAAAGCTTCCATCATAAATTTTAAAGAACTTCCAGTTGGCATAGCTGGGGTAATACCGATGATATTTTCATTCTTTTCGGCCAATGCTACAAGTGTTTTTCCGAATACATCCTGAAATTTATTAGGTTTTTTGGTGTTGTTTGAAGGAAGTAAATCCCCTGTTTCGGCATTAAATTTTCCTGGGGCATGGTAAGTGACTTGATGTTCTTCGGCTTGTTTCAGCCCTTTGCCTTTTGTGGTAATCACGTGCAAAAATTTAGGACCTTCAATCGTTTTTAGGCGTTCTAATTCTAACACTAAAGCATCAAGATTGTGCCCATCAATCGGGCCAGAGTATTCAAAATTTAGCGCCTCAAAAATATTATCTTCTTTTTGTTTCCCTTTTTTGACGTTTGTCAAATACTGCTTAAGTGCGCCTACACTTGGATCAATACCAATAGCGTTATCATTTAAAATAACCAGTAAATTAGCATGAGTTACTCCTGCATGATTTAGCCCCTCGAAAGCCATACCGCTTGCAATAGAAGCGTCACCAATCACTGCGATATGGTGCTTTTGTAAACCTTTTAACTGACTTGCAATCGCCATACCCAGCGCTGCCGAAATTGATGTTGATGCATGTCCAGTACCAAAAGGATCATAAAGACTTTCATCACGTTTTGGGAAACCACTTATACCCCCCAATTGACGGTTCGTGTCAAATTTAGCTTTACGTTCAGTTAAAATCTTATGCCCATAGGCCTGGTGGCCAACATCCCAAATGAGCAAATCTTTCGGCGTATCGAACACATAATGCAGCGCAATAGTGAGTTCGACCACCCCTAAACTTGCTCCCAAATGGCCTTCTTTGGAAGCTACAATTTTAATGATAAAGGCTCTTAATTCTTGTGCAAGTATTGGTAAGTCCTCAATTTGAAGAAGACGTAAATCCTGCGGGTGATTGATATGGTCGAGTAATTTTTTTTGCACAATACAAAAATACACGTTTGAAATCGTATTTTTGGCATATGGATATAGAATTTGACGATGACTATTTTATGAAAAAAGCCATAATGGAAGCCGAAATGGCTTTTGAAAAAGGTGAAGTGCCAGTTGGCGCTGTAGTCGTTGTAGATCAACACATCATTGCCAGAGCACACAATCTAACCGAGTTGCTCAACGATGTTACTGCACATGCCGAGATGCAGGCCATTACAGCTGCCTCCAATTTTCTGGGCGGAAAATACTTGCACAATTGTACGTTGTATGTCACTTTAGAACCATGTCAAATGTGTGGCGGAGCATTGTATTGGAGTCAAATCTCACAAATTGTTTATGGCGCTAAAGACCTTGAACGTGGTTGCGCAACTTTGGGTACTAAATTGCATCCAAAAACAAAAATTCGAGGGGGTGTTTTAGCGGAAGAATCTTCAGCGTTGTTGAAGCGTTTTTTTATTGAAAAACGGAATTTGAACTAATTTTCCACACTATCGTTATACGCTCTCATTTTCTCAATATTCTCTTTATTGAGCATATAGTCAGAAACTTTTTTGTTTTTCCAGCGGTAGTAAGAAAATAGAGGGAATACGATTACAAAAAGGCCTATTACTCCAAATCCAATAAACTTTTCAGAAAGCGCAATTTCGTTGGCTTTCATCATTGCATCTGTTGTGTCCAAATCAGGAATTGCAAAGCCCAAAACGATACTTCCTATTGTCGCTATAAAAAGAATCCAAATTAAATACTTCATCTTAGTTTAGTCGGTTATTTTGTTTTCAACCCTAATTCGTCTAATTGATCTTTTGCTATGGGCGCAGGCGCATCAATCATGACATCTCTTCCAGAGTTGTTTTTTGGAAATGCAATAAAATCACGAATGGTTTCTTGACCACCTAAAATCGCGACTAATCTATCCAAACCAAAGGCAATACCTCCGTGTGGCGGTGCGCCATATTCAAAAGCATTCATAAGGAAACCAAATTGTGCTTTGGCTTCTTCTTCTGAGAACCCAAGATGATTGAACATCAGTGCTTGCGTTTCTTTATCGTGAATTCGAATAGATCCTCCACCAATTTCATTTCCATTAAGCACCAAGTCATAGGCATTGGCTTTTACGGCTCCAGGGTTTGTATCTAATAGTTCAATCTGTTCTGGTTTTGGTGCTGTAAAAGGATGGTGCATGGCGTGGTAGCGTTGGGTGTCTTCGTCCCATTCCAAAAGGGGGAAATCGGTGACCCATAGTGGCGCAAACTCTTTTGGATTTCTAAGCCCAAGCTGTTCGGCTAGTTCCATACGTAATGCACTCAGCTGAGCGCGGACTTCATTTGTTTTTCCTGACAGGACACAAATGAGATCACCAGTATTGGCTTCAGTTGTTTTAGCCCAATTGCCCAAATCATCTTGATC
This sequence comes from Formosa sp., assembly GCA_038138145.1. GTDB lineage: Bacteria > Bacteroidota > Bacteroidia > Flavobacteriales > Flavobacteriaceae > UBA3537. The sequence goes on from JAYQDD010000003.1 coordinate 37,349, forward strand.
ATAAAATTTATCTACTGAAGATTTATAGCTACCATCGTCGTTGCAACGGACATAGACCATACCAAGTGCGCCAACTTGAGGACGCTTTACCCAATCGATGAGTTTGTCAATATCTTTTCTTGAAAAAGAATTACCACCTGGAACAGCGATTCCTACTACGAGTTCAGCGTTGTTGAAGACATTAAAATCTTTGTGTTGAGCAACCGCATTGAGTTCGCCAAATTTCATTCCAAAACGAATGTCTGGCTTGTCATTTCCATAAGTTTTGATGGCTTCGTCATAGGTCATCCTTGGGAAGTTTTCGATGTCTACGTTATTGATGCTTTTGATTAAATGTCGTGTAAGTCCTTCAAAAACATTGAGGATATCTTCTTGTTCCACAAAGGCCATTTCGCAGTCAATTTGTGTAAATTCTGGCTGTCGATCGGCACGTAAATCTTCGTCTCTAAAACATTTGACAATTTGGAAATATTTGTCCATTCCGCCGACCATTAATAATTGTTTGAAGGTTTGCGGAGATTGTGGAAGGGCATAAAATTGACCTTCGTTCATACGGCTGGGCACCACAAAATCACGAGCCCCTTCGGGAGTTGACTTGATGAGGTACGGGGTTTCAACTTCTATAAATGCTTTTGAAGACAAGTAGCTTCTCACTTCTTGAGTAACTTTATGTCTAAAAATTAGATTGTTCTTAACAGGATTTCGCCTGATATCCAAATAGCGATATTTCATGCGCAATTCCTCTCCACCATCAGTTTCATTTTCAATTGTAAAAGGAGGGACTTGAGCGGTATTCAATACGTTGAGTGATTCTACCAAGATTTCGATGTCTCCTGTACTTATATTTGGATTTTTTGAGGCGCGCTCAATTACAGTTCCAGAGACTTGAATAACAAATTCGCGGCCTAAGTTTCTGGCGGCGTCCATTATTTTTTTATCTGTACGATCGGCATCAAAAACGAGTTGTGTGATGCCATATCGGTCGCGTAAATCGACCCAGGCCACAAACCCTTTATCTCTTGATCTTTGAACCCAGCCCGAAAGGGTTACTTTTTGGTTGATGTGTGACGCTCTAAGCTCGCCACAATGATGCGTTCTGTACATTTTATCTAATTAGTTGAGCAAATTTAAGATTAATAAAATAAAAACACAGCATCTAAGCAGTAACATTCACGCGTTTGGTGTTTATTTTATTGATTAAATAATACAAAATAGGTACAACAACAAGGGTTAGAAATGTTGCAAATGTAAGACCATAAATTATGGCCCAGCCCATTGGCCCCCAAAAGGCAACATTTTCTCCACCGATGTAAAAGTTGGGGTTCAGTTCTGTAATTAAGGTTTTAAAATTGACATTAATGCCCAGTGCCAAAGGCAGCAGCCCTAAAATTGTGGTTATGGCGGTCAGTAGTACAGGCCGAAGTCGCGTTTTTCCTCCTTCAACTACACATTCCAGTAGTTCGGAGGATGTGAGTTTTTCTGAGGACTCCAATTCAAGTGCTCTTCTTTTTCTTTTTATGATTAAATTGATATAATCTATAAGTACAATAGCGTTGTTGACTACAATACCTGCGAGTGAAATAATTCCAATCATGGTCATCAAAATCACAAAATCCATTCTAAAAATAAGCAACCCAAACAACACACCAATCAAACTTAAAAACACCGAAATTGATATGATAATGGGGGTAGTCGCCGAGTTGAATTGACCCACAAGAATCAGAAAAATCAACAACACTGCAATCAATAGCGCTTTACTCAAAAAAGCCATCTCTTTAGCTTGTTTTTCTTGTTCTCCAGTAAAACTGATTTCAAGTTCTCTGGGGACTTCAAAATCTTGAATAATTGCTCTAATTTTGTCGTTCACATCAGTTGGGTTGTACCCATTCAAAACGTTAGAATAAACGGTAACTACACGATCGAGGTCAATGCGTTTGACGGCACTAAAACTGGTGTTGTTTTCTGTTGTTGCTACTGCTGAAATGGGGACTTGTTTGATTTGTCCACTGCCTTGATCTCTAAAGGTTATTTTTTGATTTAGTAGTGCATTTCTGTCGTATCTGTACTCGTCTTTTAGACGAATATTGATCGGGTAATCGTCTGTTAAATCTTTGAATGTTGAGACTTCTTTTCCATAAAGCGCAGTTCGTAGATTGTTGCCAATAAGCCCTGTTGAAACCCCCAATCGCCTTGCTTTTTGGCGGTCGACACGAACTAAAAGCTCAGGTTTTCCTTGGTCGATATCGAGTTTTAATTCTTCAATCCCTGGGATATTAGCATTGTTTATAAACGATTTTAGGTTGTTGGCTGTTTCAAGAATAAGCGCATAATCATCCCCTTTAATTTCGAGGTTTATAGGCGATCCAGTAGGTGGGCCGTCGGCAGGTTTGTCTACTACAATACTGACACCTGGATACCCTTGAATCACGTTACGGATATCCATCAGGACTTGTTCTGAACTCACACCTTGACGGTCTTGAAACTTCACAAAATCTACTGTAATCCGCGCTTTGTTTGGCGTATTGCCTCCCATTTGTCCCTTACTTGGATCGGAGGTGCCTTCGCCAACTTGACCAATAACAGAAGTCACTAGAAAATTTTCACCATTTTTTTCGTATTGTTTAAGGTGGTTTTCTATGTCATTTTCAATACGTTTGGAGAGTCTATTGGTTTCTTCAATGTCTGTGCCAATAGGATATTCTAAAAACACAAAAACTTGTTTGGCTTCAGTATTTGGAAAGAACAATACTTTTGGTGGAAAAACATACATCAATCCTGCACCAACAAAAAGTAAAACAAAAGTCCCGATCACAATACCATAGGGCTTTCTGCCTTTGAGCGCAAACCCAAGAAACTTTTCATAAAGCGCTTCCAATTTATGGATAAATGTTACCTTATTTTCTTTGCGCACCACTTTCATATAAAGAGAAATTAGCATAGGATTGATAACAAGGGCGACAAACAATGAAGAACTTAATACAATGATAAGTGTGATGGGAAGCCATTGCATAAATTTTCCAATAATACCATCCCATAAAACAAGTGGAAAAAATGCTGCTAAAGTTGTAGCCGTTGATGCAATAATAGGCCATGCAACTTCTCCTACACCTTGTTTTGCTGCTTCAATTCGAGGAACACCTTGATCCATAAGTCGGTATACATTTTCGACGACTACAATACCGTTGTCGACCAACATTCCTAAGGCAATTACAAGCGAGAACAATACCATTGTGTTGAGGGTTACGCCCAAGAAACCGAGTATTGTAAACGACAAAAACATTGAAAGGGGAATAGCGATTCCTACAAACAAAGCATTTCTAAAGCCTAAAAAGAAATAGAGGACTGCAACGACCAAAATTACTCCCAAAATGATGCTGTTTTCCAAATCTGCGACCATGGTTCTAGTGTCGTTGGATTGGTCGTTAGTTTTTGAAATAACTAAATTGTCGGGGAAAACCGTGGATTTTGCTTTTTCAATAATTTCGTCAATTTTGGTAGAGGCATTCAACAGATTTTGGCCACTTCTTTTTTTGACATCAAGCATTACTACGGGTTGAGAATATTCTCGAGCATAGCTTTGTTTTTCTTGTTCTTTGAATTGTACATCGGCAATATCTCTGAGGTATACTATTTGCCCATTTTCATGTTTTACAACAATATCTTTTACCCCAAGCGGGTCATTGAATTCACCTACAACACGTACATTGCGTCGTGTACCGTTTTCGAGAATATCGCCACTAGAAATACTTTGATTTTCATAAGCAATAGCATTTTCAACGTCATTGAAACTGATTTTTGAGGCCTGCATTTTGTACAAATCTACAGCAACTTCAACTTCTTTTTCTTGTACGCCTCTGATGTCTACTCCAGAAATTTCTGTAAGCTCCTCTATCTCATCTTCAAGATATTCAGCATAATCTTTGAGCTGATCCATCGAAAAATCTCCAGAGAGATTGATGTTCATAATCGGCATTTGCTCACTAAAATTCAGTTCTGTAATGCTTGGCTCTGTTGGTAAATCTTTTGGAAAATCCTTGTCGGCCATTGCAATATCGACCTTGTCTTTGACTTTTTGAAGTGCATCAGAGGGAGTGATATCAAAGTTGAATTCCACATTGATACTAGAATATCCTTGTATGGAAGTCGAAGTGATTTTGTCAACGCCTGTTATGGCATTAATTTCTTTTTCTAAGCGTTTTGTTATTAGTTTTTCGACATCAAGTGCAGAATTGCCTGGGTATGGAGTTGCTACATAAATTTGAGGGACAATAATCTCTGGAAAATTCTCTCTTGGCATGCTCGTGTACGAGAGGAATCCTCCCAAAACTACGATAAATGTAATAACCGCTACGGTCGATTTGTTGGAAATGGACCATGACGACAGTTTGAATTCTATGTTTTTGCTCATGACTGAATTATTCTCCTAAAATTACATTTTCATTGGCTTTCACGAGTCGAGAACCTTTGTCTACAATTAGTGTGTATGGTGTCAATCCATCTACAATAAACGATTCATTATCATAAGTCATTTTGTCTTGAATATATGTTTTTTGAACCTTGAACCCTTCACCATCTTTGATAAGGGTATATACGAAGGTTTTCCCAACACGATCCCTTTGAATCAATTTTGTTGGGATTACAATTCCGGTTTCTTTGAAATCGTTGATTTTAACATCAGCCAATAAGTTTGCTTTCAATTCATTGTTGGGATTTTCGATGTTTATACGAATTTTAAAACTTCTATTGTTTGGATTGATAAAATTCCCAACTTGGTCTATTTTGGCCTGAATATTTTTTCCAATAGATGGGAAAAAGAGGTCTACTTCGGTTCCTTTTTTGATGGATTTAAGATAGGACTCGGTGACTTCACTTTCGATATGCACAGTGTTTAAATTAACCAATCGAAATGTAGGAATTTGTGGTGCTGCAAGCCCACCTGTTTTTGCAAATACTTCATCGATGACCCCTGAAAAGGGGGCTAAAACTTTAAGTTTTTTGCCTTGTTCTTTTAAACTGTTAATACTGTTTTCTAGTCCTTCTTTTTGGGCTTTTGCTTGAAGAAATTGCAGCTCACTCCCAATATTTTGGTTCCACAATCGTTCTTGTCTTTCAAAAGTAGTTGCAGCTAAATCCAATTGTGTTTGCAATTCCATCAGAGAACGTTCAATTATAGAATCATCAATCTGCAACAAAGTTTGTCCTTTGGTGACTTTTTGCCCTTCTTTAACGAAAATACGGGTGATTGTCCCGCTGCGTTCAGGGTACAATTCAACGCTTTGGTCGGCCTCAACTGTCCCTTGAACTTTTATGTAGTGACGAAATAATTTTTCTTCAGCTTTAATAGCCGTTACCACATTGAGGCGTTTTGTAGTATCGAGTTTAGAAATACGCTTCTCTACGGATTTTAGGACATTATTCAAACTGTCGATTTGTTGCATCAAATCTGATTTTTCAGAAGTAAGTTCTGTAAGTGTTGCCGATTTTTTTGGCGCATCTCCACAAGATAAGATGAAGGATAGAATTAATAAAGGGATTATTTTTTTCATGAATCTAATTTTCAATGTATTGGATTAGGGTTTAATAGAACATCCAACGCAATATGTTTATTTAAAACAGAAAGCATTGCTTGAATGTATTGTTGTTGAGCGGTATACAATTGTGTTTGCGCTTGACTCAATTCAAAACTTGAGGCAAGACCTTCAAAAAATTTGATTTGATTTTTTTGTTCAATGCGTTTCGCTAGGTCGAGTCCTTGTTTTTTATTTTTTAAATCTTGTTTGGCAAATTCTAAATCATTTTGCGCACTTTTGATTTGCACTTCAATTTGTTGTTTTAAATTGATTAAGTCACGCTCAGATTTTTCCAAATTTATTTTGGCTTTTTGGGTTGAAGCCGATCGCCCCAAAGCACTGAATAAGGGAATGGACATGTTTACACCAAATAAAGATGCGCCAAACCATTTTTGAGAACGGTCCAAGAAATCGAAACGGTTACTATTTCCAATATAAGTTCCATTTATAAATGCATTTATGGTCGGGAGGGCCTTGCTTTTTTCGAGTTTAAGGAGTAATTCCTTAGACTTTAGGTCGTTAAGTGCAATTTTAAAATCGATGGTATTTTCGGCACTATTTTCTGAAATTTCGGTAGTTTTTAAGTCTGAGGTTGTTACCAAATTTTCCAAAGTGTCTGTCAAAATCACAGGGGTATTAATGTTGAGCCCAACAGTAAGATTGAACATATCGTAGGCCAAATCTTTTAAAATTAAATTATAGTTTCGCGTACTTATAAGTCCAGAGCGTGTGAGTTGAAGTTGTTCAATATTCTCTTCTTCGGTCATACCATTTTCATACACTTTCTGAAGGTCCTCAATGTTTTTCTCGACCACCAAAATATTGGCTTCAAGAATTTTGATGTTCTCTTCTGTTAGAAGAACAGTGCCGTAGGCATTAGTCACCGCTTTTCTGAGCTCGGTATAGGTTTTTACTTCTGCATTCTTTGAAATTTCCAAATACACTTTTGCAGCTTGAAGACCCACTAAATAGGATCCGTCAAATATTTTTTGGCTTACAGTTAGAGTACCATTCATAGTTTGCTCAGTACCAAACACCACTTCGGCAAATTCTCCAACATTCCCCCCAAAAAATTCTGCAGGAATCAATGAAACTTGTTGTTGAATCCAATTGTTGTAAGAAATATCAGCATTAATTTGAGGAAGCCCCGTAGAAGTTGTTTGCCATTTTTGGAGTTCAGCTAAGCGTACATCGCTTTTGCTATTTTGTGCTTCGTTGTTGTAGAGGAGCGCATGGTCCAAAGCATCTTGCAATGAAAATTTTTGTACGCTATTGTCTTGTGCAAATACCGAAAACGTCAATAAAATGAAAGCAAATAACTTATACATTTTGGGTCTTATTTTGTTGAATATATTTGTTGAGAATGCTTAGACCTTTTTCTGTAACAATTGCTCTTAGGTGGTATTCCAAATAGCTTTCCATAAGGTAATTTTTATCAAATTTATGTTCTGGGAAAACAGATTGATCTCTAATTCCTGTCATGCCCACAAAGTAAACTCTTGAAACAAAAGCAGTGTCAATGTTTGACCTGAAGAGTTCTAATTTCACCCCTTGCTTCAAACTGTTTTCAACTGAAGATTGCATTTTTTCAATTTTTTTAACCTCTAATTGTTCAAAAATTTTGGGATAATATTTTCTCAATTGAAAATGGGCAGACCCCCGTTCGTTCCTTAAATAATGAATCAAAAATTTCTTTGTATCATAAAGTTCCTCTATGGGGTTTACGGCGGATTTTTTAATTTTTTCAATCCCTTGATAAATGTATTCTAAGACCGAAAACGTGACTGTACTAACCAATTCAGTTTTGTTAGAAAAGTGCGCATAAATCGTTTTTTTGGATATGCCCATTGTCGAGGCAATATCATCCATTGTTACATTTTTGAACCCTAAGGTCAAAAACAATTCTTCAGCTTTAGAAATTATTTGTTCTTTCATAATGGGGCACAAATATAATAACGGAAACTACAAAAACAACAAAAGTTTCCTAAGTTTTACAATTTTTTAACATTTGTTCAACCATGAGTAAATTATAACTGGAATTCTGTTATTTTTGTTTTGATGAAAGCTATACAACATTACCAATCACAATTTGTTGCTCACTTAGAGCAGTACAATCATTCGCGGACGCCAAGGAATTTATACGACCCAATTCAATATATACTGGGATTAGGGGGGAAGCGTTTGCGTCCAACTCTTACATTGATGACTACTGACTGTTTTGGTGGTGATGTTTCAGCAGCTTTGGATGCCGCTTTGGCCATTGAGGTTTTTCATAATTTTTCTTTGATTCACGACGATATTATGGATAATGCTCCTCTGCGCAGAGGCCAGCAAACGGTACACGAAAAATGGGATTTAAACACAGGAATTTTGTCGGGGGATGCGATGCTTATTATGGCTTACCAGCTTTTTGAGGGATATAATCCAGAACAATTTCAACAACTCACAACCTTGTTCAGCAAAACCGCATTGCAAGTTTGCGAAGGGCAACAATACGATATTGATTTTGAAACGCGTTTTGATGTAACCATTCCCGAATACATCAAAATGATTGAGTACAAAACAGCTGTTTTGGTTGCTGCTGCTATGCAAATGGGGGCTATTGTTGCAGGTGCATCTGAAAACGACCAGCAGAAGTGCTATAATTTTGGTAAGAACCTCGGTATTGCATTCCAATTACAAGACGATTATTTGGATGCTTTTGGTGATCCTAAAACTTTTGGCAAACAAGTAGGAGGAGATATTTTGGAGAATAAGAAAACGTATTTATTTCTTAAAGCTATGGAGCTCGGCTCTAAAGAAATGAAAGCAGAATTGAAAATACTTTATGAAAGTTCAACAGAAGATTTGGATCAAAAAATAGCAACAACCCTCAATCTTTTTGAACAAAGTGGTGCTACTGAAACCACTAAACAAGCAATTCAAAACTACACCCAAGCTGCTTTTGATGTAATCGAGACCATAGAAATAGAACCCAATAAAAAACAACTACTTCGAGATTTTGGTTCTATGTTGATGACAAGAACGTCTTAAAAGCATCTAAATTCATCGCTATATTAAAACAAAAAAATACTGTGTGATTTTCACAAAAGTTGTATTTTTGATTTAAGAAATAAATGGATTATTTTCTGATATAAGGCGCACCACACATGGACAAATATTCTTTTTTAAACGCTGCTCATACGGTCTATTTTGCGGAATTGTACGAACAATATCAGCAAGACCCAGACAGCGTAGAACCTAGTTGGAGAGCTTTTTTTCAGGGCTACGATTTTGGTGCAGAAAATTATGGGCTTAGTGGAGAAGTGGTTGATGGCGTAAGTACTCAAATTCCAGAACACGTTCAAAAAGAATTTCAAGTCGTCAAACTTATCGATGGTTATCGCACTAGAGGGCATTTATTTACCAAAACCAATCCAGTTCGTGAGCGTCGAAAATATGCCCCTACACTTGAAATTGAAAATTTTGGACTCAATCAAGACGACTTGAGTACCACATTCAATGCTGGTGAAATATTAGGAATTGGCCCAGCGACTTTGTACGAAATCCGTAAACATTTAGAAGCTATTTATTGCGATTCTACAGGGATTGAATACATGTATATCCGTCAACCAGAAGAAATTCAATGGATTCAAAATAAATTAAATCAAAACGATAACCATGGTAAGTTTTCAGTTGAGGAGAAAAAACACATTCTTAAAAAACTCAATGAAGCGGTTTCTTTTGAACATTTTTTGCACACCAAATATGTTGGTCAAAAACGGTTTTCATTAGAAGGGAATGAATCCCTAATTCCTGCTTTAGATGCACTAGTTGAAAAGGCCGCATCCTATGGCGTAAAGGAATTTGTGATGGGTATGGCACACCGAGGTCGATTGAGTACACTCACCAATATTTTTGGGAAATCTGCGAAAGATATTTTTAGTGAATTTGATGGTAAAGACTATGAAGAAGAAGTCTTTGATGGTGATGTGAAATACCACTTAGGATGGACCAGTGATCGTCTTACAGACAACGGAAACCGTATCAATTTGAGCATAGCGCCAAACCCCTCACACCTCGAAACTGTAGGAGCTGTGGTAGAAGGAATAACACGTGCAAAACAAGACCAATACTACAAGGACGATTTTAGCAAAGTTTTACCGATTGTGGTTCATGGCGATGCTGCTATAGCAGGGCAAGGATTGATTTATGAAGTGGTACAAATGGCTAAATTAGATGGCTACAAAACCAATGGAACAATCCATATTGTAGTCAATAACCAAATAGGATTTACAACCAATTATTTGGATGCGCGTTCAAGTACTTACTGCACGGACGTTGGCAAAGTAACCCTCTCACCAGTGTTGCATGTAAATGCCGACGATGTCGAAGCCGTAGTTCATGCTGTACGCTTTGCGTTGGATTTCCGAATGGAGTTCAACCGCGATGTTTTTATCGACTTATTGGGCTACAGAAAATATGGTCATAATGAAGGGGATGAACCCCGTTTTACGCAACCAAAACTGTACAAAGCCATTGCAAAACATCAAAACCCAAGAGCTATTTATGCCGATAAATTAATTGCTGAAGGTATTATCGATCAAGCATACATCAAACAGTTAGAACAAGACTACAAAGCCAGTTTGGAGTCCGAACTTAAAGATTCCAGAAAAGAAGATAAAACGGTCATCACCCCTTTCATGCAAGAGGCTTGGGCTTCTTTTTCAAAAGCTAGGGCAGATCGAATGCTTAAGAAAGTAGACACCACTTATTCAAAAGACAAGCTTGCACGAATTGCTAAAGTCATATCGACATTACCAGAAGATAAAAAGTTTATTCGAAAAATAGAACGTTTAGTACAATCACGCCAAACGATGTTTGACGAAGACAAATTGGATTGGGCCATGGCAGAACATTTGGCCTATGGATCCCTCCTCGAAGAAGGGTTCGACGTGCGTATTTCTGGACAAGACGTAGAACGTGGGACTTTTTCTCATCGTCATGCTGTAGTTAAAGTAGAAGATAGCGAAGAAGAAGTGGTCCTACTCAACAATATATCGTCAGATCAAGGCCAGTTTCATATCTATAATTCTTTGCTTTCGGAGTATGGCGTTTTAGGATTTGACTATGGGTACGCCATGGCAAGTCCAAATACATTAGGAATTTGGGAGGCGCAATTTGGAGATTTCAGTAATGGTGCTCAAATCATGATTGACCAATACATCTCTTGTGGTGAGGACAAATGGAAAACACCAAATGGCATTGTGATGTTGCTGCCTCACGGCTATGAAGGTCAAGGCGCCGAGCACTCTTCGGGACGTATGGAACGCTACCTTCAATTGTGTGCAAAAGACAATATGTTTGTAGCCGACTGCACCACGCCAGCCAATATGTTTCATCTTTTACGTAGACAGTTAAAAGCAGATTATAGAAAACCACTAATTGTATTCACGCCAAAAAGTTTACTGAGACATCCAAGAGTTATTTCAACGGTGGAAGAATTTGCAAACGGAAGTTTTCATCCTTTAATTGATGATGGCTCGGCTAAAGCATCCAACATTAAAACCTTGGTTTTTGTTACAGGTAAGTTTTATTATGACTTATTAGAAGCGCGTGAACAATTAGATAGAACAGATGTCGCATTGGTACGCATTGAGCAATTGTTTCCATTGCCAGAGGATGAGATAGATAAAATTCTAAAAAAATATAACAGCGCAACAGATATCGTTTGGGCACAAGAAGAACCTAGAAATATGGGTGCTTATGCACATATATTAATGCATATCGATCAGGCCAAACATTGGCGGGTTGCATCAAGAAGAAGCTATAGTGCTCCAGCTGCGGGTAGTGCGACACGATCCAAACGCAGACATCAAGAAATTATTGATTTTGTTTTTGATAAAACAAAAGATAACCAAAGAAAAAGACGAAAATAAAACAGCATGATATTAGAAATGAAAGTGCCTTCGCCAGGCGAATCTATTACAGAGGTTGAAATCGCAGAGTGGCTTGTACAAGATGGAGATTATGTCGAAAAAGATCAAGCTATTGCAGAAGTTGATAGTGACAAAGCTACACTAGAACTTCCTGCTGAGGAAAGTGGAACGATAACTTTGAAAGCAGAAGAAGGAGATGCTGTAGAAGTTGGCGCTGTAGTTTGTTTGATTGATACCAGTGCTTCAAAACCTGAAGGCGACACGCCATCAGTTGATTCAAAACCGAAAAAGGAAACACCTTCGAACTCGACTCCTAAACCTTCATCCAAAACGACTTATGCCAGCGGTACTGCCAGTCCTGCAGCAAAGAAGATTTTAGCTGAAAAAAATATTGATGCACGCACAATTTTGGGTACAGGTAAAGATGGTCGTATCACAAAGGAAGACGCCGTAAAAGCGGTGCCTTCTATGGGGCAAAAGATTGATGTTGAAGGTCGTGGCGTTAAGCGTTCTAAATTATCCATGCTGCGCAGAAAAGTTGCCGAACGATTAGTTTCTGCTAAAAATGAAACAGCCATGTTGACGACGTTCAATGAAGTGGATATGTCTCCAATTTTTGAACTCAGAAAACAATATAAAGAGATATTTAAAGAAAAGCATGAAGTTAGTCTTGGGTTTATGAGCTTCTTTACTTTGGCAGTTGTTCGCGCACTTAAGCTCTTTCCTGCCGTAAACTCAATGATCGATGGAAAAGAGATGATTTCTTATGATTTTTGTGATATAAGTATCGCTGTTTCTGGACCAAAAGGATTGATGGTACCTGTGATTCGAAATGCAGAGAATTTAACTTTTAAAGGTGTAGAATCCGAAGTAAAACGCCTCGCCATTCGTGCTCGTGACGGTCAAATTACCGTTGATGAAATGACTGGTGGAACCTTTACTATTTCCAATGGAGGAGTGTTTGGCAGTATGCTTTCAACACCTATAATCAACCCTCCGCAAAGTGGAATTTTAGGTATGCACAACATTATTGAACGTCCTGTAGCAGTTGACGGTAAAGTAGAAATTCGCCCCATGATGTATGTGGCACTCTCTTATGACCACCGCATCATTGATGGAAAAGAATCCGTTGGATTTTTAGTAGCAGTAAAAGAAGCTCTAGAAAATCCTCAAGAATTTTTGATGGAAAACGATGTTAAAAAGGCCTTAGAACTTTAGTGCGCTTGTAACCAATTTTCGCCAGTATCGATTTCCACGTCTAGTGGAACGTTCAAGGTATAGGCATTTTCCATTTCGGTTCTAATCAATGATGTGACGCTTTCTAATTCTGGTTTAAAGACATCAAAAACAAGTTCATCATGGACTTGTAGCAGCATTTTTGTTTTAAAATTTCCTTTTTTGAGTTGGTCATGAATACGAATCATCGCAATTTTAATGATATCAGCAGCACTTCCCTGAATTGGCGCATTCACGGCATTACGTTCAGCAGCTCCACGAACTACAGCATTTCTTGAATTGATATCTTTTAGATAACGTCTGCGGTCAGAAATCGTTTTTACATATCCGTTATCGCGTGCAAAATCAACTTGATCAGCGATGTATGCGCGTAGTTTAGGGTAAGTTGCATAATAGGTGTCGATGAGTGCCTTTGCTTCGGTTCTGCTAAGATCTGTTTGATTGCTTAATCCGAAAGCAGAAACACCATAAATAATACCGAAATTCACGGTTTTCGCATTGCTTCGCTGTTCGCGATTGACTTCAGAAATTGGTACATTGAATACTCTTGAAGCTGTTGAGGCATGAATGTCTTCGCCATTTTTAAATGCTTCAATCATGGTTTCTTCTTCACTTAGCGCGGCAATCACACGCAATTCGATTTGGGAGTAATCGGCAGCCAATAGGATGTGATTTTCATCTCTAGGAATAAACGCTTTTCGTACTTGTCGTCCTCGTTCTGTGCGAATAGGAATGTTTTGCAAATTTGGATTGATACTACTCAAACGTCCCGTAGCGGCAACAGTTTGTAGATACTCTGTGTGAATGCGGCCAGTGGTTTCCAAAACTTGCTCAGGAAGTGCATCTACATAGGTGCTTTTTAGTTTTGCCAATCCTCGATATTCTAAAATATTCCTAATGATTTCATGATCTTTTGCCAAATAAGAAAGCACATCTTCCGCTGTACTGTATTGTCCAGTTTTCGTTTTTTTGGGTTTATCAACGAGTTTTAATTTTTCAAACAAAATCACGCCCAATTGTTTCGGCGAAGCGATATTAAAAACTTCTCCTGCCTTATCAAAAATAGTTTGTTCTAAGGCATTGATGTCTTTGTCCAAATCGGAGGATAATCCTTTAAGGAAATCACGATCCAATCGAATGCCCTCAAGCTCCATGGCGGCCAAAACCTTTATTAATGGAATTTCTATAGAATTGAACAAATTCAATGTGTTTGCATCAGACATTTCTTTTTTGAAATGTTGTGCCAGTTGAAACGTGATGTCTGCATCTTCAACGGCGTATTCTGTGAGATCTTTTGTAGCGACCTCACGCATTGTTTTTTGATTTTTACCTTTTTTCCCAATTAACTCTTCAATGGCCATTGGCGTATAATTTAGATAAGTTTCAGCCAAAACATTCATGTTGTGGCGCATATCAGGATTGATGAGGTAATGCGCAATCATCGTGTCAAAAAGTGGCCCTTCAACAGTGATGTTGTATTTGTGCAAAACTTTGAGATCGTATTTTAAGTTTTGTCCAATTTTTTCGATGGATGTGTCTTCAAAAAACGGTCTTAGTTTTTCGATGAGGTTTTGTGCTTTTGCTTTGTCTTCTGGGAATGGGACATAGAATCCTTTGTGCGCGGCCCACGAAAATGCAATGCCTACAAGTTCAGCTTTTAATGCGTCTATGTTTGTGGTTTCGGTATCAAAACAAACGGATTCTTGTTGTTGAAGTTGATTTAAAAACAGTTCAAATGCAAGGCCTTCTTCGATATACTGATAAAAATGGGGTACAGATTTTAGGGTTGCTCTTACAAATGTTGGTTCGGAGGGATCATTGTCTTGCGGCGCATCAAAAAGGGAGAATTGCCCTGTGCCTGTCGCTGTACTTTTTTTGATTGGAGTTGCTTGTTCTTTGGGTTTTGGCTCATTAGTTTGTGGGGTATCAGCAGCAAATGTTTTTCGGAAATTTTCTATTAAACGTCTAAATTCTAATTCTTGAAAAATTTCATTTACTTTTTCATGGTCTGGCTTATCTAATTCAAAATTTTTGGCATCAAACTCGACAGGGACATCCAATAGAATTGTAGCTAATTTTTTGGAAAGTAAACCCAATTCGGCATTGGCTTCTACTTTTTCTTTCATTTTACCTTTTAGTTCATGCGTGTGTTCTATCAACCCTTCCATACTTCCATAAAGATTGATAAACTTTTTGGCTGTTTTATCGCCTACTCCCGGAAGTCCCGGGATATTGTCGACAGCATCGCCTTTCATACCTAAAAAGTCGATAACTTGAAGCGGATCTTCGACTTCAAATTTTTCTTTCACCTCTTCAATGCCCCAAGTTTCGTAACCACCCCCAAACATAGGGCGGTACATAAAAATATTCTCACTCACAAGTTGCGCAAAATCTTTGTCTGGGGTTACCATGTAGGTTTGATATCCTTCTTTTTCTGCTTTTTTGGCGAGTGTTCCTATAATATCATCTGCTTCGTAACCTTCTTTAACCATGATGGGGATATGCATAGCTTCTAAAATTTTATAGATATACGGAACAGCTATTTTGATGCCTTCTGGAGTTTCATCGCGGTTGGCTTTATATTCAGGAAAAATCTCTATGCGGTCTGTACTCCCCCCTTTGTCGAAACATACGGCCAAGTGATCTGGGCGTTCTCTTTTTATAACATCTAACAGGGAGTTTGTAAAGCCAAGAATTGCAGAGGTGTCAAGTCCTTTAGAATTGATTCGTGGGTTTTTGATAAGCGCATAATACCCTCTAAAAATTAGAGCATAGGCATCAAGAAGAAATAGACGTTTTTGCTGGGCCATTACGCAACCTTATATAAAGTTCTTTAGAATTATTTGACAGAATATTTTGAGATAAATTTCATCCTAATTTATTATTCAGAAGTGAGTCCTTGCTTTTGTAGTGCAGCTTTTGTTTTGAAGGTGTAGAACAACAAGTATACAAAACACAATACAGCAATCCAGTAGGACGATTGAATGCTAAAAATATCAGCTAATTTCCCTTGAAGCGGAGGAATAATAGCCCCACCCAAAATCATCATAATCAAAAAGGATGAACCTTGAGCAGTATATTTCCCTAGTCCTGTAATGCTTAGCGTGAAAAGACAAGGCCACATGATGGAGCAAAATAATCCACCGGAAAGGAGTGCAAATAACGCCAATTGCCCTGAAGCAAAAACACCAATAATCATCCCTATAATTCCCAAAAGACTGAAGATTTTTAGCGTAGTTATAGGATTGTCTTTGGCCAAGAAAAACCCTCCTACTTGTATGGCAACACATATGCTAAAAAGTAAAATTTCAAGCCCAGAGTATTTTCCAAAATTCACCAAAAGAATAACGCCAAAGGCGACATATGGAACAAGAATAAGCAACCATTTTTTTAATCCTTTACTAGGATTGAAAACTGTAATCGCGCCTACCCAACGGCCAATCATCAAGCCACCCCAATAGAGTGATATAAAGGGCGCTATTTCAGCGTCATTCATAACTTTCAGCCCCAATGGATTTAGGTTGTTTACTTTGTCTGCAACAGATTTAAGAAGCTCCCCTAAGTTGCTTTGAATGGTGACTTCTACGCCAACATAGGTAAAGATAGCGAGCATACCCAATACCAGTTGAGGATATTTCATAGCACCCCATCCTTCCGGTTTCTTTTTTGCTCTTGTATTGGCAAAGAAAATACAACCAACAACAGCCAAAAGTGCAACAACAAGCAACAATAGCCGTGTGTTTTCTACAGCATTTGAATGATCTTCTGTTGAGGTGTATGTGTTAAAAATTAATCCAAAACATACAGCAATCAGTACAGTCAAAATAATGAGTGTGTTTTTTGCTTTATTTGCAGGTTCAAACGCTTCTTCTGATTTTGTATTTGGTAATTTTTTCGAGAAATGAAAAAGTGCAGCTGCCGCTAAAAACAATACTCCTACTCCAATATACAACAGCTGAACTGTGGTGAGCTTAATTTCATTATTTGCAATCATTTGGTTGAGTTCATCACCAGAAAGAGGCGTCGAACCAAAGATGATTAAGGCAATAACAATTGGGCCAATTGTTGTTCCAAAAGAGTTGATCCCGCCCGCTAAGTTCAGACGTTGCGATCCTTGATCTGCACTACCCAAAGAAATCACGAAAGGATTTGCCGCAGTTTGTTGCAATGAAAATCCGAGACCAACAATAAAAAGCGCGACAAGAACAAGGTAAAATACAGGAGTATCGCCTTGTTGAGCACCATCAATGAAGGGGTACATCAACAAAGCGCCCAAAGCAGATATCAGTAATCCATAGACAATTCCTGTTTTGTACCCCCAATTATTTAAAACATCTTTTTTGATGCTGCTGGACATGACAAAAAGGAACAGTGCGCCCAAATAATAAGCGCCATAAAATGCAAAATCGACCAACTGTGATTGAAATTGATCGATGTTAAAATAAGTTTTACAAAAAGGGATAAATACACCATTTGATGCGGCGATAAAGCCCCAAAAGAAAAAAACGGTAACTAAAGTGGTTAATGCGGATTGATTGTTTCTTGAACTCATAAAAATTGTATTAAGCATTTCGACTCAGAACACATTGCTAAGGCGCGAAGTTTACTTTCAAATTGTTTTTTGAAAAGTTGGTTATCAAATTAAAGAGTGAAAGATACTAAAATTAAAGAATTCTAAAACAATAGTTAAATATTTTTCTTGTGTATTGAGAACTAAAGTTTTATACTATTTTTGCGCTAAATATTTGCTATGATTCGCCTCATATTATTTATTGGAATTGTGCTTGCACTCGATTTTTATGCGCTCCAAAGTTTTAGGAGTGTTACCAAAAATCCTTGGGTCACTGCGCTTTATATCGCTTGCTCTATTGCTGTATTGGGTAATATTATATATCAATCCACTACACTTGATCGTTCTTCTGGAATCAATCATGGTTTTTACACCGCTTTTGCGCTTTTTATATTGTTTTATATGCCCAAATTCATATTAATTGCGGCTATGTTTGGTGAAGATGTTTTTCGTCTTTTCGAAGGCATTTACAATGCAATTTTTTCAAAAACTAACGCAGAAAATACATTGTTTCATGGGCGAAGAAAATTCATAGGACAATTGGCTTTGGGGGTAGCATCTATTCCGTTTTTATCAATTTTATATGGAATCACAAAAGGGAAGTACAATTATAAAGTGTTGAAATATACTTTGTTTTTTGAGGATTTACCATCAGAATTTGACAGCTACAAAATCACGCAAATAAGCGATATTCACAGTGGAAGTTTTGACCTAAAAGCAAAAATTGAATATGCCGTTGATTTGATCAATGAACAGGCCTCCGATGTAATTATGTTTACAGGCGATTTGGTCAATAGTAAAACTTCTGAAATGGTACCATGGACATCTACCTTTTCAAAATTATATGCTAAAGATGGCATATTTTCTGTTTTAGGAAACCACGACTATGGCGATTATTTGCGTTGGCCGTCGAAGGAAGATAAAGCTAAAAATTTTCAGGATATGTTGAATCTTCAAAAAGAAATGGGGTTTCAATTGTTGCTGAATGAGTCAAAATACATTGAAAAAAATGGACAACATATTGCTGTTGTTGGGGTTGAAAATTGGGGCAAAGGATTTAAACAAAAAGGGGATTTAAAAAAAGCAGTTTCAGAAATTGACCCCGATGACTTTAAAATTTTGTTGAGTCACGATCCCTCACATTGGGAATATGAGGTCATAAAAGACAAACTGCATTACCACCTAACGCTTAGTGGCCACACGCATGGGATGCAGTTTGGTATTGAAATTCCAGGGCTCATTAAATGGAGTCCCATAAAGTGGCGTTATAAGTATTGGGCGGGGCTTTATCAAGAAGCTGGGCAATATCTAAATGTAAATCGTGGATTTGGATTTTTGGCCTTTCCTGGTCGCGTAGGGATTTGGCCAGAAATTACGGTCATCACATTAAAAAAAGGAAAACAAACGGTTAAATAACCTGTAAAACTCTTAAATAAATCAAAAAAAAGCGTTGATTTAATTTTCTTTTTTTAATATTGTATAAGATGGTGTTATAAAAATTGTGCTTCATCATGAATTTAAACCCAAAATAATGTCCAAATTTGGAGAATTAATAGACGTTGAGGTTCCTGTTCTTTTTGATTTTTTTACAGAGTGGGATGAGGCTTCTAATGCCATGCATGACGTCCTTCGAGATGTGGCCGCCGCTCTTGGCGATAAAGCCAAAGTCATTAAAATAGACGTTGATAAAAATCAGGCCCTTTCGGAAGCCCTACGCATTAAGGGGTTACCTACACTTATTATATATAAGTCAGGGGATATGAAATGGCGACAAAGTGGAGAATTGGATGCCAACACCATTATAGGCCTGATGCAAAACCACATGTAGTTTTGTATTTAATTTTCAAAGCTTTCTATTGAATCTTCATTCTCGCTTGTAAACAAGCGTAAAAACCCATTAAATTTTTCCATTTCAGTTTTAATAAACGATTCTTCCTCGTATAAACTTATGGTATCCACCAAACTTTTGTAACGTTCAATATCAAAATAAATATTTTGGATATATTTTCCTTGGTTTTCTTCTGAAATCCCACTGTAGTAGTTTAAACTTTCTTGATATTTGACAACAACTTGTTGGTAGAGTTTTCTTGCTTTTTCTTTGGCATCAACTTCATAGTAGGCACCAACAAAAGGCTCTAAGTAAACGTAGTATCCAAAGAGGTCGACAGGCATTTTGGCCATCGCTAAATCTGCAATTTCTTCAGCTTTTTCTAACTGTTCTTCATTGATGAGTTTTTCTATGAGACGCGCCATATATCCTCTGTAGGTTAAACTATTTCTACGCGTTTCTACATCGTGATAAACATCTGCGTTTCCGCTGTTGCCCCAGGCCCAGTTTTTGACCAGTTCGTACATTTTTTCACTATCAATTCTCCCCATGTCGTATGGATTATTTTTATCCAAAGGTGTTTTTATAGGGACAAGTTTGTACGCCAAACCATCCAATTGAAGATAGTCTTTCATCCAAATATAATCGTCGTCGCCAAAAGCACCTCCACTGAAGTAAATTGGCCGTTCCCAGTTGTTTTGTGCAATGATATCCAACATCATTAGTCGGTTTTTCATAATGACCTGCCCTGTAATTTTTAGGTCAATATAATCCACAATTTTCTCGGCATCTTTGGCCGCCACAACCCCATTTTTCAGTACGGCTTCTTTATTGACAGGAATTCTTACAAATTCTGTTGGGGCATAATTTGCATCTAAATCTTGATTACGTTGTCCACTAGTTTCATAGCCTTGTTGTTCTAAAACATAGCCGTACTTGGTACGTTCGTCGTCACTAGTGACGAAATCCAAAAATTGATTAATATCCAAAGTGTCTTTTGTGACGACTTCTTTGATGATGTAGTCGCGTGTCCCCCACTTATATTTATCGTGTGTTAGTTTTGATGGGATGGGATAACTGTTATAGGCCTTTCGCTTCATTTGGTCGATATACCAATCTACATTAAAAAGACTAGTGCAAACCACTCTTATATCTCTTCGAATCCCTTCAATTTCTTGAGCATACCAAAGTGGAAAAGTATCGTTGTCTCCAATGGTAAAAATAATAGCATTTGGCGCACAAGACTCTAAGTAATTCACCGCCATAGCATGTGCTGTCCTTCGATTTGATCGGTCGTGGTCGTCCCAGTTTTGACTTATTAAAAGACCTGGGACAATCACTAAACAAAAAGCACTTACCGCAGGTGCTATTAGTTTAGATTTGCTAAATGTTTGCAGTTTGTCATAAAGTGCATAAACTCCAATACCTATCCAAAGCGCAAAGACATAAAATGAGCCTACCAAAGAATAATCACGTTCACGGGGTTCAAACGGACGAACATTGGTGTATACTTGGATGGCAATTCCTGTAAATAAGAAAAATACCAACATCGTCCAGAATACTTTTTTGTCTTTATTGAATACAAAAAACAATCCAATTAATCCTAATAATAACGGAAGTAAATAATAGGTGTTACGTGCTTTATTGTTCAACACATCACTGGGGAGGTTTTCTTGAGCAATCCCTAAAAGATATTTATCAATAAAATTTATCCCTGTAATCCAATTGCCATGCAAGTCCATTTTTCCTTGAATATCGTCTTGACGACCCGCAAAATTCCACATAAAATAGCGCCAATACATATACCCAATTTGGTAATCAAACAAGTAATAAATGTTGTCAATCAAAGAAGGTTTTTCGATGTCTAAATAACGGCCATAGGTTTTTAGAAAATCATGATAGCCTTCATAATCTATTTCGCCATCGGCTACAGCCTTTCTGAAGTTATTGACTAAACTTCGAAATTCATTCTGCATTTTGTACTCCGATTTTATGGAAAATTCTAAAGGCCCAGAGTACATCATATAATTTTCGGCATGCTCGCCACTCCACATACGCGGTAAAAGTGAACCGTGATCACTGTTGTAGTTTTGAATGGCGTTTTCATAATCATTGACAACGACATAACGCCCAGTTTTTTCGTCCTTTTCGTATTTTGGTTTATCATCTATGTAAGGTTTATTTTCATAAAAACCTGAGTAATGATCGGTGTATTGTGGTCAATAAAACAAGTGGGTTTCAGGATATTGTTCCAAGTTGTAATACGCCAAAAGTTCTCGTGCACTGGAGGGGTTATTTTCATTGACAGGGACATTGGCATTGGCACGAATAGGGAGCATAAGCCAAGTGGTAAATCCAATGATGATAAAAGTCACACAAAGTAAGCCAGTGTTTAGGGTTATATACCCTTTTCTCTTTGTGTAATTTAAACCAAAATAGATAGCCAAAACAAGCATCACAAAAGCAATAATTGAACCTGAGTTGAATGGTAATCCAACACTATTGACAAAGAAAATCTCAAGAGCACTGAAATAACGTAAAATATTGGGTGCAAGAAGTTTAAATACGAACAATAAAATAGCCACCACAACAAGATTTGCAATGATAAAATTCTTTGCGGTAATGGTTTTATAATTTTTAAAGTAATATAGAAGCCCAATTGCTGGAATAGTCAAAAGCCCCATAAAATGTACGCCAAACGAAAGCCCTACAATAAAAGAAATCAGAATCAACCAGCGGTTGCCTTTTGGGGTGTTCATTTCGTTTTGCCAACGTAGCCCTAAATAAAACATCACCGCCATAAATAAGGTGGCCATGGCATAGACTTCAGTTTCTACTGCATTAAACCAAAAAGAATCGGTAAATGCAAAAGATAGACTCCCCACAAATGCAGCGCCCAAAATAGCCACGTCTTTGTTGCTATTGGACGTTGTAGTGTTAACTGTTATTTTTTGTAATACCAGTACAATAGTCCAAAACATAAACAAAATCGTAAATGCACTCGCGGCAGCACTCATCATATTGAGAACAAGACCAATTTGAGCCGGTTCAGAAGCAAAAATTGAGAAAAACGCACCTAACATTTGAAATAATGGCGCTCCAGGAGGGTGGCCAACTTCAAGTTTGGAAGAGGTCAAAATATATTCTCCTGTATCCCAAAATCCAACAGTAGGTTCTACAGTTAGGGCGTAGGTAAGAAATGCGATGCCAAATGCAACCCATCCTAAAATAAGGTTCCATTGTTTGAAATTTAAATTCGCCATGGTTATAATTTGTAGTATAGGGCGAATTTAATAATAATTAGATTTAAATATTAATTTTAAAAAAATATTTGTGCAACCAAAGTTTTGTTCTAAATTTGCATGCTCATTATGAGAATGGCCCATGGTGTAACTGGCAACACGTCTGGTTTTGGTCCAGAAGAGTCTAGGTTCGAGCCCTAGTGGGCCAACAAAAAAAGCTTCAACCAATTGGTTGAAGCTTTTTTATTTTGAAAAATAATTCAACAAAGCTGCACTAAAAGTTGCATAAATCCGCTTTTATTCCTTATATTTGCAGCGTAGAACGGAAAATAATAAAGTGAGGGGACGAAAAGTCCCCTCTTTTTATACCAAATGTTTAGAGATAGCGTAAAAGAGTTATTGGAAGAAGGCCTTGAAAAAAGACCTGATTTGTTTCTCATTGATTTTGAAATTTTGGATGGAAACAAAATCCGTATTGTAATTGATGGCGACAAAGGTGTTTTGGTAGAAGACTGCATGTATATAAGTCGTGCTATAGAACACAACCTCGATCGTGAGGAGCAAGATTTTTCATTAGAAGTTTCTTCTGCAGGAGCAACAACCCCTTTGCTACACCAACGCCAGTACAAAAAAAATATTGGCCGTACGCTAAAACTCAAAACCGTAGAAAATGAAAAATATGAAGCAGTATTAACGGCTGCAGACACAAATGAAATTGTTTTGGAATGGAAAGCCAGAGAGCCAAAACCTATTGGAAAAGGGAAAGTAACAGTTCAAAAAACGGCAAAAATCCCTTATCAGAACATTGAAAAAGCGCAAATAAAATTAGTATTTTAAGATAAGAACCACATTATGGAAAATTTAGCATTAATCGATTCGTTTTCGGAGTTTAAAGATGACAAACTCATTGATCGTGTGACCCTTATGGCCATACTTGAGGATGTGTTTAGAAATGCCTTGAAAAAGAAGTTTGGTGATGATGACAACTTCGATATCATTATCAACCCAGATAAAGGAGATTTGGAGATTTGGCGCAATAGAATTGTTGTTGCCGATGGTGAAGTTGAAAATGAAAATCAAGAAATCTCATTGTCTGAAGCACAAAAAATTGAACCCGATTTTGAGGTTGGAGAAGACGTTTCTGAAGAAGTAAAGTTATTCGACTTGGGGCGAAGATCTATTTTGGCTTTACGTCAAAATTTAATTTCAAAGATTCAAGAACACGACAATACCAATATTTACAAGCAGTTCAAGGATCTTGAAGGTGAAATCTACACTGCTGAGGTACACCATATTCGTCACCGTGCCGTTATTCTTTTAGATGATGAGGGGAATGAATTAATTTTACCAAAAGACAAACAAATTCCATCCGATTTTTTCCGAAAAGGAGAAAATGTTCGTGGAATCATCGAAAGTGTAGAACTTAAAGGGAATAAACCCAATATTGTATTGTCCAGAACCGCTCCAGCATTCTTGGAAAAACTTTTTGAGCAAGAAATCCCAGAAGTTTTTGACGGATTAATTTCCATTAAAAATGTTGTTAGAATCCCAGGAGAAAAAGCCAAAGTCGCCGTTGATTCTTATGATGATAGAATCGACCCAGTAGGAGCTTGTGTTGGGATGAAAGGTTCACGTATTCATGGAATTGTTCGAGAGTTAGGGAATGAAAATATAGACGTTATTAACCATACCAATAACTTACAGTTGTATATCACTAGAGCATTGAGCCCAGCTCGTGTAACCTCTATCAAGATTGATGAAGAAAACAAACGTGCAGAGGTTATCTTAAAACCAGAAGAAGTGAGTAAAGCTATTGGACGAGGAGGGCACAACATTCGTCTTGCTGGTCGCCTGACAGGCTATGAAATAGACGTATTTAGAGAAGGTGTAGAAGAAGATGTTGAACTTTCAGAATTTTCTGATGAAATCGAAGCATGGATTATCGATGAGTTTGCAAAAGCCGGTTTGGATACAGCCAAAAGTGTTTTGGAACAAGACGTCAAAGACTTGGTAAAGCGTACCGATTTGGAAGAAGAAACAATAGATGATGTAATGCGAATTTTGAAAGAAGAATTCGAAGATTAAAATTTTAGTTATATTGGCATCAGATTACACAATCTGGTCCAAATTTTACAGAATTAAAAAATAACGAAGGCAATTTATGGCTGATATTATAAGATTAAGTAAAGTATTGAGGGAGTTGAACATCTCGATGGATCGTGCTATTGATTTTTTAGAATCAAAAAACATTGAAATTGAGAAGCGTCCAACAACCAAAATTTCTGCTGAAGTATATCAATTACTGTCAGGGGAGTTTCAAACTGATGCCAGTAAAAAAGTTGCTTCTAAAGAAGTTGGTCAAGCAAAGCAGAAAGAAAAAGAAGCATTACGCCAACAACGAGAATTAGAGCTTGAGGAAAAATTAAAAAAAGAAGAAGAGGCCAAAAAAGTTATTAAAGCCAAAACCACTTTTGAAGGACCTAAGACCGTTGGTAAAATAGATTTAAATCCAAGCAAACCTAAATCAAAAGTAGATGAGCCAAAGCCCGTTGAGCCAACAAAAAAAACAGAAGATAATAAACCTGCTAAAGTTATAGATCCAAAGGCAGAGAAACAGTCAGTCGAAGAAAAAACAGCAAAACCAGAAGCAGATTCAGAAACTGTTAAAACCCAATATGCAAAATTGTCTGGCCCAAAATCAACAGGGCAAACCATAGATTTATCTCAATTCAATAAACCAAAAAAGGCGGCGTCTGACAAAGACAATAAAAGCACAAATTCTTCTGATTCCAAAAAGAAAAGAAGAAGAATTAGTAAAGTTGGTGGAGGAAACCAAGGACAAAAATCACGATCTAATCGCGGAAGATCACAAAAACCGAGTACTCCAAAAGTTGAGCCAACCGCAGAAGAAGTCCAAAAACAAGTACGAGAAACACTCGAAAAACTTCAAGGGAAATCTTCTAAAGGGAAAGGTGCAAAATACAGAAGAGATAAACGTGACCAACACCGTCAGCAAACGGAAAAAGATTTAGAACAACAGGAATTAGAGAGTAAAACACTGAAAGTGACAGAGTTTGTTACAGCCAATGAGGTTGCGACCATGATGGATGTCTCCGTTACAGAAATTATTTCTGCCTGTATGTCTCTAGGCATGATGGTTACGATGAACCAACGCCTTGATGCAGAAACACTTTCGATTGTTGCAGAAGAATTTGGATATACTGTAGATTTTGTAAATGCTGATATTGATGAAAACATCGATGAAGTCGAAGATAAAGAGGAAGACCTATTGGAACGTGCGCCTATTGTCACAGTTATGGGGCATGTCGATCACGGTAAAACGTCGTTGCTCGATTATATTAGAGAAGAAAATGTAATTGCAGGAGAGTCTGGAGGCATTACCCAGCACATTGGGGCCTATGGAGTAACCTTGGCTTCTGGACAAAAAATAGCATTCTTAGATACACCTGGTCACGAGGCCTTTACAGCCATGCGGGCCAGAGGAGCACAAGTTACTGATATTGCCATAATTGTAATTGCCGCTGACGATAACATCAAGCCGCAAACAAAAGAAGCAATTTCACATGCACAAGCAGCAGGTGTTCCTATCGTTTTTGCAATCAACAAAGTAGATTTGCCAACCGCAAATCCAGATAAAATAAAAGAAGGACTAGCCAATATGAACCTTATGGTTGAAGATTGGGGTGGGAAAATCCAATCCCACGATATCTCTGCCAAAAATGGAGACGGTGTACAAGAACTTCTAGAAAAAGTATTACTAGAAGCAGAACTTTTAGAGCTTAAAGCAAATCCAAATAAACCTGCAGTAGGGACAATTGTCGAGGCATTTTTGGACAAAGGTCGTGGTTATGTTTCTACGATATTAGTACAAGCCGGAACATTACGCGTTGGTGATTATGTATTGGCTGGGAAAAATAGCGGTAAAGTCAAAGCCATGCACGACGAGAGAGGTCAGGAAATTAGTGAAGCAGGACCATCAACTCCAATATCGATACTTGGATTGGACGGTGCGCCACAAGCTGGAGACAAATTCAATGTTTTTAAAGACGAACGCGAAGCCAAACAAATTGCTGCTAAACGAACACAATTGCAGCGTGAACAATCCGTACGTACACAACGTCATATAACCTTAGACGAGATTGGAAGACGTATTGCGCTTGGAGACTTTAAGGAACTTAACATCATCCTCAAAGGTGATGTAGATGGTTCTGTAGAAGCACTTACCGATTCGTTCCAAAAACTTTCAACAGAAGAAATTCAAGTCAATATTATTCATAAAGCAGTAGGTGCTATCACTGAAAGTGATGTACTCTTAGCTTCCGCATCCGATGCTATTATTATTGGATTTAACGTACGTCCAATGGGCAATGCGCGACAAATTGCAGAAAAAGAAGAAATCGACATCCGCATGTATTCTATTATCTACGATGCAATCAATGATTTGAAAGACGCTATGGAAGGGATGTTGTCTCCAGATTTCAAAGAAGAAATTACTGGTTCTGCAGAAATTAGAGAAACGTTTAAGATTTCCAAAATTGGAACCATTGCAGGATGTATGGTTACTAATGGAAAGATCTACAGAAATTCACAAATCCGTATCATCCGTGAAGGTGTAGTGATTTATACTGGTGAATTAGCCTCCTTAAAGCGCTTTAAAGACGATGCGAAAGAAGTGTCCAAGGGATATGATTGTGGTATGCAAATCAAAAACTACAACGACATTCAGATCGGTGATGTTTTCGAAGCGTTCCAAGAAGTTGCTGTAAAAAAGAAGTTGTAAATAGTACGCCCTTTTTTCTTAAACATTAACTTTGTTTTGGCGTAAAAAGAAATGCGTTTGGGTATTCTTTTTTAATCTCAATCAAAGCGCGATCTGCTTCAATTTTTGTTCTGAATTTGCCAATCCATATTTTATAATTAGGCGTCTCATATTTCATTTCTGAAGCATAGTTCAAAAACAAAGAACGGAAAGTAGCTAATGCTTTTTCTGCACCAGATCTCGGTCCACTATAGATTTGTATTCTTATCAAATTTTTGGATCTGTTTACCTCTTTTTTGAGTTCAATCAAGCGCTCCAATGCAGCACTTTTGTTGATGTCTACCACACCATCTTGTGCCAAAAGAGGCCCAGAAAACAAGACCGTTGCAAATAAAAAGTTTAAAAAATTTGATCTCATAGCTCTACGTTGATTCTACAAATGTAATTGATTAAAATTAAAACAAAAATTCAATATTATTTAGAATGAATATAAATTAAAATTTAGCATTATCTATCATTTTTAAAATCGTCTTTATGTCTTATTTTTGCATAAAATTTTGTTAATAGATTTTTGATCTCATTACATGAAAAAATTGCGCCAAAGTTTAGAAACCACTCCAAACGTTGATATGAAGCAGGAAAACAACCTTCAGCCCCTCTCGAAACTCATCTCCTTGAGTCTTTTATTTTTCTCTATTTTATGTACATCACTACAGGCACAAGAGGCAGATTTGGCAAAAGGAAAGTCACTGTTCAATGCCAACTGTGCGGCGTGCCACCAGTTGGATAAAAAGATGACAGGACCAGCACTTCGCTATGTCGAAACAAGACTCAGCGAAGACGAAGGTTTAGACCGTGACTGGCTCAACGCTTGGATACGCAATAGTGCTGCGGTCATCAAATCAGGTGATGCCTACGCCAACAAAATTTATGCTGAGTACAATGGAGCTGCCATGACGGCATTCCCTCAACTTTCCGATGAGGATATTTCAAACATACTCGCCTACACCGCACAAGACAAAGCGGCACCTGTAGCAGTCACGGCAACTGCAGGTCAAGCACCAGCAGAAGCAGAGGGCGGAATGTCCAAAGACATCATCCTTGGTGCACTTGCCATCCTTTTTGCGTTGTTAGCTCTTGGCTTATTTTTAGTTAATAAAACACTTCGAAGATTTGCTGCTGCAAATGAAGTTGAAATTCAAGAAGCTGTAAAGCGCCCATCCTTGTGGAAAGCATTCTTAAATAATCAATTTTTATTGTTAGTTACAGCAATTTTCTTCTTGCTTTCAAGCGCCTATTTCGTCTATGGATACTTCATGCAAGTGGGAATAGATCAAGGGTATGAACCTATTCAACCAATACATTACTCACACAAAATACATGCAGGAGATAATGGAATTGATTGTAAATATTGCCATTCCTCTGCTCGAGTAAGTAAGCATTCAGGAATTCCTTCATTGAATGTTTGTATGAACTGTCATAAATCAATTTATGAAGTTGCACCATCAACTGCAACTGAGGAGTACAGCAAAGAATTTTATGATGGAGAAATACAAAAACTATATGACGCCGTAGGTTGGGATGATGCTGAGCAAAAATATACAGGAAAAACGAAACCCGTAAAATGGGTCAGAATCCACAACCTTCCTGACTTTGCATATTTTAACCATTCGCAACACGTTTCTGTTGCAGGTTTAGAGTGTCAAACATGTCATGGGCCAGTGGAAGAAATGGAAATCATGTACCAATACTCACCATTGACAATGGGTTGGTGTATCAATTGCCATAGAGAAACTAATGTGAAAGTGAAAGATAATGGGTACTACGAAAAAATTCATGAAGCACTTTCAAAGAAATATGGAGTAGATAAACTTACTGCTGCTCAAATGGGTGGTCTAGAATGTGGTAAATGCCATTACTAACGAATTATTAAAAGATTTAAGTAACACTATAATATATGTCATCAAACAAGAAATACTGGAAAAGTGTTGAGGAGCTAAACCTGAGCCAAAGCTCTGCTGTTGAGACGCTAAAACACAAGGAGTTTGTTCAAGAAATTCCTGTAGATGAGTTTTTGGGCGATAAGACCACATTGGAGTCTTCGGAAACAACGCGTCGTGATTTCTTAAAGTACGTTGGATTCAGTACAGCTGCAGCATCTTTGGCAGCTTGTGAAGGACCAGTAATAAAGTCCATTCCATATGTCGTTCAGCCAGAACAGATTATTCCAGGCGTTGCAAACTACTATGCAACAGCAATCTCAAACGGATACGATTTTGCAAGTTTATTGGTTAAAACTAGAGAAGGAAGACCAATCAAAGTGGAGTCCAATTCATTAGCCAAAGCCAATGGAAGTATCAATGCAAGAGTACAAGCTTCTGTTCTAGATTTGTATGATAATCAGCGTGTTGCAGGGCCTACCAAAGCAGGTGAAGCAATTACTTGGGACGCTTTCTACAAAGAAGTAGGAGAAAAACTTGAAACTCTAAAAGGTTCAGAAAAACAAGTTGTGTTGTTGACTCAAACTTTTGCGAGCCCGAGTACTTCAAAATTGATTTCAGAATTTCAAAACAACTTTGAGAATGTTTCTCATGTAGTTTATGATGCCATATCAGAATCTGCAGCTGCAGATGCCTATCAAGCGAAGTATGGACGACGAGGTTTAGCAAATTATGATTTTGCAAAAGCAAAAACAATTGTTTCTATAGGCGCAGACTTTCTTGGCGATTGGCAAGGCGGAGGATTTGACGCTGCTTATGCAAAGGGACGTGTTCCAAAAAATGGAACCATGTCACGTCACATACAGTTCGAATCAAACATGACACTTTCTGGTGCTAATGCCGATAAGCGTGTTCCATTAAAGCCATCCCAACAAAAACGTGCGCTTGCAAGACTTTATGGCAAACTTACTGGAACTTCTGTAAATGTAACCCTTCCAGCCGGAATTGAGTCGGCTGTTGACGCTGCAGCAAGAGAATTATCAAAAGCTGGGTCAAACGGTGTTGTTCTTACAGGAATTCAAGATGTTGATGCTCAGCGTTTGGTTTTAGAAATCAATGCATTTTTAAACAGCAAAGCATTTGATCCAAAAACAACAATTTTAACCCGTCAAGGGAATGACGCTGCAGTTACAAAACTTGTAGTTGATATGAATGCAGGAAAAGTTGGTGCAGTACTAATGGCTGGTGTAAATCCAGCATACACATTACCAAACGCATCTGCATTTGTTGAAGGTTTAAAAAAGACTGACCTTTCTGTCACTTTTTCGATGAAAAATGACGAAACAGCTTCTGTTTCTGAATTTGTGGCAGCAGCTCCTCATTATTTAGAATCTTGGGGCGATTTAGAAACTAAATCTGGGCATTACGGATTAGTTCAACCCACTATTCGACCATTATTTGATACAAAACAATTCCAAGATGTGCTTTTGACGCTTAACGGAAATACAAGTACATATCACGATTATTTAAAATCATATTGGAACACCAATGTTTTAGGCGGTGCTTCTTTTAATGATGCTCTTCATGATGGTGTATTTATTACTTCAAATTCTGTGACGAAGGATACCACAGATTCAGTTAACATTTCAACGAATGTTGCTGTGGCTGTAAATAATTTAGCACAAGCGAAATCTTCAGACTTTGAATTGACACTTTATCCCAAAACAGGAATGGGTGATGGACAACAAGCTAACAACCCTTGGTTACAAGAATTTCCAGATCCATTGACAAGAACAACTTGGGATAACTATCTTACTGTTTCTGAAGCAGATGCCAAAGAATTAGGATTACATTTAGAAGCAAGTAATTTCTTTAATGAAAGTAGCCATGATGCTACTGGAGGGTTGAATGGGACATACGCCAATGTAACAGTAAATGGAGCGACCGTAAAAGCACCAGTGATTATTCAACCTGGTCAAGCGCGTGGGACAGTAGGTTTATCTTTTGGGTATGGCCGCAGTGCTGGACTAAAAGAAGAAATGCAAACAGGTGTAAATGCCTATCCACTTTATCAAAATTTTGACTCAACACAATCCGTTTCAATAGAAGCAGTGGGTGGCAAGCACGAATTTGCTTGTGTACAATTGCACAATACATTGATGGGACGTGGAGATATTATAAAGGAAACCACTTTAGAAATTTTTAATACTAAAGATGCTGAGCATTGGAATCCTACCCCTGTAGTTTCACTAAATCATATTGAAACCCCAGTGAGCTCTCCAGATGTAGATCTTTGGGATGAGTTTGATCGTTCCATTGGGCATCACTTCAATCTTTCTATCGATTTAAATTCTTGTACAGGTTGTGGTGCATGTGTCATTGCATGTCATGCTGAAAACAATGTTCCTGTAGTTGGAAAAGAAGAAATCAGAAGAAGTCGCGATATGCATTGGTTGAGAATTGACCGCTACTATTCTTCAGATGAAACTTTTGAAGGGGATAATGAAACCAAAGATGGAATTAAAGGATTAGGAAGTTCATTAAGCACTTTTGGCGAAATGGAGTCACCGTCGGAAAATCCGCAGGTTGCCTTTCAACCCATCATGTGTCAGCATTGTAATCATGCACCATGTGAAACCGTTTGTCCAGTAGCGGCAAGTTCGCACGGAAGACAAGGGCAAAACCATATGGCATATAACCGATGTGTAGGGACACGCTATTGCGCAAATAACTGTCCTTATAAAGTACGTCGATTCAATTGGTTCCTTTATAATGGTAACGATGAGTTTGATTACCATATGAATAACGACTTAGGGCGCATGGTCATCAACCCAGATGTAACGGTACGTTCTAGAGGGGTTATGGAAAAATGTTCGATGTGTATTCAAATGACACAAAAAACAATTTTAGACGCCAAGCGTGACGGTAGACCTGTAGACGTGAATGAGTTTAAAACGGCTTGTTCATCGGCTTGTGACAGCGGCGCAATTGTTTTTGGCGATATCAACAATAAAAAAGATGAGGTTACAAAACTTAAAGATGATGAGCGTGCTTATCACCTATTAGAGCATGTTGGTACAAAACCAAATGTGGTCTATCAAGTTAAAGTAAGAAATACAAAAGAAGCATAACTAACAAAGAAATAAAATTAAACTATGGCGTCTCATTACGAAGCACCGATAAGAAGACCACTCGTAACAGGTGAAAAATCATACCACGATGTCACTCTTGATGTAGTTGCACCTGTCGAAGGTAAAGCAAACAAACAGTGGTGGATAGTCTTCTCCATAGCGCTGGCCGCTTTTGGTTGGGGTCTTGGGTGTATGATTTATACAATATCTACAGGGATTGGAACTTGGGGATTAAATAAAACCGTAGGTTGGGCATGGGATATCACCAACTTTGTATGGTGGGTAGGTATTGGACATGCTGGAACACTTATTTCTGCAGTACTTCTTTTATTCAGACAAAAATGGCGTATGGCGATCAACAGATCTGCTGAAGCCATGACCATATTCTCAGTAATTCAAGCGGGATTGTTCCCCATTATTCACATGGGACGTCCTTGGTTGGCGTATTGGGTACTCCCTATTCCTAACCAATTTGGTTCACTTTGGGTAAACTTTAATTCACCACTATTGTGGGACGTATTTGCGATTTCAACTTATCTTTCAGTTTCATTAGTATTCTGGTGGACGGGATTATTACCTGATTTTGCCATGATACGTGACCGTGCCGTGCGTCCATTTCAAAAGAAAATTTATTCTTTATTAAGTTTTGGATGGTCTGGTCGAGCAAAAGATTGGCAACGTTTTGAAGAAGTTTCTTTAGTACTTGCAGGACTGGCAACTCCACTTGTACTTTCTGTACACACCATTGTATCTTTTGACTTTGCGACATCAGTTATTCCGGGATGGCACACGACTATCTTTCCGCCTTACTTTGTGGCAGGAGCGATCTTCTCTGGATTTGCCATGGTAAATACATTGCTCATCATTATGAGAAAAGTGTGTAACCTTGAAGATTATATCACTGTACAACATATTGAATTGATGAACATTGTCATCATGATTACAGGTTCAATTGTAGGTGTAGCTTATATTACAGAGCTATTTATTGCTTGGTATTCAGGAGTAGAATATGAGCAATATGCGTTCCTCAACAGAGCAACAGGACCTTATGCTTGGGCCTATTGGGCTATGATGTCTTGTAATGTATTCTCTCCACAATTTATGTGGTTCAAGAAATTAAGAACAAGCATCATGTTTTCATTCTTTATCTCAATTGTAGTAAATATTGGGATGTGGTTTGAGCGTTTTGTAATTATTGTAACGTCGTTGCACAGAGATTATTTGCCATCGTCGTGGACGATGTTCTCACCAACGTTTGTAGATATTGGAATTTTCATTGGAACTATAGGTTTCTTCTTTGTGTTGTTCTTACTTTATTCAAGAACATTCCCAGTAATTGCACAAGCAGAAGTGAAAACCATTTTAAAATCCTCTGGGCAACGCTACAAAAATATTAGAGAAGCTGGAGACAGTTTGGTCGGTACAGGTTCGGACGAACGTACCTCCAAAAAGCCAAAAGTAAAAAGAACACCTAAAAAGAAAAAAGACTAAATATGGGAGCATCAAAAGTTATTCATGCCTTATATACAGATGATGATGTATTGATGTCTGCAGTAAAAACTGTAAAGGCAGAAAAGCACCACATCGAAGAAATTTATACACCATTTCCAGTGCACGGATTGGACAAGGCCATGGGGCTTGCCCCAACACGTATTGCCATTGCGGCATTTATGTATGGTTGTGTAGGGCTTACTGTTGCTATCCTCATGATGAACTTTATTATGATTGAGGATTGGCCACAAAATATTGGTGGGAAACCAAGTTTCAGCTATATCGAAAATATGCCTGCCTTTGTGCCGATTATGTTTGAACTCACGGTATTTTTTGCGGCGCATCTAATGGTCATTACATTTTATTTAAGAAGTAGAATGTGGCCATTCAAAAATGCCGAAAATCCAGACCCAAGAACAACTGATGACCACTTTTTGATGGAAATCCCTGTTCACAACAATGAGAAACAATTAAAAACGCTATTAACCAAAACAGGTGCAGTAGAAGTGCATGTGATTGAAAAAGAAGCACATTAGACCTATGAAAAGTGTATCAAAAATATTCATTTTAGTATTGATTGGTTCAACACTTTGGTCTTGCCAAGACAACAGCAGACCGAACTACCAATTTTTTCCGAACATGTATGAGCCCGTTGGCTATGAAGCTTATGGAGAATACGAGGTATTTCCAAACAGTCAAGAAGCCTTACTTCCCGTTGAAGGGACCATTGCTAGAGGGTATTCATTATATGATTATGACAACACCAATGAAGGCTATGAAGCCGCGTTGAAGACTTTAAAATCACCTTTAACGGCAACAGAAATTGATGCCAAAAGAGGCAAGGAATTATATGACATATACTGTGGTATTTGTCATGGCAACAATGGTGCTGGTCAAGGGAAATTGGTTAAGCGCGAAAAAATATTAGGTGTTCCTAGTTATGCTGATCGTGCGATTACCGCAGGAAGTATTTATCACGTGATCTATTACGGTAAAAACTCAATGGGTTCTTATGCCAATCTTTTAAATGAAGAAGAGCGTTGGCAAGTTACGGCCTACGTTGAAGCCTTAAGAGCAGAATTATTAAAATAAAGAAAAACAAAACATAAATTAAAATGTACACGTTTTCAAAAAGATTAAAAATTACATCTCTTGTTCTAATCATTATTGGAGCTATTGGGTGGATTTCCAGTTATAATTCATCTCATCATTTGACTTTAGAAGATGTTAAAGTCTTATTAGCAGAAGAAAACGCACATCATGGTGCTGCCGAGTCGCATGATAATGGCGAGGCTCACGCTGCAATGATACACGCAGTAAGTAATGATGACCATCAACATGAAGAGGCTCATCATGGTGACGAACATGCAGAACATGTTTTGCATCAAATGCACAATAGACCTTATGCTGCATTATATGTTGCCGCTTTTTTCTTTATGATGATTTCTCTTGGTGTTCTTGCTTTTTATGGAATTCAGTATGCAGCACAAGCAGGTTGGTCGCCTGTGCTTTTTAGAGTAATGGAAGCCATAACTTATTATCTTTTGCCTGGTGCTATAATAGTACTTGGTATAGGGCTATGGGCTGGAGATCACCTTTTCATTTGGATGGATCCAGAAGTTGTTGCGCATGACGAACTTATTCAAGGAAAATCAGGATGGCTCAACAAAACATGGTTTGCCATAAGAGGATTAATATTTATTGCAGGTTGGAGTTTGTATCGTTATTTCTCTAGAAAATTCTCATTGGCGCAAGACCAAGCCGATGTGAATGACAACAGCAATTTCAAGAAAAATTTTAGAATATCTGCCGCCTTTTTAGTCTTTTATATTTATACCGAGTCCATGATGTCTTGGGATTGGATTATGAGTGTTGATCCACACTGGTTCAGCACCCTTTTTGGATGGTATGTTTTTGCCAGTATGTTTGTGAGTGGAATTACTGTTATTGCCCTTATCACCATATATTTGAAAGCAAAAGGGTTAATGGAATTTGTCAACGACAGTCACTTGCATGATTTGGCAAAATTCATGTTTGCTATTAGTGTATTTTGGACGTATTTATGGTTTTCACAATTCATGTTGATTTGGTATGCCAACATCCCTGAAGAGGTAACCTATTTTATCACAAGAATAGAAGACTACAAACTTCCGTTCTTTGGAATGCTTATATTGAATTTTATTTTCCCATTCTTAGTACTCATGAACAGTGACTACAAGCGTGTCCCATGGTTTATCGTAATGGCCGGGATCGTGATTTTATTTGGACACTATATCGATGTGTTCAATATGATTATGCCTGCTACCGTTGGAGACCGTTGGTTTATCGGTGTGCCAGAAATTAGTGCAGTGTTGTTGTTTTTAGGGTTGTTCTTGGGGATCGTATTTTATGCCCTTTCTAAAGCACCACTATTGCCAAAAGGCAATCCATTTATAAAGGAAAGCGAACAGTTTCATTATTAATTTTAAAAGATAGTATAGTACAATGACTGGCTTATTAACAATATTAATTTTATTAGGAATCACCATCGCGATTTGGCAAATGGTCAAAATATTTGATTTAGCACAAACAAATCGTGATACTTCACAAATTGCTAATGATAACGACAATTCTGTAAATGGTTACCTCATGTTAGGGTTTTTAGGGTTTATTTATCTCATTACAATAATATCCTTTGCACTATGGGGTGATTTGCCCTTAGTGTCCAATTCTGCTTCAGAACATGGCCCTGAAATTGATCGATTGATGATTATTTCTATGGTCGTCATATTTATTGTACAAACCATTACTCAGTTTTTATTGCATTATTTTGCGTTTAAGTACAAAGGCGAAAAAGGGCGAAAAGCACTTTTTTATGCGGACAATGATAAGCTAGAGTTCATTTGGACCATCATCCCCGTCATTGTTCTAGCAGGATTAATCATGTATGGATTATTCACATGGAATGACATCATGAACATTAATGAAGACGACGATCCACTTGTGGTTGAGCTCTATGCACAGCAGTTCAATTGGAAAGCGCGTTATGCTGGAGAAGACAATGTTTTAGGAAAAGCAAATGTCCGTTTGATTGATTTAGACAAGGCCAATATTTTGGGATTAGATGAGTCCGATCCAAATGCTCAAGACGATATAATTACGACAGAACTTCACCTTCCTGTAGGTCGCCCAGTATTATTCAAAATGCGTTCTCAAGACGTTCTGCATTCTGCATATATGCCACACTTTAGAGCACAAATGAATTGTGTTCCAGGAATGATTACGCAGTTTGCCTTTACACCAACAGTAACAACCGAAGAGATGCGTCTGAATCCAGAGATTTATGAAAAAGTAAGAAATATCAATAAAATTCGAAACGAAAATAGCAAGAAGCTTCAAGCCCAAGGCGAAGAACCACTTGATCGTTATGAATTTGATTACTTATTGCTTTGTAATAAAATATGCGGTAAGTCTCATTACAATATGCAAATGAAAATCATTGTGGAAACAGAAGAAGAATACAATGAATGGATCAACGAGCAAAAACAATTTAAAAACTCATTAGTTCAAAACTAATATACTAATTAGCAACACCACAAGATTATGTCAGCACATGTAGATACCCATACACACGAAGACGATCACGGACACCACCACAAAGAAACCTTTGTGACGAAGTATATTTTCAGTCAAGATCACAAAATGATTGCTAAGCAATACTTGATCACGGGAATCATTATGGGGATTGTTGGAATTCTGATGTCTTTACTAATGCGCATGCAAATTGCTTGGCCAGAAAAACCCAATGTAATATTTGAAGCTTTATTAGGGAAATGGGCGCCTGGAGGTGTTATGGATGCCGATATTTATTTGGCATTAGTAACCATTCATGGAACCATCATGGTCTTTTTCGTACTTACTGCAGGATTGAGTGGAACTTTTAGTAACCTTTTAATTCCATTGCAAATTGGTGCAAGAGATATGGCCTCAGGATTTCTAAATATGATATCTTACTGGCTTTTCTTCTTATCAAGCGTGATAATGGTAATTTCATTATTTGTTGAAGCTGGACCAGCCGCAGCAGGATGGACTATATATCCACCATTAAGTGCACTTCCATTAGCACAAGGCGGATCGGGTGCAGGAATGACGCTATGGCTCGTTTCTATGGCCATTTTTATTGCTTCCTCTCTTCTTGGTTCATTGAACTACATTGTAACGGTATTAAACCTTAGAACTAAAGGAATGTCCATGACAAGATTGCCACTCACTATTTGGGCGTTCTTTATTACTGCAGTTATTGGCGTGGTGTCTTTCCCAGTTTTATTGTCTGCAGCGCTATTGCTTATCATGGACAGAAGTTTTGGAACTTCTTTTTTCCTTTCAGATATTTTTATTCAAGGCGAGGTATTACACTATCAAGGCGGTTCGCCAGTATTGTTTGAACATTTGTTTTGGTTTTTAGGACACCCTGAAGTGTATATCGTACTTCTTCCCGCACTGGGAATTACGTCAGAAGTGATTGCAACTAATGCACGTAAACCCATTTTTGGTTATAGAGCCATGGTGGCATCAATCATAGCAATTGCATTTTTGTCAACTATTGTTTGGGGGCACCATATGTTTATCTCAGGGATGAATCCATTTTTAGGGTCGGTCTTTACATTTACAACATTGCTTATTGCAATTCCATCGGCAGTCAAAGCATTTAATTACATCACAACATTATGGAAAGGAAATCTTCAGTTGAATCCAGCCATGTTGTTTTCAATTGGTTTGGTATCAACTTTCATTACAGGAGGACTTACAGGGATTATTCTTGGGGATAGTGCTTTGGATATCAACGTACACGACACTTATTTTGTAGTCGCACATTTCCACTTAGTAATGGGGATATCTGCACTTTATGGACTGTTTGCAGGAGTATACCATTGGTTCCCAAAAATGTTTGGGCGTATGCTTAACAAGAATCTAGGATACATCCACTTTTGGGTGACTGCAGTTTGTGCTTATGGGGTGTTTTTCCCAATGCATTTTATAGGAATGGCAGGACTTCCAAGACGTTATTATACCAACAGTAACTTCCCACTTTTTGATGATACTCAAAATGTACAGATACTCATCACAATTTTCGCACTCGTTGCAGGGCTTGTACAATTGGTATTTCTTTACAATTTTATCCATAGTATGTTCTATGGAAAGAAAACAGAACAAAACCCATGGCGTTCCAATACTTTAGAATGGACCGCACCTGTAGAGCATATGCATGGAAACTGGCCAGGAGAAATCCCACATGTTCACCGTTGGGCATACGATTACAGCAAACCAGGTCATGACGAAGATTTTGTACCACAAAATATTCCTCTAAAAGACGGAGAAGAAGAGTTACAACATTAACTGTTAGTTACTTCATAATATATTTAGAAAGCCTTTCTCAAACGAGAAGGGCTTTTTCTTATATTTGTTATTATGAATCAACACCTTGATCCAACAGGCGATAACTTTTCTTCAGAAGAACACGACATTGAAAAAGCATTAAGGCCACTTACATTTGATGACTTTTCTGGACAAGACCAAGTTCTTGAGAATTTACAAATTTTTGTAAAGGCGGCTGTAGAACGTGATGAAGCCCTAGACCATACCCTTTTTCATGGCCCTCCAGGACTGGGGAAAACAACCCTAGCACACATTTTGGCCAATGAACTTGGCGTAGGAATAAAAGTCACTTCAGGGCCTGTTTTAGATAAGCCTGGCGACCTGGCAGGATTACTTACCAATTTAGAAGATCGTGATGTTTTGTTTATTGATGAAATTCACCGCTTGAGTCCTATTGTAGAAGAGTATTTGTACTCAGCTATGGAAGATTACAAAATTGATATTATGATTGAATCTGGCCCCAATGCACGGACGGTTCAGATCAATTTGAATCCTTTTACTTTGGTGGGAGCAACCACACGTTCGGGTTTGCTAACGGCTCCTATGCGCGCTCGTTTTGGCATCAGTAGTCGTTTGGAATATTATTCTACAGAGCTACTATCAACAATACTTCAGCGTAGCGCTCAGATATTGAATGTGCCAATTAGCTTTGAAGCAGCCATCGAAATTGCTGGGCGAAGTCGAGGAACACCTCGAATAGCTAATGCATTACTTAGACGTGTTCGAGATTTTGCGCAAATAAAAGGCAATGGAAAAATTGATATTGAGATTGCCAAGTTTAGCCTTAAAGCACTCAATGTCGATGCGCATGGTTTGGATGAAATGGATAATAAAATTTTAACCACAATTATTGATAAATTTAAAGGTGGTCCAGTTGGAATCACTACCATAGCTACTGCTGTAAGTGAAAGCCCAGAAACCATTGAAGAAGTTTACGAACCATTCCTTATTCAGCAAGGATTTATAATGCGTACCCCAAGAGGTAGAGAAGTCACAGAACTAGCATATGCCCATCTTGGCCGCAAAAGAGGAGATATTCAAACAGGATTATTTTAGAGCATGTCAAAAACGGCACACTATGCTACACGTATTAAAACCGAAGCCAAACGCCTCGGTTTTTTATCTTGTGGTATTAGTAAAGCAGAATTTTTGGAAGAAGAGGCCTCTCGCTTGGAAAATTGGTTAAACCAAAATAAGCACGGAAAAATGCACTATATGGAAAATCACTTCGATAAACGTTTGGATCCAACATTACTTGTCGAAGGGGCAAAAAGTGTTGTTTCTCTAACGTACAATTACTTCAATGAAAATCTTCAACAAGACCCTAAAGCACCAAAGATCAGTAAATATGCCTATGGTATTGATTATCATTATGTTATAAAAGATAAGTTGAATCAACTTCTGGAATTTATCAATCAAGAAATAGGTCATGTACATGGCCGTGCTTTTGTAGACTCTGCACCCATTTTGGAAAAAGCATGGGCTAAAAAATCTGGATTAGGTTGGGTTGGTAAACACAGCAATTTGCTTTCTCAAAAAGTAGGGTCATTTTATTTCCTTGCAGAACTCATTATCGATTTGGAGTTAGAACCTGATCATGCTGTAACGGATCACTGCGGTACATGCACAGCTTGTATAGATGCCTGTCCAACAGAAGCCATCACAGAACCTTACAGTGTGGATGGTAGTAAATGCATTTCATATTTTACCATCGAGTTGAAAGAAAATATACCAACCGATATGAAAGGCAAATTTGACAACTGGATGTTTGGTTGTGATGTATGTCAAGATGTTTGTCCTTGGAATCGTTTTTCAAAACAACATAGCGAACCACTGTTCAATCCAAAACTAGAATTGCTTTCTATGACCAAAAAAGATTGGGAAGAAATTACACAAGAAACCTTCAATAAAGTATTTAAAAAATCTGCAGTCAAACGAACAAAATACACAGGATTAACCCGAAATATTAAGTTTTTAAAAGATTAAACAAAAATTTTCTCATTACAAGGATACTACTAACTTTGTACCCTTAAACAACAACCAACTTTATGGCAAAACGAACAAGACACGATTTAGAAGCTTTAGCGTATCATGCTAAACCAAATCCAGGAAAAATTCAAGTTGTTCCAACTAAAAAATATGCCACCCAACGCGATTTATCTTTGGCCTATTCGCCAGGCGTTGCAGCACCATGTTTAGAAATTGAAAAGACCCCATCAGACGTATATAAATACACCTCTAAAGGTAATTTAGTGGCAGTTATTTCAAATGGTACAGCAGTTTTGGGGCTTGGGAATATTGGCCCTGAAGCTTCAAAACCTGTAATGGAAGGAAAGGGGCTTCTATTCAAAATTTTCGCAGATATTGACGTTTTTGACATTGAAGTTGACACAGAAAATATCGACGAGTTTATCAATACAGTCAAAAATATTGCACCTACTTTTGGAGGAATAAATCTTGAAGACATAAAAGCACCAGAGGCCTTTGAGATCGAAAGACGACTCAAAGAAGAACTAAATATTCCGGTCATGCACGATGATCAGCATGGCACCGCAATTATTTCAGCAGCAGCTCTTATCAATGCACTAGAATTGGCCGAGAAAAAAATTGAAGACGTACAAATCGTGGTAAGTGGTGCTGGTGCAGCAGCCATTTCTTGTACTCGACTTTATATGTCTTTTGGCGCCAAGCGCGAAAATATAGTTATGCTTGACAGTAAAGGGGTCATTCGTCAAGACCGCCCTTCATTGACTTCACAAAAAGCAGAATTTGCAACTGCAAAAAAATTTGACACTTTAGAGGATGCCATGCGCCAAGCCGATGTGTTTATAGGGCTTTCCACGGCAAATATTGTCTCGCCTGAAATGTTGAATTCCATGGCCAAAAACCCAATTGTATTTGCAATGGCTAATCCAGATCCAGAAATCACTTACGATTTGGCTATAAAAACAAGAGACGATATTATCATGGCAACGGGTAGAAGTGACAATCCTAATCAAGTCAATAATGTATTAGGGTTTCCTTTCATATTCCGCGGTGCGTTAGATGTTCGGGCAACCACCATTAATGAAGCCATGAAAAAAGCAGCAGTTGTTGCTCTTGCAGAACTTGCCAAAGAGCCCGTTCCCGAACAAGTCAATATCGCTTATGGCGAAATGCGTCTGGCTTTTGGTAATGATTACATCATTCCAAAACCTTTTGATCCTAGATTAATTGCTAAAATTCCACCTGCCGTAGCCAAAGCCGCAATGGACAGTGGGGTAGCACAGTTTCCTATTTCGGATTGGGAAAAATATGAGGAAACATTATTAGATCGAATGAATGCTGATAATAAAATAGTGCGTTTGCTGTTCAATCGAGCGCGATTAAATCCTAAGCGAGTTGTATTTGCCGAAGCAGATCAGTTGGATGTTTTAAAAGCGGCACAAATTGTTTTTGAAGAAGGTATAGCACACCCAATTTTATTAGGAAATAAAAAGCAAATAGAACGCCTAAAAGAGGAACTCGAATTTGATGCAGATGTACCTATTATTGATCCAAAAGATGAGGATCACATAGAACAAAAGAACAAGTATGGGGAGGTGTTTTGGAAACAACAAGAACGTCATGGGCAAACGCTTTTATCTGCTCAAAAACTTATGCGTGAACGAAATTATTACGCTGCCATGATGGTCAATGAAGGTGATGCCGATGCTTTGATTACAGGGTACTCTAGAAGTTATCCGTCTATTGTAAAGCCGATGCTTGATTTGATTGGTCTTGCGCCAGGATCTACAAGAATAGCAACAACAAATGTTATGATTACACGACGCGGGCCAATGTTTTTGAGTGATACAGCCATCAATATTAATCCTACAGCCCACGATTTGATTAAAATCACTCAAATGACTTCTGGCGTCATGAAAATGTTTGGGATTACTCCTGTGATGGCTATGCTTTCTTATTCTAACTTTGGGTCGTCCAAAGATCAAACAGCAACAAAAGTACGTGAGGCTGTTTCTTATTTGCACCGTAGACATCCCGACTTGTCCGTTGATGGGGAGCTTCAAACGGATTTTGCACTCAACAGCGAGATGCTTAGAGCCAATTTCCCATTTTCTAAATTGGCGAATAAAAAAGTGAATGCACTTATTTTTCCAAATTTAGAATCGGCAAATATTACCTATAAAATGCTGAAAGAACTCAATAATGCAGAGTCAATTGGACCCATAATGATGGGCTTACGAAAACCAGTTCATATCATTCAATTTGGGGCTAGTGTTGATGAAATTGTCAACATGACAGCCGTTGCTGTTATTGATGCGCAGCAAAAAGAAAAGAAGTAATTTTAACGCTACATATTTTCTCCTTAGAAAATACTATAATTTTAGTACATTTGAAAATCTAAGTTTTAAAGCATGATCACGCACATAAGTGGAAAGTTAGTAGAAAAATCACCAACACATGTTGTTGTCGATTGTAATGGTGTAGGATATTTTATTCATATTTCGTTACACACTTTCTCACAGTTATCTGATGATGAGCACATTAAATTACTTACGCATTTCCAAGTCAAGGAAGATGCACAACAATTGTATGGTTTTGCTACACGAGCTGAGCGAGAAATTTTTAGACTTTTAATCTCTGTAAGTGGTATAGGGACCAATACAGCGCGCACCATGTTGTCTTCATTAACACCAAAGCAAGTGCGTGAAGGCATCGCATCAGAAGATGTTGCGCTGATACAGTCCGTCAAAGGGATAGGGCTAAAAACAGCCCAGCGCGTTATTATAGACCTTAAAGATAAAGTACTTAAAATTTACGATATTGACGAAACAGTTGCCCTTTCAAGCAATACAAACAAAGATGAAGCGTTATCTGCTTTGGAGGTGTTAGGATTTGTCAAGAAACAATCTGAACGAGTGGTTGGAAAAATTTTGACGCAACACCCTGAAGCATCTGTAGAACTAATCATCAAAGAAGCCCTAAAAAATTTATAAAAACGATTGAAAATTTTTAGCCCAAAAATAAATCTTAAATACTGTGCTGTTGCTATATTCTTCAGCTTCAGTTCTATATTGTGGGCGCAACAAACTCCTACAGTTAGGGATTCTACATCAACAACATTTTCGTTTA
The DNA here is from genome assembly GCA_038138145.1 of Formosa sp. GTDB lineage: Bacteria > Bacteroidota > Bacteroidia > Flavobacteriales > Flavobacteriaceae > UBA3537. The sequence continues at coordinate 81,585 of JAYQDD010000003.1, forward strand.
GCGACATCAATGCACCAGACCCAAGTAGTATTGTGAACCAATACACTTATGACCCTATTACTGACCGTTATTATTACACTTCAAAAGTTGGGGATTTTAATATAAAATATCCAGTAATTCTTACCCCTAAAGAATTTCAAGCTTTAATTCAAAAAGAGAATTTAAAGAATTACTACAAAGAAAAGTTAGATGCTTTTGACGGGAAAAAAGAAGGGGCAGAAGACGCTAAGAAAAACTTAATTCCCGATTTGTATGTCAACTCTAAGTTCTTTGAAACAATTTTTGGCGGGAATGTCATATCAGTTGTGCCACAGGGCTCTGTAGAAATGGACCTTGGCGTGATGTATACAAAACAAGAAAATCCCGCATTTTCACCAAGAAATCAAAGTAATTTCACCTTTGATTTTGACCAGCGCATAAGTTTAAGTTTGATGGGAAAGGTGGGAACGCGCTTACAGGTCAATGCCAATTATGACACGCAATCAACCTTTGATTTTCAAAATTTAATCAAACTAGAATTCGACCCCACGGCTGCAGCTTTGGAGGAAATCTCTAAAAATGAAACCATTGGTAAAGGATTGAGTAAAGCCAACGATTTGAAAGACAAAACCCAAGGGTTTAAGAATTACAGTGGGAACGACGACACGATTCTTAAAAAGCTAGAAGTCGGTAATGTAAGTATGCCGCTCAATAGTTCTCTAATAAGAGGCGCACAAAGTTTGTTTGGAGTAAAAGCGCAGTTGCAGTTTGGCAAAACAACAATTACAGGGGTCTTTTCTGAACAACAATCCGAAACACGAAGTATCGTTGCTCAGGGTGGTGGAACGCTACAGGAGTTCGATTTTTTTGGTTTGGATTATGATGAAAATAGACACTTTTTCTTGGCTCAATATTTTAGAGATCATTACGACGAAGCACTTGCGAATTATCCTTTTATAAACTCGCAAGTTCAAATTACGCGCATAGAAGTTTGGGTTACCAACAGAACCAATCAGACAGAAAATGTACGCAATGTTTTGGCCTTACAAGATTTGGGAGAATCTTCAAGAATTGGGTTGGCAATACCGCCAACAGGATTTGTAAATGTTGGACCAAATGCCTATCCAAACAATGCAAATAATGATTTTGACCCTACGAATATTGGCGGACCAGGATCACAACTTACGGATGCCGTACGTGATATTGCAACGGCACAATCTGGATTTCTTCCTGCAGGTGTGAATGAAGGGTTCGACTATGGAAAATTAGAAAATGCGAGAAAACTTCTTGAAGGGAATGAGTACACGGTCAATACGCAATTAGGGTACATATCTCTAAATCAACGTCTTCAAAATGATGAAGTTTTGGCTGTTGCTTTTCAGTTTACTGTTGGTGGAGAAGTTTATCAAGTAGGAGAGTTCGCCAACGATGGCTTGAATGCTACAGATGTAAATACCGATCCAAACACCGGAAATCAAGTCGTAAACAATCAAAGTCTCGTTCTTAAAATGCTCAAAAGTGCGGTCACAAGTGTTGACCTTCCTATATGGGACTTGATGATGAAAAATGTTTATGATACTGGGGCTTATCAATTATCGCAAGAAGACTTTAAGCTGAATATTTTCTACAACGAAACCTCCTCGTTAAACTTTATTTCCCCAGTTAGTGGCACACCATTTCCCACACCTGTTGGTAATGAGGATCCAATAAATGAAACGCCCCTGATACGACTTTTTAATTTCGATAGATTAAATTTTAATAATGATCCTCAGAACAAAGGGGATGGCTTTTTTGATTTTGTTCCCGGCATTACCGTGATTCCTCAAAACGGAAAAATTATTTTCACCAAGGCAGAGCCATTCGGATCCTATTTATTTGAAACTTTAAGGTTAGACCCATCAGAGAATTATCAATCTGATGAAGCAACACCTGGTGCGTTCAATGCTAATCAGATTAAATACGTTTATAAATCTCTGTACACGGAAACAAAAACTGCAGCATTACAAGACAGTGAAAAAAACAAATTCCAAATTCGTGGGCGTTACAAATCAACAGGAGGTTCTGGAATTCCAATTGGAGCATTCAATGTGCCAAGAGGATCTGTAAAAGTAACGGCAGGAGGTCGTGTACTTGTAGAAGGGGTCGATTATACGGTTAATTATCAAATTGGGACCGTTCAAATATTAGATCCATCGCTACAATCGTCTAACACACCGATTCAAGTCTCTGTTGAAAATAACTCTGTTTTTGGACAACAAACCAAGCGTTTTACAGGATTTAATGTAGAGCATCAATTTAATGAAAATTTTGTTTTAGGTGCGACCTTACTTAACCTGAATGAACGCCCAATCACTCAGAAAGCAAACTATGGAACAGAGCCCATCAACAACACAATTATGGGCTTCAATGGGAACTATTCCACAGAAGTTCCTTTCTTGACACGAATGGCCAACAAACTCCCCAACATTGATACGGATGCAACATCTAATCTATCTGTTCGAGGAGAATTTGCATATTTGAAGCCAGGCGCACCAAAAGGAACAGATTTCAACAATGAAGTCACATCGTATATTGACGATTTTGAAGGGACTCAGAATGGTATAAGCTTACTTGCGCCTCAATCCTGGTTTTTATCCAGTAGACCAAGAGACCTTGGCCGTGTATATGCAGAAGGTAATGAGGATGATAATGGTTATCAAAACGGATTTGATAGAGCACTTTTGAACTGGTACACTGTAGATCCTATTTTCTACAGTTCGCAACGACCAGGAGAAATTACCGATGATGATATTTCGGATCTATACACCCGTCGTATTTTTATAGATGAATTATTTCCTGAAATCGATTTGGTTACTGGACAATATACCGTAATTAATTCTTTGGATTTAGTATATCGCCCAACCGAACGGGGACCTTATAACTACCAACAAGGTGCCGAAGATGGTGTTCTAGATAATCCACAAAACAGTTGGGCTGGAATTTCACGACAGTTGACTTCTACGGATTTTGAACAAGCCAATGTAGAGTATGTAGAGTTTTGGTTAATGGATCCTTTTTTGAATAATCCAACAAATCCTGGAGGAAAATTGGTTCTTAATCTTGGGAATATTTCGGAAGATGTCATAAAAGATGGAAAAAAACAATACGAAAACGGACTGCCAAGTGATGGTAATGTAAGTTTATTACCTTCATCAATCTGGGGAACTGTAACTCCTCAAAATCAATCATTGATTTATGCTTTTTCTACCCAAGGTCAAGAACGTGCCAATCAAGACGTTGGTCTAGATGGTTATGATGATTTAGAAGAAAAAAACACCACAGATACACGATTTTCAGCATTTTCTAACCTTGCCGATCCTGCAAATGACAACTATACATATTACCTAAATACAAGCGGTGATATTTTTGACCGATACAAACGTTATAATGGACTTGAAGGCAATTCTCCAGATGTTTTTACGGATACAAATAGAGGATCTACAACACAACCCGATGTAGAAGATATCAATAGAGATAACACAATGAATACTATTGATAGTTATTTTGAGTACGAAATAGACATTACCTCTGCGGCTTTAAATAATCCCAACAGTCCTTATATAGTAGATAGAAAATCGATTACAAGTATTACGCTTCCAAATGGATCACAATCAGGAAATATAAACTGGTATCAATTTAGAATTCCGCTAACAGAATTTACAAATGCTGTTGGAGGAATATCGGATTTTAGATCAGTTCGCTTTACTAGATTATACTTAAAAGACTTTACAGAAACAACTGTGTTGAGGTTTGGAACTTTTGATTTAGTTCGTAGCGATTGGAGGCGATTCTTACAATCTTTGGATGGAGATTCTGATGCTGCTACATTATTGGAACCTACTGATTTTAGTGTAGGTATTGTAGGAATTCAAGAGAATGACGGAAGTTATGTTTCTCCACCAAATGTTCAGCGAGAACAATTGAATAACAACAACACCATAGTCCGTCAGAATGAGCAATCACTGGTGGTTGATGTTTGCGATTTGGAGCGTCGCGATTCAAGAGCAGTGTTTAAAAATATAAATGTAGACATGCGTCAATACAAAAAGCTAAAAATGTTTATCCATGCAGAAGATGGAGAAGCAGACAGCTTTGAACAAGGCAAATTAGTTGCATTTGTACGAATGGGGAATGATTTCACACAAAACTATTATCAATTAGAATTACCATTAAGAAAATCTTCCGGAGCCACAGGTGCATCGGCCTATGAAGTTTGGCCAGAATACAATGAGCTTGACATTACTTTGGAGTTGTTAGAAAAAATAAAAGCTTTAGGAATTAGTCAAGGAACATTAACTAATCCGGACCCTACGTTTTACAACGTCATTGACGGCGTATTACAAGAAACTCCTGTAGGAGAATTTTCGCCATTTTCTTTGGATGCCAATTCGACACAAACAGAAGCACCATTTGAACAACGGATTGCCATAAAAGGTAATCCAAACTTTGGGGATATTCGAACACTCATGGTGGGGATAAAAAATATTGGCTCCACAAATCAATGTGCAGAGGTATGGTTCAATGAATTGCGCATTGCTGATATGGATAATGAAGGGGGTTGGGCAGCCATAATGAGTATGGATACCAATATTGCCGATTTTATGAATGTCAACGCCACTGCTAAGCGCAGCACTACGGGATTTGGCAATATAGACCAAGGCCCTAATGAGCGTAGCCGTGAGGATTTAAAGCAATATGACTTTGTAACTAACATGAATGTCGGACAATTGTTGCCTAAAAAATGGGGCTTACAAATTCCATTCAATTATGGGCAAAGTGAAACATTAATTACACCAGAATACGATCAACAATACAAAGATTTAAAACTTCAGAACCGATTAGATGCCGCAGAATCTAATGAAGAACGCGATAGAATTCGAATGCAATCTGAGGATTATACCAAGCGTAAAAGCATCAATTTTATTGGGGTTAAAAAACAACGAACTGGTGATGCCAAACCTAGAGTTTATGATGTTGAAAATTTGACACTTAATTATTCGTACAATGAAATGAAACATAGAGATTTTGAAATTGAAAACTCTTTGGATCAAAATGTACGCGTTGGCGCCAATTATACCTATAGCTTTCAACCCCTAAACTTCGAGCCTTTCAAGAAAAATGACTCCCTGTTTACAGGAAAGTATTGGAAAATTATCAAAGATTTTAATCTTAATTTATTGCCATCAAGTTTAACGATTAATTCTGATATCATACGACAGTTTAATAGTCAAAAATTTAGAGATGCAGACTTGGGCGCCAACAACATCACCGTTGATGAGTTAATCCGACGAAACTACACCTTTGATTTGCAATACACCTTGAATTACCAACTCACAAAAGGGTTGAGTCTTAACTTTACGTCGTCGAATAATCATATTGTACGCAATTATTTCATAGATGATGATTTGAACGGAGATCAAGATCCTACATTAGGGGTTTGGGATCGCTTCTTTGATTTTGGAGACCCAAACCGTCACTCTCAGCAATTGGGGATAAATTACAAATTGCCTCTTGATAAAATTCCAACCCTTAGTTTCTTGACAGCAAATTATTCTTATACTGGAGATTTTCTTTGGACTAAAGGATCAGATCTTTTTGGTCAACTCAACATTAATGGGCAAACTTATGACTTAGGGAATTCGATTTCAAATGCCAACCAGCACAACCTGAACACTTCTTTTGACATGCGAAAGTTGTACCGTTATTTGGGTGTAAAAAAATCGAGATCGAGAAGACCTTCTCGAGTTCAAGGCAATTCCAATTCATCTAGAAATAGAGGGACTAATAAAAAGTTTAATCTGAAAGACTTTGGTGTAGGATTGCTGACCAGTATCAACAGAATGCAAGTTAATTATGCTGAGAGTAACAGTTCATTCTTGCCAGGGTATTTACCAACACCCGGATTTATTGGTACTATGAAACCTACGCTGGGCTACACTATGGGAAGCCAACGCGATGTCCGTCAAATTGCGGCTCAAAATGGATGGCTCACAACGTTTGACCAGTTCAATCAACAATATTCGGAAACCCATAACGAAAATTTAGATTACGCCATCAATACCGAACCAATTCCAGATTTGAAAATTGATTTTACTGGAGGCAAAACCTATGCGACAAACTTTACGGAAAACTTCAACACAACAGACACCAATGGCGATGGGTTGAGTAATACCTACAATTCTTTGATTCAAAATACTTTTGGGAATTTTAATATATCCACTTCATTGATTCGAACAGCTTTCAGCAAAAGTGATGAGGTTCGTTCTGCACCTTTTGAAGATTTTAAAACAAATCGATTGGAAATTGCAAACCGTTTGGCACAACAGTTTTATGGCAATACTGGCTATGCAACAGACGCAGAGGGATATCCTTTAGGGTTTGGGAAAAACAGTCAATCGGTGTTGTTGCCAGCATTTTTATCTGCATACTCTGGTAAAAAAGCAAACAAAATAAGTTTAGATGCATTTCGAGATGTTCCAATTCCCAATTGGACGCTGAAATATACTGGATTCATGAAGAACAAATGGTTTAAAAAGCACTTTAGACGTTTTTCCATCACTCATGCCTATAGAGCTTCTTATACTATAAATCAATTCCGAACAAATTTGGATTATAAAGCAGCAGATCCAAATTTGGATTACGCTTCACAAAACCCAAATGTATTGGATCAGTCGGGTAATTTTAAGGCCAAAACATTGTTCAGTAATGTCAATTTGGTAGAGCAGTTCAGTCCGCTGATCAAAGTCGATTTTGAGATGAAAAATTCTGTAAAATTATCAACAGAAATAAAAAAAGACCGAAGTTTATCCATTAGTTTTGACAATAATTTATTGACGGAAATTCAAGGATTTGAATACATCTTTGGACTCGGTTATCGCATTAAAGATTTAAGAATTCGATCAAAATTAGCTGGACCGAGAAGAATCATTAAAAGTGATTTGAATATGAAAGCCGATTTATCCATCAGAAACAACAAAACCATTATAAGATATTTGGATTTAGACAACAATCAAGTGAGTGCGGGTCAAACCATTTGGAGCTTAAAATATGCTGCGGATTATGCCTTTAGCAAAAACTTGACCGCTATATTTTATTTTGATTATGCATTTTCTGAATACGCCATATCAACAGCCTTCCCGCAAACAACCATTAGGTCTGGTTTTACCTTGCGCTACAATTTTGGAAACTAACACTAAAAAATAATTAATAATACAATGAATACACCTGAAGAATTAAAATACACCAAAGATCATGAGTGGGTTCGTGCAGAGGGCGATATACTCACCATCGGTATTACTGATTTTGCACAAAGCGAACTTGGAGACATTGTCTATGTAGAAGTCGATACTTTGGACGAAACATTAGACGCTGAGGAAGTTTTTGGGACTGTAGAAGCCGTGAAAACCGTGTCTGATTTGTTTCTTCCTGTTCCTGGTGAAATCATAGAATTCAATGAATCGTTAGAAGATGAGCCCGAAAAAGTGAATGACGACCCATACGGCGCTGGATGGATGATTAAGCTTAAATGCAATGATATTTCAGACCTCGATACGTTGATGTCTGCAGACGATTACAAAGCGTTGATTGGTGCTTAAAAAACATTGGATTCATATCCTTTCAGTTGGTTATTCGCTCTGCTTAGCTGTTGCAAGTTTGGTGCGCATCAATCATGATGCTATAATTAATATCCAATTCCAAGACAAAATTGTTCATTTTATGGCCTATGCAGTGCTTTGTTTACTTGTTTTTTTGTCTTTTCAAGTTCAGAATATAAACAAGAGCATTTGGTACGCAGCTCTTTTTGCCTTTATTTTTGGCATAATCCTTGAGCTTTTACAAGGTGTTACGCCAAACGCAAGAGTAACCGATACGTTGGACATCCTTGCAAATACACTTGGTATTTTGGTTATGACTTTTTTAATAAGCTGGAAAAAACAAACACTTGTTAAAAAACTTCAAACACTTATGTAGTTTTATTTTTTTTAATTAATTTAACCCCCCAATAACAAAAACACAATGGAATCAAAGAAAAACCCAAAAGCAGACGTCAGCAGAAATGGATCAATCTATTTTGCTGTTGGATTGGCATTGATGTTATTTTTAACATACTCGACGCTCAATTATAAGACGTACGATAAATCCAACATTGACATTGGCAAACTTAATCTAGACGATGAACTTGATGAAGAAATTCCGATTATTGAACAAGTCATCCCACCGCCACCGCCACCACCGCCACCAGCCGCTCCAGAAGTGATTGAAGTGGTTGAAGACGAGGAAGAAGTAGAAGAAACAGTTATTGAATCTACTGAAACGGATCAGGAAGAAGAAATCATGGAAGTTGAAGATGTAGAAGTAGAGGAAGTCATCGAAGATGTTGAGGTCCCCTTCGCCGTGATTGAAAACGTACCCGAGTACCCTGGTTGCGAACGTGGATCCAATGCCGACAAACGTAAATGTATGTCGGATAAAATTGCCAAATTCGTTCGGCGAAAATTCAATACAGATTTAGCTGGAGATTTAGGACTTTCTGGAAGACAGCGTATCAGCGTTATTTTCAAAATTGACAAGAACGGTAATGTCACAGGAGTACGTTCTAGAGCGCCACACCCAAGGTTAGAAAAAGAGGCGGCACGAGTAATCAATATGTTGCCCAAAATGAAACCTGGACGCCAAAGAGGAAAACCAGTAATTGTGCCTTACTCTTTGCCCATTACTTTTCAAGTACAAGATTAAATTCTTTTTAAATAGTAACGAAAATCCCGCTGTTTGCGGGATTTTTTATTTTAAATACAGGTAGTTTTTATTGTAATCAATAATAGCTTTGCCTTTCTTCAGAACATCTGCCCCAATAATCCCATCAACTGTAGCTAGATTTGCCGCAATAAAGGCCGTATTTATGGGATTCAAATCAATCAATGCAATGGTGCATTTTTCCAAGCACCACCGTCCAAACTTCAGTTGATTTTTGTGTGAAACAAACGCATCAATTTGCTCAGGACCAGCACCACTAGCTTTTATTTGCGATGCTTCATAATCAAGTTTGAATTTTTCTTTTAAATCTTTGGAAACGAAAGTTGTGGAAGCCCCTGTATCCAAAATAAAATTTCCTGTTACGCCATTTATTTTGGCAATCACTTTGTAATGATTGCTGGGAATAAAATGAAGTTTAACTTTATGAAAATGATGATCAGTCAAAAACTGCATCAAAGAGCTTTTATTTGTCAAGACATTAATTTTTAAACAAATATACTATACAAAATAGTACTTTTGTAACATGATCATCACGGATACACATACACACCTATACAGCGAGGCCTTTGAGAAAGATCAAGATGAAATGATGTCCAGGGCACTCAAAGCAGGAGTTTTTCGTTTTTTTGTTCCTGCAATAGATTCAACATATACAGCAGCCATGTATGCTTTGGAGCGTAAATATCCAGAACATGTATTTTTGATGATGGGACTTCATCCAACACATGTAAAAGAAGATTATAAAGAAGAATTGACACATGTAAAAACAGCTTTGGCACAACGAAAATTTGTGGCGGTAGGAGAAATTGGAATTGATTTGTACTGGGACAAAAGCACTTTAAAACAGCAACAAGAAGCATTTCGAACGCAAATTCAATGGGCTAAACGCTATAAACTTCCTATTGTGATTCATTGTAGAGACGCATTTGATGAAATATTTGAAATTTTGAAAGAAGAAAAATCAGAGGATTTATTTGGTATCTTTCACTGTTTTACAGGAACATTAGAGCAAGCCCACCGCGCCATTTCGTACAATATGAAACTTGGTATTGGGGGTGTTGTTACCTTTAAAAATGGAAAAATAGACCAATTTTTAGCACAAATAGATATGAGTCATATTGTTTTGGAGACCGATGCGCCCTATTTGGCCCCAGTTCCCTACAGAGGTAAACGCAATGAAAGTGCCTACATATTAGAAGTTTTGGAAAAACTTTCTTTAATTTATGGTAAAAGCAAAGCGCAAATAGCTCGGATTACCACTGCCAATTCAAAAGATATTTTTAAAATTTAAGAAGATGCGCCCAAAAATATTGTTGATTTACACTGGAGGTACCATAGGTATGATTAAAGACGCCGCTTCCGAAACGCTACAAGCGTTCAATTTTCAACATATATTAAAAAATATTCCTGAGCTGAAACTTTTGAATTGTGACATTGATACCACTTCGTTTGAACTTCCATTAGATTCTTCTAACATCAACCCTTCGCATTGGATACAATTAGTCAACATCATAGAGCAACAGTACGAGGACTACCATGGTTTTGTGGTTCTTCATGGTAGCGATACCATGAGCTATTCGGCATCGGCACTGAGTTTTATGCTCGAAAATTTAAATAAACCGGTGATTTTCACAGGATCGCAATTGCCTATAGGGGATTTGCGCACCGATGCTAAAGAAAACCTGATTACTTCCATACAATTGGCGAGTTTACAGCAAAACAATGCACCAGTACTAAAAGAAGTGGGGTTGTATTTTGAGTATAAATTGTACCGTGGCAACAGAACCACAAAAATTAATGCCGATCATTTTGAGGCCTTTGCATCCAATAATTATCCTCCTTTAGTTACATCAGGGCTAAAACTTCAAGTCCAGCATGATTTGTTGTTGAAAAATTTTACTCAAGCGCAATTGAAAGTTCACAAAACACTTGATACAAATGTTGTATTGATAAAGCTATTCCCAGGGATACAATCTTCTGTGATGAAATCCATTTTAGAAATACCAAACCTCAAAGGGGTAGTTTTGGAAACCTATGGCTCTGGAAATGCAACCACAGAAAGCTGGTTTTTAGAGGTATTAAAAACAGCCATTTCAAATGGAATTTATATTGTTAATGTGACTCAATGTTCAGGGGGAATGGTACAAATGGGGCATTATGAAACCAGTAAAAGGATGCGCGAATTAGGGGTTATTTCTGCCAAAGATATGACCACAGAGGCCGCCATTACAAAATTGATGTATATGCTTGGGGAAGAAATGAGCAGAAGTACTTTTCAATTGGTTTTTGAAACCTCATTACGTGGCGAATTAACCGAAAATTAAGAGGGATTTCCTTTCACAAGTAAACAATTTTTTATTTATTTGAGCTCTTTTAAAAAAAAGAAAATTAGAGAGGTGGCCGAGTGGTCGAAGGCGCACGCCTGGAAAGTGTGTATACGCCAAAAGCGTATCGAGGGTTCGAATCCCTTCCTCTCTGCTAAGCTTTTGGTATAAGTAACTGTGAGTCAGAACATAATGATGGTCAGTGTTGTTTTAATCCTGATCACAATTAAATTTTATTTTTGGAGTCTATTTTTTTTTATATCTTTAGCAACCTATAAACAACACTAACATTTATAAATTTTAAGAATAGAACAATGAAAAAATTATTTCCAATTCTAGCTATCGCCTTAACGATGGCATTCGGGTCTGTAAACGCAAGTACATACACGAACATGAACACCACAGTATCCACAATTGTAAGCCCTGTACAAGACGATGCCGCTGCTGAAGAAGTGGAATCTTTAGGATTTCATCAAGAATTAAAAAAGCGATTTATTGAAGGTGGACCTGGGTTCATGGGTATCGTTTTATTATGTTTAATTTTAGGATTAGCTATAGCTATTGAAAGAATCATTTTCTTGAACCTTTCAACCACAAACTCAAAAAAATTAATTGAAGATGTAGAAGAAGCACTTAACTCTGGTGGCGTAGAAGCCGCAAAAGAGGTGTGTAGAGATACAAAAGGCCCTATCGCATCTATTTTCTATCAAGGTCTTGATCGTGCAAACGAAGATTTGGACGCAGCTGAAAAAGCAGTTGTTGCTTACGGAGGTGTACAAATGGGACAGTTAGAAAAGAATGTTTCTTGGATTTCTCTATTTATCGCACTAGCACCAATGCTTGGGTTCATGGGAACAGTAATTGGGATGATTCAGGCCTTTGACAAAATTGAAGCTGCAGGAGATATGCAACCATCACTTGTTGCTGGAGGTATTAAAGTCGCTCTCCTTACTACAGTATTTGGTCTTATTGTAGCGATTATCCTACAAATTTTCTACAACTATATCATTGCTAAAATTGACAGCATCGTAAACAATATGGAAGATGCTTCTATCTCATTGATGGATATTTTGGTAAAGAACAAAAAATAAAACTCCTTAACTCATACTAAATCAAATAATTATGGATTTACAAAAATTATTAAAGATTATAGCTGCAGTTGTTGGAGTTGTTTCAATCATATTTTTGGTCACCATCATTTCCGCTGGAGATGACGCGATTAAGGCAGGAGAAAGCGCATCAAGCGTTAGTACCTATATGTATGTGGCCTATTTTATCTTGGCTATAGCAGTTTTGGCTGTAGTATTTTTTACAGTCAAAAACTTAGTCTCCAATGCAGCAGGTTTAAAAAACACCTTAATTTCCATTGGCGCATTTGTTGTGCTTGCACTGATATGCTATTTTGTGCTTGCTTCTGGAACAGAAACTGTCTTAAAAGACGGCTCAATTCTTACCGAAGGCCAATCTAAACTTGTAGGCGCTGGGTTGTACTTGTTTTATGCTCTTGCTATCGTGGCAGCAGGGACAATGTTGGTCTTTGGGGTTAAAAAAACGCTTAAATAAGGAATTATGGCCAAACGATCTGCACCCGAGGTTAATGCCGGCTCTATGGCCGATATTGCCTTCTTACTGTTGATATTTTTCTTGGTGACCACCACCATTGAAAAAGATTCAGGCATCAACCGAAAACTTCCCCCTATGGAAGAAATTGATCCGCCTATCATCAAGCAGAAAAATATTTTTACCGTATTACTCAATGGAAAAGATCAATTGCTTGTTGAAGACGAACTCATGGAAATCGCCGATTTGCGTGCTGAAGCTGTAAAGTTTTTGGACAATAATGGCGATAGAACTTGTGATTATTGCCAAGGCAAAAATGACCCATCATCGTCCGATAATCCAGACAAGGCAATTATATCTTTGAAAAATGAACGTGAAACGTCCTATGCGGCCTATATTTCTGTACAAAATGAATTGGTTGCAGCATACAATGTACTAAGAAATAGACGCGCACTTGAACTAGGTCCGAGTAAAGGATTCAGAGACATGAACTTTGTAGAAATGCAAAAAAATTACAAAGACGCACGGTTTGTTGGTAACAAAGAGAAACTCAAAGCAGTGATTGATCAAATTAAGTTAGAGTTTCCACAAAAACTCTCAGAAGTACAGTAGGTATCATCTAAAAAGAAAACAAAATGTCAAAATTTAAAAAGAAAAAAGACGGAGGGCTCCCAGCGATATCCACGGCCTCTTTACCAGATATTGTATTCATGTTATTGTTCTTTTTCATGGTGGCTACCGTCATGAGAGAAAATTCACTGAAAATACAAAACTCATTACCTGTGGCCAATCAAGTTGAGAAACTGGACAAGAAAAACCCTGTGAGTTATATTTATATGGGTAAGCCAAGTTCTGGTTATGAGAAATTTGGGAGCGAAGCTCGTATTCAACTCAACGATCAATTCGCTTCACTCACAGATGTGAGCGCTTTTATCAGTTCAGAAAGAGCTGCTTTGCGGGAAGAATTAATTCCTTACCTAACAGTGGCTTTAAAAGTAGACCGTGAGGCGAATATGGGAATTGTTGGCGACGTCAAACAAGAACTTAGAAAAGTTAATGCGTTGAAAATTAACTACACAACAGGTGTGGGTGATGTTTCAACAAATATGAAATGATAAACGATTATATTCTATTCACGAGAAAAGGTATTCAAAAATGAGTGCCTTTTTTTGTACCTTTAATTTTTCGAATCCTTTCAGCATGAAAAAAATAGTCATTACGCTAGCTTTCTTGATCCCCTTTGGTGTTTTAGCGCAAGCTATCTCTGATGATTTTGACACACGTTATAGAGAAGATCAGTTTTATTTTGGGTTCACTTACAATACCTTGACTAACACCCCAGAAGAGTTTAGTCAAACAGGATTTTCACCAGGATTTAAACTAGGATTTATTCGCGACTTTCCCATCAACACCAAACGCACATTGGCACTTGGCTTGGGGCTTGGATATGCGTTTAATGCATATTCTGAAAACATTAAAATCACAGAATCTTTAGGCGCCTATACTTATGAGTTTGTAAGCAGTAGTACGTACCAAAAAAACAGATTTTCTCATCAAGCTATAGAAATTCCATTTGAATTTCGTTGGCGTACATCTACGTCTCAAGAGTATAGGTTTTGGAGAATTTATGCTGGATTCAAAGCCAGTTATGCTTTTGCATCCTCTTATGTTTACGAAGATAATAGTGTAACTACTCGATTAAAAAACGTTAACCTCAACCAATGGCAATGCGGTTTAACCCTAAGTGTTGGCTACAACAATTGGAATGGGTTTTTATATTATGGATTAAACCCCATTTTTGAAGATGCCGTAGTTGGCCAAGAAGCTTTGGAGGCAAAAAGCATCAAAATTGGGTTGATGTTTTACTTTTTATAAGCCTAATACCTCACACTCAGCAGTTTATATGCAGTACGGATTCGCTACGCAATTAAATTACACATTTTAACACATAGCAATTAGGCCAAAATTTAGTAATTTTGCGGACTAATTGTATAAGCATGAGCGCGATATTTCCAGAGCACAAAGGATTAGACCTTCCAAAAATAGCAGAAGATTTGCTTGACTATTGGAAAGAACACCAAGTTTTTGAGCAAAGTGTATCGTCAAGAGAAGGCCAAAAACCTTACGTTTTTTTTGAAGGTCCACCATCGGCCAATGGTTTGCCGGGTGTTCATCACGTTTTGGCTCGTGCCATAAAGGATATTTTTCCTCGATACAAAACCATGAAAGGTTTTCAGGTTAAGCGAAAAGCGGGGTGGGATACACATGGACTCCCAATTGAGCTAGGTGTAGAAAAAGAACTTGGAATTACCAAAGAAGACATTGGAAAAACTATATCCGTTGAAGACTATAATGCTGCCTGCAGAACCGCTGTAATGCGTTATACTGACGTTTGGAACGACCTTACCGAAAAAATGGGCTATTGGGTCAATATGAATGACCCTTATGTGACCTATGACTCCAAATACATGGAAAGTGTATGGTGGTTACTCAAACAGATTTACAACAAAAACTTGTTATATAAGGGGTATACAATCCAGCCGTATTCGCCAAAAGCAGGAACTGGGCTGAGCTCGCACGAACTCAATCAACCCGGAACCTATCAAGATGTAACTGATACCACCGTTGTCGCGCAATTCAAAGCAATTCCAGAATCTTTACCAGAGTGTTTGCAAAATGTAGGTGAAGTTCATTTTTTGGCCTGGACTACAACGCCATGGACATTGCCAAGCAATACTGCGCTTACCGTTGGGCCAAAAATTGAATATGTTCTTGTAAAAACATTCAACCAATATACATTTGAACCCATCAATGTTGTTTTGGCAAAAGCATTGCTAGAAAAACAATTTTCTGGAAAGTTCAAACAAACAGAAACAACACAAGAATTAGAAGTTTATTCAAGTAAAGATAAAACAATTCCTTATTTGGTCGTAAAATCTTTCGTTGGTGCCGATTTAGTTGGAACAAGATACAACCAATTACTTCAATATGCTCTGCCCAATGATCATCCAGAACACGCATTCCGCGTTATTTCTGGGGATTTTGTAACCACTGAAGACGGTACTGGGATTGTGCATACAGCACCCACATTTGGTGCTGATGATGCCCTTGCCGCAAAACAAGCTACACCAGAAGTCCCCCCCTTGTTGGTTAAAGACGAAGATGATAATTTGGTGCCTTTGGTCGATTTACAAGGCCGTTTTCGAAAGGAAGTCACCGATTTTGCAGGACGCTACGTGAAGAATGAATATTATCCTAAAGGAGAAGCACCAGACAAATCTGTTGATGTAGAATTAGCCATCAAACTAAAGATTGAAAACAAAGCGTTCAAAGTAGAAAAGTACAAACACAGCTATCCAAACTGTTGGCGTACCGACAAACCCATATTGTACTACCCATTAGACTCGTGGTTTATTAAAATTAGTGATGTAAAAGAGCGCATGTTTGAACTCAACCAAACCATCAATTGGAAGCCTAAAAGTACAGGAGAAGGTCGTTTTGGTAATTGGCTTGCCAATGCCAATGATTGGAACCTTTCAAGATCGCGCTATTGGGGGATTCCATTACCCATTTGGCGAACAGAAGACGGTAAAGAAGAAATTTGTATTGGCTCTGTAGAAGAATTAAAAGCAGAAATTCAAAAATCTATTGAAGCAGGATTAATGACACAAGATATTTTTGAAGATTTTGTGGTTGGCGATTTTTCCGATGAAAATTATTCAAAAATAGATTTACACAAAAATATTGTTGATGCAATTGTATTTGTATCACCAACAGGAAAACCAATGCATCGCGAAAGCGATCTAATTGATGTATGGTTTGATTCTGGAAGTATGCCTTATGCTCAATGGCATTATCCTTTTGAAAATAAAGAGTTAATTGACCAAAATAAAGCATTTCCAGCGGATTTTATTGCTGAAGGCGTAGATCAAACACGAGGATGGTTTTATACCCTTCACGCCATTGGGACTATGGTTTTTGATTCTGTAGCCTACAAAAACGTGGTATCCAATGGACTAGTTTTAGATAAAAATGGGCAAAAAATGTCTAAACGATTAGGCAATGCTACAGACCCCTTTGAAACCTTGGCTACCTATGGTCCAGATGCGACGCGTTGGTACATGATTAGTAATGCCAATCCGTGGGACAATCTGAAGTTTGATTTAGAGGGAATAGAAGAAGTCAAACGCAAGTTTTTTGGAACATTATACAACACCTATTCGTTTTTTACGCTCTACGCAAATATTGATCAGTTCAAATTTACCGAGGCAGAAATTCCAACCGAAGAACGTCCAGAAATAGACCGTTGGATTTTATCGGAACTCAATACACTCATCACAAAAGTAGACGAATACTATGCCGATTATGAGCCCACCAAAGCCGCAAGAGTCATTTCAGAGTTTACTCAAGAATACCTCAGTAATTGGTACGTTCGATTAAGCAGAAGACGTTTTTGGAAAGGCGATTATGAAACGGATAAAATTTCGGCATACCAAACCTTATTTACATGTATGCTTACCCTGTCAAAGCTTGGTGCACCGATAGCTCCATTTTTTATGGATCGTCTCTATTTAGATCTTATAAAGCATACTGGTATAGAGGAATTTAAGAGTGTACATTTGTCAGAATTTCCAAAGTCTAATTCTAAATTCATCGATAAAGCACTCGAGCGAAAAATGGCTCAGGCACAATTGATTTCGTCACTAGTATTATCACTAAGAGCCAAAGAAAAAATCAAAGTGCGCCAACCGTTACAGAAAATTATGATTCCTGTTGCATCTTCTGCTCAAAAGGAAGAAATTCTGGCCATATCCGACCTCGTTAAGCATGAAGTTAACGTCAAAGAAATCGAACTTTTGGAAGACGCATCAGATATTTTAGTCAAAAAAATCAAGCCTAATTTTAAGGTGTTAGGACCAAGATTTGGTAAGGATATGAGGTTTATTGCAGCGGCAATTCAAAATTTGGATGCAGCAGCAATAAAAGAAATTGAAAAACAAGGTCATTTAGAGCTTGAAATTAATGGAAAAATTAGTACATTGGAACGCAATGATGTAGAAATTACATCACAAGATATTGAAGGGTGGCTTGTGGCCAATCAAGGTGCAATGACCGTAGCATTAGATGTTACCATCACTGAGTCTCTGAGAGAGGAAGGTATAGCTCGTGAACTTGTAAATCGAATTCAAAATTTAAGAAAAGATTCAGGGTTTGAAGTGACAGATACTATTGATGTATTTCTTTTGCACCACGAACATATGCACAAAGCCATTCAAAATAATTTAGATTACATTAAATTAGAAACTCTAACGCATACGTTAAAAGAAGTAAACCAACTTGATGAAGGAATAGAGATAAATTTTGATGATATTTCTACCAAGTTATTTGTTCAAAAACACAATTAAAAACGCTGACTATGGAAAAAACCAACCGATATTCAGATAAAGAGCTTGAGGAATTCAAAGCACTAATTCAAAAGAAAATTGAAAAGGCACAGCACGATTTGGAGCTGATTAAAAGTGCCTATATGAATGATTTAAACAACGGAACTGAAGATACTTCGCCAACATTCAAGGCCTTTGATGAAGGAAGTCAGGTGATGAGTAAAGAATCCAATGCACAATTGGCCATCCGCCAGGAGAAATTTATTCGGGATCTTAAAAATGCACTCATCAGAATTCAAAATAAAACCTATGGTGTTTGTAGAGTAACAGGGAAGTTGATCAATAAAAAACGATTGGAACTCGTTCCACACGCTACGTTGAGCATTGAAGCGAAGAATATGCAACGTTAGAGATGTTGTCAAAAAAGCATGTCTTTATTGTTGTTGTCTCTGTTTTAATTTTTGACCAGTTCTCCAAAATATACATCAAAACACACTTTGTTTTGGGTCAAGAATGGGTAATTTTTGATTGGTTTAAAATCCTATTTGTAGAAAATGAAGGCATGGCTTGGGGGGCCAAACTCAGTGATTTTTCTTCTTTTATATCTGATAAAACCGCAAAACTCGCCCTTACATTATTTAGATTAATTGCTGTTGTAGGGATTGGGTATTGGTTACATTCTACCATAAAAAAACAAACCTCCGCACGTTTGATTTACGCCATTGCACTTATATTTTCGGGGGCGTTGGGCAATATTATTGATTCTGTTTTTTATGGGGTAGTTTTTGATGACAGTTTAGGTCAAAAAGCGACATTATTTGCCAAAAATAGTTATGGAACTTTTTTTCATGGTAAGGTGGTAGATATGTTGCATTTCCCAATATTCAAAGGATATTTTCCAGAGTGGATTCCTATTTTTGGTGGTGATTACTTCACATTTTTCAATCCTGTTTTTAATGTTGCAGATATCGCCATAAGCACTGGCGTTGGGCTCCTTTTGTTGTACAACAACAAGGCCTTTGGGTCAAAACAAAAAACTACTCAAAGTGATAAATCTTAGTTGGTGTGATGCAATAATCAAGTGGGATATCATACTTAGTATTATCCTCAATTTCATCGACAGCATCAAAAAATGAAAGCCCTATTTTTATGGCATTTGGGCAAGATTTCAGAAATAAATCATAAAATCCTTTTCCATAGCCCACTCGATGTCCTTTTTTATCAAATGCCAACAAAGGAACAAAAACAACTTGAATCTGTGAATCCTTAATTTGAACCCCATTTTGTGGCTCAGGAATACTCCAAATATTGGGTTTAATGACTGTATTGTCCGTCAACAAATAATGCGTCATTTCACAGGTAGAAATATCACTTTTAGGTACCACAACGTGTTTATCTTTTCCGAACAAAATACTCATAAGTGGTTCAGTTTCAATTTCTTTTAAGTGTTTGATGGTCAAAAAAAGATGATAGAATGAGGCCTCCCAAATAGGAAGTTTCAAGGTCTGATTAGCAATTTCCAAACTCAAAGAATCAATCGTAGATTGGTCTAACGCTTTTCGCTTTTGTCTGTAGGTAGATCTTAGGTCTTTTTTGTTCATAAACTAAATTTTGTTGAATACCGAAACAAAGCATCCCCTTTATAGACAATAGGGTCTTGGTTGATATTGATGACATAGCCATCACAATCTGCTTTTATGGATTGGTTAAATTTACCATAAGCATCAGTTATATACCCCAAAACAGTGCCTTTTTCTACTTTTGAATTGAGTTTTATTGTCGCGCGAAACATTCCAGAAGCTTTGGCCCTAATCCATTTACTGTCTTCAATAAAAATAATCTCTTTTTTGGGTTTAGAAGCTTTAAATTTTGACCCCAACATTCCAAGGTGATTCAAGATGCGTTTGGCTCCATTTACTCCTGTATTGGTAACTTGTGTATCTATGTGGTATGATTTACCCCCTTCAAAAAGGAGAATAGGAATCTCAAGTTTGTCGCAAGCACTTCGGAATGATTTTGGGATTTTTTTAGAATAAACCACAAAAGGAGCACCATACGCTTTGGCCCATTTTTTGAGTTTCGGAGTGCCGGTTACAATCCTAATTTGTGGCGCATTGAATCGTCCTGCACCACCCGTGTGGTGATCCACAATAAAATCAACTTGGGGTACAATTTCATTCATGAGTTTATAGGCCACTTGACTGGCGAGTGAACCGGTTTTTGACCCTGGGAAAACACGGTTTAAATCGCGTCCATCGGGGAGTTCACGGGTTTTGTTTAAAAATCCAAAAATATTTAAAACAGGAATACAAATAATAGTTCCTTTTTTGGGTTTATTGATCCCTTTTGCAATAATTTGACGAAGAATTTCTACGCCATTGACTTCATCGCCATGAATCCCCCCCGTGAATAAAACAACAGGCCCTGGTTTTTTGGAACGATTAATAATGACAGGGACATCTACTCTTGTGCGTGTGTGTAGCTTTGCCACATGAAAATTGATTTCTCTGGATTCACCAGCAGCAATATCTTCGCCTAAAATATGCAATACAGAATTGTGTTGATTCATTAGCGTCTATTTCGTTCAATAAATGTAATGATGGCTTTTGCAATATTTTTTTTTGATGCACCTTCAATGCCCTCCAAACCAGGTGTAGAATTGATTTCCATAATCAGGGGTCCTCGATTGGATTGTAAAAGGTCTACACCACAAATGGGCAGTTTGAGTTGTCGTGCCGATTTGATGGCAATTTTGAGTTCGGGTTCAGACATTCTGTAGTATTCAAAAGTTCCACCACGGTGCAAATTAGAACGAAATTCTCCAGGTTTTCCAATTCTTTTCATAGCTCCAATGACTTGTCCATCTACAATAAATGCACGGACATCTATGCCCTTGGCTTCAGCTATATATTCTTGAACCAAAGCTCTAGCTTGCAAGCCGTTGAAGGCCTCCAATACAGACTCGGCAGCATTTTTACTTTCAGCCAAAACAACCCCAAGCCCTTGAGTTCCTTCTAATAATTTTATGACGACTGGCGTTCCTCCAACATGCTCAATGACTTCTTCAACATCCTTTGAATAGTTGGTAAATACTGTTTTTGGCATATCTATTCCCCCTTTGGAGAGCCGCTGAAAACTTCTGAGTTTGTCTCTGGAGCGAATAATAGCATCTGAGGAGACGGTAGAAAAAACATTCATCATTTCGAATTGGCGGACCACAGCACAACCATAAAAAGTAACCGATGCTCCAATTCTCGGAATTATTGCATCTACATAATCCAAATATTTGTCCTTGTAATAAATTGTGGGCTTTTCCTTTTCAATAATTAAATCACAATTTAGGGGATCGATAACTTCTACGTCGTGCCCTCTATTTTCGGCTTCTTCCACAAGACGACGGGTAGAATATAAATTTTTATTTCTTGATAAAATGACAATATTCATGGTATAAATATCATTAATTTTTAGGCAAGATACTAAAAATGTCTAATCGATTTTTACTATTTTAAGAATTAGTATACCTTTGGAATAATGACATCTTCAAGCATCGAAATACAAGTACAAACACTACCGGATACGCCTGGAGTATATCAATTTTTTGATGCCAAAGACACCATAATTTATATTGGTAAAGCTAAAAATCTCAAAAAGCGTGTACGTTCTTATTTTAATAAACATCACGACTATGGGAAGACCAATGTATTGGTAAAAAAAATCCGAAACATTAAACATATTGTTGTGGATTCTGAAACAGATGCACTGTTGTTGGAAAATAATTTGATCAAAAAATATCAACCACGTTACAATGTACTTTTGAAAGATGATAAATCTTATCCTTGGATTTGCATTAAAAACGAACGTTTCCCAAGAGTGTTTTCAACGCGGCGCGTGATAAAGGATGGCTCTGAATATTTTGGGCCATATACAAGCATCAAAACAGTATATACACTTTTGGATTTGATTAAAGGTCTTTTCCCACTAAGAACATGCGCTTATGATTTGGCAGAAGAAAAAATCATGAACCAAAAGTATAAAGTTTGCTTAGAATTTCATTTAGGGAATTGCAAAGGTGCATGTGAAGCCAAAGAAAAGGAGTCCAACTATTTAAAAAATATTGCCTCTGTAAGAGAAATCTTGAAGGGAAATTTTAAAAATTCACTCACGGTTTTTAAAACGCAAATGAAGGCGTTGGCGACCAATTTACAATTTGAAGATGCTCAAATTTTAAAAGAAAAAATAGCTATTTTGGAGAATTATCAAGCGAAGTCTACGATTGTAAATCCAAAAATTAGCGATGTTGAGGTGTATAGTATTATTAGTGATGAGACTTATGCTTATGTCAATTTTTTACAAGTTTCTCACGGCTCTATTATTCGTGCTCATACCTTGGAATTGAAAAAAAAACTGAACGAATCAGACGCAGCCTTACTGGCCTTGGCCATTACAGAGCTTCGTCAACGCTTTCAACTACAATCCAAAGAAATATATGTGCCTTTTAGTGTTGAATTGGGGTCAAATTTAAAAATAACCATGCCAAAACTTGGAGACAAAAAACACCTTTTGGATTTGTCTTTACGCAATGCAAAATACCATCGTTTAGAGCAACTAAAACAAGTTAAAATCACCGATCCAGACCGACATGTCAAGCGTATTATGGCACAAATGAAATCTGACCTTCGGCTCACGGAGGAACCAACACACATTGAATGTTTTGATAATTCAAATATTCAGGGTACTCATCCGGTGGCGGCTTGTGTGGTATTTAAAAATGGAAAACCCAGCAAAAAGGACTATCGCCATTTCAATATAAAAACAGTTGAAGGCCCAGATGATTTTGCCTCAATGACAGAGGTAGTATATCGAAGATATAAAAGGCTTTTGGACGAAAATCTGTCACTTCCGCAGCTCGTTATTATAGATGGCGGTAAAGGGCAGTTGTCTGCCGCTTTAAAAAGTTTAGACCGTTTAGGGCTAAGGGGCAAAATAGCAATTATTGGAATCGCTAAAAGATTGGAAGAATTATTTTATCCAAATGACCCAATTCCCTTATATTTAGACAAGAAAAGTGAGACTTTGAAAATCATTCAACAATTAAGAAACGAAGCCCATCGCTTTGGGATAGAACACCACCGTAATAGACGCAGTAAGTCTGCATTGCACTCGGAATTGGAATCTATCTCCGGCATTGGAGATAAAACACGTGTTCAATTGTTGAAAGCATTCAAATCCGCACAAAGAATTTCTTTTGCCAAATTGGATGAATTGGAACAAATTGTTGGAACGTCCAAAGCACATAAAATTTATAACTTTTACAACAAAAAAAATGAAGATTAACCCCAAATTTTATTTTCTCCTGTTTTGCTGTTTTATTGGCTTTACTCAAAATCCTATCAAAGAAAATCCCAAAGTTGGATTGGTTTTGAGTGGTGGTGGAGCCAAAGGGCTGGCGCATATTGGCGTACTCAAAGTGATTGACAGTCTTGGCGTTCGTATCGACTATATCGGCGGGACTAGTATGGGTGCTGCAGTTGGGGGTTTATATGCCTCGGGGTATTCTGCACAGCAATTAGACTCTATTTTTAGAGAAATCGATTTTGATGTTTTGTTGGGAGACAAAGTGCCACGTGCTTCAAAAACGTTTCAAGAACGAAAAAATGCTGAGAAATATGCGGCCTCTTTACCGTTTAATAATTTTAAAATTCAATTACCATCATCTATATCTCGAGGGCAAAATGTATTTAATTTGTTTACCAAATTGACCATGAATGTTCGAGAGATTTCGGACTTTAGCAAACTTCCAATTCCCTTTTATTGTATGGCCACCAATTTGGAAACTGGTGCATCGGTACTTTTAGATCATGGAAATCTTGCCGAAGCAATTACAATAAGCAGTACGTTGCCAACACTTTTTCAGCCCATAGAATACAATGGGGTATTACTCATGGATGGCGGTATTGCGAACAATTACCCTGTAGAACTTTTAAGTACTAAAGACTTGGACTACATTATAGGAGTCAATGTTCAAGAAGACCTTTTAACTAAAGAAGAAATCAAATCCGTATCTGAAATATTAACTCAAATTAGTAATTTCAGAACTGTTGATACCATGAAAGAAAAGATTCAACTAACGGACCTTTATATTGAACCTAATGTGGAGGGCTATTCCATTATTTCTTTTAATAAAGGATCAAAAATTATTGAAAGAGGTAAAGCATCTGTACAGCCATTTTTGGGTGAATTGACTGCCATTGCAAAACGCCAAAATTTTCAGAAACCAGCATTTAAACCACCTGTTTTGGATAGTCTGAAAATTAATAAAGTAAAAATCCTTGGCAATGAAAAATATACTAATGCTTATGTTTTGGGAAAATTACGTTTTAGACAAAATGAAATTTTGAGTTTTGAAGATTTTAAAAATGGTGTCAATAATCTATTAGCTACAAACAATTTTAAGAGTTTTCGATATGATTTTTCTAAGGCGGAAAATGAAGGATATGATTTTTTTGGAAGAATAAAAGAAACCACAAATACAAGTTTTTTAAAATTAGGAGTTCATTATGATCAAGTGCTCAAAAGCTCGGTTCTATTAAATTTTACTCAAAAGCAACTTTTACTCAAAAATGATGTCTTGTCTCTCGATTTTATTCTCGGGGACAATTCGCGCTTTAATTTTGATTATTACATAGATAAAGGGTTTTATTGGAGTGTCGGGATAAATAGCAACTACACACGGTTTAGATATGATATCGATCCAATATTTTTTGATGGGACACTTCCAGAGACTGTAGGGAGTAGAATACCGACGACTTATGCGGATTTTACCACCAGTTTTTTTGTAGAAACACTTATCAAAAGAGATTTGTCCTTTAAAATAGGGGCTTCCTTTAAGCGCCTCAATATCTTTGTCTCAAGTCCATCTTTGGTTAATACATTTCAGAGACCAAAGTATGAAATAGTAAATGAAGATTTTTCTAATCTCAATGCACAGTTCATGTACGACACCATTGACAACCTCTTTTTTCCATCAAGTGGCTTCTTGTTCAAGGGTGGCGCGGATTTGTACTTAACAGCATCAAATATGGATGAGTTTAGTCAGTTTTCTGTTTTAAAAGCAAATATTGCAAAAGCATTTTCAGTAACAAACGACATCTCCTTCATGATTGGTACAGAAGGGGGCTTTATGATTGGTAATGCAGAAATTCCTATGCTTAATTTTGGTTTAGGAGGGTACACACACCAAAAGATCAACAACAATGGCACCTTCTTTGGGTATGACTTTTTTAGTCTTTCGGGGAATAGTTTTGTAAAGGCCTATCTAAGTGCTGATTATGAGTTTTACAAGCGTCACCACATCAATATCTCGGGGAACTTTTCTAATATTGGTAACGATATTTTTCTTAACAAAGAATGGCTTACATTACCCACGTATAGTGGCTATGCGGTTGGCTATGGTTTAGAAACTATTTTTGGCCCAATTGAACTTAAATTTCATTGGTCTCCAGAGACGGACTATACGGGTGTGCTCGTGAATTTGGGCTACTGGTTCTGATGCATATTAATTTTTTTACTAAATTTGTATATGACCCTATTTTGGAAAGATCTTTTATTGTTACTTCACTTTCTTATCAAGAGAAATCCTGAGTAAGCTTTTTCATGCGCCCTGCATGAACAATTCTCCTTTTTAGCTTATTTCATTAACATAAAAACTTTTTATTATGCCATTTTATCACAAACTTGGAAAAATTCCTCCTAAGAGGCATACTCAATTTAAAAACCCCAAGGGAGGGTTCTATTACGAACAATTATTTGGGACCATAGGATTTGATGGGATGTCCACCAATTCATATCATGAGCAACGCCCAACTCAAGTAAAGTTTATTGAGAAACAATACAGCGTAGCGCCAAAAATAGCAAAGCCAAACAACATTCAATCCTACCGATTACGTGGATTTGAAATCGCTCCAAAAAACGACTACTTAGAAAGCCGAACTATTGTGCTTACTAATTCAGATTGTAACATCATTTTGGCTGCGCCAAAAGCATCACTCACCGAATATTTTTATAAAAACACTGATGCCGATGAGCTTATTTTTGTTCATAAAGGGTCTGGAAAACTGCGCACCATGTTCGGAAATTTGACCTTCAAATATGGAGATTATCTATTGGTTCCAAGAGGGATTATATATCAAATACAATTTGATACAGAAGACAATAGGCTTTTTATTGTGGAATCTTACAGCCCAATATATACCCCAAAACGCTACCGCAATTGGTTTGGTCAACTGTTGGAACATGCTCCATTTTGTGAGCGTGATATTCGTCGCCCAGAAGAACTCGAAACCTATAATGAACGAGGAGATTTCAAAATTAAATTGAAAAAACAAAATGAAATGATAGAAATGGTCTATGCATCTCACCCTTTTGATGTGGTGGGCTACGACGGCTACAACTATCCCTATGCGTTTTCAATCCACGATTTTGAGCCCATTACGGGAAGAATACATCAGCCACCACCTGTACACCAAACTTTTGAAACCAATGCTTTTGTGGTCTGTAGTTTTGTACCTCGACTTTATGACTACCACCCAGATTCAATTCCGGCGCCATACAACCACAGCAACATCGACAGTGATGAGGTACTCTATTATGTCGATGGGGATTTTATGAGTCGAAATGACGTTGAGGCAGGGCATATATCTTTGCATCCTGCAGGGATACCCCATGGGCCACACCCAGGCGCAATGGAACGCAGTATTGGTCAAAAAGACACTCAAGAGTTGGCCGTGATGGTCGATACATTTAAACCGCTTCAAGTTACCGAAGAAGCCCTAAAAATCGTTGACGATGATTACTATAAATCATGGTTAGAAGAAGAATAAACCTGAAATTTTAGTTATGAAAAAACCATTAAAATCTGTAGACTACGGTCTCGAAAAAATATTTGACGGCGCCCAAGACTTTTTACCCCTTTTAGGAACCGACTATGTCGAGTTTTATGTGGGGAATGCCAAACAAGCCGCTCACTATTACAAAACCGCTTTTGGCTTCCAATCGCTTGCCTACAAGGGTTTGGAAACAGGATCCAAAGATGAGGTCAGTTATGTCCTTCAACAAGGTAAAATACGGCTTGTACTCACTACGCCACTTAACAGCAAATCGCCAATAAATGACCATTTAAGAAAGCATGGTGATGGGGTTAAAGTCATTGCTTTATGGGTAGATGATGCGCACAAAGCCTATGAAGAAACCACCAAGCGCGGTGCAAAATCCTATTTTGAACCAAGGGTCCATCGTGATGATTTTGGTGAAATTATTACTTCAGGGATATATACTTATGGCGAAACGGTTCATGTCTTTGTAGAGCGCAAAAATTATAATGGCGTATTTTTCCCAGGGTATGTTGCTTGGAAGTCGGATTATAATCCACCCAATGCGGGGTTGAAATTTATAGACCACATGGTTGGCAATGTCGGCTGGGGAGAAATGGATACATGGGTAAAATGGTATGAAGAAGTGATGGGTTTTGTCAACTTTTTATCTTTTGATGATAAGCAAATCCATACAGAATATTCTGCGCTCATGAGTAAAGTAATGAGCAATGGTAATGGGCGAATTAAATTCCCAATAAATGAACCTGCCAAAGCAGCTAAACGTTCTCAAATTGAAGAATATCTCGATTTTTATGAAGATTGTGGTGTACAACATTTGGCTGTTGCAACGTACGATATTATTTCGACAGTCAAACAACTGCGTACCAATGGCGTTGAGTTTTTGCCGCCACCTCCACAGGCCTATTATGATGCCATTCCACAGCGACTGGGCGACCACATGAACCTCATGAAAGAAGATATTTCAAAACTTCAAGAGTTATCCATTTTGGTTGATGCCGACGAGGAAGGCTATTTATTGCAAATTTTTACAAAACCTGTAGAAGATCGTCCAACCTTATTTTTTGAAATCATTCAGCGGATGGGTGCCAAAGGTTTTGGAGCAGGAAATTTTAAAGCATTATTTGAATCTATTGAACGCGAACAAGCCAACCGAGGTACACTCTAATAATTCATAAAATATTGATTTTTAATTGTTTTTAGTTTTGGAATAATAATTGCAAATTTGCATGTACATCAACAAATGATGTCAAAATGAAAACAGTTTTAGTTTACCTCTTACTTTTTGTTAGTTTGTGCACTGCATCAGCCCAAGCGGATTCTTCTTTTCAAGCAGGCGAGTGGCTAAAATTTAAACTTAGCTACAGTGGTTGGGTAAAAGCGGGGTATGCTACCTTAAAAGTTAAGGATGCTAAGTACAAAGATCAATCTGTGTATCATGTTGTGGGTAAAGGGTGGACAACAGGTGCCATCAAATGGTTTTTCAAAGTGAAAGATCGCTACGAAAGCTATTTTGACAAAACCAATGGAAAACCATACAAATTTGTAAGAAATATTTATGAAGGGGGGTACACCAAAAATAGAATAGTAGAGTTTGATTATGAAAACAATTTAGCACATATAAACGATCTTAAAAAAGGCACAAAAACTACAGAGTCTATAAAACCTGACGTTCAAGATATGCTTTCGTCGTATTATTACTTGAGAGACCATTACGATACTGAAACGATTCAGGTAGGTGAAGTCGTAGCGTTGAATATTTTTTTTGATAATGAAAACTTTGAGTTTAAACTAAAATTTTTAGGACGAGAAACTATAAAAACAAATTTTGGTAAAGTGAAGTGCTTAAAATTTCGCCCCTACGTTATGGCAGGTCGTGTATTTCATGAAGAAGAAAGCGTAACACTTTGGGTCAGTGCAGATAAAAATAAAATACCTCTAAAAATTCAAGCCGACCTTCGCGTGGGTTCTTTACGATCTGATTTGGAGGCATTCAAGGGCTTAAAACACCCCTTTGAAATACAATTATAACCAACGCTTTATGAAAAATAAATCCACAGAACACTTAGTCCAAGCTCTTAATGAAAAATATAGTGCCATTAATCAGGACAAAAATGTGTATTTAGAAGGGCTTTTGCACAGCAAAACCATTAATTACTGGGACTATATCCATACCGATGCCCTTTTGAATTTACAAGTTCAACGTACCAATCTTCCAGACGAAATGGTTTTTATTGGGTACCATCAAATCAATGAACTTATTTTCAAAATGATTCTTTGGGAGCTTCAACAGGTTGCCAAACCAGAGGTTTTAGAAGTGAACTTTTTTACTGATAAACTCATGCGTGTAAGTAGGTATTTCGATATGTTGACGTCTTCATTTAACATTATGCAAGAGGGGATGGATGTAGAACAGTACAACAAATTTAGGCACACGCTAACTCCAGCAAGTGGATTTCAGAGTGCCCAATACCGAAAAATTGAATTTGCATCAACGGAGCTTATCAATTTGATAGATGCTCGGTTCCGTAAAACGATAGATCGTGACACCCCGTTTGAACATGCTTTTGAGCACCTTTATTGGCAAGCGGCAGGTAAAGACTATAAAACAGGGAAGAAATCAATCTTACTTACAAATTTTGAAGATCGTTACAAAGAGGAGTTTATCACCTTTATGAAAATATATAACACCAAAAACCTCTGGTCGCGCTACAAAGAATTATCTAAAGAAAATCAAAAGGACAAAGCCCTTATAAAAGCGATGCGTCACTACGATTATACCGTTAATATTACATGGGTTATGGCTCATTTTAATGCCGCCAAACACTATATATTAGCCAATTCTGGTGACGGCGAAGCAACGGGGGGAAGCAATTGGCAAAAATATATGCATCCAAAATACCAAAAAAGAATATTTTTTCCAGAACTTTGGAGCCCAGAAGAAGTTGAAAATTGGGGACAAAACTTAGACTAGTGAATTTAAAAAACCACCACCATCTAAATCTCATATCAAAACTTATTTTTCTTGTTGTAATGGCATGCACAGTCATGCGTTGTACAACAACAGAAAAAGAAATGACCGAGTTTCAAGAAGTCAAAGAAGACATGAAGTTTGGGTACAATATGAATAATTTTTTTGTGGTTCAAGACACCATTCAACGGGGGGAAAGCTTCGGAGAAATTCTTTCGCGTTATAATGTAGATTTTTCTAAGATTTATAAAATTGCAAACCAAGCCAAAGACACCTTCGACATTCGCCAACTACGCGCTGGTAAGCCCTATATGTTGCTATGCAGCAAGGATGAAATGCGCACACCACAAAGTTTTATTTATCAGCCCAACAAAATTGAATATGTAGTGCTTGAATTTTGCGACTCTATCATCGCCTACAAACAGCGAAAGCCCGTAAAAATTGTTGAAAAAGAAGCTTTTGGGGAAATTAAAAGTTCACTATCCGAAACTATGGAAGCACAAGGATTACCCATACAATTGATTTATGATATGTCGGATGATATTTACGCTTGGACAATAGACTTTTTTAGACTTCAAGAAGGAGATAATTTCAAAGTTATTTATAAACAACGTTTTGTGGAAGACTCGATCTATGCAGGTATAGAAAGTATAGATGCGGCCTATTTTGAGCATAAAGGCGAACCTATATATGCTTTTGATTACATTACTCCAGAGTCCAAAAACAGTACTGATTATTACGACGAAACGGGCAAAAGTTTGCAAAAGGCCTTTTTAAAAAGTCCAGTGAAATTTAGTAGAATATCCTCCAGATATAATAAAAATCGCCGTATTGCTTATTATGGCAACAAAGTTCGACCACACAAAGGAACCGATTTTGCGGCACCTGTTGGAACCCCAATTTTGGCCACAGCGAGTGGAACAGTTGTAGAATCTACACGCCGTGGAGGAAATGGTAAATATGTCAAAATACGGCACAATGCCACCTATTCCACACAATATTTGCATATGAGCAAACGCATGGTAAATGTTGGTGATTTTGTAAAACAAGGCGATGTAATTGGTAAGGTTGGTATGACTGGGAATACCAGTGGTCCACATGTTTGTTATCGATTTTGGAAAAATGGACGACAAGTAGACCCTTTTCGTCAAAAATTACCCGACGCAAAAGCACTGCCAAAACAATATAAAACCGATTATTTAGCATATATTTCGCCGCTTAAACAACGACTAGACTCGATAAATTAACCATATTTAATAAATATTATGAGCTTAAAATCCATTAACCCCACACAAACTACCGCTTGGGAAAATTTACAACATCATTTTGAATCCATTAAGGACGAACATATGGTTTCTTGGTTTAATGAAAATCCAGACCGTACATCCAAAATGAGTGTAAAATGGGAGGATTTTTTCCTTGATTTTTCTAAAAATAGAATCACTTCTGAAACACTAAAATTATTAAAGGACTTGGCAGAGGAAGTACAATTAGACGATGCGATTTCTAAATATTTTGGTGGTGAAAAAATCAACAAAACAGAAGGACGAGCAGTATTGCACACCGCACTGCGTGCGCCAGAAAATGCAGAGGTTTTTTATGAGGGAAACAATGTTATTCCAGAAATTTACGAAGTAAAAGAAAAAATAAAGCAATTCTCACAGGAAGTTATTGAAGGGGATAGAAAAGGGTTTACCAACAAGGCCTTTACAGACATTGTAAACATTGGGATTGGAGGTTCTGACCTTGGCCCAGCGATGGTTGTTGATGCTTTATCGTATTACAAAAACCACCTAAACGTACACTTTGTAAGTAATGTAGATGGCGACCATGTGCATGAAGTGCTCAAAAAATTAGACCCAGAAACTACTCTTTTCGTTATCGTTTCAAAAACATTTACGACACAAGAAACGTTATCAAATGCTACAACCATCAAGCAATGGTTTTTGCAACATGCAACCCAAGACGATATTGCGAAACAATTTGTAGCCGTTTCTACCAATATCGAAAACGTAAAAGCATTTGGTATTGATCCTCAAAATATATTCCCTATGTGGGATTGGGTAGGCGGTCGCTTTTCATTGTGGAGTGCAGTTGGACTAAGTATAAGTTTGGCAGTAGGATTTGATCAGTTTGATGCTATGCTCAAGGGCGCACATAAAATGGATGTTCATTTTAAAGAAGAAAAATTTGAACAAAATATTCCAATGCTATTAGCTTTTTTGAGTATTTGGTACAACAACTTTTTTAAAGCTGAAAGTGAAGCAATTATCCCCTACACACAATATTTAAATCAATTTGCGACCTATTTGCAACAAGCCATTATGGAAAGTAATGGTAAAAGTATCGATAGAGCTGGTGACAAAGTGAGTTACCAAACAGGAAATCTTATATGGGGCGAACCAGGGACCAATTCCCAGCATGCATTTTTCCAATTGATACATCAAGGCACAAAACTGATTCCTGCTGATTTTATTGGTTTTGCAAAAGCGTTACACGGTAATCAAGATCATCAAGACAAATTGATGTCTAACTTTTTTGCACAAACTGAAGCATTACTCACCGGAAAAACAAAAGCCGAAGTTCTTGCCGAAGACACAGATGAAGCCATTGTTCCATACAAGGTTTTCGATGGGAATAAACCAACAAATACAATTTTTATCAATCAACTTACCCCAGAAAGTTTGGGTAAACTAATTGCTATGTACGAGCACAAAATTTTTGTTCAAGGTGTCGTTTGGAATGTATTTAGCTACGATCAATTTGGTGTAGAGTTGGGTAAACAATTGGCAGGGAAGATTCTCAAAGAATTCTCTGATGACAGCGTGGCGCAACACGACTCGTCTACAGCGAACCTTATCGCTTTGTATAAGTCTAAACGATAACTCTATAATTCTTTTGAAAACAAAAGCCTTACGATTAAAAAGTTATGGCTTTTTTAAATAATTGTTAATTATTAACAAACCCTTTGCAGTATTGTTAATAAATCATCAAATATAATAGGGTTTAATTCTTAATATCGTAAAATATTGTTATTTTTGTTTATCATCAACAAATATATTATTAAACAAAAAAAATGAAAAAATTACTATTAGTACTGGGGTTGTTGTTTAGTACAGCGCCTATTTTTGCTCAAAGTGTTCTTACAGGAACTGTAATGGACGCAGAGTTAAATGCACCCCTTTCCGGTGCAAATGTTATAGAAGCTGGAACATCCAATGGCTCTATGACAGACTTTGATGGGAAATTCTCTATCGAAACAAACGCAAACAGTGGAACCATTGTGGTGTCTTATGTAGGATACCAATCCATGACTATTGCTTTTGACGGTTCGGCAGATTTAGGGTCAATTTCCTTATCAGCAGACAATTCTCTCGAAGAAATTGTGATTGTTGGTTCAGGAGTTATTGATTTAGCTGAAGACCGAAAAACACCTGTCGCTGTATCCACAATTCGTGCGGCTGAAATTCAAGCGCGTTCTGTTGGTAATGTGGAATTTACGGAGGCCTTAAAAAACACGCCATCGATTTATGTATCTAACCAAGCTGGTGGATTTGGAGACAGTCAAATTTTTACTCGTGGTTTTTCACAATCCAACACTGCATTCCTTTTGAATGGTCAGCCCATCAACGGAATGGAAGATGGTAAGATGTACTGGTCTAATTGGTCTGGAATGTCCGATGTTGCCAACGCAGTTCAGGTACAAAGAGGACTTGGGTCTTCTAAATTAGCGATTTCATCTGTAGGGGGAACCATCAATATTGTGTCTAAGACAACAAACAGAACTCAAGGAGGATTTGTTCGTTTCTTGACAGGGAATGATAGTTATTTCAAAACAACAGCCTCATATGATTCTGGATTAAATGACAAAGGTTGGGCGTTTTCAATTATGATGGACCACTGGCAAGGACACAGAAAATACGCTACAGGTACGGCTGGACAAGGGCAAAACTACTTTTTCTCGGTAGGATATAAAGCCAGTGAAAGAAGTACATTCAACTTTTTATTGACTGGAGCACCTCAATGGCATGATCAAAACTTTTCTAAGCGCTTAGATGAATTTGAAGCTTATGGTAATAAATACAACGACAACAGTGGTTTTTACAATGGCAGACGATTCACGGAAAGACGTAATTACTACCACAAACCAATTGCTAACCTAAACTGGGATTTCAACATTAATGATGCTTTAGATCTTTCTACAGTATTGTATGCCTCTTGGGGCCGTGGTGGAGGTACTGGCGGATGGGGTCGTGGACGAGTCCGTTATGACGATCCTGAATCAATTAACTCTGGTTACGGAGAAGAAATTGATTTTGATGCCATTGAAGCACAGAACCTAGCAATCCCTGGCGGAATAGGATATTCAGACAGAGATGATCCTAATTATGTCCCTGCCTATGCGCGCAGAGCTTCTGTAAATAATCACAATTGGTATGGAATGGTTTCGAACTTAAACATCGATAATGGAGGTCCTTTTACATACAATATTGGTTTTGATGGAAGAACTTACACTGGAGATCACTTTAGACAATTGACGCATATGTTTGGGTTAAATGGCTGGAATGATAATGGTAATTTGATTACTCAAACTTTTGATGCGAATCCTTGGGCTGCTTTATCTAACTATGCAGAAGAAGGTCAGCGAATTGCCTATGATTATTCAGAAACAATCAATTACATAGGAGGTTTTGCACAAGCAGAATATGCTTCTGATTATCTCTCTGCTTTCTTACAAGGATCTGTTTCAAATCAGTCTTACCAAAGAGATGGTGGTAATGTCGCAGGGGATGCAGGGCTCTCAGAAAAAGTTAGTAAATCAGGATATAATTTAAAAGGTGGATTTGGCTATACAAGCAGTGATAATATGCATAAGATGTTTGCCAATGCGGGGATATACTCTAGACAGCCATTTTTGGATAATATTTTCGACAATGTCCGTTACAGCAACGATTTAATTGATAATGGGAATGTTGAAAATGAAGAAGTTATTGGCTTTGAAATGGGTTATCGTTTCCAGTCTGATGAGTTCCGTTTAAACATCGATGCTTACAGTACAGAGTGGGGTAACCGTTACCTTTCTTTCTTTGGTCAAAATGCGGCAGGGGACGATGAGTTTTACAACTTTAATGATGTTACACAAATTCACACCGGTATCGAATTTGACTTCCAATACAGACCTATGGCTGCAAACGGATTTGCATTCAATTTATTTGGATCTATAGGAGATTGGAAATACAAGGATTCTACACCTTACAGAAAATTTGATGGTGAAACAAATGTTTTAGTTGCTTCAGGAGACATCAACCTTTCTGATGTTAAAGTAGGTCAAGCACCACAAACTTCTTTTGGCGTTGGAATCGATTGGGACGCAACAGACCGAATGTCTCTTTATTCTTCATTCAACTACTTTGATGATTTCTACGGATTTGTTGATGTAGAGGATGTTATTCAAGCTGGTGTAGATGGGGTAGCATATGAAGCCGAACGACTAAATAGCTATGGCCTACTTGACTTAGGTATGTCTTATGATTTCACACTTGGTGGAAAAGATGTAGTATTTAGAGCTAATATTTACAATGTATTAGACAAAGATTACATCAATCAAAAAGATGCATATGGCTATTTTAAAGGTAATGGAACAACGTGGAATGCGAGCTTCCAATACAGATTCTAATATCTTAATTAAGCACAATAAATTAAACCTCTACTTTTGTAGAGGTTTTTTTATGGTCAAAAATCTTGTACTTTTGTGAGAACTAATAAACAAAAGAACCATGATCAAAACTGTACATTCCTATTGGGCCTATTTAGTTTTAGCCGTTTTAATTCTAGCTGTTTTAAAAGCAATTTTTGGGGTAATATCCAAAAAAGAATATGACCCAAAGACATTTCGTGTAGCGTTGTTTACACTAATAGTTTCTCACATACAATTGCTTATTGGGCTTGTGTTGTATTTCACTTCTAGTCGGTTTTCATTATGGGCAGATTTGGGTGTAGGAGAAGTAATGAAAACGGCTGTACATCGCCTGTATTTGGTTGAACATCCCACCATCAATATTTTGGCGGTGGCCTTGATTACTATTGGCTATTCAAAGCATAAAAAGAAAAGACTTTCTGCGCCAAAATTCAAAACATTGGCAATTTTTTACACCATTGCATTGATCTTGATTCTTTCCAGAATTCCTTGGGATGTGTGGCCAACCGTATAAACTTTTACGTTTTGTGAGCTGTAGATTTTAACTCTGTACGGCGTCTTTTTTGATGTTCCATAATGCGATAGTTGACGCTGTAAAAAAGACCACAAGAATTAGATTTAAATAACCTCCACATACAACGGTCTTTGTAGCGCCCGAAAGAGATGCACAAACCAGATCTCGGACAACAAAAGGAAGTAATGGAAAGAAGAAAATAATCCACCGCGGATATAAAGTATTTCTTTTCCAAACTTGAGCGATAAATAGAATAGATAACACGCCAAAAATGGGATAAATAATGAGCCGCATTATATTATTTGTTTCAGCAGCCAAGTGTACAGCGTCATTGAGGTCAAAATTATAGCGAGTAGCCAATTTTGCCGATGTAGCAATAGCAACATAAGCGCCATGAATAACTCCGTAGGCCGTAAAGATGGCCCCAAAACAAATTAATATAATCGTTCTTAAAAAGGGTTTTGTTGGTTTCAATGCAACATATACTTGACCCAATCCAATCAGATAAAACCAACTAGCGATTAAAGCCGTAAGGCCACTGGCAATTATCCTAAAATCCGAAGCGTTGCCCATATTTTCATTCAAATTTACATTTGAACCATCATAATAAAAAAGCATATCTCCGGCAAACAAAATTAGTCCGCCAATAATCCCAAATATCCCTAAAACTCTAATCCAAAAATTATTTAGTTTCATCAGTTTCTGATTTTATACGGAATTGAATTTAGAGAAAAAAGTAACCGTGCGCGCCAACTTTATTTTATTTCCTTTATGACATGTACATAAACAGGGAAGTGATCGCTGTAACCGCCTGTAAACCCACCCCAAGAAAAACTACGGAAAGGATATCCTTTAAATTGTCCTTTTTTAGTGATTAAAAACTGAGCATTAAAAATACCAGCTTTATAAAAACGGAATGAAGAATAATCGTCTTCAAGCAAAGGTTTTGTGATTAAAATTTGATCAAATAAACTCCATGCATCTCTGTAAGCATTTGTGCCAAGTCCTTTTTTGAAAAACGATTCCATAGGGTTGTAAAGTCCTTTGAAACCCACTCGTTTTTTATCTCCTTTTGCCTTTAATACTTTTTTTAGGCTCGAGTTGTTTGGATTGTCGTTGAGGTCACCCATACTGAATATTTTCGCATAAGGATCGGTGCTTTGCAGTGAGTCAATGATGCGTTTGTTTAGAGCCGCTGCTGCTTCACGCTTGGAACGACTGCGCGCTTCACCACCACTACGCGACGGCCAATGGTTTACAATCAAATGAATCAAGTCGCCCTCCAAATATCCACTGACCAAAAGCTGATCTCTTGTATAATCTCTTTTGTCTGAACTATTATCAGAAAGTTTTAATTCATGTGTGCTCGTGCTTACTGGACTAAACAATGCTTTTTGGTACATCAACGCCACATCAATTCCACGTTCATCTGGAGATTCGAAATGAACAATCCCATAATCTTTTTGTAAAAGTGCAGGGTCGTTGGCCAAATCCTCAACAACAGTTCTGTTTTCGACTTCAGACAGGCCAATAATTGCAGGCGTATTTTTTGAAGTTTTTGCCCCAATTTGCGCAATCACGCTCGCCATATTCTTTACCTTTTGCTTATAGACTTCAGAACGCGCGGTCTTAAGTTCCATCATTGGACTTGCCTCGTCGTATTTACTAGGATCGTTGATGGTGTCAAAAAGATTTTCTACATTATAAAAAGCAACAGTATGAACCTTAAACTTTCGTTTATTTTGAGCTTCAACTTTTGAAATAAAAACAGCAAAAAACACAAAAAATGCAACTTTGAAGTACTTGTCTAACATATGAAAAAATAGGTCTTTAAATAATGATTAAATAATACTTCAAAAGTATAAATTTTAAAATAAGAAACGTACATTTGTTTAATATATATATATACTTCAACAAAATCAATTTATATGAAAAAACAATTTTTTAGTATTTTGTTTGTATGTTTTAATCTACTTTTTGCTTTTGCACAACAAACCATTGTTAAAGGTGTAGTGAAAGATATGCTAACAGACCAACCCATCTTGGGAGTCATGGTAAGTATTGAAGGGACTCAACTTTCTACTTATACCGACGAATTAGGAACATTTGAATTTTCCTCAGCTTTGCCCCTGGGAGATCAAATTCTATTGTTACGTAAAGCTAATTACCTCAATGCTCGCTACCCAATCATTGTTTCTGAAGGACAAATGCTAAACATTCAAAATCTAATGATGTCGATGGATGACGCGGATGATGATTTGTTTACCATTACCCTTTCAGATGATGAACTAAATGATGATACAAGTGGTGCTGATAATATTTCCGGATTGCTATCAGCTTCTCAAGATATTTTCCAAAGAGCTGCCGCGTTTGAATTTAGCCAATCCTTTTTCCGTGTTCGCGGATTAAATTCCGAAAACGGGAATATTTTGATGAATGGAATTGAAATGAACAAAATGTTTGACGG
This sequence comes from Formosa sp., assembly GCA_038138145.1. Classification (GTDB taxonomy): domain Bacteria; phylum Bacteroidota; class Bacteroidia; order Flavobacteriales; family Flavobacteriaceae; genus UBA3537. Next base: position 120,163 of record JAYQDD010000003.1, read on the forward strand.
CAGACCCCAATGGAGTAACTGGGGAGGATTGAATGATGTTTTAAGAGGTCAAGAACTTAGTATGGGGTTAGCTCCATCATCATATAATTTTGGAGGACTTTTAGGTTCAACTAATATTAATTTAAGAGCATCAAGTTACAGAGCTGGTGGTCGAATTACCTATTCTTCATCCAACAGAAGTTATACAAATCGTCTGATGGCCACTTATGCTTCTGGAATGGTTGATGGCGGATGGGCTTATGCTTTTTCTATCGGAAGACGCTGGGGTGATGAAGGATTTCAGGACGGAACGTTCTATGATGCTAATTCATTTTTTGCTTCTATTGAAAAGAAAATAAACGACAAACACAGTCTGAATCTTGTAGGAATGTTCACACCAAACCGTCGTGGAAAATCCTCGCCAAATCCACAAGAAGTATTCGACTTAAAAGGGATTACCTACAATGAATATTGGGGATGGCACGATGGAGAAAAACGCAACTCGCGTATCAGACGCATCGAAGAACCTATTTTGATGTTAAATCATTACTGGGATATTTCAGACAAAACTACATTAAACACCAATGTTGCCTATCAATTTGGGGAATTGGGGAATAGTCGATTGGACTATGCAGGTGGTGCCAACCCAAGCCCAGCGTATTACCAAGGATTGCCCAGTTACTTTTTGGCTGATGACGATGGGCCAGACTATGCAGGAGCATATGTAGCAGAACAATCTTTCCGTAATGGTGGTCAAGTGGATTGGAACCGAATATATGATGCCAACCTCACCAACAACATCAATGGTGATTATGCCGCCTATGTTTTGTACGAAGACCGTAGTGATGATGAGCAATTTACAGCCAATACTATTTTGGAATCTCAACTCTCCGAACATACAACCCTCAATGCAGCGGTCAACTATAGACGTCTTAAATCGCATAACTTTGCGGAAATTGTAGACATGTTGGGGAGCAACACGGGCTATCTCAATGTAGACTCTTTTGATCAAGTACAATTTGATTTACAAAATCCAAATCAAGTTGTTGGTGAAGGGGATACTTTCCGATACAATTACAATATTGATGCTCAAGTTTTAAGTGGTTTTCTTCAAGCACAATTCAAATACAACAAAGTAGATTTCTTTGTTGGTGGAAGCTATACAGCTACCGAATACCAGCGTGAGGGACTGTACCAAACAGAAACCTATGCCGATAATTCTTTGGGCAAAGGGCGTAAGCTTTCATTTACAGGATTGGGCGCCAAAGGGGGCTTTACCTATAAATTCTCTGGAAAACATATTTTTAATGTCAATGCAGGATACTTATCTAAAGCACCAACCATTCGAAACACGTACACAAACTCCCGTGAAAACCATGCCATTGTAGGAGACAGAACAGGAATAGATATTACAGAAGAAAAAATCACGTCTTTTGATGCGAACTACATTTTTAGATCACCAACAGTAAAAGCGAGATTGACGGGATATTACACGCAACTGCAAGATGCCAATGAGATTTCATTTTATTTTGCAGACGGGATTAGTGGTGTAGATGAAGGCACAGCATTTGTTCAAGAAATTCTTCAAGGAATCGATAAGAGACATTTAGGGATGGAATTTGGCATTGAAGCACAAGTGACGCCAACCATCAAGCTGACCGGAGTTGCTTCTGTTGGTCAATTTACGTATGATAACAATCCAAATTTGGTGCTCACATCGAGTGATTTTGTAGAAGGGCTCAATTTTGGTGAAGCGAACCTTAAAGATTATAAGATTGCTGGAGGACCGCAACAAGCCGCCTCTATTGGTTTTGAATATCGAGATCCAAATTATTGGTGGTTTGGTACTACAGCCAATTTCTTTGCAAACACTTATGTTGATGTTTCACCATTGACCAGAACACAGAACTTTTATCTAGACACAGACGGACTCCCTTTTTCAGATTATGACCCCAATTTGGCTAGAGAACTCTTACGCCAAGAACGATTTGAAGACTATATGGTCATCAATGCCGTAGGTGGAAAATCTTGGAAAATAGGAGACTATTATGTGAGTTTGTTTGTAAGCTTAAATAACATCTTTGACCAGAAATTCAAATCTGGAGGGTTCGAGCAAGGACGAAGTGCCAATTACCAATCACTCAAAGAAGATGCGGGTAATCCAAAACGTGTCTTTGGACCAAAATACTGGTACGGACGAGGCCCAACCTATTTCTTAAACCTAAATTTCAGATTCTAAAAAAAATAAAAATGAACATTAATATTAAACTAATGAAAACAATAAATTTTAAAACACTAGCAGCAACAATTTTTGCATCTGTTGCTTTGGTTGCCTGTGTACAGGACGACGAGTTTGAAGTACCCTCTAGCGTAGGTACGGAAGAAAATGAAAACCTCAACGATTTGCTTTCAAGAATTGATTCTGGAGAGGTTCAATTAATTACCATAGAACAACTAAAAGCACAATTTGTTTCGGATAACGAAGCGACAGAAATCACATCAGATATTGCCGTTAAAGGATATGTGTCTTCGTCTGACGCAAGTGGAAATTTTTATAAAGAATTTTTTATTCAAAATGCAGCCGAAAACCCAACTGATGCCGTAAAAATATCTTTGAACCAAGTAGATTCTTACAACCAATTTAATATTGGTAGAGAAGTTTATGTGTCTTTAAAAAATCTATATTTAGGTGAAGCGAATAGCGGAGATGGAGTGTTCACTATTGGAAGTTCTATGAATGGAGATGGCGAAGTAGAGTCCTTAAATGCAAACGAAGTGCCTATGTATGTATTTCGTTCGGCCACAACCGAGACTATAATTCCAAAAACGATTTCCTCTCTATCAGCAAATGATATCGGGATTTTTGTAACTATAGAATCTGCAGAATTTCCAACGAGTAGTGTTGGGTTGCCTTATGTATCACCAACTGACGATTATGACACGCAAAGAACTGTACAGCGCTGTTCAGGATTTGACTATTCGACGTTCAAATTAGAAACCAGTTCATTTGCTAGTTTTAAAAATGAAGTACTCCCCTCTGGAGGTGGGTCTATTTCTGGAATTGTTTCAAAAACATACAATGGAGATGAATTAGTACTTGCGCTAAACACCTCTGAAGATGTTCAAATGAGTGGAAGTCGTTGTGAACTTTTAGACATTACTGATTTTTCTCCAATATTTGAAGATGATTTTGAATCCTATCCTAATTACAGTTCACTAAACGGTAATGGATGGACGAATTACATTGAAGCTGGAAGTAGAGATTGGTTCATTAAAATAACAAATGACGATCAAAACGCTGGAAGTAAAATGGTTTCATTGGGATCCTACAACACAGGTGATGCGAGTACGATTGCTTGGTTAATTACCCCAGTGATTGATTTGGATGCTCAAGGTGCAGAATTTGTAAAGTTTATATCATCCAACAGTTTTGCTGATGGTAGCGAATTAGAATTGCTTATCTCTACGGATTGGGATGGTACCGAGGCCACAATTGAATCTTCAACATGGGATACTCTAAATGCCAATATTGTTTCAGATAGTGAGTACTATAAAAATTGGGTAGATTCTGGACTTGTAGATCTAAGTTCTTTTTCTGGTAATGCCTATGTTGCTTTTAAGTATATTGGAAGTGGACAGGCGTCTACAGACGGAACCTATGAAATTGACAATTTCCAAGTTTTAGTACAAAACTAAACACAATTCAATAAACGATAAAAAACCTGTGACTATTCACAGGTTTTTTTTATACTTTTATTTGATGGATTTTTTTGATTCCCTATACCTTTCGGTTTTTCAACATGTAAAACAACGCACGCCAAAGCGTGCTGCGTGCTGGGCACATTTGTATGTCTCTCTGGTTCAAATAGCTTTGTGCCTTGTTTTAGGGGTCTTTTTTATCAAGTTTGCACAGCAAATGAAACTCAATGTTTTGGACGATACAAGTTTATGGATTGTATCCATAGGGATTGTTGGTTTTATCTTATTTAAAAACTGGATGGGTTATAATGGGAAAAAGCGTGCGGTACTCGTATCAAAAAATGTAAAACGTTCCAAAAGACACTCTATTTTGGTTTTGATTCTTATTCCGATTACTGTTTTTACTCTGGCTTTTATCTTATTTAAAGCAGCATAAAAAAACCCCCACTGTTGTGGAGGTCTTTTCATAATTAAGATTTTATACTATTCGTTGTTTGGATTGCCTTTTAGAATAATAAATTCTGAACGTCTATTCATTTGATGTTCGTCTTCGCTACATCCAGTTCCACAATCATTTACTGGAGTAGTTTCACCCATACCAACACCAGTAATTCTTTCTGCGGCGATGCCTTTAGAGATGACATATTGCGCCGTAGTGAGTGCCCGTCTTTCCGACAATTTTTGATTGTAGGTAGCACTACCTCTAGCATCTGTGTGCGACTCTGCACGCAATACAATAGATTCATATTTATTCATGAGTTGCACCAATTTGTCCAGTTCAAAAGCGGCTTGAGCCGTAATGTTTGATTTGTCAAAATCAAAATAAATAGGATTAAGTACTACTTTGTTGGCAAGAATAATTTCATCTATTGGATCCAATACAATTTCCGTAGAAACTTCTTCTTCGCTTGTTCCAGCAACAAATCCAGTGCCGCTTTCATAGTCATCCATGGATGCACTCAAACTTAAGTCTGTATCACATTCAACAATATAATTCACTTCACCTTTTTTAGAGGTAATTTTAGCGCCTAAAACATTACCTTCCGAATCCAATACATTTACAGAAGCTCCCGCAAGAACAAGCCCAGTTTCACTGTCCTTAACCGTTACAGTTACTAAAACATCACAAATGGGTTGTAACACTTTTACGGCATAGATGTCGTCGCTACCAGCGCCACCTTCGCGGTTTGAAGACACAAATCCTTCTCCAGACTCATCATCAATACTAAACGCAAAATCATCTGCATTGCCATTTACGGGAATACCAACGTTTCGAATTGGGCCAACTTTTCCATCTACAAGTTTAGCAAAAAACACATCCATCCCCCCAAGACCTAAATGACCATCAGAGGAGAAATAAAGGGTATTGTCTGCGCTTACAAAAGGGAACATTTCTTGCCCTTCTGTGTTTAGTTTTTGCCCTAAATTAGTGGCTTCACCTACGCTACCATCATCATTGATTGGTGCAGAATATATATCAAATTGCCCCATTCCTCCGGCCATGTCAGAAGCAAAAAACAATGTTTTTCCATCTGGGCTTACAGCTGGGTTTTTTACGGAGTAGTTTTCTGAATTTAAAGACAACGCTTCTCCTTCGGACCAACTCCCCAATTCTTTCGTTGATTTATAAAGATTTAGTACACTGAATTTATTTCTTGATAAAGAGTCTCGCTCAAAAATTTTGTCATAAAAACTTTCTCTTGAGAAGTACATTGTGTTTCCGTCTGGTGAGAAAGAAACAACACCTTCGTGGTATTTCGTATTAACTGTTTCTACTGGTGTAGGCGTTTGAAAAGAGCCATCGTTATTTTTGCTTGCAACATAAATATCTAAAAATGGTTCTTCATTCCAGCCATAGCTTTTTCCTATTTCATTTCTGGCTGTGGCAATATACAATTGACCTCCTTGAAGAGTGCCTCCAAAATCTGAATATGCCGAGTTGATACCTGCATCTTGAACATTGAATTTCTTTCCTTTCTCAAGAATTTTTGGCAAATAGTTTGGATTTTCAACAAAGGCAATTGCTCTGTGATCTGCAGGACGCATTGAAGCAAATTTTGCCATTTGTGTGTTGGACTCTTCATATTTTCCATTGGCTTTTAGCATCTGCGCATATTTGTAAATTGTTTCAGGTGCTTCAGATGTTTTAAGTGTTTTTGCATACCATTTTTCTGCTTCAACGGTGTTGAATACATTGTAATAGGCCTCTGCAAGTTGTCCATAGACATAGGCATCTGCATTTCCTTTTGCAATGAGTTCTTCATAAGCTTTTGCTGCTTCCACAAATGCAAACTTAGAGAAGAGTTTATCGGCCTTTTTTGTGGCTTTTGATTGCGCATTGGCAAATAAGCCAGTGATTAGTATGATTATAAAAATTGAACTGTATTTTTTCATGATAATGTACTTAGCTTAGTTTTAGAAATAACGAGGTGATCTTGAGACTTTAGATGAAAATCTGAAATCAAAATTGATAAAAACTTCGTGAGATGAATTTGTAACGATGTCCAAATCGGATCGAATGGCATCATAGGCATACCCAATGCGCAAATTATCCATCACTTGAAAATTAATCATTCCACTGAATGAATCTTCAAGACGATAACCGACCCCAACTTCAATCAAATCATACATAAATAAGTTGGCATTGATGTCGTAACTTATAGGTGCATCAAATGCATATTTAAGCAGTGCATGTGGTTTGAGCTTGAAGTTTTCGGACAAATCAAAAACATACCCAGCGGCTGCAAACAAGTGCTCTGACTCTGAGCCAATTTTCGATCCGTTATAATCTAGATGTACTCCATTTAAAATATTTGGAACGGACACAGAAATATAATATTTGTTGGGTTTATAGAAATAAACACCAGCCCCAATATTTGGGGTAGTTTCATTAACATTTTGTGAAAAGTTGGGATCAAAATCATCAACTAACTCAAGACCGATTAAGCCAATGTCATGAAACGTAAACCCTCCTTTGACGCCAAAGGCAAGTCGTGTTTCCATCCCCGTAGGAATGGTGTAGGAAACATCTACATAGGCATTGGTTTCCTGTACAGGACCAATTTGGTCTGAAATTACAGAAAGTCCGAGCGCCAATTGTTTTCCTACAGGCGAGTGAATATTGAATGTATAAGTTTCAGGACCACCATCCAAGCCTACCCATTGACTACGGTACAATGCCCCAATGGACAACCCCTCTGAAATACCTGCATAGGCCGGATTTACAATATTCATGTTGTACATATATTGCGTGTACTGAGGATCTTGTTGAGCAGACACATGGTGCGCAATGAGTACGGCAAAAAATATTAGAATTAACTTTTTCATTGTTTTATTGTTAGTTGTATTGGTTAGTAATTAAGATAAATCCAGCTAATGGTTGGTTCGCGACCAGAAGCGTATTGTATGACATAGAAATAGGTGCCTACTGGTAATAACTCGTTTGATGAATTGTTATTTCCATCTTGACCACACCAATGGTCTACATAATCATTAAGCTCAAAGACTTTTACGCCATATCTATTATAGATTTCAGCTTTTATGATGTCTTCTTGCGCTTCCAAATGATCAAGAACGAGGCAGTCGTTAAAACCATCACCATTGGGTGAGATTCCTTGTGGAATATCGACACAATTTTGGTTTTGGTAATAATTTACATCAATGACCGTCTCAGAGGCGCACATGGATGTTAACTCAGTTACAACGACGACAACAGGACCATTAGTCATATCTTCATCGTGGATAAAAGTTCCAGTTGTGTTCTCCTCCATTAGTTCATTGTCTATATACCACGCGTAGCCGTACGTTCCAGTCATATCTGGATCACTGGTAATGTTTACACTAAGTTCAACTTCACCATTAGCACATTTCAGGAACGAAGTTCCGTCTTCTAAAACAGGAACAACCCCTTGTGATACAGTAATGGTTGTACTCGCAAAACACATCGTTACTTCGTTGTAGGCGGTTACAAGGTATTCTCCAAATTCTTGAGAACCTTCTTCGAATACAAATGTATTTTCAGGTCCAAATTGAACATCAACATTGTCAAAGGTCCAATAATAAATCAAATCAGGTGATTGTTGAGAAGGGTCAACATTGACTTCCAGAACAACCTCTTCACCTTCACAGACAAACACATCGTTTTCTACAGCAACAGGAATTGGTGTTGGTGTAATTTCAACAAGCACGGTATCGGTTACCGTTGCAGTCTCACCATTACATAGATTGTATGTTACCGCGGCTGTGTAGGTTGTTGTTTCTTCTGGGTAAACAGTGATTGTACTTTCTGTGCCAAGTAGCGTATCTCCATCATACCAACCAAAGGTATAATTTGCATCACCTACAGATGGTGTAAAACGCCAGAATTCGTTAGTAGCTTCCCAAACTCCTGTGTTTCTGTCGGGTGGGGTAAATGCAATGGTGTCATCGATGTTTTGAATTCCAACAACAGCCAAACCACCATTCCAATCTGTACAAAGAGGTTTGTCATAGATATTGATGTCTATTGTATTGGATGACTCATAAAGAATAATTTGAGAGGTAGTATAGTATTGATTACAATCAAATCCAAAATGCCATACTTGGTTATAATTAACAACAAATTGTCGTGCAGGAGCCGAACCAAGAATGACATAGTTGATCTCACCACCTTCGGATGGGTCAATATCATGCCCTACCCCGAATATGTTGGCTTCGTAAATTGTACTGTTCGATCCATCGGGTAAAGTGTCGCCTGTATCTAAAGACCAGCCATTACCTTCACCAGCATTGTCTAATTCAAAAGATAAAACCCCATTAGAACCAATTAAGATTTGACTATATGTATCTCCAAAAAAGCAAAATTCAAATCCTAAATCAATCACTTCAGACCACTCATCGTCAATATCCAAACTTGTAGGGATACCACCGACCAGTGAAGGCGTTGGGCAGTTTTGCTGAACTGTAATTTCATAAGATGTTGTATCCTGCCCCGCTATATGATAGTATGCAGTCAGTTCTGTAGCAGGATCATTATCGCTACAAAATGTTGTGTCTTCTCCAGCGTAAACAATCGAACATTCATTAGGGGGTGGAGGACATAAGAATGTGAGGGTGTCACTTTCCACAAGACAACTTATGTCGTCTGTATTTAGTACAGAAATGACCACTTGAGTATCGGCAGCATATGGACCAAAAGTCACCACACTTGCTGCTGTTGCTGTTTGAGCAGCACTTCCTTGATTATCAGTCAACTCAAGGTTCACAGCACCTCCCATGTCGGTGATGTTAGCTTCAACATAAAATTCTTGAACAGGTTCGCAACTACCTACTATATCAAATTCAATGGTTTGCGTAATACAAGTTTTACAAGTGACATCAAAATTCCAAGGGGAGTATGTAGTTGAAGATGAGCAACTTACTGATGAATCAGAGTCAACTTCGATATAAATTGATGTAGAAGTAGATTCTACAACAACTCCAGTTAAATCATTGATACCAGCAGAGTTATTGTTGAACAAAATAGCCCCCGAATTATCTGAACCATCATAAATTGTTAAATCATCATAACTTGCTTCAATAGTTCCAGCGTTAAACGTGATTTCTAAAGGGAATCCATCAGTCGATGTAAACACCCAGAATGTTGTGTCATTGTTGCTGTAACAATATTCAATATTTACGGGTTGGCCAGAGGCGCAATCTACTGTATAATTAGTTTGTTGCGTCGTGGTAAAGGTTTCGGGTCCTGACCAAATAGAATAGCCATCATCAGTTCCACAATATGCACGAACATAGACATCATAAGTTGTTAAGAATTCTAAGTTAGTAAATGTTGTGGAGTTAATTGCTGTAAAGACACCAGCTCCAGTTGGAGCGGGATCTCCAACGGGAACAATAACATATTCCCATGATTCATTGCCATTTTGCGCTACCCAATCAAAATCTGCTGTTGTCCCAGTAATGTTTGAAATGTTTAGTCCTGACGGATAACCACAGGCTGGAATAGTTTCAACAATAAAATTATCAATGTATAACCTCCAACCATCTAAACCACCGTCAGGAACATGGAAAGCAATATACGAGACGCCAGAATACGCAGATAAATCAAACACGTACTCAATATAGTCTGTATTATCATATTCTACCAATGGAGAAATGACGTTGGTGAAATCACCAGGGGCTATTCCTGTAGTTGACAATAATACTTCAAAATCATTTGGTTCAAATGATGATTGTACGCGTTGGTGGAATTTTAAACGTTCATTTCCTGTGAGCACTAAGCCAGGGGATATAAGCCAATCGTCATTAGACCCAGAGTTGAAATCTGTGTTCATCATAGCGGCTTCATCTCCTTCAAATGGATTGAAGGTGTAATCCATATTCCACTCATCTGTGTCTCCATTTTCGTTGAGCACGGTCCAACAATTTTGTGTTGTAGAATCTGAATTAAATCCTTCGTAATACGGTATTGTTGAAATGGCATCACAGAGAGTAGTAAAGTAAAATGGGCCAGCCCATGTACTAGAACCAGTAGTGGTGCCACAATCTGCAAGAACAAAAAACTCATAATCTGTATTAGGGGCTAACCCTGTAGCAACGTAAGAGGTTGAACCAACAGCTACACCTGAAGAAGTTGGTGTACCTGTACCTGCTTCTTGGACAACAACTTCGTATCCAATTGCCCCAGTATCACCAGTCCAACTTAGTGATGCTGTTGATGCCGATGTAGCAGTTGTTGTTAGATCAGATGGTGGTACACACGAAGGAGGTTCAGTAATATTGATTTTCATGTCGACAGTCACACCATAGAGTCCATTGTAACAGGGATTGGGAGTGAATTGTCCTGAATCCGCTGTTCCAATTCTTAAGTTGTAAATACCAAGTGGTGTACCATTTGGTACTGTAAATGATGCGTCTAACGTTGTCGGGTTGTCACTAGTTGAAACGCCATCAAATACAAGTTCTGAATCATTGTCATAAACTAAATCTCCGTTAAAGTCAATCCAAACATTTGTATCATATGTGTAACCAGTAGCAAATGTAATTTGAAGGTTTGTTTCAATAGCTTGACTAACATCGACAATGGGGTCTGTAAAATCTTCATAAGTTACATCCCCTGCAGAAGTGAAGGCTGTTGAACCAAGGATTATTGACGTAATTCCGTCACCATCATTAGATGAAGGTACAGAATCACAATAACCCATGTAAAATTCGTATGGTCCAACCCAAGAGCTTAAACCATTAGTCCCACAATCCGCTAAAACATAAAATTCATATGATGTATTTTCTACAAGACCTGTAGCATTGTAAGATGTTGAGCTTACAGCTACACCCGAAGAGGTTGGTGCACCTATACCTGCTTCTTGGACAACAACTTCATATCCAGTTGCACTTGAATGACCAGTCCAGCTGAGCGTTGCTTCTGAAAGTGAAGTAGCCGTAGCAGTTAAATCAGATGGATCAATACACGTTGGTGGTGCTTCTGATGTAATCGTTGGGGATGTGAGACACCAACCCCAAGCCCAACCATCTTGGTCGTCGTAACTTATACGGTACTGAAACCCAGATAATTGATTAGTGCTGAAGCCTGAGATATCTAAAACTGGAGTTGTGTAAGCTAAAGTAGATGCACAGTTTTCATAGTCAATCGTAGAAGTGGAGTTTTCGACAAAAGTTTCTAAGGTCGACCATGTCATTGTATCCGCGTCATAAGTCTCGATTAAAAGAATATCTCCTAATTCATTATAAACGTATTCTCCGTTAATTGTAATCCAAGTTTCGCCTCCAGCGCTGGCTGAGGTGAGATCAATTATCGGTGATGTTACTTGGAGATCATCATCTGAAGAGTTCCCCGCTCCGTCATCGTCCCAAGTCAATGTAGTACCATCAGTTGTTGGATTAGAGAGAAGTCCTGCCGCATTATAAGTGCCAGAAATTGTCCAATTACCATTAGGCCATGACGCAGATTCATTGAGGATTTGTCCGAATGAATAAACTGAGAAGAATAAGAATAATGAGCAAAGAACTGCTGTAGTAATATTTTTCATCTTGTAAATTGGTTAATTTGAATTCATGAATTTAACAAAATCGCAACACATTTTATAATATTTTGCTAAATTAATGGATAAAAAACACAAATCTTCGATAAAATGTATTGTTATTTCGATTTAAAATATCTCTATCGTCTCTTTTTTAATCCGTAATTTTGCAATCATCATGATAGAGAAAAAAAACAGTGTTTTGGAAAAAGCTGTGCTTATTGGCGTGATTACCAAAGCACAAAACGAAGAGCAATCCAAAGAATATTTGGATGAGTTAGCGTTTTTGACCTACACTGCTGGTGGAGAAGTTGTAAAACGCTTTACGCAAAAGATGGATATGCCTAACCCCAAAACTTTTATTGGTTCTGGCAAAATGAAAGATTTAGAGGAATTCATTAAAGACAATAACATTGGGACTGCTATTTTTGATGATGAACTTTCTGCTGCTCAAGAACGAAACATCAGTAAAATTCTAAACTGTAAAGTTTTAGACCGTACAAATCTTATACTGGATATTTTTGCCCAACGCGCACAAACCAGCTATGCTAGAACTCAAGTAGAACTGGCACAATGCCAATATTTATTACCACGACTCAAAGGCATGTGGACACACCTCGAGCGTCAAAAAGGGGGGATCGGAATGCGAGGACCCGGTGAAACCGAAATAGAAACTGATCGACGAATAGTAAGAGAGAAAATAGCGCTATTGAAAGCTAAGATCAAAAAAATTGATAAACAAATGTCCGTTCAGCGTGGCAATCGTGGGGCTTTGGTGCGTGTCGCTTTGGTGGGCTACACCAACGTTGGGAAATCTACGTTGATGAATGTTATTAGCAAATCGGATGTTTTTGCTGAGAATAAATTATTTGCAACTTTGGATACTACAGTACGCAAAGTTGTGGTAAAAAACTTGCCCTTTTTGATGAGCGATACCGTAGGGTTCATCCGTAAACTGCCTACACAATTGGTCGATTCTTTTAAAAGTACTTTGGATGAGGTACGTGAGTCTGATTTATTGTTACATGTCGTGGATATTTCTCATCCTAGTTTTGAAGAACACATAGAATCCGTAAATAAAATTTTGGAGGAAATTCATGCTTTGGACAAGCCAACCCTTATGGTATTCAATAAGATTGATGCTTATAATCCAGCACCTTTTGATGAAACCGACCTTATGAATCCACGTACCAAGGCACATTATTCACTTCAAGAGTGGAAGGCCACATGGATGTCCAAAATCGGAGGCCACTCTCTGTTTATCTCTGCATTGAACAAAGAAAACTTAGAAGAATTCCGAAAAAGAGTATACAATGAAGTACGTAAAATCCATGTTCAGCGTTTTCCTTACAATCATTTTTTGTATCCAGACTATGAAGAACATCAATAAAAAAAGCACCAAAAGGTGCTTTTTTACTATTTGATTTGCTCTGTATTAAAAATTGTAATTGATACCAATTCCAAAAACTTGACGTGTTTGTAGTCCTCTAAACGCATTGTCGTCATAAATGGTTTGATAGGACAAATTGGCCGAGATAAAGTCATTAACGGACATGACTAAATTCATGGTGTAGTCCAAATCTACATTTTGTGGATCTTCAAGATAATTCGAATAAAGATTCAAGATGTTTTCCATTGAAATATTTTTCATCAAGTCCAATTTATAATATGCGCCAACAGAAGCCCCAAGTTCGTACCGTGTGCTTTTGCCTTCTTCTACACCAAAATAGCCCTTGTCGGGTTTAGTTAAATCTTTATCAACGATGATAAGTCGGCTTGTAGCAGGGGCAATATTGACTTTTAGATTGTCACTTTTTTTCCACAACATTCCTGGACCAAATTGTAAGTAACCAGGAGATAAAAATTTTGTCGGACCTTTGGTGTCTTTGTCAAGGTCATCGGCAAATTGTGTTTTGAAATTTAAAAATGCGGAATAATACCAGAAGCCCTTGGCTTTTTTTCCTACAACAGAGTTCCATTCCAAAAGGTCACTAGATTTTTGAATGTCTTGATTTTTTATTTTAGTGAGTCCAAAATTGGCGATTAGTTTATTCTCCCAAGTCCAGTCGTTTTTTTGGTAGTTAAAGTCGTAATTAAGACCCAATGCACCTGAAATATTACTGATGCCACCAGCAATCCAATTTTCAAAAGAAGACTGATTGACTAAGAAAGTAATGATGCCTTTTTTGGTCCAATTTGGTTGTGGTTCTTCGGTGTCTTGTGCAAAACTAACGCTGAGTTGAAAACTCAACATGAGAAGTAGGATTTTTTTCATTTGTATTTAGATTTAAGGGTGTATTAATAAAACAAAGATATTATTATTTTAAAAATAATCTTTACTTGAAATTATATTTTTTTCTTTTTAAAAAGAGGGACTGACGAGCAAGCTTCACCATACATAATAGATTTGGCCAGTGGTTGTAATTTTTGAATAAGCATGAGGTAAGCATTTTGTGGGACAGGTTTGTTTGCGCATCCTTTGACGATAATTGGTTTGTTTTTGCAAAAATCTAAGTCTAAATCATCAATAATAGAATTATAAATAAAGGACTCTAAATTGTCCAAAGACCCGACAACTACGGTTTTTGCAACGTCTTTAAGGTGGGTTTGAATGAGCATATAGGCCCAAGCTGGAATGATGGCTTCTGTGCTGCAGTGCAGAGCCATATGATGATCTTTGAATTGTAACCAATCAAAGTTTTTGAGCGAAGCTCGAAATTCATTCTCCTTTAGAATTAATCCTTCAAACAGCCAATCTTTGACATCCAAAAGTGTCCGTGGTTCAGAAGGATAGTAGTCCTCCAAGTCAATTGTAATAAGACTGCTTTTGGCGACGCGATTTACAATTTCCTCTTTCATTTTTAGAGCATTCCAAGTTCTAGTTTTGCTTCGTCGCTCATTAAATCCTGTGACCATGGTGGGTCAAATGTGATTTCGACTTCTGCATCTTTAACTTCGTCCAAAGATTTTACTTTTTCTTCGACTTCCAGCGGTAATGTCTCTGCTACAGGACAATTGGGGGTTGTTAGCGTCATTAAGATTTTTACTTCGTAATCTTCATTGACGAAGACATCGTAAATCAAGCCTAATTCATAAATATCCACAGGTATTTCTGGATCAAATATGGTTTTGAGCACACGCACTATTTTTTCGCCTAATGCATTGACATCTATATTTGGTTCACTCATGATTGTTGTTGTGTTTGGTATGCGATAGCATACATTTTTATTTGTTTGATCATACTCACCAGTCCATTGGCTCGAGTTGGAGACAAATGCTCTTTTAGCCCAATAGCATCAATAAAATCGGTATTGGCCGCCAAAATTGCTTGAGGTGTTTGGTTTGTAAATACACGAATTAAAATGGCGACAATCCCTTTAGTAATGATGGCATCGCTGTCGGCTGTAAAGATGACTTTGTCTTGTTCAAAATCGGCGTGAAGCCATACTTTACTCTGGCATCCTTTGATGATGTTGTCGTCTGTTTTATAGTTCGAATCGATTAATGGCAGAGATTTTCCTAACTCAATCATGTATTCGTAACGCTCCATCCAGTCCTCAAACATGGAAAATTCTTCGACAATTTCATTTTGTATGTTTTCTATACTCATGATACAAAAATACAATTCTTAATTTTGATTTTGACTGCCCTCGCTCATAGCCAATAATTGCGTGACGATTGATTTTATTTTTTCGGGAGGATTACCATGATCAAAATTACGCGATCTAAACGTTGTATTGTTAATTTTTATGGTCAATTCTCCATGTTGAACACGATCTGTATGACGTAAACTTGAGGGGGCCTCAAGATTCTCAAATGCTGTTAAATCAATTTTAGTAAGAAGATCAATGGCGTTTGTCCAATCCATTGGGATGACATCTTTTTCTGTAAATTTAGTTTTAGCGTAGTTAAGAAATGTTATAATTTTTTCTTGTCCCACATGATGTTCTTTATAAAACCCTCGGGTATAATATTTGTAAACAAAGACAACTTCTTTGGTGTTAGGATTAACTTGGTTGTCTAATGCTTTTTTGGACACACATTCTGTAGATAATAGGGTTAAACAAACAAAGGTAAGTAGTGTTTTCATAAGATAGGGTTGAGTTTTAGTTAAGCATTATTTGGGCCTTTTTTAGTGCTGCTACCAATAGGTCTATTTCTTCTTTTGTATTGTAAAACGCAAACGAGGCGCGTGCAGTTCCTGAAATACCATAAAAATCCATAATGGGTTGAGCACAATGTTGCCCTGTTCGAATAGCAATCCCCAATTTGTCAATAATGGTACCTATGTCATAGGCGTGAACACCATCAATGTTGAATGAAATCACTGAGGTTTTGTTATTTGAAGTTCCATAAATCTTTAAGCCGTCAATGGTTTGAAGTTTTTCGGTAGCATAGTGTAAAAGTTCATTTTCATAAGCTGCTATGTGCTCGAATCCAATGTTGTTCATATAATCTATAGCAGCACCAAAAGCAATTCCACCACAAATATTAGGTGTACCCGCTTCAAATTTGTGCGGCAAATCGGCATAGGTTGTCTTTTCAAAAGTAACGTCAGAAATCATTTCTCCACCACCTTGATAGGGGGGTAATTTTTTGAGCCATTCTTCTTTGGCATACAACATGCCTACACCTGTTGGACCACACATTTTGTGTGCTGAGGTAACATAGAAATCAACGTCCAACGCTTGTACATCAGGCTTTATGTGTGGACAAGCTTGAGCACCATCAATAAGAACAGCGGCACCGACTTTGTGGGCTTTACTTATGATTTTTTCTATGGGGTTAATGGTTCCTAACGCATTGGAAATATGGTTGACAAATACCAGTTTTGGATTCAATTGGAGTAGGGTTTCAAACTCATCCATGTTGAGTTCGCCCTCTGGTGTCATAGGGATTACTTTCAGTAATGCGCCTGTTTTTTTACAGAGCATTTGCCAGGGTACAATGTTGCTGTGGTGTTCTAAAGCAGAAACTAAGACGACGTCATTTTTTTTTAGTAATTCTCCAAATCCATGTGCTACTAAATTGATGCTGTGCGTTGTCCCTGAAGTGAAAATAATTTCATACGCATGTTTGGCGTTGAAGTGTTTTTGGATTTTTTGTCTAGCTTCTTCATATTGGTCGGTCGCTTCTTGACTCAGTTGGTGCACACCACGATGAATATTGGCGTTGTAATTGCTGTAGTAGTTGGTAATAACATCAATGACTTGTTGTGGTGTTTGAGAAGTTGCTGCATTATCAAAATAAACCAAAGGTTTTCCATTGATTTTGCGGTTCAAAATCGGAAAATCTTTTCGAATTTCTTGGACATTAAACACGGTATTTTGATGGTTGTTTTTCATTATAAATCAAATCCAATATTAACGCCTAACTTTTTGGCAATCAGTTTGTTGATTCTTTTTTTAAGTTGTGGAATTTTTACACTTTCCAAAACATTATTAGCAAAAGCATACATCAGCAGTGCTCTAGCTTCTTTTGCTGGAATTCCTCGAGCACGTAAATAAAACATGGCATTTTCATCCAATTGTCCAATGGTGCACCCATGTGAACATTTGACATCATCTGCAAAAATTTCGAGTTGAGGTTTTGTGTTTATAGTAGCTTTGTCATTGACCAATAGATTGTTATTGGCTTGAAAAGCGTTTGTTTTTTGGGCTTCTTTTTCAACCACAACTTTTCCATTGAACACTCCAACCGCACTATCACCAAAAATGCCTTTGTAGTCTTGGTGGCTTTTACAATGGGGTTCTATATGATGCACAAGCGTGTTGTGGTCTACATGTTGTTTATTGCCTATAATGGTGACACCTTTTAGGGTAGAATCAATGCGCTCCCCTTTTTGATAGAAATTTAGGTTATTTCTTGTCAACTTCCCGCCAAAACTAAACGTGTGTACGCCAACATTACTTTCTTGATGTTGTTCGATAAATGTGTTGTCAATCAGTGATGCTTCAGACTTATCATTTTGCACTTTGTAGTAGTCAATGATGGCGCGTTTGGCTGCAAAAATTTCAGTTACACTATTGGTTAGGGTTGGGTTTTCTGTTAAACTTTGATGGCGTTCGATAATTTGCACTTGTGCATTTTCGTCTACAACAATTAAGTTTCTGGGTTGTAATAATAATGCTGGTTCTTTCCCTGTCGAAAAATGTATAATTTGAATGGGTCTTTCAGCCAGTTTATTTTTTTTGATATGGATGTATGCGCCTTCTTGACAAAAGGCAGTATTGAGCGCATTGAGGCCATTCTTTGTCGCAATTTTATTAAAGTAATTTTCGATGACTGCTTGATATTTTGGTTTGCTCAATGCAGCGGACATAAGACACACATCGATACCCTCGTGGGTGGTTTGCGATAAATGTGAAGCATATTTCCCATCTATAAAAATAATTTTATAGCTATCAATGTCATGGATAAAATAGGGTTGAACGTCTTTATATTCAATAGGGTTTTCGGTATTTGCAAAAACACTAAAATCTTCTTTGATGACTTTATTTAGGGCAGTGTATTTCCAGTCTTCATTTTTTTTGGTTGGAAATCCTTCGTCTTCAAAAATTTTAATAGCTTCTTCTCTCAAATTACTAAGTAGGGGGGTATCCATTGAAATTTGATTTTCAAAGGCAATAAAGGAAGATATGAGTTTTTCTTTTAAGTTCATAAAACTGTCAGTTTTTAGTCTTGATGTACTTCTTTTTTAATCCAGTCGTATCCTTTTTCTTCAAGTTCAAAAGCAAGTTCTTTTCCGCCAGATTTAACAATCTTTCCATTGTACAGAACATGAACATAATCGGGAACAATATAATCTAGAAGACGCTGATAGTGTGTAATGACCAATACAGCGTTGTCTTTTGTTTTTAATTTATTTACTCCATTGGCAACAATTCTTAGGGCATCAATATCTAAACCTGAGTCTGTTTCGTCCAAAATGGCGAGTTTGGGTTCAAGCATAGCCATCTGAAAAATTTCATTTCTTTTTTTCTCACCGCCTGAAAAACCTTCGTTAAGTGATCTAGATAAAAACTTGCGATCAATCTCTAAAAGCTCTGATTTTTCACGGATACGCTTGAGCATTTCACTGGCTGGCATATCTTCCAAACCTTTGGCTTTACGTGTTTCATTGAGTGCAGTTTTGATAAAATTGGTTACCGTTACGCCAGGAATTTCAACAGGATATTGAAATGATAAAAACACCCCTTGGTGCGCGCGTTCCTCTACACTGAGTTCGCTAATGTCTTCCCCATTGAAAAGGATAGAGCCCTTCTCAATTTCATACTCTTCTCTTCCAGCGATTACAGAAGCAAGTGTGCTTTTTCCAGAGCCATTGGGGCCCATGATGGCGTGTACTTCACCCGCTTTGATGTCTAAATTGATTCCTTTTAAAATGGATTTTTCGTCAATTTTTGCGTGTATGTTTTTTATTTCTAACATAGTTATTCTGTTCCTAGAATTAGCGTATTTCTTTCTTTTTTCGTTCTCGAAATCGATACAATTTCTTTAATATCAAATTTCTTTTCCCACTTTATTTTATCGTCTTCATCTGTAGAGATGACTCCTTTTAGTTCTACATAAATTACATCTGTTGGTGACGTTTTTTCTAGTTCGGCACGTTGGTTAAGTTCTAGTGCTTTTACGTTCATAAATACACCATAAACTTCATTATTTGTTTGCAATACAGCAGCATCATCAAAGTAGATGTAACTTCCTTTCAGAAGTGTAAGATTCTCGGAAGAATTTTTACATCCAAAAATCAATGTGAGTAGTATTAATAAACTAATCTTTTTCATGTGTTTTAATTTATCCAACAGATCCTTCAAGACTTATTTCTAATAATTTTTGAGCTTCTACGGCAAATTCCATAGGAAGTTTATTCAAAACATCTTTACTAAAACCATTGACTATCAGTGCAATAGCTTTTTCGGTATCGATACCCCTTTGATTGCAGTAAAAAATTTGGTCTTCACCAATTTTACTGGTGGTAGCTTCATGTTCTATTTGCGCAGTTTTGTTTTTTGCTTCAATGTAAGGGAAGGTGTGTGCGCCACACTCATTACCCATCAATAGACTGTCGCATTGCGAGAAGTTTCTTGCGTTTGTTGCTCTTGAACTTACCTGTACCAATCCTCTGTAGCTGTTTTGTGACTTTCCTGCAGAAATCCCTTTACTTATGATGGTCGATTTTGTGTTTTTGCCAAGATGAATCATTTTGGTACCTGTATCGGCTTGCTGATGATTATTCGTTACAGCGATGGAATAAAATTCGCCAACAGAATGATCTCCTTTTAGCACACATGATGGATATTTCCATGTTACTGCACTTCCAGTTTCTACTTGTGTCCATGATATTTTTGCGTTTTTTTCGCACAATCCTCGCTTGGTCACAAAATTGTATACCCCACCTTTACCCTCTGCATTTCCTGGATACCAGTTCTGAACTGTAGAATACTTAATTTCTGCATTTTCCAATGCAATAAGTTCCACTACCGCGGCATGTAATTGGTTTTCATCTCGACTGGGTGCCGTACATCCTTCAAGGTAACTTACATAACTTCCTTCGTCTGCAATGACCAAAGTGCGCTCAAATTGCCCGGTTCCAGCTTGGTTGATTCTGAAATATGTGGAAAGTTCCATTGGGCAACGTACGCCTTTAGGAATATAACAAAAGCTACCATCACTAAATACAGCACTGTTTAGAGCGGCGTAGTAGTTGTCTTTTTGAGGAACAATAGTGCCAATATATTTTCTGACCAATTCAGGATGTTTTTGAATAGCTTCAGAGATACTCATAAAAATAATGCCTTTTTCAGAAAGTGTTTTTTTGAATGTAGTCGCAACAGATACAGAATCGACCACAACGTCCATCGCAACTCCAGAAAGTTTTTTTTGTTCGTCTATGGATATGCCTAGTTTTTCAAAAGTGGCCAAAAGTTCTGGATCGACTTCGTCTAAAGAATTGTATTTCGGTTTGCTATTGGGCGCTGAGTAGTAGGATATGGCCTGAAAATCTGGTTTTTCGTAGGAAACGTTTGCCCAATCGGGTTCTTCCATATCTTTCCATATTTTGAAGGCCTCCAAACGCCAATCGGTCATCCATTCGGGCTCATTTTTTTTCTTAGAGATAGCGCGTACAATAGATTCGTCTAAACCAACAGGAAAGGTCTCAGATTCTATATCGGTATAAAACCCATATTCGTACTGTTTGGTTTTGAGCTCTTCTCTTAAATCATCTTCTGTGTACTTGTTCATACCAGTTTTTTTATTTTAGAGAGAAAACGATTCTCCGCAACCGCATGTGCGGTTGGCATTGGGGTTATTAAAAACAAAACCACTACCATTGAGGCCACCAGAGTAGTCCAATGTTGTACCGATGAGGTACAAAAAGCTTTTGGTATCCACGACAATCTTGATGCCATTATCTTCAAAAAGTTTATCGCTTTCGTCCTGATTTTTGTCAAATTTTAAATCATAGGACAACCCAGAACAACCCCCGCTTTTTACACCCACACGAACGAAATCAGTTTTTGGATTAAAACCGTCTTCTTTCATGAGTGCCTCAACTTTAATTTTAGCTGTTTCACTTACATTTATCATAACTTCTTAAATAGAAAGTTTCTAAATTAGGGAACAAATATACAACATAACCCCTTTATAATGCTATTTCCTAACATTATATTAGCATATAGGAATATAGGTTTTTGCTATGGATGAGCGAATTCAGGATTGTTGATAAAACTAAAATCGGAAAGTGATAGTAAAAATGCTTTTAAATTCGCTTTTTCAACAGCGGAGAGTTGAACGCCCCCTTGATCGACTTTTTTCATTAGGGGATCTATGGTCGGCGAATTTTGTAACCCTTCGCTGTAATGATTAATAACTTCATCCAAAGTTGCAAATCGGCCATCGTGCATGTAAGGCGCTGTGAAGGCCAAATTGCGCAACGAAGGTGATCTAAATTTTGCATTGTCGTTGGGATCACCTGTGGCTGCACCAAGCCCTAAATCGGTTGGGTTGGTATCTAAGCCATTGTTGTGGAATTTATTGTCGGTCCATAGCGGGTTGTTTTCACTACCGTGGCAATGGAAGCAATCACCACGATTTTCATCCATAAAGATATTGAATCCTTCGAGTTCTTGAGGCGTTAAATTAGCTTCACCAAGCAGATAATGATCAAATTTTGAATTCCCAGAAATAAGGGTTCGTTCGAATTGTGCTATGGCTTTACTCACCAAAACAGAGTCTATAGTTGAGGTGCCAAAAGCCCGTTCAAAAAGTGGGGGATATGAAGCGTCTAGTTGTAATTGTTGGACCACATTTTCAAGGGTATTGTGCATTTCAATAGGGTTGGTAATGGGGTCAAAGACTTGGCGTTCTAAACCCAATTCTCGCCCATCCCAGAAAAATTTATCGTCATAATTCCAAGCCAAATTGAACAGGGGCATGCTGTTTCTTGTGCCTTCAATGCCATCGATACCAATGCTGAATTGTCGCTCATCTGTGAAGGCCCTTTGAGGTGCATGACAACTAGCACAAGCTTGGGTGTTGTCTGCTGATAATTTTTTGTCAAAAAACAATCTTTTTCCCAAAGCAATACCTTCCTCTGTGAGGGGGTTGTTTGATGGGATAACAGGGGGTAGAATTCGGCCTTGAAATACTTCAGGAATATTCAGGGTAGCAGGGGTGGGGATATAACCATCACTACCTGTTACCTCATCTTTTGAACATGAGAGACAGAGGATTAAAAGAAGAATAGTATGTTTAAAATAGTTATTCAACGGATTCTAAATTAAATACATTTTGGCCATTGTCATACATCAGTATTTGGGCCGCACTGTTGGGCATCAACATTTGGTCATATACATTTAAATCCCATAAATAAGGATTTTCAAACCATTGTTCGATATCCATTCTAATTGTGATTTGGGTATTTTCCGCAAGGGTTATTGAACCTAAATTTACTTCAAAAAAAGTATCTTGAGGGAAAGTAGGGTTTGGCCCTGGGTTGTCTGCAGCACGAATCGCATGATAGTTGTAGCCCGATTCAATTCCAGCGTTGTTTCGGTATTTTCCATCCAATTGCATGTAGTGGTAACCGCCACCAAGCATGGCAGGGACATTCCAAGAGGCAGAGTTTAAATCACTGTAAGCGCCATCGGTGTTATCTTCGTTTGTAAATCCAAAAATAAAAGAAACCTTTGTATAAGCACCAATATTTACCCTTTTGTTTGAGGTAAAACTCAAAGTATTGGGGTCTTCCAAATCTACTAAGGTGTATTCATCTAAAGTGATTACTTCTCCAGTACTTGAAGTTAATTTTATTTTAGAAATTAAATAACGCAAGCGCTCAATACTTAATTCATTACCGAAAGCATTGGTGAATTGAATTGTATTGAAATCATCATTTGTGACCATTGTTTCGCCCAATTTGTGAACGAATGAAAAATTTACAGAAGTTGTTGCAATTTCGTTATCATCTTTATCGGATTCGCATCCAAAAAGAGCAAGAGTTATTGTTATGAGTAATAGTCTAATTTTCATCATTTTGCTGTTATGATTAATAAATCTGTAAAGCCCTTATGCTCTAAAATATCGAAATCTGAACTGTTGGAATTTCCAACACCAACAATAGTTCCATCGTCAAGCTGAGTTACGTCCATCAAAAGATCCACATCACTACCCCCAACGGATGACTGAAACACAATGTTTCCTTGCTCGTTAATTTTTAGTAGCCAAGCATCATTTTGACCATTGTTTTTTGTAAGATTCCCATCTGCACTTCTTGAATTTCCTGCAATTATAAATCCTCCGTTTTGCGTTTTATGGATCGCTTGAACGCCATCAAAACTACTCCCACCAAATGTTTGTCCCCAAACCAAATCTCCATTTGCATTTATTTTGATAACCCAAATATCTGCAGCACCTTTGTTTTCACTTACATCAACATCGTTGCTTCTTGTATCTCCAACGATTAGATAGTTGCCATCGTTTGTAGCCGTGATGGCTCTTGCGTTATCAATTTCGCTACCACCAAAAGATTTTTCCCATATCAAATCCCCAGAACTTGAGAGTTTCAAAACCCAAAAATCATAGGTCCCTTTATTGTTGTTTATGTCCACATCATCGCTATCTGACGACCCTACAATTATAAAATTACCATTCTGTGTTTCGATGGCATCATAGGCCGTATCTGTAAATGTGCCTCCAAAATAGCGACTCCATTGCAATTCTCCTAAGTTGTTGAGTTTTATGACCCAATAATCTCCACCAGCATGGCGCTGCATATATGTTCGGTTGTTGCCCGCGCCATTGGATGCAGTAACATCCAAAACACCAGAAATAAGATACCCATCATCTTGTGTGAGGATTACAGAAAATGCACTATCTGATCCGGCATACCCCAAAGATTTTTCCCACTGAATTTCGCCAGAGTCATTGAGTTTTACCAACCAAAAATCATTTGAACCTGCGTTGGTAGTGACATCGTTGTCGTTGCTTTTGCTCGTGCCTACAATGGCATAACCACTATCGTTGGTCCGGATAATATCTTGCCCACGATCGTCATTGGATCCACCATATACCTTTTGCCATTCTTGTTCTCCAGCGGCATTGAATTTCAATAACCAATAATCATAAGAGGTGTCCGTTTTGTTTGAGATGTCTTCATCCATGCTTTGGGTATAACCCAAAATGGCATAACCGCCGTCTGATGTGCTAACTACCGATTGTCCGCTCTCATTTTTTGTTCCGCCTAAGGTTAATGTTTCTTGAATTTCGATGGGATTAACAGAAGGAGTTGGTTGTTCATCATCAGTAGAGTCACATGCAGAAAACACATAAAGAGATGTTAGAATAACACAAGTTGTTTTTATGTTTTGTAATAAACGCATCAGAATTTTCTTAATTACTTTTCTTAACAATAAATAACCCTTTTTCTATATCGCTCATGATGATATGTCCACTAGTAAAGTAAGGGTATACATTCCAAACGCCATTAAAGCTGGCATTATCATTTTCTGGATAGGTGTCAAAAAAACCAACTTCGGTCATGGATTGATTTTCAATATCAGTGATGCTTATTTCACGCATTCCAGCTCTGTAACTCGCCAAGAAATAACTATCGCCTAAAGTGTAGCCATTGTGGTCAATGGAGGTGTTTTGCGCAAGGTATTCAAAACTTAAAGTTGGATTGTCTAAATCATTAAAATCAAAGATTAGAGTTCTAGTGTTATTACCAAAATTTATTTCATCGAGCTCATCGCCAACAATAAAATAGCGTAAATCTTCAGTGAACCATCCCTGGTGTGTATACTTTACATTTGAATAACTAATTGTTGAGATGATTACAGGGTTTGTTTTATCTGTTACATCAACAATAACGACTTCATCTTCATTACTGCCTATAAGAATTTCTTTGCCTGTATAATCGGTATCTGGGCCATTGTAGGTTACCACCTGTGCATCATGCGAATAATCTCCATCGCCAAATTCACCCTCAAAAACGGGTGCAGTTGGATTTTGGATATTGATAAATAAGGGTCCTCCATTAGCACTAGATGTACCCACAATGTAGGCATATCCAGAATCTTCGTTAATCACAATGTTGTGTGCCCTACCAAATTCTGTAAAATGGGTATCAGCATCAAACTCTACTGGAGGATTTTGAACATCACGTAAACGTGTCAAATCGAAAACTTGCATGCCATGGTTGTTGGCTTCGGAAACAATAAATGCGTGGTTTTGATATACTTTTATGTCACGCCACAAGCTATTTGTTGTAGCCGTTGGCAGAACACCAATCAGTTTCATGTTGTCAGGGTCGCTCATATCAACAAATGCGGTATGCGTAGAAAGGCCAACAAGGGCATATTCTTTGCCGTCTTCGGGATCAGTCCAGCCCCACGAGTCATTTCCTGAAAGTGTTACGTTTCCTGGGGTGGAAATACTGAGGTCTTCTAAAGACAAATATCCAATTAAATCGTATCCGTTACAAGGGTAGATTCCTGCAAATCCATTAATGCATGGCTCAGAGGTAAAGGCCACGTCGTCGCAGGCATTACCGATTCCGTCGTTGTCATCATCTTCTTGATCAGCATTGGCTACAGTGGGGCAATTATCAATGGCATCGAATAAACCATCACCATCGGTGTCCGTGTACGTTAGTCCAGTAGTTTCATTTTCACAACTAAATAAAAATCCAACACAGAAGATTAGAATGTATAAAATTGAAAGTTTTTCAAAATTCATAGCAGTAGAGATTTGTTTGTGCGTGTCACAATTTACACTAAATTCTGTAATTAAATCTTAAAAAATCTATAATTGCTGTATTTTTGCATCATGATAGAAGATAAAAATCAAAAAAAAACAACCCTTTCTGAGTTAGGAGAGTTTGGTTTAATTGAGCATTTAACAGCCCATTTTTCGATAAAAAATAAAACCACAATTTTAGGGATAGGTGATGATGCTGCCCTTCTTGATTTTAAAGAAAATACGGTAGTTGTTTCAACAGATTTACTTGTTGAGGGCGTTCATTTCGATTTGAGCTATATGCCGTTAAAACATCTGGGGTATAAAGCAGTTGTCGTGAATTTGTCTGACATCTATGCCATGAACGCTCGAGCTACACAGGTTACGGTTTCTATTGCTGTATCTAATCGTTTTGGGTTAGAAGCTCTGGAGGCCTTGTACGATGGAATCCGAACTGCTGCGTCCATTTATGAAGTTGATGTTGTGGGTGGAGATACAACGTCTTCACAAAGTGGTTTGACTATTTCGATTACCGCTATTGGAGAAGTTGACCCTTCTAACGTCGTCAAGCGAAGTGGCGCAAAACCTAATGATTTGCTGGTGGTTACTGGCGACATTGGAGCAGCCTACTTAGGATTTCAGGTTTTGGAACGTGAAAAAGAAGTTTTTAAAGTTAATCCCAACAATCAACCCGATTTGGATGCTTATTCTTACATCATAGAGCGTCAACTCAAGCCAGAGGCCAGAAAAGATATTGTTCAATTGCTTCAAGATTTGGAAGTAAAGCCCACTTCTATGATTGATATAAGCGATGGCTTATCCTCAGAAATCATTCATTTGTGCAAACAGAGTAATGTTGGTTGCGATTTGTATGAAGAAAAAATCCCATTGGATCCTCAAGTCATTTCAACTTGTGAAGAATTTAACATGGACAGCACAACAATTGCTCTTAGTGGTGGAGAGGATTATGAGCTACTGATGACCATTAGCCAAGAGGATTATCCAAAAATTAAAGCCAATCCAAATTTGACAGTAATTGGATATATGACCGATGTCCGTTCTGGAATGCATTTAGTGACTCGTGGCGATGAGAAAATCCCTCTTAAAGCTCAGGGATGGAATAGTTTAGATAAAGACTAATTTTTCCAACGTAAACTTTCCATCAGCATTACGATATCTTTTTTGACATAATCTACTGCGGGTAATATGGAATCGTAGTTAGGGCGCGTTCTGAAGTACAGCGCACCAGAAAGAAAGTGTTTTTCGCGATCTGAAACATGAAATTGAATTTGCGATGCTACAGGACCACGTAATTCGTATAATTTGCCATAAACTTTAGTCTGCTCATTTTCAAAAGAACGTTCGGACACCTCACGAGCCATTTGTGCGTGTTTTTGCGTAATAGATCCTGCATCCGAGATAAATGTATTTAGGTTATTATCCACAGCGCCATAGGTCAAATAGACAGTTGCATTCAATGCGCTGTAGTTGAGGTTTAAGCCCAAAGGGCTATTATTTTTTTTGACGGTTTCGACAGTAGAAAGTTTATTTTTTTTAAAACTAAAAGGTAGTGGAGTTTCTATAGTTTTGTAATTGGCTTTGGGGTATTCCAACCGCAAAAAGGCCTTGGGTTTTGGCACATCAACTTGTTGGCATGCAAAACAACAACAAACAATTACCATGATAATAAAACGGCTCATTATTTCTTAAGCGTAACTTTTAATTGTTTTATCCTTTTGTTATCAATTCCTTCAACCACAAAAGTGAAGGTTTTAAATTTTATTTTTGCTCGAATTTTTGGAAAACTTTTGGAAATTTCAAGTACAAAACCTGCTAGTGTTTCGGCCTCACCTTTATTATTTTCAAAAATGGATTCATCTTCTAGTTTTATGATTCTATAGAAATCTTTCAGCGCTGTTTTGCCATCAAACACATAGTTGTAATCGTCAATTTTAGAATAAATCAAATCATCATCATCAAATTCGTCACTAATATCACCAACAATTTCTTCTATAACATCTTCCAAAGAGACCACTCCTGAAGTACCACCATATTCGTCTACAACGACAGCCAAGTGAATCTTTTTTTCTTGAAATTCGACCATCAAATCATCCAATTTTTTGTTTTCCGGTACAAACAATGGTGCTCTAAGCAAGCTGTTCCAGTCAAATTCTTTTTTCTTAAGGTGTGGTAAAAGATCTTTGGCATATAATATTCCTGAAACAGAGTCAATAGAATTTTCATAAACAGGAATTCTTGAGTAGCCATGCGCTACAATTTCTGGAATAATATCTTTAAATTTCAATGAAGATTCAAGTGCAAAAATATCAATACGTGGACGCATGACTTGTTTGGTATCGGTGTTCCCAAAAGATACAATACCTTGAAGAATTTTTTGTTCTTCCTTAGTGGTGTCGTCTTCACTTGTAAGCTCCAATGCTTGAGAAAGATAATCCACATTTAGGTTGGATTTTTGTTTTCCAAGACGTTTATGTATCAACAAAGTGACTTTGCGCATAGGCATACTGATGGGCGAAAAAAGCACGTCTAAAACTTTTAGTGGTCTGGCCATAAATTTCGAAAACTTTAAATTATTTCGATTGGCATACACTTTTGGTAAAATCTCTCCAAATAGTAAAATCAAAAAAGTGATGATGATGACTTCAATAAAAAAGACTAAATCAATTTCAAAAAAAACCAAGTTTAGTTTTGCGTCCATTCCACGAAACATACGTTCGCTGAGTGCAGCAAAAAGGATTACAATTCCAATATTTATAAAATTATTGGCGACTAAAATTGTTGCGAGTAATTTTTTTGGCCGACGTAGAAGTGTATTGATGATGTCTAATGCTTTTGAGCTATGGTCTTGTGGCTCTAAATCTGCTTTTGTCAGAGAAAAAAGAGCAACCTCTGCGCCTGAAATAAGTGCAGAGCAACACAGTAGAACAATGAGAAACAATCCTCCAAACAAAAGGGTCGTGTCTATGGTATTAAAAAAATGAATGATATCAGCGTTCAAAGGATGTTAGTTGGTGAAAAATCAAAAAGGCAAATCATCAGA
Organism: Formosa sp.; assembly: GCA_038138145.1. GTDB lineage: Bacteria > Bacteroidota > Bacteroidia > Flavobacteriales > Flavobacteriaceae > UBA3537. The sequence continues at coordinate 149,158 of JAYQDD010000003.1, forward strand.
ACCTTCAGGTTTACTTGTATCCGCTGGTGGTGCTGGTGTATTGGTTTGAGCCCCATCAGGTGTTTGTTGTATTTGCTCGTTTTTTGCTGTTAAAAATGTGAAATCAGTACAAGCAATTTCTGTAGAATAGCGGTCGTTGCCTTTATCATCTTGCCATTTACGTGTTTTTAAGCGTCCTTCGATATATACACGATCTCCTTTTTTCAGGTATTTTTCGCAAATCTCAGCAGCTTTGTTGCGCACAACAATGTTGTGCCATTCTGTATTGGTTACTTTTTCGTTTGTTTGTTTGTTGGTGTAGGTCTCGTTGGTTGCCAATGGGAAGCGTCCCACACAATTGCTGTCATCAAAGTAGTGGATTTTGACGTGATCACCCAAATGACCAATGAGCATGACTTTATTTAGTGTTCCAGACATAATTTGAATTTAAAGTAGGATAATTTATAAAGTATAAAGATATTCAAAAAAATGACAACTAAGATTGAAATTTTCGAATAAATCGATCGATAACAATTGGAACTGCACGTTTTGAAACTTCGGACCAAACGATGCCGTGTTTAATATTGTCAGAAGTATGTAAAATCCAAAATTTGATATACAACTCTTGGTGCGACAATCGATGAATAATTTCTTTTTTGTTGAATAATTCAATGGACTCAATCGATAAATTTTTTAGAATTTTGTGATCAAGATTTGCAATGAAATTTTTATTTAGTTCAGTTTTTGAAGTTTCAATTAATGGAAATTGATAAAGATTTTGCCAAATCCCTTTTGTTGTGCGTTTCTCCAAAATGGTTTTGTGGTTTTTTGAGTTTACCACTAAAAAATTGAAATACTTTTTCGTTATCTTAAGTTTTTTGAGTTTAACAGGGAATAATTGAATTTGGCCTGTATTATGTGCTACGCAATCATTCGCCAAAGGACACTTTAGACAATCAGGGGATTTGGGCTTACATTGTCGTGCGCCAAACTCCATGATGGCTTGGTTGTAATCGCCAATGTTTTTTTGTGGTAACAATGATGTTGCGCGTGCTTTAAATTGTTTTATTCCTTGCGTTGAGTTAATGGGGGTTTCAATACCAAAAAATCGAGACAAAACTCTGTATACATTTCCATCGACTACCGCTGTTTTTTCTTCGTAACAGATCGAAGCAATGGCACTTGCGGTGTAATCTCCAACACCTCTTAGTTTTAGTAATTCTTTGTAGCTTTTTGGAAATACACCATCCAATTCTTCTGCAATATATTGCGCAGTTTTGTGTAAATTTCTTGCTCTGGAATAGTAGCCCAATCCTTGCCAATCTTTAAGAATCATATCTTCTTTGGCTTGTGCAAGATCAAAAACCGTTGGATAATGTTTAACAAACTTTAGATAATAAGGCAATCCTTGCTTAATTTGGGTCTGCTGAAGTATAATTTCAGACAGCCAAATGTGGTATGGATCTTTGGTAGAGCGCCATGGTAAATCTCTTTTGTGCGTTGAATACCAATAGGTTAATTTTGAATTAAAGTTCATTTTTTTTCAGCATCAGCAACAAAAATAAACTATTCAACGGATAAATTTTAATTCTTAAGGATTGAAATATTGAAATTAAAATACATATATTTGCAAGCCCTTAAATGACATTAACTTAAAAGTGCAATAAAATGACAAAAGCAGAAATTGTAACAAAAATTTCTAATGATTTAGGAATTGAAAAAACAGACGTTCTTGCTACTGTGGAGTCTTTTATGAATGAAGTAAAAGGATCCCTAGAATCAGGTAATAATGTATACCTCAGAGGTTTTGGTAGTTTTGTGATTAAAACTCGTGCAGAAAAAATTGGTAGAAATATTTTAAAAAATACCTCCATCAAAATACCTGCACACAACATACCATCTTTTAAACCATCAAAAGTGTTTCTTGAAGGTGTAAAAAAGAAGGTAAAAGTCAATTAATTAATTATAAAAAAGGTATATATGCCCAGTGGTAAAAAACGTAAAAGACACAAGGTAGCTACGCACAAGCGTAAGAAACGTCGTCGTGCAAACCGACACAAAAAAAAGTAAACTGATAAAGTAGCATTTGCTACTTTTTCAGTTTTAAAATAAACGTTCATTGAAATCAAATTCATGCATTATCATTTTTTACCTATTTGATATCATGAATTTAACGGGATAAAAATCCTGTGAAAATTAATTTTTATCGTGATGAATTCATCATTGATAAAAACAAATTATTGTATCATCCATCTGTGCAACAACAGTTGTATAGATTAAAATTAACACTATGAATAAAGAATTAATCATTCGATCCAGTTCAGACAATGTTGATTTTGCCTTATTAAAAGATGGAAAACTAATTGAATTTCAAAAGGACAAAGAGAATAATAAATTTTCTGTAGGCGATGTGTTTTTAGCCAAAGTCAGAAAATCTATACCTGGACTCAACGCTGCATTTGTCAATGTAGGGTATCATAAAGATGCATTTTTGCATTATCATGATTTAGGCCCAAAACTTCCTTCTTTGTTGAAATTCATAAAACGTGTAAGCACAGGTAAACAAAAAGACTTTTCTCTTAAAGATTTTCCTTACGAAAAAGACATTCATAAAGATGGTAAAATTGATAAAGCTATCAATCCAAATCAATCTTTATTGGTTCAAATAGTCAAAGAACCCATATCTTCAAAGGGGCCAAGAATTAGTTCAGAACTTTCATTTGCTGGGCGCTATTTGGTACTCGTACCGTTTTCGGATCGTATTTCAATTTCTCAAAAAATTGAAAGCCGTGCAGAAAAAGAGCGTCTAAAACGACTGGTCAAAAGTATTACGCCCAAAGGATTTGGCGTCATCATCAGGACCGTTGCCAAAGGCAAAAAAGTAGCCGAACTCGACAAAGACTTGCAAAATCTATATACGAAATGGGAAACCGTATGCAAGAGTATCCCCAAAGCCCATACACCCAGCAAAGTCTTAGGGGAAATGAACAAGGCGTCCTCTATTTTGAGAGATATTTTTAACGATAGCTTTACAAAAATAACAGTAGACAATAAAGATCTATGCGACAAAATCAAAGATTATGTGTTTGAAATCGCACCACACAAAGAATCTATTGTTAAGCATTACAATTCCAAAACACCAATTTTTGAAAAATACGGAATTGAACGCCAAATAAAAACATCCTTTGGAAAAACAGTTTCATTGCCCAAAGGAGCTTATCTTATTGTAGAGCATACCGAAGCACTTCATGTTGTGGATGTCAATAGTGGCAACCGAACAAGTAAAGAAAAAAACCAAGAAGATACCGCAATAGAAGTCAATATGATTGCAGCAACTGAACTTGCAAGGCAGTTTCGACTTCGCGATATGGGTGGTATCATTGTGGTAGATTTCATTGACATGAGTAGTGCAGAAAATCGAAGAAAACTCTTCAATCATTTAAGAGAAGAAATGAAAGATGATCGAGCAAAACACAAAATTTTGCCTCCGAGCAAATTTGGTCTTATTCAGATCACACGTCAGCGTGTTCGTCCAGAAATGAACATCAAAACAAAAGAAGCAAATCCTAACGGAATTAATGGTGCAGAAGTAGAAGCACCCATTGTTTTGATTGATAAAATTGACCATCAACTCGATCAAATTATTAAAAAAGGACATAAAAAGGTGACTTTAAACACACACCCTTTTATTGCCGCCTTTATGACAAAAGGATTCCCATCTATTCGTTTAAAATGGTATTTTAAACACAAAAAATGGGTGAAAATTATGCCAAGAGATGCTTACACATATTTAGAATATCGTTTTAAAAACGATAATGGCAAAACCATTAAATTGTAATAAAAAAGCCCTATGCATTTTTGGATAGGGGTTTTTTTTTGTCATAAGTATCATATTATATTATAGTCGACTGTCCTAAATAAATATTAGAAAAATTCAAATTAGAATCTTCTGGATTATTGATAAAATCCTCAATAAAGTCACCCACTTTGCTAGTGGTTACGTTGTCGTATTTTTGATTTAAATCAGGGGTTGTAATTTGTAACTGCAACGACTTGTCTACCGCTTTTCTAATCATATCGGCCTCGTCCTTCAAATCAAAATGATCCAACAACATGGCCGCCGAAAGAATGGAGGCAACCGGGTTGGCAATCCCTTTTCCAGTAGCTTGTGGGTAAGACCCATGGATGGGTTCGAACATCGCGAACTTTTTGCCAACAGACGCAGAGGCCAAGAGCCCAATAGATCCGCCAATAACGCTGGCTTCGTCACTAATGATGTCCCCAAATAAGTTTTCGGTAAGGATCACGTCAAATTGAGTTGGGTTCAGAATCATTTGCATAGCCGCATTATCTACAAACAAAAATGCAAGCTCTACATCGGAATATTCTTTTCCTACTTCAGTCACGACCTTGCGCCACAGTCTTGAACTTTCCAAAACATTGGCTTTATCAACAAGTGTTACTTTGTTATTTCTTTTTTGAGCCGCTTTAAAAGCAAGATGTGCAATACGCTCAATTTCTTCACGCGTATAGGTACAAAGGTCAGAGGCGGTATTGCCATCTTCACTTAATTTCTTTTCACCAAAATACAATCCACCAGTAAGTTCTCGATAGATACTGATGTCTGTACCTTTGATGATGCTTTTTTTCAGCGGTGATTTTTTAAGCAATTTGTCATACGCTTTTACAGGCCTAATGTTGGCGAACAGCTCAAGTTCTTTTCTGAGTTTTAACAATCCTTGTTCTGGGCGAACTTTGGCTGATGGGTTGTTGTCATACTTAGGGTCGCCAATGGCACCAAACAGGATGGCATCACTTGATTTACATAAATCTAGGGTGCTCTCAGGCAAGGGATCGTTGTGGTTGTCAATAGCAATTGCACCCACATCGGCGTAGGTGTAATTGAATTTGTGGTTAAAGTTTTGCGCGATAGCATTAAGGACTTTTACAGCTTGTTCTGTAACCTCTGGCCCAATACCATCTCCTGGGAGTACAGCGATTTTTAAGTTCATAGCGCTTGTGTTTTTTGAAGTTCGAATGCTTGAATTTTATCTTTTTTACTCAGTAAATAATCAATGTCGTCGTAGCCATTGATGAGGCATGTTTTTTTATAGGGGTCAATGTCGAAAGTTGTTTCAATTTGTGTGCCTAAAACAGCCAAAGTTTGTGCCTCAAGATTAATCTCAAATTGTACTTCGGCATTATTGTTTATGGCTGCAAAGAGTTGTTCAAGAATTTCTTCAGAAACTTGAATGGGCAACAAACCATTGTTGAGGGCGTTTCCTTTGAAAATATCAGCGAAAAAACTAGAAACAATCACCTTGAAGCCGTACCCTGCGAGTGCCCAAGCCGCATGTTCTCGACTAGAACCGCAACCAAAATTATCGCCAGCAACAAGAATACTACCAGAGTATTTAGTGTTGTTAAGCGCAAAATCAGGGATTAAATTGTCTTGTTTGTCGTATCGCCAATCTCGGAATAAATTATCGCCAAACCCTTTTTTGTCTGTTGCTTTTAGAAAACGCGCAGGGATGATTTGATCAGTATCAACATTTGATATTTTCAGTGGAATCGCTGTCGATGTTAGTGTTGAGAATTTTTCCATTAATCAAATTGTTTTGAAACGTCAATAATAGTCCCTTCTACTGCTGTGGCAGCAGCAACTAAAGGACTAGCCAAAATAGTTCTTGATCCTTGTCCTTGTCGGCCTTCAAAATTTCTGTTGGACGTCGATACGCAATATTCACCTTGAGGTATTTTATCGTCATTCATAGCCAAACACGCGGAGCAACCGGGTTGTCTCAGTTCAAATCCAGCGGCTTCGAAAATGTCTTTTAGTCCTTCTTCAATAATTTGTGCCTCTACTTGGCGACTTCCAGGAACAAGCCATGCCGTTACATTGTCGGCTTTTTGTTTGCCTTTGATGTAATTCGCCGCTACACGAAAATCTTCTATTCTTGAATTGGTACAGCTACCAATAAACACATAGTTTATGGGCTTACCGACCAAGGATTCTCCAGCTGAAAAGTTCATATACGCCAAAGACTTCTTATCGGATTCACTCTCCGAATTAGGGATGGTTTCAGAAATTTTTATACCCATACCTGGGTTTGTACCGTAGGTAATCATGGGTTCAATATCCTCAGCATCAAAAGTATATTCTTTGTCAAAGGTTGCACCGTCATCAGTTGGTAGGGTTTTCCAGTAAGCGACTTTGTCTTCAAATTCTTTACCTTTTGGAGCAAATTCACGGCCTTTTATGTATTCAAAAGTGGTTTCGTCTGGAGCAATCATACCGCCTCGAGCACCCATTTCAATACTCATGTTACAAACCGTCATTCGGCCTTCCATACTCATGTTTTCAAAAACTTCTCCAGCGTATTCACAGAAGTATCCAGTTCCTGAATTTGTTCCTAATTTGGAAATAATGTAGAGAATAACATCTTTGGGTAACACTCCTTTTTTTAGTGTTCCATTTACAGTTACGCGCAAGCTTTTTGGTTTTGTCAACAACAGACATTGACTGGCAAATACTTGTGCAACTTGACTGGTTCCAATTCCAAATGCAATGGTTCCAAAAGCGCCGTGTGTAGATGTATGGCTATCACCACAAACCATGGTCATTCCTGGTTGAGTGATGCCTAATTCGGGTGCCATGACATGAACAATACCATTGTATTTGTGGCCCAATTCATAAAGTGTGATGTTGTTTTTAGCACAATTTTTTGCCAATTGCTCCAATTGATGTCTTGACAAATCATCTCGAACAGGGAGGTGTTGGTTTTGTGTTGGTGTGTTGTGGTCTGCTGTGGCTACAATTTGGTTGGGCCTAAAGATTGGGATATTTCGATGGTTCAATTCATTAAATGCTTGAGGACTTGTAACCTCATGAATTAAATGTTTATCGATGTAAAGGATCTGTGGGCCATTGTCTATGGCGTCCACAACGTGTGCGTCCCAAACCTTATCAAATAAAGTTTTTTTCATGTTAAATTAGCGGAGTTCGTTATAAATTGAACTGGATTCTATAATGTTATGAATGTCGTTGTCTTCTACTTCTTTTTTGGCATCAGCATATTTTAAGAAGTCTTTATAAACGACATCTAATTGTAGTTTTGTTAATTCGTAACCCACATTTTTTGCTCGGTAGGCCAAGGCAGCACGACCACTTCTTGCGGTGAGAACAATAGCGGATTCAGTTACCCCTACGTCCTTTGGGTCTATAATTTCGTATGTTTCTCTATTTTTTATCACACCATCTTGATGAATTCCAGAACTATGTGCAAAGGCATTCGCTCCTACGATGGCTTTGTTGGGTTGCGCATGAATTCCCATATGTTCAGAAACGAGTTGGCTTAATCCATAAAGCATTGATGTGTTTATGTTGGTGTCTAAATTTAGGTATGGGTGTTGCTTCATGATCATCACCACTTCTTCTAAAGCGGTGTTGCCTGCACGTTCACCAATTCCGTTGATGGTACATTCAATTTGTCGTGCGCCATTAATAGCCCCTTCAATGGAATTTGCAGTAGCGAGACCTAAATCGTTATGGCAATGACATGATAAAATGGCTTTATCTATACCCTTTACGTTTTCTTTTAGGTATTTAATTTTTGCGCCGTATTCATGAGGGAGACAATATCCAGTCGTATCAGGAATATTAAGTACAGTAGCACCGGCTTTGATAACTTCTTCGCAAACTTTGGCTAGAAATTCATTGTCTGTCCTTCCAGCATCTTCGGCATAAAATTCAACATCCTCTACAAATGATTTTGCATAACGTACTGCAGCTACAGCTCGTTCAATAATTGCTTCTCTATTTGATCTAAACTTAAATTTTATGTGCGAATCTGAAGTGCCAATCCCTGTATGTATGCGTGGTTTTTTTGCATGTTGTAGTGCTTCAGCTGCTACTTTTATGTCGTTTTCTACAGATCTTGTGAGTCCACAAACCGTGGCATTTTTTACGATTTTTGAAACGGCTTCAACTGAAGTAAAATCTCCTGGGCTAGACACAGGAAAACCGGCTTCAATAATATCGACCCCCAATAAATCCAACTGCTCAGCAATGATTACTTTTTGGTCTGTATTTAATTTACACCCAGGAACTTGTTCCCCATCGCGTAGGGTTGTATCAAATATTTGGACGTTTGTGTTGGACATATGTGTAAATATATTATATATTGGCCATACGAATTTAATTTTTTTGAAAAATTTAACCTAAAGTATTTTTAATAATTTTACGATGTTTATTCTTTAGTATTGAAAATTAATTAACTGATTTTCAAATAATTATGTCTATTTTTAAATTATGACTAAACCGCAAAAAGACAACCTTTTTATTTTGATAAGATCGCTTTCTAAGTCTGAAAAGAGGCAATTCAAGCTTTACATTGGGCGTCTTGGGGTGAATGAGGACTCTAAATTTCTGTTGTTATTTAAAGTCATGGAAAAACTAAAGACCTACGATGAAGCTGCTATATTGAAAGAAGGATTTGTCAAAAAGCAACAGCTTTCAAACTTAAAGGCGCATTTATACAAGCAAATTTTGATCAGTTTGCGACTAAATCCATCGCATCAAAATTTGAGAATCCAACTAAGAGAGCAGCTTGATTTTGCTACCATTTTGTACCACAAAGGATTGTATAAACAAAGTTTAAAAATTCTTGATAAGGCAAAAACTCAAGCCATTACAAATCAAGAAAAAAATATTGCTTATGAGATTGTTGAATTGGAAAAAGTTGTTGAATCTCAGTACATCACAAGGAGTTTGAGTAATAGAGCCGACGAATTGACGGTTCAAGCCAAGATGTTGAGTCGCCAAAACCTAATTGCCAGTAAATTATCCAATTTATCGCTACAGCTTTATGGTTTATTTCTGAAAACGGGTTATGTCAAGAATGATGCTGAATATCAAAAGGTAACAGAATATTTCAATAATCGTTTGCCTAAATTTGAACTAAATGAGCTTGGTTTTAGAGAAAAATTGTGGCTTTACAAATCTTATCTTTGGTATAGTTTTCTTGTTCAAGATTTCAAATCGTGCTACAAATATTCCAGAAAATGGGTTGATTTGTTTTATGACAATGAAGGGATGATTCGTTTGAATCCTGTGTTTTTTTTAAGAGGATATCAATATCTTTTGGAAGCTTTATTTTTTATTAAACACCACAAAAAATTTAAAAAAGCATTGCGAGAATTGGAGCAAATTGTTCAAAAGCCATGGTTTCCGCATGACGAGAATATAGATGGATTGGTGTTTTTATATGTATACTCTAACAAGATTAATTTACATTTTATCGAAGGAACTTTTAAAGAAGGTCTGCCCTTAATCGATAAAGTGCTTCTGGGATTACAAGCGCATGCCGATCAAATTGACGAACATCATGTCATGGTTTTCTATTATAAAATTGCAAGCTTGTATTTTGGAACTGAGGATTACGAAAATGCCATAAAATACCTTTCAAAAATAATAAACAATAAATCGCTTCAAATGCGGGAAGATTTGCTTTGCTTTTCTCGTATCCTAAACCTTGTAGCGCATTATGAAGCAGGTGAGGATTACGAATTGGATCGTTTGATAAAAAACACCTATAAGTTTCTAATTAAAATGGAGGATTTATATGCAGTTCAACGCGAAATGGTGACTTTTTTGAGGGGTCTTGGCGATATTTATCCACACCAATTGAAGGCTGCATTTAAAGCACTTCATCAAAAATTACTGACTTTCGAGAACCACCCTTATGAACGTCGTGCCTTTTTATACCTTGATATTATTTCATGGCTCGAGAGTAAAATAGAAAATAAATCTACAGCAGATATAATTAAAGAAAAATTTACTAAATCTAAATAATTTAATTAATTTTTTTAGAAAAAAATTTGGTTTTTAAATTTTTATATTTGAATATTTGCATGCACAAAGTTCAAAAATTTAGTGAAATGTTATCAAGAAAGACCGAGGGAATAGACCCGTTGAAGTCTTAGCAACCCTCCATACGTTGGAGAAGGTGCTAAATTCTACTTTTTATGCTTTCATAATCAGATAGATAACAGGACATACTCATGCAAGTATGGCTCATTTCTTTTTAACATTTTTCTATAAGATTCACCAGCAATGGTGTATTTGACTTTTGTTTTAATTTATTATTAACTCAAAAAAATAGAAAAATGAGTACTCAAAAATTTGCAACGAATGCATTACACGCGGGGCACGATACCGCACAAAACGCTGGGACACGTGCTGTACCAATTTATCAATCGACGGCCTATGTTTTCAATGATTCAGATCATGCGGCAAATCTTTTTGCCCTAGCAGAAACAGGAAACATATACACCCGAATTAACAACCCTACAAATGATATTTTAGAGCAGCGATTAGCGGCTCTAGAAGGAGGGATTGCTGCTGTTGTAACAGCTTCTGGAACATCGGCAATTGCAACCTCTTTATTAACATTATTGAAAGCAGGAGACCATATTGTCGCTTCAAGTAGCTTGTATGGTGGCACCTACAACTTATTAAGCGTTACTTTACCAAGACACGGTATCACAACAACTTTTGTAGACCCATCTGATGCAGAAAATTTCAAGAAAGCAGCACAAGAAAATACGCGTGCATTTTTTATCGAATCGCTTGGAAATCCAAAGCTAGATGTGCTCGATATAGAAGCGATTTCAAAAGAAGCTAAAGCATACAAAGTGCCACTTATTGTGGACAACACGGTAGCTACACCTTATTTATTGAATCCAATTGAGCATGGCGCAAATATTGTTATTCATTCTCTTACAAAATACATCAATGGAAATGGAACTGCTCTGGGTGGTGTAATTATTGATGCAGGAACATTTGACTGGGCCAATGGTAAATTCCCAGAATTTACAGAACCTTCACCGGGATACCATGGATTGGTTTACAGCGAAGCACTCGAAGCTGCAGCGTTTATCGCGAAAGTTAGAATTGAAGGGCTAAGAGATTATGGTGCTGCATTGAGTCCTTTTAATGCTTTTCAAATTATTCAAGGGTTAGAAACATTAGAATTAAGAATAAAAAAGCATAGTGAAAATGCATTAGCATTGGCTCAGTGGTTATCAGAGCAAGATCAAGTTGCTTGGGTCAATTACCCAGGATTAGAATCTAGTCCATACAACGCCTTAGCTCAACGCTATTTGCCTGAAGGTCAAAGTGGAATTGTGACTTTTGGTGTTAAAGGAGGTTACGCCTCTGCAAAGAAAATTGTAGACACTACAAAATTGTTCTCATTACTGGCTAATATTGGTGATACTAAATCACTTATTATTCACCCAGCAAGTACAACACATCAGCAATTGAGTGATGAAGCTCAAGAGACTACAGGAGTTACAAAAGACCTTATTCGTTTGTCTGTTGGATTGGAAAACATTGAAGATTTAAAAGCTGATCTTATTGAAGCATTTAAAGCAGTAGATGCCACAGTTGAAGTATAATTTTTTCAATCTATAAAAAAGTTCTGTTCTTGAGTAAACTTCAATACATAGAAATTCCAAAATACACCACAATTTCTGGTAAGACATTACCCATAAGTTTGTCTTACCAGTTGTTTGGGTGTGCATTGCATAGTGCACCGGTTGTATTGGTCAATCATGCCCTTACGGGAAATTCTAATGTTGCTGGGTCTGACGGCTGGTGGAAAGCTCTTATTGGTCCTAAAAAGCCCATTGACACCGAAAATTTTACAATTTTAGCCTTTAATATTCCCGGGAATGGTTATGACGGTGATTCAAATCATTTGATAGAAAATTACAAAGATTTTATTGCAAGAGATATTGCAGCTTTGTTTTTGTTAGGATTAAAAGAACTTGGCGTTGATCAATTATTTGCTGCTATTGGTGGCTCATTGGGCGGTGGTATTGCTTGGGAAATGGCAGCAATTAATCCAAAGATTACCAAACATCTAATACCTGTTGCAAGTGATTGGAAATCAACAGATTGGATCATTGCAAATTGCTTGATACAAGAGCAGTTTTTAGTTAATTCCACCCAACCACTACAGGACGCAAGAATGCATGCTATGTTATGTTACAGAACACCTGAATCCTTAAAGCACAGGTTTCAGCGTTCGCAAAATACAGAACACAATCTTTTTAATATTGAAACATGGTTGTTGCATCATGGCGACAAGTTGCAAAAGCGATTTCAGTTGTCGGCATATAAACTGATGAATCAATTATTAAAAACAATTGACATAACAACAAATAGAGAGTCTGCAACAGAGGTGTTACAAACTATTGAAGCTGATATTCATATTATTGGAATTGATTCAGATTTGTTTTTTGTATCCGAAGAAAATACAGCGACACTAAAGCTTTTACGTCCCAATCTATCAAATGTTACTTACCACGAAATTACCTCTATTCATGGGCATGATGCATTTTTGATTGAGTATGAACAACTAAACTCCATAATCGATAAAATATTTAAACTAGAATTGGTATAAGCCCTATGTATAAAAAACAAACCGATATCATTCGGACCCAAATCGAATGCTCTCAATTTCTCGAACATTCTACCCCATTATATTTGACCTCAAGCTTCATTTTTGAAGATGCTGAAGACATGAGAGCATCATTTTCGGAAGAAAAAGAGCGTAATATTTATAGCCGATTTACAAATCCAAATACCTCTGAATTTGTAGAAAAAGTATGCAAGATGGAAGGTGCAGAGGATGGTTTTGCCTTTGCTACTGGAATGGCCGCTGTGTTTTCTACTTTTGCTGCTTTGTTGAACAGTGGAGATCATATTGTGTCTGCGCAATCCGTATTTGGTTCGACACATACATTATTCACTAAATATTTCCCAAAGTGGAATATCGAAACGAGTTACTTTAAGATTAACGAAGTCGATACAATAGAGCGTTTGATTTCGCCTAAAACGAAAATATTGTATGCAGAAACGCCTACAAACCCTGCTGTAGATATTTTAGATTTAGAGTTGTTGGGTGCCATAGCAAAAAAACATAATCTTATTTTAATTATAGACAATTGTTTTGCCACCCCTTATTTGCAACAACCTATAAAATTTGGGGCTCATCTTGTGATTCACTCAGCAACCAAACTAATGGATGGTCAAGGCCGAGTATTGGGTGGCGCTACTGTAGGTAGAGCAGATCTTATTAGAGAAATTTACTTGTTTTCTAGGAATACAGGGCCAGCATTGTCACCATTCAACGCTTGGGTTTTATCCAAAAGTTTAGAAACTTTAGCTGTTCGTGTTGATAGGCATTGTGAAAATGCTTTAAGAATAGCACAATTTTTAGAGAATCACGACAAGGTAAATTGGGTAAAATATCCATTTTTAAAATCACATCCACAATATGAAATAGCCAAAAAGCAAATGAAATTGGGAGGCAGTATTGTGGCCTTTGAAGTAAAAGGAGGTATTGCCAATGGACGTCGATTTTTAGATGCCATAAAATTATGTTCATTATCTGCAAATTTGGGTGATACAAGAACCATAGTAACGCATCCGGCTTCTACCACGCACAGCAAATTGAGCGAAGAAGATCGCTTAGAAGTTAATATTACAGATGGATTGGTGCGTATTTCGGTAGGATTAGAAAATGTGGAAGATATTATAAATGATTTAAACCAAGCCTTATCATGAAAACCTCATTCGCGTTATAATTGTTATATTTGAATATGCTTTCATCAAAAACAAAATATGGAATAAAAGCGATGACATTCATGGCTAAACAGGAATCTAAAATTCCTGTGCAAATAGCGACCATTGCAAAGCATGAAAATATTTCGCAAAAATATTTGGAAAGCATATTACTCACTTTACGAAAAGCAGGTTTTTTGGGATCCAAAAAGGGTAAAAATGGTGGGTATTATTTGTTTAAAAACCCAGAAGACATCAAAATGACGGATGTGATGCGTGTTTTGGAAGGGCCAATTGCACTGGTGCCTTGTGTAAGTTTGAATTTCTATGAAAAATGTGCCGATTGTCCAGACGAAAACACTTGTGCTGTACACAATTTAATGTTGGAAGTAAGAGATAATACGCTCACAATATTCAACAATAAATCGCTTGCCGATATCATCTCATAAAATTTAAAAAATAGTTTGATAGTTAAAATATATTAGTAAATTTGCTCTTTATCCTATTAAACCGATAGGCAAACAGATTTAAATGTTAAAAATATGATTTTAGATAATGTTTTACAGATTAAGTTGAGAAAAAGTAACGCAAACGAAACGTCTAAAGAAAAGATAAAAAGAAGTTTATTAAAAACAATAAGTTGGAGAGTAATAGGGACTTTAGACACCATACTCATTTCTTGGTTGATTACAGGAGCAATGACACTTGCTTTGTCCATAGGAACAATTGAATTGATCAGCAAAATGGTGCTGTACTTTTTTCATGAGCGCCTTTGGAATCAAATTAAATGGGGGAAATAACGACTATGAATCTAGAAGAAATCAATAAAAAATTAGCCCACAAATCGCCTCATGAAATCATCAATTGGGCTTTAGGCATTGCTCAAAGACCTGTACTGACGACAAATTTTAGGCCTTATGAGGGGGCCATTTTATATGCTGTATCCAAACAAAAAAAAGACATTCCTGTGGTATGGTGTGATACAGGGTACAATACACCCAACACCTACAAACACGCAGAAGAATTAATTGAAAAGTTACAACTTAATATTAAGTTATATGTACCAAAACAAACCGCCGCGCACAGAAATTCGGTTTTAGGCATACCCTCAATTGACGACCCAAAGCATAAGATTTTTACAGAGCAAGTAAAGTTAGAGCCTTTCAAACGCGCTATGGCAGAGCACCAACCAGATGTTTGGTTTACAAATTTGCGCAAAGGGCAAACAGCATTTAGAGACAGCATAGATGTTGTGTCCAAAGGCGGCGATGGCATCATTAAAGTCAGTCCATTTTATCACTATTCTGATAGCGATTTAGACACCTATCTAATTGACAATAATATACCAAATGAGTTTCAATATTTTGATCCCACTAAGCAGTTAGAGAACAGAGAATGTGGTTTACATCTAAAATAAATTTAACAATGAACAACGATACCTCATCAATAAACCCACTAGAAAACGAAGCTATATACATATTTAGAGAAGTAGCAGCACAATTTGAAAACCCTGTACTTCTATTCTCAGGGGGTAAAGATTCCATTACCCTAGTACGATTGGCGCAAAAAGCATTTTATCCAGCCAAAATCCCTTTTCCTTTAATGCATATAGACACAGGGCATAATTTTCCTGAAACCATAGAATTTAGAGATCGTCTTGTTCAAGAGTTAGATCTAAATTTGATTGTACGTAATGTACAAGAATCTATAGACCAAGGTAAAGTTACAGAAGAATCAGGGAAATATGCGAGTAGAAATAAGCTACAAACAACAACTCTTTTGGACGCAATTGATGAATTTAAATTCGATGCCTGTATAGGAGGCGCAAGACGAGATGAAGAAAAAGCGCGTGCCAAAGAACGTATTTTCTCTGTTCGAGATGATTTTGGTCAATGGGATGAAAAAAACCAACGACCAGAACTATTTGATATGCTTAATGGACAAATAGAATTAGGGCAAAATGTAAGAGTTTTTCCAATTTCCAATTGGACAGAATTAGATGTATGGTCCTATATAGAAAAAGAAAACATAGAAATTCCATCAATTTATTTTGCACATACAAGAGCAACATTTTTAAGGGATGGATTGATTTGGTCTGCAAACGACGACGTTGTTTACAGAGAAGATGATGAAACTGTAGAGAATCGTTTGGTACGTTTCAGAACGGTTGGCGATATGAGTTGTACCGCTGCAGTGCTTTCTAGCGCATCGGATATAGCAACAGTTGTTGAAGAAATTAGAGCTTCAACACTTTCTGAACGTGGTGCAAGAATAGACGATAAACGCTCAGAAGCAGCAATGGAGAAACGAAAACAACAGGGTTATTTTTAAAAAGTAAAAAAATGGAAGTATTAAAAATTGCGACAGCAGGAAGTGTAGATGATGGTAAAAGTACTTTGATCGGAAGAATCCTATACGACACAAAATCGTTGACTACAGACAAAATAGAAGCCATTGAAAAAACCAGTCAACAAAAGGGATATGATTATTTAGATTTTTCCTTAGCGACAGATGGTTTAGTAGCAGAAAGAGAGCAAGGAATTACTATAGATGTAGCGCATATATATTTTTCAACGCAAAAGAAGAGTTACATTATTGCCGATACCCCAGGCCATGTAGAATACACAAGAAATATGGTCACTGGTGCATCAACTTCTCAAGTGGCTATTATTCTTATTGACGCACGAAAAGGTGTTGTCGAACAAACATATCGTCACTTTTTTATCAGTAATCTTTTGCGTGTCAAAGACATAATTGTGGCCATCAATAAAATGGATTTGGTGGATTTTTCTGAAGAACAATACAATGCGATTAAATTAGATTTTGAAGCGCTAATGCAAAAACGCGATTACAAGGATCAAAACATAACATTTATCCCTGTTAGTGCTCTAAAGGGAGATAATGTGGTGCAGAAATCTGAGCAAACACCTTGGTATGATGGACAAACGCTTTTGGAGCATTTGGAAGACTTAAACAATGAAGACGTATACAATGAAGGGACGCCTAGATTTCCTGTTCAGTACGTGGTAAGACCTAAGACCGACGAATTTCATGATTTTAGAGGGTATGCAGGAAAGGTTTATGGAGGACAACTCAGTGTTGGCGATGAGGTTGTTGCCTTACCTTCCAAAACTAAATCTAGAATTAAAGATATTTATTTTTATAATGAAAAATATCAGACCGCCTCTAGACGCACCTCAGTGACCATCACTCTTGAAGACGACATCAATGTCAGTAGAGGAGATATGCTCGTAAAAGCTAATGACTTACCAAAGGTGGAAAAACAATTTACTGCAACTGTTTCTTGGATGGATTCTAAAAATTTACACGCTGGAAGTACGTATGTATTACAGCACGGAGTGCATAAAGTTTTGGCAAAAGTAGGCCAAATTCATCATAAAATAAATCCTGACTACTCAGGGACCAATACAGAGGTAAACGCTCTGGAGATGAACGATATAGCTTTAGTTTCGTTCAAACTAAATAAACCAATTTATTTGGATGAATTTAAAAAGCACCGTACCAATGGTTCGTTTATTTTAATCGATACTCAATCCAATAATACCGCAGGGGTCGGGTTTATTCAATAAAATATGGCAATAATAATAACAGATGAATGTATAAATTGTGGTGCATGTGAACCAGAGTGCCCAAACACTGCTATTTATGAGGGCGCTGAACATTGGCAATACAGCAATGGAACTTCTTTGGTTGGAAATATAGTCTTGCCAAATGGGAAGAATGTTGATGCAGACGAAGATCAAGAACCAGTCTCAGACGAGTTTTATTTTATAGTTCCAGATAAATGCACCGAATGCAAGGGGTTTCATGAAGAGCCACAATGCGCTGCTGTATGTCCAGTAGATTGCTGTGTGCCCGACGAAAATCATATAGAGACCGAAGAAACGTTGTTGGAAAAGCAACAATTTTTACACCAATAAATACCTACAGTCCTTTTAGTTTTAACTCAAACGATTAAAAAGAAGACCGAGCAACTTCAATAAAAAATTATGCAAAGTTTTAGAACCGAAATAGAAAATCCTATTGTTGAACAAGACATTATAGAATTAGCAAAGAAAATTGAGCTATTCAAAAATGGAAAAATAGATGAAGAAAAATTTAGAAGTCTTCGTCTCGCACGTGGTGTTTATGGTCAAAGACAAACAGGCGTGCAAATGATTCGTATCAAACTGCCATTTGGTAAAGTGTTAAGTAATCAGCTGCATAGAATTGCAGATGTATCAGATGAATATTCACGTGGGCGGCTACACATTACGACGCGTCAGGATCTGCAAATTCATTATGTAGATTTAGAACGAACTCCAGAACTTTGGGCAGAGCTTGAGCGTGATGATGTAACTCTAAGAGAGGCTTGTGGGAATACTGTACGTAATGTGACAGCAAGTGAAACAGCTGGAATTGATGTCAATGAACCTTTCGATGTATCGCCCTATGCTGATGCGGTGTTTCGCTTTTTTCTGCGCAATCCAATTTGTCAAGAAATGGGCCGAAAGTTTAAAGTTTCTTTTTCCGCAACAGATGATGATACAGGATTATCATACATCCACGATTTGGGCTTTATTGCCAAAATAGAAAATGGAATTAGAGGATTTAAAGTACTTCTGGGTGGGGGACTAGGATCTCAACCACGTCATGCAGATGTTTTGTATGATTTTTTGTCTTCCGACAAAATCATTCCACTAATGGAAGGTGTTTTAAGAATTTTTGATCGACATGGAGAGCGAAAAAGTCGTGCCAAAGCACGCATGAAATTCTTAATAAAAGACATTGGGTTAGAAGCATTTAAAAAATTAGTTCAAGAAGAGCAAAATGCTATTGAGTTTAAATCAGTCCCTATTGCATTTAGTGAATTTCCAGTATCAAAACCTGTAAAAGTAAAAGCGCCTAAAGTTGAGTTAGAGGATACTAAGGGATATGATTTATGGAAATCAACGAACCTTATTCCTCAAAAACAAGAGGGTTATTTTGCAATAGGCATAAAAGTAATATTGGGTGATTTTTACACTGATAAAGCTAGATTATTAGCAGATTTAGTACAAAATTACGCTGCAGGTGAAATTCGATTGACTTTGCGCCAAAATATTCTTGTTCCTTTTGTAAGAGAGGATCTATTGCCATTTTTCTATCAAGAATTACAAAAATTAGGATTTGCAGAAATTGGATACAACAAAGCTGTAGACATTACTGCATGCCCTGGAACAGACACTTGTAATTTAGGAATTTCAAGCAGTACAGGAATTGCCGAGGAATTGGAGCGTGTCATAAAAGCTGAGTACCCACAGTACATTAACAATAAAGATTTAGTCATCAAAATTAGTGGTTGTATGAATGCTTGTGGGCAACACAATATGGCCAATATTGGTTTTCAAGGCATGACCATCCGAACACCAGAAAAATTAGTTGCACCAGCCTTGCAAGTGCTATTAGGAGGAGGAAATAAAGGAAATGGTCAAGGGGTATTTGCCGACAAGGTTGTAAAAATTCCAAGCAAAAGAGGACCAGAAGCTTTACGTCGAATCCTGAACGATTTTGAGAAGAATGGCAAAGGGATATCTTTTTTTGAATATTATTCTCAGCAAGGAGAAAAATACTTCTATCAACTCCTAACCGATTTATCAGACATAACAAACCTAACTCAAGACGACTTTATCGATTGGGGAACAAATGAAAAATACATTAAAGCAATCGGAATAGGCGAATGTGCCGGTGTGGTTATAGATTTGATAGCTACCTTATTTTTAGAAAGTGAAGAAAAAATAGATTTAGCTAAAAACGCTTTTAACCATAAAGTATATTCCAATTCAGTCTACTTCGCATACAGTTCGATGGTCAATTCTGCCAAAGCCTTGTTGTTGTCAGAAAACATCAAAACCAATACACAATCATCAATTATTAGTCAGTTTGATGTAGATTTTGTTCAAAACAATAAAATCAAGTTAGAAACTTCGTTTTCAGAGCTGATCTATCAAATCAGAAAATACGCTCCATCAGCATCATTTTCGGAAGCATACATACACAATGCAGTATCTTTTTTGAACGTAGTCAGGACCTATAGAGAACAACAACAAAAGCTGGTAAAACTTTAACACAGAGTAGTATGAAAACACCAAAACTCACTGTTGTAGGTGCAGGACCAGGCGCTATAGATTTAATCACAATTAAAGCCATAAAAGCCATAGAATCTGCTGATGTTATTCTTTACGATTCATTAATCAATACAGATTTGTTGCGCTATGCATCGCCTCTCGCAGAATTGATTTTTGTTGGTAAAAGAAAAGGTTGTTATACCTACCAACAAAGTCAAATCAATGAGTTAATTGTTGAAAGAGCACTTGGTAAAGGCAATGTTGTTAGACTCAAAGGAGGCGATCCATTTGTTTTTGGGCGAGGTGCCGAAGAGATAGACTATGCCAGAAATTTTGGATTAGAAACAGAAGTTGTGCCAGGAATATCTTCTGCAATAGCCGTTCCAGCTTATCAAGGAATACCCCTCACTAAAAGAAATGTGTCAGAGAGTTTTTGGGTCATAACAGGAACAACAAAAGCGCATAAAATTTCTAATGATATTCCATTAGCAGCACAATCTACAGCAACAGTAGTAATTTTAATGGGAATGTCTAAACTTAAAGAAATTACAAACATATTTTCAGCCCATGGCAAAGAAAATACACCTGTAGCAATTATTCAAAATGGTACAACACCGCATGAAAAAATAGGCATTGGAACAGTTCAAACCATCTGCAATGTTGTTGAAGAAAAAGAACTATCTAATCCAGCAATAATCGTCATTGGAGAAGTTGTAGAAAAAAGAGTAGAGTTATCGTCAATTTATAATCATGTAAGTGCTTTAGCTGTTTAATTATGGAACGAAATAATTTATATCCTATTTTTTTAAAGCCCCATCAATTAGAAATTTTAATCATTGGCGGAGGATATGTGGCTGAAGAAAAGCTAACGTTTTTATTGAAATCTAGTCCAGACGCTAAAGTCACTATGGTCGCCCCAATGTATAGAGCGGGTACAGTTGCTTTGGCCAAAAAAGGTAATGTAACCTTAAAAGTAGATAAATACAATGAAGCTTATTTAAAAGGGAAGCATATCGTTATTGCTACCACCGATAATCCAGAGGTGAATTTAAAAGTTTATGAAGATTGTAGGTTAGAACAAAAGTTAGTAAATGTTGCTGATAATCCCCCTTTATGTGATTTTTATATGGGTGGAATTGTGACCAAAGGCAACGTAAAAATTGCCATTTCTACAAATGGAAAATCGCCAACAACAGCAAAAAGATTGCGCCAGTTTTTCGAAGAAGTAATACCAGAGGATATCAATAAACTCGTAGCTAACTTAAATATATTTAGAAAAACAATAAAAGGAGATTTTGAAGAAAAAGTAAACACGCTAAACAAAATAACGGAAACATTAATAAATAATTAAAATGATAAAAACAGACATTCTGATCATTGGCGCTGGACCTACGGGTTTATTTACAGTATTTGAAGCGGGGCTATTAAAATTAAAATGCCATTTGATCGACGCATTGGCACAGCCAGGCGGGCAGTGTAGCGAAATATACCCCAAAAAACCGATATATGATATTCCTGGATTTCCTGAAATTTTAGCAGGGGACTTGACCACTAATCTCTTAGAACAGTCAAAGCAATTTGAGCCGGGTTTTACACTTGGAGAGCGTGCGGATATTATCGAAAAGCAAGATGATGGAACTTTTATTGTGACTACAAATAAAGGAACTAAACATCATGCTCCTGTAGTCGCAATTGCAGGTGGTTTAGGTAGTTTTGAACCTCGTAAACCATTGTTAGAAAACCTTCAAAAATATGAAGATAACGGTATGGCATACATCATCAAGGATCCAGAAGTATATCGTGACAAACGTGTAGTTATAGCTGGTGGTGGAGATTCCGCTTTAGATTGGAGTATATTTTTAGCAGATATAGCAAAAGAAGTGACCTTAATTCATAGAAGAAATGAGTTTAGAGGTGCTTTAGATTCTGTTGAAAAAGTAAGAGAATTGAAGCTTTTGAATAAAATAAATCTAATTACGCCTGCCGAGGTAACAGCATTGCATGGAAAAGATAAATTAGAAGCAATTACAGTAACCAAAGATGGTCAAGAGCAAGTTTTAGAAACAGATAGTTTCATCCCCCTCTTTGGGTTGTCTCCAAAATTAGGCCCAATTGCGCACTGGGGTTTAGAAATTGAAAAAAATGCCATAAAAGTAGACACTTTTGATTATCAAACGAATATTCCAGGGATTTTTGCCATTGGAGATGTAAACACCTATCCGGGAAAATTAAAACTAATTCTATGCGGTTTTCATGAAGCTACTTTAATGTGTCAATCGGCCTTTAAAATTATAAATCCAGGAAAGAAAAATATATTGAAGTATACAACAGTGAGTGGAATTAATGGTTTTGATGGAACTAAAAAACAAGCACCCAAAGCCGTTGTTCAAGCCATAGATATTTAAGTTATGTCAAATATTACAATTAAGGTAAAAGACAGAGAAGGAATCATGCACGAGTTATTGGCTCCAACAGATATGGCTATGAACTTAATGGAAGTTCTAAAAGCTTATGAATTACCCGTTGAAGGAACCTGTGGCGGCATGGCAATGTGTGCCTCATGTCAATGTTACATAGAATCTGATCATAATCTTAATGAAATGCAAGATGAAGAAGAAGCCATGCTAAGTGAGGCATTCTATGTAAAAGACAACAGTAGATTGGGGTGTCAAATAGCCATTACAGAACAATTAGAAGGGCTAGAAATTGAACTTGCACCAGAATATTAAGTAATATTTATAATGTTCAATTGGTGATTCAGGAACCTTTTCAAATCATCAAAATTTATTTGAATAAATTCCATTCAAAAATTAGTGAAAATAAAATTTATTCCTTTATTTTGTTGCGTTCATTTATATATTGATTGTTATCACGAAAGGCCGAGGGAATAGACCCTGTGAAGCCTTAGCAACCCTTTACTTATTTTTAAAGAAGGTGCTAAATTCTAACCTTAATAAATCTATTCATAGATTTTAAGGACAGATAACCACAAGTAGTTCCAACGTACTTTCCTGATGACATATTGATACAATTTATCAAAGATGTCAAACATTAGACAACTATTAGAAAAACGAATTTTAGTACTCGATGGTGCTATGGGTACGATGCTTCAACAGTACAATTTCTCTGAAGAAGATTATCGTGGAGAACGGTTTAAGCACTTTCCAACTTCAGTCAAGGGAAATAATGATTTACTATCCATTACCCAACCACACGCCATTGCAGAAATACACGCCAAATACTTTGAAGTAGGTGCAGATATTGTTGAAACAAACACGTTTTCGGCCACAACAATAGGGATGGCAGATTATCAGATGGAGGATTTAGTTTACGAACTCAATCATACTTCAGCAAAAATCGCAAAACAAGTCGCCGATCAATTCACAAAGCAGAACCCCGAAAAACCTCGTTTTGTTGCAGGAAGTATTGGACCAACAAACAAAACAGCAAGTTTATCCCCCGATGTTAATCGTCCAGAATATAGAGCCACATCTTTTGAAGAATTACGAATAGCATACAAGGAGCAAGTAGAAGCATTAATCGATGGAGGTGTGGACCTTCTTTTAGTCGAAACTGTTTTTGACACCCTCAATGCCAAAGCCGCATTATTTGCCATTGAAGAAGTCAAAGAAGAACGAAATATAGACATTCCCATAATGGTATCTGGAACCATTACCGATGCTTCTGGCAGAACACTTTCCGGGCAGACCGTGGAGGCGTTTTTAACATCAATTGCTCATGTACCCCTATTGAGTGTAGGGTTCAATTGCGCCTTAGGCGCAGAACAACTAAAACCATACTTACAAAGATTATCTCATGCTACAACATTTTTTACTTCTGCGCATCCCAATGCAGGTTTGCCAAATGCCTTTGGCGAATACGATGAAACTCCGCAAGAAACACAACATTTCATTGAACCCTATTTGGAAGATGGACTGGTTAATATAATTGGCGGTTGTTGCGGTACAACACCTGACCACATAAAAGCCATTGCACAAGTCACCGAAAAATATCAACCTAGGGGATGTAACAAATGATATCGATCAAGCAATGAAAACTTCAACAAATCACTTTTTGACCCTTTCTGGATTGGAGCCCTTGATTATGACTCCAGAAATAAACTTTATAAATGTTGGAGAACGTACCAATGTTACAGGATCAAGAAGGTTCTTACGTTTGATAAAAGAAGAAAAATTTGATGAAGCCCTAGAAATAGCAAGAGATCAAGTTGAAGGTGGTGCCCAAATTATTGATGTCAATATGGACGAAGGAATGCTTGATGGTGTGGAAGCCATGACCACCTTTTTGAACCTTATTGCATCTGAACCAGATATTGCGCGCGTACCCATTATGATCGACAGTTCAAAATGGGAGATTATTGAAGCAGGTTTGCAAGTCGTACAAGGAAAATGTGTTGTAAATTCGATAAGTTTAAAAGAAGGCGAAGAAGAATTCATCAGACAAGCAAAACGAATACTTCGCTATGGTGCTGCAGTAATCGTTATGGCGTTTGACGAGCATGGACAAGCCGATAATTATGAACGGCGCATAGAAATTTGTGAACGATCCTATAGAATACTGGTCGATAGTGTTGGTTTCCCGCCACAAGACATCATTTTTGATCCAAATATTTTTCCTGTAGCCACTGGAATGGAAGAGCATCGCAAAAATGCATTAGATTTTTTTAATGCAACAAAATGGATTCGTGAACACTTACCCTATGCAAATGTATCGGGTGGTGTGAGTAATGTGTCTTTTTCATTTAGAGGTAACAATACAGTGCGCGAGGCAATGCACTCTGCATTTTTATATCATGCAATAAAAAATGGTATGAACATGGGGATTGTAAACCCAACACTACTGGAAGTTTATGATGATATTCCAAAAGAACTATTAGAACGTGTAGAGGATGTGCTTTTAGACCGAAGAGATGACGCTACAGAACGTCTATTGGATTTTGCAGAAACCATAAGAGGAAAGAAAAAGGAACACGATAATGCAGTTCAACAATGGAGAAATGATGCGGTACAAGAACGCATCACTCATGCTTTGGTAAAAGGAATTGATGCCTTTATTACCGAAGATGTTGAAGAAGCACGTCAATCCGTTTCAAAGCCAATAGAAGTCATAGAAGGCCACTTAATGAAAGGCATGAATGTGGTAGGCGATTTGTTTGGAAGTGGAAAAATGTTTTTGCCTCAAGTCGTAAAATCTGCACGTGTAATGAAAAAAGCAGTGGCCTATTTACAACCATTTATTGAAGCTGAAAAAGATGGATCCGCACAATTTGCAGGTAAAATATTAATGGCAACCGTAAAAGGTGATGTGCATGACATTGGCAAAAACATTGTCAGTGTTGTATTGGGGTGCAACAATTATGAAATTATTGACTTAGGCGTGATGGTGCCTCCCGAAAAAATCATTGAAACGGCCAAAAAAGAACAAGTAGACGCCATTGGACTAAGTGGCTTGATTACGCCTTCTTTGGACGAGATGGTTTATGTGTCAAAATCAATGGAAAAAGAGGCGCTTAATATTCCACTACTCATTGGTGGGGCGACCACTTCAAAAGCGCATGCGGCAGTAAAAATTGCACCTAATTATAGCCATAGTGTGGTGCACGTAAACGATGCTTCACGTGCTGTAACTGTAGTAGGAAATTTATTAAAAAAAGACAACAACAACTACAAAGCACAAATTCGAGATGACTATAATAAGTTTAGAGAACAATTTCTTTCCAGAACAAAACGTAAAGAATACATTTCTATTGAACAAGCTCGAAAAAATAAATTTAAAATCGATTGGGACTCAACTCAAATTGTGACACCAAAAACACTCGGGCCACAACGCATAGAAAATATTGACCTCAAAACACTCGAACCATATATAGACTGGTCCCCATTTTTTAGAAGTTGGGATTTGCATGGTAAATTTCCAGAAATATTATCCGATGATATTGTAGGCAAGCAGGCAACGGAACTATTTCAGGATGCAAAAAAATTGTTGAAAAAAGTGTTGGATCAAAAACTGTTAAAAGCAAAAGCTGTATACGGTATTTTTCCGGCAAATACAGTAAACCACGACGATATAGAATTGATACACGACAACAAGAAATTTAATTTTTTAACGCTTCGTCAGCAATTAAAAAAACGTGAGGGTATCCCTAATTTTGCTTTAGCAGATTTTATTGCGCCAAAAGCATTTGGAAAGCAAGATTATATGGGATGTTTTTGTGTGTCAACTGGATTTGGTACACAAGAATTGGCACAAAAATTTGAGGCAGGACACGACGATTACAATTCGATCATGATTAAAGCAATAGCTGATAGATTGGCCGAAGCATTTGCAGAATATCTTCATGAACATGTGCGTAAAAATACTTGGGGTTATGCCGTAGAGGAGCATTTAAATAATGAAGAATTAATAAAAGAAATATATAAGGGCATTCGTCCAGCACCAGGTTATCCCGCATGTCCAGACCATTTAGAAAAAAACACCATTTGGGAACTTTTAAACGTAAAAGAAACCATTGGTGTAGAACTTACCGAAAGTTTGGCCATGTGGCCAGCAGCCAGTGTAAGTGGGTATTATTTTGCACATCCAGAATCAAAATATTTTGGATTAGGAAAAATAACCGACGACCAACTAAAAGACTACAGCAAACGAAGGGGAATTGATTTGGACCAAGCAAAAAAATGGCTCAATCCAAACCTCATTAACGAATAATATGAAAATAACAGACCACATAAAACAAGCAAAAGGCGAAACATTGTTCTCTTTTGAAATTATTCCACCAAAAAAAGGAAACAATATTCAAGAACTATACAACAACATTGATCCGCTCATAGAATTTGAACCACCATTTATTGACGTCACTACATCTAGAGAAGAGTATGTCTACATCGATAAAAATGGATTGTTAGACCGTAAAATCACTCGAATGCGGCCAGGAACTTTGGGTATTTGTGCGGCGATAAAACACAAATACAACATAGATACAGTCCCTCATGTTTTGTGTGGGGGATTTACAAAAGAAGAAACAGAATATCTTCTGGTAGATTGTCATTATTTAGGAATTGATAATGTCATGGCATTACGGGGCGATGCCATGAGTCATCAAAAATATTTTGAACCTACTCGTGGAGGGCATAGCTATGCAAAAGAATTGGTGGATCAGATTCAGAATTTGAATAAAGGAAAATATTTGCACGATGTTTCAGAAGTAGATCACAAATCAAATTTTTGTATAGGCGTTGCAGGATATCCCGAAAAACACATTGAAGCTCCTTCATTACAAACAGATTTAAAGCGTTTGAAAGAAAAAGTAGATGCTGGAGCAGATTATGTAGTAACTCAAATGTTTTTTGACAATAAAAAATACTTCGAATTTGTTGCTGCTGCTCGTGCTGAGAAAATTGACGTTCCTATTATTCCTGGACTCAAACCCATATCTACACTCAAACATCTTCAACTTTTGCCACAAGCATTCAAGGTAGACTTGCCAGAACCGCTTATTGAAGCTGTTTCGTCTTGTCAAAACAACAAAGCTGTTCGCCAAGTTGGTATTGAGTGGTGTATTGAACAATCCAAAGAACTTTTAGAAGCAAACGTTCCCGTATTGCACTATTATTCCATGGGTAAAAGTGATAATATCAAAGCTATTTTTTCTGCCTTAAAGTGATGCTACGAACTAAATTAATTTAGTTTTAACTTAAATTCTCAGAGCAATATATTTTATATGCGTAATTTTGCCAAAAATTACAGCACTTGAAAATCATTGAACGCATAAAACAACCCATCAGCTATGAGATGGAACTTTTCGAAAAAAAGTTTCGCCTTTCGATGTCTAGTAAAGTTGCTTTGCTTAACCGAATCACACATTACATTGTCAATCGAAAAGGAAAACAAATGCGTCCAATGTTTGTTTTTCTTACTGCAAAAATGGTGTCCAATGGTCAAATCAATGAACGTACCTTTCGTGGGGCCTCTGTTATAGAATTGATACATACCGCAACTTTGGTGCACGACGATGTGGTAGACGATAGTAACCATCGCCGTGGTTTTTTTTCCATAAATGCCTTATGGAAAAATAAAATTGCAGTATTGGTCGGCGATTTCCTCTTGTCCAAAGGATTACTTTTTTGTATTGATAATAATGATTTTGATTTACTTAAAATAATTTCTGTTGCTGTTCGTGAAATGAGTGAGGGGGAGTTACTTCAAATAGAAAAAGCACGAAAATTGGACATCACCGAAGAGGTGTATTACGAAATTATTCGTCAAAAAACAGCCACCCTTATTGCGGCATGTTGTAGTCTTGGTGCTGCCTCAGTCAAACCGCACTCAAATGAGGTTGAAACCATGAGAAAATTTGGCGAACTTATAGGGATGGCCTTTCAAATCAAAGACGATTTATTTGACTACGGTAATGAAAAAATTGGAAAACCCACAGGAATAGATATCAAAGAACAAAAAATGACACTTCCTTTGATTTATGTGCTAAATAATTCTTCAAAAAAAGAGCAGGATTGGCTCATCAATTCCATCAAAAATCACAACAAAAATGCAAAACGCGTAAAAGAAGTTATTGCCTTCGTGAAGAAAAAAGGCGGATTAGATTACGCCGTTTCAAAGATGAAACAATTTCAAAAAGAAGCCCTTGAGCTCATTGAAACTTATCCGAAATCAGAATACAAAGACGCCCTTATTTTGATGGTTAACTATGTTATTGACCGCAATAAATAGTATTACAACCTAAGGCAAACGTATTTTTTCTTTTTACTTGTGAAGATTTTATATCTTTACAATTCGACAAATTTTTATTCATTAAATAAGTCCATTTAATTGATAGCAAAAACAACCATAGATCAAGTGTTCGATAGAGCTCGTGTAGAGGAGGTCATTGGGGATTTCGTACAATTAAAAAAAGCGGGAAGTAATTTCAAGGGGCTTAGTCCTTTTAGCGAAGAGCGTACACCCAGTTTTATGGTTTCTCCAGTAAAACAAATTTGGAAAGATTTTTCTACAGGTAAAGGCGGAACAGTGGTTTCTTTCTTAATGGAACACGAGCATTTTACCTATCCTGAAGCCATTAAATATTTGGCCAAAAAATACAACATTGAAATTGAAGAAACCGTCCAGTCTGATGCCGAAAAAGAAGCTGCAGGTGAACGAGAAAGCATGTACTTGGTGAGTGCATATGCCAATACGTATTTTCAAAACATACTGCACAAAACCGATGCAGGAAAAGCCATTGGTTTAAGTTATTTTAAGGAACGTGGGTTTACAGATGATACCATCAAAAAATTCCAATTAGGATATTCTACAGATGAGTGGAGTGGACTCACCGATGCGGCTGTAAAGAAGGGATATCAACTAAAATATTTAGAAAAAACAGGGCTAACAATTGTCAAAGAAGAAAAACAATTTGATCGATTCAAGGGCCGAGTGATGTTTCCTATACACAGCATGTCTGGGCGCGTTTTGGGATTTGGGGGACGTATTTTGGCGAAAAATGAAAAAGCAGCCAAATATCTAAATTCTCCTGAAAGTGATATTTACCACAAAAGCAAAGTGCTTTATGGGATTTATTATGCCAAACAAGCCATTGCCAAAGAAGATAATTGCTATTTGGTTGAGGGCTATACTGATGTGATTCAATTTCATCAAACAGGCATCAAAAATGTAGTGTCTTCTTCGGGAACTGCTTTAACTTCAGATCAAATTCGCCTAATCAATCGTCTAACCAAAAACATTACCGTACTTTTTGATGGCGATGCGGCTGGGATTCGTGCCTCACTTCGTGGTATCGATTTGATTTTGGAGCAAGGGATGAATGTAAAAGTCTGTACATTTCCAGAGGGTGAGGACCCCGATAGTTTTGCCAAACAGAACACACTTGAAGAACTGCAAAAGTATTTAAAAGAAAATGCAAAAGACTTTATTGCCTACAAAGCTTCGTTGCTTATGGAGGAAGCAAACAACGACCCCATTGCTAAGGCAGAGTTGATTCGTGATATGGTGACCAGCATCTCCAAAATCAACGATCAAATCAAACAAGAACTTTACATTCGCGAATGTGCCAGAATTATGGACATCAGCGAGGAAGTTCTCTTTAGTACATTGGCGCAAATGAGTAAAAAAGCGCAATTAGATGCCACTAAAACTGCACAAAAGCAAAAGAAAGCGTTTGACGTTGTAAAAGCGACAACACCTGCCAAAAAGGTCGATGTTCAATATGAATTAGAACAAAAAATCATCGAAATTTTGTTGTTGTATGGTAGCCGATCTGAAGATTTTGAAGATTTAATTTTAAAAGAGAATGAAGATGGTGATTTGGTTCTTGAACCCGTGATTCATAAAGCAAAAGTTTTTGAAAAAATTTACTTGGACCTACAAGAAGATGAAATGCAATTTGGGAATGAAAACTTTAAAATTATTTATTACCTGATTATTGATTATTTGAATCAAAATGAAACGTTCAGTATAGAAAATTTCATGCATGAACTCGATCCAAAGTTGATTCCTTTCGTTTCTGATATCTTGATGAATGACGAGCGGTATAGACTACACAATTGGGAAAAAAATAATATTTTTCCAAAACGAAAGGATTTCAATGTAGCGCAATTGGTCAGTGAAACTATATTGAATTTACGTTGTTTTTTAATCGATCAAAAAGTGAATGAGTTTAGGGCAACTACTCACGAAAATTCATCGGATCATACTAGTATTTTGGAAGACGTCTTGAATTATTCTAACCTCAAAAGGTTACTTTCAAGAAAACTCGACAGAGTGCTTTAGTATTTTTGTCGACCTAAATCAATTAAAGAAATTAAATTGGTTACATTTAATTTTTTCATTAGTCGAGACTTATAGGTGCTCACTGTTTTTGGGTTGATGTTTAGTTCTTTTGCGATTTCATTGTTTTTCTTTCCATTGCAAATCAGCTTCAAAACTTCAATTTCACGAACAGAAAGCTTTTGATACAAATCTGTATCGTTTTGATTTTTAGCAAAAGTTAGTTTCTGCGCCATGGTATTTGTAACGTACATTCCCCCTTTATATACTTTTAAGATGGCTTTTTTGATGGTGTTTGTTGTTGCTGATTTTGATAAAAACCCTGATGCACCAGCCCTTATTCCACTTGTTGCATAAATATTTTCTGGCTGAGCAGTAAAAATTATCACTCGAACATTGTTATAATTTTTTTTAATGGTTCTTAAAATCGTGATTCCATTTTTGTCGGGCAAATCCATGGACATCAATACAAGGTCTACATTTCCTTTTTTTAAGTAATTGATGAGTTGCTTAGCCGTATTGGCCGTACTCACAATTTTGATATCGTTGGAGTTTTCAAAAAGCATTCGGATTCCATAATTTACAATCGGTTGATGATCTGCTATAAGAACCCTTATCATGACTTATTGTTTCAAAGTTTCTGGAATCATACACACTGGAATTGGATTCATTTTGTGTGCATTGGCGGTATTGAATCGGTTAAAAATTGCAAAAACTTCTTTGTTTCTACCTTCAAAATCGTTCTCATTTTTGCCTTCATTTTTCATGTTCATGGCCCACTCTAATTCGTCATATGTTGCGCCAATCTGCGCCTCATCAGTACGTGCATCACCAAACAAACCATCGCTTGGCGCTGCCTCCATAATGCTTTTAGGAACTTTTAGCCTTGCGCCTAAAGCATAAACTTCGGATTTTAATAAATCGGCAATTGGACTCAAATCTACACCACCATCACCATATTTTGTATAAAAACCAACCCCGAAATCTTCAACTTTATTTCCTGTACCTGCTACTAGATATCCGTTCAATCCAGCGTAATAATATAAGGTGGTCATACGCAGGCGGGCACGGGTGTTGGCAAGTGCCATATCAACTGTTTTTTGATCCTTAATGGTGTCCACTTCAGCTTTTAACGATTCGAATACGGGGGTTAAATCTACTCGTGTAGAACGTACATTGGAAAAGTTATTTTTTAAAAAATGGATGTGTTCTTGAGCGCGGCTGACATGGTTTTCGTTTTGATGTATGGGCATTTCCAAACACAATACCTCCAAGCCAGTATGCGCACATAGCGTTGAGGTTACGGCTGAATCAACACCCCCAGAAACACCAACCACAAATCCTTTAATTCCAGCCTTATCAGCATAGTTTTTTAACCAATCTGTAATGTGCTTCACGACGGCGTTTGTCTTCATCTATTTTGTTATAATTTATGGATGATGTACAAAAATAAACTATTCCATTCATCTTTGAAACAATTTGACTCAGATTAGCAAAAATTTAAAATTCAATTAACATTTTGATTTGTATGGGGTGCTACGTTTTTTTGTCTTAACCCTTTTCATTTTGATGCTCTAAGTGTTCCATTAGCATGATATTAATTACCTTTGTACAAGAATTTTCAAAAAGAAAAATGGTTTTTAAATATCGTTTGTATTCAAAACATTGTATTGTTCTTAGCACCCTTATTCTGGGGCTTTTAATATCATGTGATAGAAAATCAAAGCTTGAAAAAGAAATTGAAGCCCTTCCGATGGAATTAAAAGTAGAACGATTTGATCAAGCTTTTATGAAAATCACTAAAGAAACACTCCCATATTATAAAAAGCCTTATCCTTTTTTGTTTCCAGAACACATTTCTGATTCTGTATTATTGGAACGCACAAAGGACCCCATTCAAAAGTTGATTCAAAAATCAGTGGATAGCGTATTTTCAGATTTTGAACCTACAGAAGCAGACATAAAGGCGCTGTTCAAACACATTAAATATTACAATCCTTCATTTAAGAAACCACGTGTCATCACGGTTTTTTCAGATGTAGATTACCGTAATAAAGTCATAGTTACCGATTCTATTGTGCTCATTGGAATTGATAATTATTTGGGTGCTGATCACGAATTTTATGCTAGTTTTTACAAATACATCAGAAAAAATTTAAAGAAAGATCAGATTGTAATGGATCTTGCGGATGCTTATGCATCTCGTTTTTTGAATCAACCAAGGCGTTATACCTTTTTGGAAGAATTGATTTATCAGGGCAAAAAACTATACTTAAAAGATCTTTGGATACCAACCGCTGAAGATACTACAAAAATAGGGTACACTTCTGATGAACTTTTATGGACTCAAGAGAACGAATTTTACATTTGGCAGTATTTTGTGGAAAACGAATTGTTGTACAGTACCGATGATAAACTTGTTGGACGTTTTATTGCACAAGCCCCTTTTTCGCGTTTCAATTTGGAACTCGATAGCGAATCGCCAGGTGCAATAGGACAATACATCGGTTGGCAAATCGTTCGTTCGTATATGGAAAATAACCCCACATCGCTCCTACAAATGCTTCAAATGGATGCACAAACAATTTTTAATAAAGCAAAATACAAACCCAAAAAATAATGGCTAAAACACACACTTCAAAAATAGAATTGAATGTAGAATTGGATGAAAATCGCATTCCAGAAAAATTGTCATGGACTGCAGAAGATGGGGGAATTTCCAATGCAGAAGCTAAGGCCATTTTTCTTTCGGTTTGGGACGCCAAAGCACAAGAATCGTTACGCATCGATTTGTGGACCAAAGACATGCCTGTTGATGAAATGAAACTGTTTTTTCATCAAACTTTTGTAGCGATGAGCGATACGTTTATGCGTGCTACACAGGACGAAAAAATGACAGCAACGATGAAAGATTTTTGTGCTTATTTTGCCGAAAAATTGGACTTAAAGAAAAGCTAATTTTAAGCCAGTCCTTTACCAAACGTTTAGGCGATTGGCATCTAGTTTTAGAAAAATAAAAATCAAAATGGTAAAGGCCAATAGCCCTGACCCTCCGTAACTAAAGAAGGGCAGCGGAATACCAATGGTGGGGATTAGTCCCATAACCATTCCTATATTGATTAAAAAATGCACAAAAATAATGGAGGCGACACCATAACCATAGGCCCTGCTGAATTGAGACTTGTGGCGTTCGGCAAGAAATAAAATACGCCCAATCAAAACAACAAAAAGAACAACAACAACACTACTGCCTAAAAACCCCCATTCTTCGGCAACAGTACTAAAAATATAATCGGTGTGTTGTTCAGGAACAAACTTTCCTTTGGTTCGCGTTCCTTCTTTAAATCCCTTGCCAGTCAAACCACCTGACCGTATAGCTTTTTCAGATTCATTGAGGTTGTACGAAATATTACGCCTCATGATTCTTAATTTTTCAGGGTCTTTTTCTAGCCGTAACCAAAGTTCAATTCGATCTTGTTGGTGTTTTTGCAACACGTTATCAAAACTCCATTCGGTTCCAAAACTTAGACCTGAACACACCATAAGCACCAATAGTGCAGTTGTCATTTTCTTTTTTTTGCGCTTGAACAAAAATTGATAAATCAGGAGAAAGCCCACAACAATACCTGTTACAAGAAGCGCAGAAAACCTTAGTGTAGCAACAGCAATAATTAAAAGCATAGCGCCAAAAAGAATATATTTTTGAGGAATTCCTTCTCTGTAAAACACAAAAATAAGCCCTGCAAAAACTAGCGTACTCCCTGCGTCATTTTGTAGTAAAATCAAAAGAGCCGGAACAACGACAATCAGTGCGGCTTGTAATTGATCCTTTACACTTTTGATATTGGTTTGCAAATCACTTATATATTTGGCTACGGCTAAAGCTGTAGCACATTTTGCAAATTCACTGGGTTGTAAAGTAGCTCCACCAATTTCATACCAAGACAAGGCACCATTTACTTTCTTTCCGAAAAGAAAAAGCCCAACAAGTGTCAGTACAGAAAGCAGATAAATTATACTTGCGAAGCGTTCATAAAATTTGGCGTCAATAGATAAAATCAGTACGATAGAAATGAGCGAAAGACCAATAAATACAGCTTGTTTTCCATAGGGTGTAGACCAATCAAAATAAGAAATAAATGCCCCATCTGTAGCTGCAGAAACGATATTAAAATAACCAAACAATACAAGCGTCAAGTATATCAGTACGACCAACCAGTCTAATTGAAAGCTATGTGCACGGTTAAGGTTCATTATTGATTGATTTTAAATGGTTTTCCGCTGTAGGGTTTCAGGTATTCTTCTTCTAAACTTTTGTTTAAAACAAGTTGCTCCATATACTTCAAGCTCACATCACCTTTCAGGTATTTTTCAATCATCAAACTAGCGATTCGACCGGCCCAACGGGCACCATAATATCCATTTTCGACCAGTACAGCTAGGGCAATCTTTGGATCGTCTTTTGGTGCAAAGGCCACAAAAATAGAGTGGTCCGTCAGTTGTGTTTTGACCCCATCGATTTTTGTAAAATTCTCAGCAGTACCTGTTTTACCACAAATTTCAATTCCGGGGACTTTTAAAAACCCTGCGGTTCCATTGGTATAAACGCCATGCATACCCTCGATGATCGGATCAAAATGTGTAGAATCAATTGTGGTTTCTTTTTTTATGGTAAATTTTTCATGTATAGATTCATTTTCGATAGATTTGATGATATGTGGCGTATAATAGAATCCTTTGTTGGCAATGGCGGCGGTCATATTGGCCAATTGAATGGGCGTGACTAAAATTTCTCCTTGCCCAATGGAATTGGATAAAATTGTGGTAGCACCCCATTTAAAATCGGGATACCATGCGTCATAATAAGCCCCATCAGGAATATTTCCTTTTTTTCCTACAGGAAGATCATTACCCAGAAAATTACCTAATCCAAAACTTTTGATGTGGTTACTCCAAACATCCATTCCATTTGAAGCATCGTCGTATTTGTCAATAGTTTTTCTAAAAGCCATCGCAAAATAGGAATTGCATGATTTGCTTATAGCTGAATATAAATTCCTGTACCCCCTACCACAATGACATCCCATGGTTCGTTTGTTTTTTCCATACACATAACTTTCGTTGCAATAAATTGTTTCTTGTGTTGAGATGGCATTTTCTTGAAGAGCAGCAAGAGCAACTATAGTTTTGAAAGGTGATCCGGGGACATGCATTCGGATGAGTGCTTTGTCAAAGAGGGGTTTGTGTATGGAATCTCTATAGAGTGTTGTGTAATTTTCTGAACGTTTTCTTCCAACCAACAATGCTGGATTGTACGATGGAGCAGAAACGATGCTCAACAATTCTCCTGTACTGGGTTCAATGGCAACAATACCTCCCATTTTGTTTTGCATCAATTTTTCGCCATATTCTTGTAGCGTTGCATCTATGGTGAGTGTAATATTTTTGCCAGGAATGGGGAGGGTGTCGAATTGTCCATTTTTGTACGATCCGATATCCCTATTATAAATGTCTTTTTGAATGTATTTTACCCCTTTTTCACCTCTTAAAACATTCTCGTAGGATTTTTCAACACCTTGTTTTCCAATCAAATCGCCTAACTTATAATAACCATCTCCTGAAAGGTTATCAGGATTGACTTCGGCAATGTAGCCCAAAACATTAGCACCAATTTCTGTTTGGTAGTCACGTACAGCTCTTTTTTGGACATAAAACCCTTTAAATTTCCTTAGCTTTTCAGACAAAAAAGCATAGTCTTCTTTGGAAAGATGTGATAAAAAAATGGAAGGTAAACGAGGGGAATATCGCTTTGCACGATTATAGGATTTTAAAAATTGGGCTTTATCAATATTAAGCAGTGAACAAAACATAAGGGTATCCAGTGCTTCAACTTCTCTTGGAACCACAATAACATCGTAGGTCGGTTGATTGGCAACCAATAACTTTCCACTGCGATCATATATGTACCCGCGTTTTGGATACTGGTATACTTTACGGATGGCGTTGTCATTTTCTAAGGAATTGGATTCATCTGCGTACACTTGCAAATAAAACAATCTTCCAACGAAAGTGATGCCGGTAAGAATAACAAGTCCTAAGAGTAAAACCTTTCTCATTTTTCTTTTCTACTAAAAAGCGTTTGCAATGTCAAGGTTAGAAAAAGTGTAAAAAGTGCCGAGCTTAAAACTCTTGAGACTACCAATCCTGCCTTTGAGTTGTCAAAAACAATTAAGATGAATAAAACAAAATGATGAACAAGAATCATCATAGCGAAATAAACAAGACGTGGCAATAAATCCGAGTCGTTAAATTTGATGGCTTGATACTCATAAGCAGCACCAAAAGTTGATTTTAAAAATATGGGTCTTATGTATGCAATAGTCACACAAGCAGCGGCATGTGCTCCGCCAGAATCTAAAAACAAATCAATGAGGAGTCCAAGACAAAAACTGACAAAAATGAAACTTAATCTGTTGTTTTTTACAGGGTAAATTAAAATAAATAAGATATAAATATAAGGATTTATACTTCCTAAAAAATTCATTTGATTGCAAATGAGTACTTGCAGAAGTACCAACACAACAAACCGAACTATGTTTGAAAATAACATACTATTCATTGATTGGGTTTAATGTTTGTAATTCTTTAAAATCTAGATTATTGATCACATGAACATGGCGCAAATTCGTCATGTCATTGAACAACCTAACATTGATGATGTAGAGGTCTTTTGTATCGTTGAGTTGATAAGACTCTACTGCACCAATGGGAATATTTTCGGGGAACGTATAAGAAAAACCACTGGTCACAATGGTGTCGCCAACACTTATAGCGGCCAAATCTTGGACATCATTCAGTTGTACAATGTTGTGGTGCACTCCGTCCCAACCTAAGGTGCCAAAATGATTACTTTGTTTTAGTTTTGCATTGATTTTACTTTTGGTATTCAAAATGGAAAGTACTCGTGCATATTTGGCAGATGTTTTGTCGATAATTCCAACAATGCCTTTGGCACTAATCACGCCAAAATCCTCTTTAATACCGACGTGTTCGCCTTTGTCAATCGTGATGTAATTATCTAAATACCGATAGCTGTTTTTATTCACTAGGGCCGGCGTTAATCGAAATTTTTCTTCAACAATTAAGTTTTTAAACTGTTTATTTTGGGTATTAAACACCCTAGATTTTAGGCGGTTATTTTCCTCTAAAAGTAAAGCGTTTTCTTCCTTTAAATAAAAGTAATCACCAATTTTGGCAAAGATACCATGTATGCTTCCTGATATTTGATTTGCAGAGTTGATGAATTTGGCTTTGTGGTAGTCATGCGCTTGGGTAGTTAGCATAAAAGCAATCAAAAACAAAATCAAAAACAAGAGGGTAGTTCTGTTTTTAAAAAAGAAGTTGAGGAGTTGCTGCATGACTCAATAGCTATTTGATCAAGACACTCTTATATTTTGAGATATTTTTTAGAACAATACCTGTTCCTCGAACAACAGCTCTAAGCGGGTCTTCGGCAATGTAGACGGGGAGGTCTGTTTTTTGCGACAAACGTTTGTCCAACCCTCGGAGCATAGATCCACCACCTGCAAGGTATATCCCTGTGTTGTAGATGTCTGCTGCGAGTTCTGGCGGCGTTTGTGATAAGGTTTCCATGACAGAATCTTCAATTCTAAGAATTGATTTGTCCAATGCTTTTGCAATTTCGCGGTGCGAAATTTGAACTTGTTTTGGTTTCCCAGTGAGTAAATCTCTCCCCTGAACATTCATCTCATCTGGAGGGAGTTCAAGGTCTTCTGTGGCAGCACCAATTTGTATTTTA
The DNA here is from genome assembly GCA_038138145.1 of Formosa sp. Classification (GTDB taxonomy): domain Bacteria; phylum Bacteroidota; class Bacteroidia; order Flavobacteriales; family Flavobacteriaceae; genus UBA3537. The sequence continues at coordinate 187,493 of JAYQDD010000003.1, forward strand.
ATTTTTTCTGCAGTACGATCCCCAACATAAAGGTTGTGTTGGGTACGCATATAATAGATGATATCGTTGGTAAATACATCACCAGCCACTTTTACGGACTTGTCACATACAATGCCTCCAAGGGCAATCACAGCAATTTCTGTTGTTCCACCGCCGATGTCCACAATCATATTTCCTTTGGGTTGCATGATGTCTACGCCAATTCCGATGGCTGCGGCCATAGGTTCGTGGATGAGGTACACTTCTTTACCATTCACACGCTCAGCAGACTCTTTTACCGCGCGCATTTCTACTTCTGTGATTCCTGACGGAATACAAATGACCATACGCAATGAGGGTGCAAATAACTTTTTCTTAAGCGCTGGGATATTTTTGATAAACATACTAATCATCTGTTCTGAAGCATCAAAATCGGCGATAACGCCATCTTTCAATGGGCGAATGGTTTTTATGTTTTCGTGTGTTTTTCCTTGCATCAAATTGGCCTCTTTACCAACGGCTATAATCTTACCAGAAATGCGGTCTCTAGCCACAATGGACGGGCTGTCAATTACGACTTTATCATTGTGAATAATCAGTGTGTTGGCCGTCCCCAAATCGATGGCAATTTCCTCAGTTAAGAAGTCAAAAAATCCCATAGGATATAAAAAAAATTGTTTTTGGTATTAAAAAATGTGCTTAGCTGTAAATGTACTAAAAATAAATTTTAGCACATCTTTAAAAAGGTATTTTTTTAATGTTTAAAATGACGTGTTTTGGTAAACACCATAGCCACTTCGTTTTCGTTGCAATAATCGATGCTAAGTTGATCTTTTATGGATCCTCCTGGTTGAATCACCGCTTTGATGCCTGCTTTGTTGGCAATTTCTACACAATCGGGGAAAGGGAAGAAAGCATCACTAGCCATCACTGCACCATTAAGGTCAAAATCAAAAGATTGTGCTTTGTGAATCGCTTGATTTAAGGCATCCACCCGACTGGTTTGCCCTGTGCCACTGGCACACAATTGTTTGTTTTTGGCTAAAACAATAGTATTCGATTTGGTGTGTTTACACAATTTTGAAGCAAATAATAGGTCGTCGACTTCACTTTGCGTTGGACTGAGTGTAGTGGCGGTTTCTAACATGTCCACTGTATCTGTAATGCTGTCTTTGTCTTGTACTAAATACCCATTGAGGCATCTGCGGACAGAATTTTTGGGTAATTCAGTTAGTTTTGGAATAAGTAAAATTCTATTCTTTTTCCCTTTTAAAAGTGCTAGAGCATCAGCACTAAAACTTGGCGCAATGACAACTTCACAAAAGAGCTTGTGGATTTCTTCTGCGGTAGCCAAATCAATTTCGGTGTTGCAAATCAAAACACCGCCAAAAGCAGATACAGGATCGCCTGCCAGAGCATCAATATAGGCCTGATGAAGTGTTTCACGTTGAGCTAAGCCACAAGCGTTGTTGTGTTTCAATATCGCAAATGTGGGCGCTTCGCCTAAGAATTCATTCATCAAATTTACCGCTGCATCTACATCAAGTAGGTTGTTGTAACTCAACGCTTTGCCGTGTAGTTTGTCAAACATCGCCTCAAAATCGCCAAAGAAAAATCCCTCTTGGTGTGGGTTTTCTCCGTAACGTAAAATTTTGCCGTTTTGCTCGCTTAATTTTAAAACAACTTCATCATTATTTTGATTGAAATAATTAAAAATTGCACTGTCGTAATGTGATGAAATATTGAACGATTTTGTAGCAAAGCGTTGGCGGTCTTCGTAGGATACTACTCCATTATCATTTGAAATGAGTTCTAAGAGTTCCGCATAATCATCAACTGAGGATACACACAAAACGTCTTTAAAATTTTTGGCTGCCGCTCGAATAAGAGAAATACCCCCAATATCAATTTTTTCAATGATGTCTTGGTGGCTTGCGCCAGAAGCTACCGTTTTTTCGAAGGGGTAGAGATCCACAACCACGAGGTCAATTTGTGGTATATTGAAACTTGCCATTTCTTCAACGTCTGAGGCGTTGTCTTGACGGTTCAGGATACCGCCAAATATTTTTGGGTGCAAAGTTTTTACACGGCCACCCAATATAGAAGGGTAGTCTGTGATGTTTTCTACGGGGACAACATCAATCCCAAGATCATTGATGAATTTTTGTGTACCTCCTGTGGAATAGATAGTTACGCCTTGTGCGTCTAATTTTTTGACGATGGGTTCTAAGCCATCTTTACTAAATACCGAAATTAGGGCTGAGGATATGGTTTTGTTTTGACTCATTTTTGGTGGAAATTATAAGCTTCAAAAATAGGGAAATAAAGCCTAAATTTAATCTTGATTAGGGCTAAAAAGCAGAGATTTTTTAAACAAAAACAAGACTTATTAACATCTACAGCAGTGTGGCTACGTTGGTGCATACAAACTCTAGAAAATCCTCGTCATTTTTGGTAAATGGATCTAAGGTATTCGAATCAATATCGATTTGGCCAACGTTTTCCCCATCTACAAAAATAGGCACTACAATTTCCGATTTTACGGCGATGCTACAAGCAATATAATTGTCTTGTGCTTTGACGTCGGGCACCACAAAATTTTGATTACTAACCGCCACCTGTCCACAAATCCCTTTGCCAAAGGGGATGATGGTATGGTCTGTAGGCGCACCAGCATAGGGTCCAAGTTTAAGCTCTTTTTTGTCGCCATTTTTAAAATAAAACCCTACCCAATCATAGTAAGGGACTTCCGATTTTATAAGGGTACAGAGGTTTAAAAGCGTATCATCTGTGGCGGTAGATTCCTTGACAAGTTCTGTTATTTTGGGCTTTAAATCGTCAAAATTCATGTATTATTTTTTGGGTAAAAATATTAAATCAAATGATTAAACGATTGTTAAAGTTCACATAATTATAGTATTTAGAAACTTAATTTTTCTAAATTTTTATAACTTTACACCATGATACATTCTTTGTTTACAAAAATAATGTCAATGATTATGGCTGTAGCTGTGGTTACAGCTTCGTTTTCTTTTAAAATAGAAAAATATTTTTGTGGAGTAAGCCTAGTTGATGTTTCCGTGGTTTCAAAAGTAGAATCTTGTTGCAAATCTCCAGAGGAAAAAGACGCTTCTTTGCAGTTTGCCCAAACGCCCTGTTGTTCAAACATCAGTATTGTTTTTGAAGGGTTCGACAATTACCAAAACGCTATATCAACAGAATTCTTTAAGGCGCCCGTTTTTGTGGGGACTGCTTTCGTTCAAATTCCTGTTACATACGTTTTTGGAACCACAACAAAAGTTCCTTATGCAAACTATAATTCCCCACCGCTCATAACCGATATTCAAGTGCGGGATCAAGTTTTTCTGATTTGATTTAGATTATTTTTTACTTCCAATTCCTTTGGGAGTTTGTCGTGTGTACACATATACATCTCAATACTAAAAAAATAATTCTAAATTTATAATAATGAAAAACCTATTCATCATATTTTATTTCATACCGACTTTGTTTTTTGCACAAGACAAAATCAAAGGCATGGTTATGGAGCCCTCAGCACAGGGCAAACACCTTTCACTGGCTGGCGCCAATGTTATTTGGCAGGGAACTTCAGTGGGTGCCATCACAGATATTGATGGTTATTTTACATTACCTTATGAAAACAATTACAAAACACTAGTGATAAGTTACGTTGGGTATAAGTCAAAAACCATCAGCGTAACAAATCCAAACACCGTTATCCATATTTTGTTGGAAGCCAAAGATGACTTAGAAGAAGTAACTGTAACTACGCGAAAAAAGGCCTCCGCAACCTCTTATATTGCCGCACAAAACATTACGACCATTAGTAGTAAAGAATTGCTCAAAGCGGCTTGTTGTAACCTTTCTGAAAGTTTTGAAACCAATCCATCGATTGATGTTAACTTTTCAGATGCTATTTCCGGAACCAAACAAATCAAAATGTTGGGGCTTACCAGTCCGTATATTTTGATTACTACAGAAAATGTACCTTCCATTAGAGGAGCAGCACAGACCTATGGACTCAGTTTTGTTCCGGGGACTTGGGTAGAAAGTATTCAAGTAACTAAGGGCGCTGGAAGTGTTACTAATGGTTTTGAAAGTATTGCTGGACAGATTAACGCAGAGCTGGTCAAACCTTTGACCGACAAAAAACTATTTGTGAATGCTTATGGCTCAATCAATGGCCGTTTCGAACTTAATACACATTTCAATACTACATTAAACGAGAAATGGAGTACAGGAATATATATTCATGCTGATAGCCGAGGCGAAAAATTTGACAATAACAACGATTCCTTTTTAGATGTTCCATTGGCCAAGCAAATCAATGTTATGAACCGGTGGCAGTATACCAATCTAGAAAAAGGACTGATTAGTTTTTTAAATGTTCGTTATTTGGATGATCAAAAACAATCAGGACAATTGGCCTATGACCCTAAAATCCATAAGTTTGGAAATTCCGTTTGGGGGAGTGAAGTGGACACCAAACGATTTGATTTTTCAGGAAAATTCGGCTATGTCAATCCAGAAATTCCTTATCAAAGTTTAGGGGTTCAATTGGCCTACAGCAATCATAAGCAAGACTCCTATTTTGGCAGTAGAACATACGATATAAACCATAAAAGTGTATACGCCAATTTGGTTTATAATTCCATCATTAGTGACTCGCGCCATAAAATAAAAACAGGGATTGGTTTTGCACATGACACCTATGATGAACAGGTCAATGCAACGGATTATTCAAGAAATGAAAATTCAATAGGAGGGTTTTTTGAGTATTCTTTTGATAATTTAGACGATATCAATCTGACTGCTGGAATACGAATCGATTATCACAATTTGTTGGGGACTTTTATTACACCTCGCTTTCATGGGCGTTATACCCCTTGGGAAAAGGCGGCACTGCGCTTGTCTTTTGGTCGTGGAAAACGTGCCGCCAATATTTTTGCTGAAAATCAACGACTTTTCGCTTCCTCACGTAGCATCAATATTCAAGATACAAGAGGGACAATTTATGGCTTAAACCCTGAAATTGCATGGAACTACGGGATTTCTTTTTTACAGGGATTTCAATTGTTTGGCCGAAAAGCAGATATTGCTTTAGATTATTATTTAACCGACTTTCAAAATCAAGTGGTTGTAGATTATGAAACCCCAACACAAATTAATTTTTACAACCTCGATGGTGATAGTTTTGCACGGAGTTTACAAGTTGAGTTCAATTACACACCCATAGAGCGATTGGATTTTAAATCGGCTTACAAATATTATGATGTCAAAGTGGAATATAACAGCGGTAAATTGGAAAAACCCTTGACCCCAAAGCACCGTATTTTTGTGAATTTATCCTATGAAACAGAGCCCACAAATAAAGGCGGACTTTGGAAATTTGATGCCACCTACAATTGGTTGGGTGAGCAACGCTTTTCATCGACCACACAAAGCCCTGAAGCATTTCGTTTACCAGCGTATTCGCCCTCATTTTCAACCCTAAATGCTCAGGTTACCAAGGTGTTTTCGGATCAATTTGAAGTCTATGTTGGTGGCGAAAATCTAACGAATGTACAACAAAATAACCCTATTTTGAGTGCCGATGATCCGTTTGGCGCAAACTTTGATAGTACTTTTGTATATGGCCCAATATTTGGCAGCATGTACTATGCAGGATTAAGATATAAATTGAATTAAAAAACATAAAAATGAAAACAATAAAATATACCTTTCTGTTGATGTTGATGACTTCAATAGGATTTGCACAAAACAAAAATGCTAAAGCAGCCATTGAAGTTGATGGTGTGTGTATGATGTGTAAAAACAGAATTGAAAAAGCATGCCTAAAAACTAAAGGTGTAAAATCGGCTGTTTGGAACGTCGACACCCATAATTTAAACCTTATTTATGACGAACGTAAAGTAGATTTAGACGCTATAAAAACTAAAATAGCTGAGGCAGGCCATGACACTAAAGACCTTAAAGCAACAGATGAAGCTTATGAGGGTTTACATCCTTGTTGCAAGTACCGCGATGAAGAAATTCAAGCAGACCACAAGTCAAAATGATTGATATAATTACAAAAAAAAGCGCTTCTATCGGAAGCGCTTTTTTTATGTATATATAGATTTAAATTACATCATTCCAGGCATTCCTCCGCCACCCATTGGCGGCATAGTAGGAGCATCTTCTTTGATGTCTACAAGAGCGCACTCCGTAGTCAAAATCATTCCGGCAACTGAAGCTGCATTTTCCAAAGCAACACGAGTTACTTTCTTTGGGTCAATGATGCCCGCATTCAGCATATCGACATAGGCATCACCTTTGGCGTCATACCCAAAATCACCTTTGCCTTCAAGCACTTTGTTGATGACGACACTGCCTTCGCCTCCGGCATTATCTACTATGGTACGTAGTGGCGCTTCAATAGCTCTTGAAACAATTTGAATTCCAGTGACTTCATCAAGATTAACATCACTGATTTTTTCCAATGTTTTTTGAGCGCGAACTAACGCCACACCACCACCAGCAACAATTCCTTCTTCGACTGCAGCACGAGTAGCGTGTAAAGCATCGTCTACACGGTCTTTCTTTTCTTTCATTTCTACTTCACTAGCTGCCCCTACATAAAGAACAGCTACACCACCGGCCAATTTAGCCAAACGCTCTTGAAGTTTTTCTCTATCATAATCGCTTGTTGTACTCTCAATCTGACTTTTAATTTGATTCACACGTGCTTTGATGTCGGATGCTTTTCCTGATCCATTGACAATCGTAGTGTTGTCTTTGTCAATGGTTACCGTTTCTGCAGTGCCCAACATGTCTAAGTCTGCATTTTCAAGAGAGAAACCGCGTTCTTCAGAAATTACGGTTCCACCAGTTAAGATTGCAATATCTTCCAACATAGCTTTACGTCTGTCTCCAAACCCTGGCGCTTTTACAGCGGCAATTTTTAGTCCGCCACGTAACTTATTGACCACAAGTGTTGCAAGGGCTTGGCCTTCAACATCTTCAGCAATGATAAGCAACGGGCGACCAGATTGCGCCACGGGCTCTAAAATGGGAAGAATTTCTTGAAGGTTTGATATTTTCTTATCAAACAATAAAATGTATGGATTTTCTAAATCGGCAATCATTTTGTCTGAATCTGTAACAAAATATGGGCTGAGGTATCCACGGTCAAACTGCATCCCTTCTACAACATCCACATACGTGTCTGTTCCTTTGGCTTCCTCTACAGTAATAACACCTTCTTTACCGACTTTTCCAAATGCTTTAGCAATGAGTTCGCCAATGGTGTTGTCGTTATTTGCTGAAATGGAAGCAATTTGCATGATTTTTTCGGAAGAGTTTCCTACTTTTTTAGCTTGTTTTTCTAAGTCAGTAACAATGGATTCTACAGCTTTATCGATACCACGTTTGAGGTCCATTGGATTGGCACCAGCAGCTACATTTTTAAGCCCTTCTTTTACGATGGCTTGTGCTAGAACTGTTGCTGTTGTGGTACCATCTCCTGCCAAATCATTGGTTTTGGAGGCCACTTCTTTTACCATTTGAGCACCCATGTTTTCAAGTGCATCTTCTAGTTCTACTTCTTTGGCTACAGAAACACCATCTTTTGTGACTTGAGGTGCGCCAAAGCTTTTACTGATGATTACATTTCTTCCTTTTGGACCAAGCGTAACTTTTACAGCATTGGCCAATGCGTCAACACCGCGTTTTAGACCATCGCGTGCATCTATATCAAATTGAATTTCTTTTGCCATTTCTTTTGTTTTTTATGAATTAAACAATAGCGAGAATATCGCTTTCTCGCATGATTAAATAATCTTGACCTTCAAATTTTAGTTCTGTACCAGAATACTTTCCGTATAAGACTGTATCGCCAACACTAACGGTCATTTTTTCGTCTTTTGTGCCATTGCCTACCGCAACAACTTTTCCTTTTTGTGGCTTCTCTTTGGCGTTATCAGGAATGATAATCCCAGAAGCAGTTTTGGTTTCTGCAGCCATAGGTTCAACAAGAACTCTATCTGCTAAGGGTTTAATGTTTAAAGCCATACTTTTTTATTTAAGTTGAATTAATGATTTGTAAAATACTAAAATTGTGCCATTACAACGAAACTGACAAACTTTCAGTAGAAAAAAAAATGTCAACTTACTGTTGACATTTTTTATGAATAGTTATACGTTTTATTCAGATTCTTCACTGGTATCGTCAGTCAGTGGAATGTTCTCAGCAGGCGCTTCAACAGCTGGTGTTGAGGTGCTTTCTGGATCTAATGCTTTGGATTCTAAATCGCCTTCAGAGCTGCCAATTGCTAGGTTTGAAAGCAGGATTAGAGCCAATAATAAGGTTGCAAGTGCCCAGGTGCTTTTGTCTAAAAAATCTGTTGTTTTTTTGACACCGCCAAGTTGTTGGCCACCACCACCGCCAAATGACGAGGATAGTCCACCACCTTTTGGATTTTGTACCATAATCACTACGACCAATAAAAATGCGACGATGACTATTAATACCAAAAATATTGAAAACGTGCTCATGAGTTTTTATTTTTTTCTTGTAATTGTTTTATTGCTTTGATTTGGACTGCAAATAAACTACTTTTTTCTGGATATTTCAAACTTAAAATGGTGTAGGATTGAATTGCTCTTTCGTAGTTTTTTTGTTCCACATAAATGCGTGCCAAGGTTTCTGTCATCAGTTGTTCGGGTTCTGAAGTTCTATTTTCAGCAATATTTTCTAAAACACGATCGTCCTTTACTGGCTTTATTTTTGGATTTTTAGAAATGAAGGCATCGATCAAATCAAAGTTTTTGGTTTGTTTACTGGTTGGTTTTTTCTCTTCATTAGTGCGATCAATTGGTTTTATTGTAGTCAATTGTAGCCATTGAGAAAAGGAATGAGTGTCTTGTTTGTCAAAATTCAGCGGTGCACCTATGCTCAGGATTTCTGAAACATTTTGTTCTGATTCATTCTTGTTTTCTTCAACTTTAGTTTCACCATTTGATGTAACGGATGTTCCCTGAGCCTGACTAGAAATGTCTTGGAAATCGCTAACTTCGAGCATTTTGAGTCCTTCGTGATTGTTTTTTATTTGTTCAGAAACGATGTTCTGAAGAAATGCCTCAGAAGTGATAAAATCAAATAGAATACTACGGTCTGTAGTGTACGCCGCGGTAGTTTTTAGGGCTTTGTTGTACTTGTAGCTATCGTTGTCTTTTAGAGATTTTAAATGCAATGCTCGTACTGATTGGAAGTAAGGAAATTCTTCAATAATTGCTTCAATGGCTGCTATGTGTTTCTTCTTCAATGTTGAAGGAGTGTGAAGCAATTTTGTAAAATTTAATGTATTCATACTACCAATTTGCTAATGATGCATTTATAATATCTTGCGTTAGACGATCATATATTTCTGTGATGGCGGTTGTTTTTTGGGCACCTATGAGCTGAGCACTTCCGGAGTAGTCGTAAAAAAACGAAAACCGTTTTTCAAAATCAGCTTCTTCGTCGTTTGTGTTTATAAAACGAACGTTTACGGAAATTGTTAATCTGTTTTGAGCTGCCGTATTGCTTGCTGTTGCCGTGGTTGGCGATATGCGGTATTCTACAATTTCACCTTCATAAATGATGTCGCCATTAGATTTTACAAGATCTAAATTGGTTTGATTCAATATGATATCTTGAAGCGCTAACGTAAAATCGCGCTCAATTCCAGGTTCAATAAGAGCAGCGTTATTTTGAAAATAATTGACTTGAAAAGTTTTGGTATCACTATCAATAGAAATTCCAGTAAATGAGTAAGCCCCACACCCAACACATGTAGCGAAAACTCCAAACAAGAAAATTGTGCGTAGCGCTTTATAAATCATATTGCTTTATTTTTCTGTACAGTGTGCGTTCTGAAATCCCTAGCTCGTCTGCGGCAAGTTTTCGTTTTCCATTGTGCCGTTCCAAAGATTTTTTTATCAATTCTATTTCTTTTTCATGTAAAGATAAGGTTTCTTCTTCTTCCTCAACGTCTTCTATAAAATCGAATTTATCTTCGGGTTCTATAATTTCGATAGGCGACTTACTGGTGTTGTGTTCCGAAAGCGACAAAAATTGATCTTCATTCTGAGTGTTTCCAGCAGATTGATCGTTGTATATCTTTTGTATTAAGTGTTCATTTTTCTCTTGAACATCTTTATAATTGTCATTTTGCATGAGCTCCATGGTGAGTTTTTTGAGGTCATTCAAATCACTCTTCATATCAAACAAAACCTTATACAAAATTTCCCGTTCTGTACTGAAATCAGTTGCTGTTTTTTCTTTTTTGATCACTGCGGGGAGTTGACTTCCAAAATCTGGCAAATAACTTTTAAGGGTTTGTGCATCAATTATTCTAGAAGATTCGAGTACAGAGATTTGCTCGGCTACATTGCGTAACTGACGTATGTTTCCAGACCAGCGGTAATTTTGAAGCAGTTGAACAGCAGCATCGTCCAAACGGATGGTTGGCATTTTGTATTTCAAAGCAAAGTCACTCGAAAATTTCCTGAAGAGCAAGTGAATATCATCTTTTCTTTTGCGCAGTGCAGGAATAGGAATCTCGATGGTGCTTAAACGGTAATATAAATCTTCACGAAATTTTTCTTTTTCTATAGCTTCAAACATATTGACATTTGTTGCCGCCACAATACGCACATCGGTTTTTTGAACTTTACTCGATCCCACTTTAATGAATTCCCCATTTTCGAGGACGCGTAATAAACGCACCTGTGTTGTGAGTGGAAGTTCACCCACTTCGTCCAAGAAGATGGTACCCCCATCGGCGACTTCAAAATAGCCAGAGCGTGTTTGTGTAGCTCCTGTAAACGCCCCTTTTTCGTGCCCAAAAAGTTCACTATCAATAGTACCTTCTGGAATGGCGCCACAATTTACAGCAATGTATTTCCCATGTTTTCGGTGCGAAAGTTGGTGGATAATTTTTGGAATCACTTCTTTTCCAACACCACTTTCTCCAGTAACCAAAACAGAAATATCTGTTGGCGCCACTTGAATTGCTTTTTCAATGGCACGATTGAGGCCTTTGTCGTTGCCGATGATGCCAAAGCGTTGTTTTATAGATTGAACGGTTTCCATAGTTTACATATTTTCCGAATAGCCAATGGCTTTTCCTTTAAGTGTTGCACTTGTACAATCTTCTATCTTTACGAGTACAAAATCCCCTACTTTGTACTGTTCTTTTGGAAATACTACGGTAGTATTTTGTGGATTTCTACCAGACCACTCAGTATCCGATTTCTTTGATGTTTTTTCGATAAGGACTTCGGTCACTTGATTTAAAAATGCTTGACTACGTATTAAGCTGTGTTGTTGTTGCAGTTCCACAACTTCACTCAAGCGTCGTTTTTTTACAGTTTCGGAGATATCGTCTTTCATTTTGCGTTCTGCCAAGGTACCTGGTCGCTCAGAGTAGGCAAACATATAACCAAAACTGTATTTTACATATTCCATCAAACTCAGTGTATCTTTGTGGTCTTCTTCAGTTTCTGTAGGAAAGCCACAAATCATGTCGTGCGAGATGGCACAATCGGGTAAATATTTTTTTATATTGTGTATTAGTTCAAAATATTCAGCACGTGTATGCTGGCGGTTCATATGCTTAAGAATACGGTCGCTTCCACTCTGAACCGGAAGGTGAATATAATTGCATATATTGCTGTATTTCGCCATGGTTTTAATCACGTCCAAAGACATATCTTGTGGATTTGAAGTTGAAAAACGAAAACGCATTTTGGGCTGAGCTTTAGCGCAAAGCTCAAGTAAAGCTGCAAAATCTACCGCTGTAGCTTTTTGTAAATCAGATGCTTTTGCAAAATCTTTTTTCATTCCGCCTCCATACCACAGAAAACTATCGACATTTTGCCCCAGCAGAGTAACTTCTTTAAATCCTTTTTGTGCTAAGTCATTAATTTCTTCCAAAATACTTTGAGGATCTCGACTGCGTTCTCGACCTCTTGTGAAGGGCACGACACAGAATGTACACATATTGTCGCATCCCCGAGTGATGGAAACAAATGCCGATACCCCATTAGAGTTCAAACGAACAGGAGCAATATCTCCATAAGTTTCTTCTTTGGATAGAATGACATTTACAGCATTTCTACCTTCTTCTACTTCTGCAATGAGGTTGGGTAAATCTTTGTAAGCGTCAGGGCCAACAACAAGATCGACTATCTTTTCTTCTTCCAAAAACTTACTTTTCAAACGTTCAGCCATGCACCCCAGTACGCCGACTTTCATTTTTGGGTTTTGTCGTTTTACAGCATTGTATTTTTCGAGGCGCTTGCGCACTGTTTGTTCAGCTTTGTCGCGAATAGAGCAAGTATTAACCAACACCAAATCGGCATCTTCAAGTTCTGTAGTGGTATTGAACCCCTCTTTTTGAAGAATAGAAGCCACAATTTCGCTGTCGCTAAAATTCATTTGACACCCATAGCTTTCAATAAAAAGCTTTTTGGTGTTCTCTGGTTTTGAAGCCAAATTTAGCGAAGAACCTTGTTTATTTTCGGCAATTACTTTCTCCATAATTAGTTTTGTGTTCTCGTAACAATTATTGTGCAAAGATACATTATTTTTCTTTTTTTATGACAAAGTGTCATGTTTTCTCTATTTCCTTTTGATATGATATAAATTTAGACTTATTTTGAGGACGAAAAAAAATATCTTATGCCGTCATTTACAACACTCACCAAAAAAATTACTGAAGCACCAAGAATCGATTTTGGAGATTTGTTTAACGAATCTGTTGCAGTATTTAAAAAAGTTTGGCTACAAGGATTTATTCTTCAGTTGATATCTATTGTGTTGAGCTTACCCCTCATAATTTTCAATTTCAGTTTTTTATTAGATTCAGGGTTAGATTCAAATTCGTATGAACCATTAGAGCAATTAATGTATAATGATTCTGTGATGGAGCAATCAGGGCCAATGATTTTACTGTATTATTTGATGGTGATTGTTGTAGGTTTTATGTCGTCATTGTCATCCTTTGGTTTTTTCAGAGTGATCAGACAAATGGATGAAGGACAATTTTTTGAAATTTCAAACTTTTTTTACTTTTTCAACGCAGCAAGAATAAAAAAATCACTTTTATTGATTTTAGCTAATTTTGGTATTGCAGTTTTAGCATTATTGATGTGTGTATTTCCCATCTTTTATGTCATGATTCCATTGATGTTTGTAACCCCAATGTTTGTATATAATCCTGAACTCTCAATTTCAGAAATCCTAAAAAGTTCCTTTTCATTGGGGCATAAAAAGTGGGGGATAACTTTTGCTATAACCATTCTAAACGTTATCACTTTATATATACTTATTTTGCTCACTTGCGGTCTTGGATCATTGTTTTTTAGTTGCTTTTTACAAATGCCTATTTATGTTTTGTACAAAAAAATCATTTCATTTGAAGACAGTTCAATTCAACAGTAACTGTCTCTTTTTCAATTAGTTATAAAGAAAAATTAAAAACACCAAACTCAATTTTTTTTGACATAAAAATTAATTTTGGGAAAAAATTAAAAAACAAAATTGAAAAATTCGACTACATTTGTTGCCTCAATAAAATAAATTATGGCCAAAAATCTTGTGATTGTCGAGTCGCCCGCAAAGGCAAAAACGATAGAAAAATTTCTTGGGAAAGAATTCAAAGTAGAGTCTAGTTTCGGACACATTGCCGATTTACCCTCCAAAGAACTCGGTGTAGATGTAGATGGAGATTTCAAACCAAAGTATGAAGTTTCTAAAGACAAAAAGCCGGTGGTCAAGAAATTAAGAGATTTGGCCAAAAAAGCCGAAGTTGTGTGGCTAGCCAGTGATGAAGACCGAGAAGGAGAGGCCATTGCGTGGCATTTGGCAGAAACCCTTAAGTTGGATAAAGCCAAGACAAAACGTATCGTTTTTCATGAAATCACAAAAACTGCTATCGAAAAAGCAGTACAAAATCCGCGTAATATTGATTATGATTTAGTTGATGCACAACAAGCTAGGCGGGTTTTGGATCGAATTGTGGGTTATGAGCTTTCGCCGGTTTTATGGAGAAAAGTCAAGGGAGGACTTTCGGCTGGTAGAGTACAGTCTGTTTCTGTGCGGTTGATTGTGGAGCGTGAACGCGAAATACAAGAATTTCAACCAAAGGCCAGTTTTAAGGTGGATGCCGAATTTACCACCGCAAAAGGGATCCCTTTTAAAGCGAGGCTTTCAAAACCATTCGAATCCGAACAAGAGGCAAAATTATTTTTAGAATCCAATAAGAATGCTATATTTTCTGTAGCAGTATTGGACAAGAAGCCAGCAAAGAAATCGCCAGCACCACCATTTACAACATCAACACTTCAGCAAGAAGCGGCCAGAAAACTATATTTTTCGGTAAGTAAAACAATGAACATGGCACAACGCTTGTATGAGGCAGGTTTGATTACATACATGAGAACAGATAGTGTAAACTTATCTCAAGAAGCACGCAATGCAGCTGCAAAAGAAATTATTTCTGCCTTTGGCGAAAAATATAGCAAAATACGCAATTTCAAAGGTAAATCTAAAGGCGCTCAAGAAGCCCACGAGGCCATTAGACCAACAAATTTTTCGACGCATTCTGTGAATTTGGAACGCGATCAAGCACGTTTGTACGAACTCATTTGGAAACGTGCTATTGCCTCTCAGATGAGCGAAGCACAACTCGAGCGAACCAATGTCAAAATTTCGACCCAAAACCACGATAAACTGTTCACAGCCAACGGAGAGGTTATCAAATTTGATGGATTTCTGAAAGTTTACCTTGAAGGTACAGACGAAGAACATACTGAACAAGAAGGCATGTTGCCTGCCATGGCATTGAATGAACTTTTGATCAATAATTATATTGTTGCTACCGAACGTTTTTCGCGTCCGCCATATCGATTTACAGAAGCGTCTTTGGTAAAGAAATTGGAAGAGCTTGGTATTGGCCGACCGTCCACATATGCCCCCACAATTTCTACAATTCAAAACAGGAATTATGTAGAAAAAGGAACAGTTGAAGGTAAACAACGCCACTATCGCTTATTGACCTTTAAAGACAATGTCTTGGCAGAAAAAACATTGTCAGAAAATTACGGTTCAGACAAAGGCAAGTTGGTACCTACAGATATAGGAATGATTGTTACCGATTTCTTGGTCAATCATTTTGAAGCTATTTTGGATTATAATTTTACGGCTAAAGTTGAGGCCGATTTTGATGCTATTGCTTCTGGAAAAGCTGATTGGACAAAAATGATGAAAACGTTTTACGGCACTTTTCATCCCCAAGTTGAAGATGTGCGCGAAAATGCCAACCGTGAATCTGGTGAACGCATTTTAGGTACAGATCCAACTACAGGGCGACAACTCAGTGTTCGTCTTGGAAAATTTGGGCCGATGGCTCAAATAGGTAAAGCAGATGATGAAGAAAAACAAATATTTGCAAGTGTTCCTCCAAATATGCAACTGAGTTCAATTACATTTGAACAAGCGCTTGATTTGTTCAAATTACCAAAAGATTTAGGGGTTTATGAGGGTGAGGATGTCATGGTTAACAAC
Organism: Formosa sp.; assembly: GCA_038138145.1. GTDB lineage: Bacteria > Bacteroidota > Bacteroidia > Flavobacteriales > Flavobacteriaceae > UBA3537. The sequence goes on from JAYQDD010000003.1 coordinate 203,085, forward strand.
GGCCGATTTGGCCCATATGTAAAGTATGGCAAAAAATTCATTTCATTACCAAAAGGTGTCGATCCTTTGAGTGTAGAAATGGATGAAGCTATTGAATTGATTAAAGAAAAAGTCAAAGCAGATGCGCCAATTTATGAATACGACGGACTTCCAGTTCAGAAAGGCAAAGGGCGTTTTGGACCATTTATTAAATGGAACAATATGTTCATCAATGTCAATAAAAAATACGATTGGGACAATCTTTCAGCCGAAGACATTGAGACGCTTATAAAGGACAAAATCCAGAAAGAAATTGATAAAATTGTTCATGACTGGGAAGATGAAGGCATCCGTGTAGAAAAAGTACGTTGGGGACGACACAACATCATCAAAGGAAAAACTAAAATAGAGCTACCAAAAACTGTAGATGCAGCAAAATTGACTCTCGAAGAAGTCAAAGCAATTATAGACAAAAACGCTTCAAAAAAACCTACAAAAAGCCGTAAAAAAAAGAAGTAAACGATGGATTTTAGTACACTTTCTCCAATTTCAGATCGATTGTTAGAGACTATAAAAATGTCTCATTATCAGTCTCTTGGAAGAAAGTTAAAGCTACATACGGCCCATTCAATTCCTGATTTAAGTACTGTTCGCATTGCAATCTTTGGTGTTTTAGAAACAAGAAATGCCACGGATCATATCGGTGAATCTTTTGCGTTGACAGAGGTACGAAAAGCATTTTATTCCCTGTTTCCAGGGAATTGGAATACAGAGGTTGCAGATTTGGGCGATTTGATTATTGGTGCTCGTGTAGAGGACACTTATTTTGCCGTAACAGAACTGATTCAAGCATTACTTCAACAGAAAATAATACCTGTTGTACTTGGCGGAAGTCAAGACCTCACTTATGCAAATTATCGTGCTTATGATACCATAAAACCCATGATTAACATTGTCAATATTGACAAAAGTTTTGATTTGGGCGATTCGTCCAAACCCATTACAAATTCAAGTTATTTGGGAAAAGTAATTTTAGAAAAACCCTACAACTTGTTCAATTACACGGCTTTGGGGTACCAAACCTATTTCAATGCTCAAGAGGAAATAGACTTAATGGAAAAACTTTATTTTGAATACTACCGTTTAGGCGATATCAATAAGAACATCAAAACGGTTGAACCTGCTCTTCGTGATGCCGATTTGGTGACCATTGACCTGAAGTCCGTCAAATCATCAGAAGTAAGCGTGAAGCAAAAATTTTCGCCCAATGGTTTTGATGGCAAAGAAATATGCGCCATTTCACGTTATGCAGGAATCAGTAATCGAGTATCATCATTTGGAATTTATGAATATAATCCTTCCCCAGACGATGAAGCAACCTCAATGCTTATCGCTCAAATGATATGGTATTTTATTGAAGGATTTAATTGTCGTGTTCAAGATGATAATTTCGAAAACACAGCGGATTTTAATAAATATACCGTACTGGTAGAGGGGCAAGAATTAGTGTTTTATAAAAGTTTAAAAACAGGACGTTGGTGGATTCAAACACCATTTTTATCGTTTTCCAATACTAAACAAAAAAAATACTCGTTATTAGCCTGTATGCATGAAGATTACGAGCAAGCAATCAAAGGATATATTCCAGAGCGCTGGTATAAGGCATGTAAAAAGCAATAAATAGATATAGTTTAAGCTTTTATTAAGATTATTCAGCTAAAAAAAGTTGTAATTCTAAAAATATATGGATAAGTTTACGGACTTTAAATTACAGAGGTTAACCTCAATTGACATACTTATGAAGAAAATCATATTTTTAACTTTAGCATTTGCTATCGCTACTAGCTGCGGCTCAAAAGACAAAGGGGAGCTTGTTGGCGTCAAAGGAAAGCGATGGCATCCAGAGAAACCATATGGAATGAGCCTTATTCCAGGAGGTGCATTTGTGATGGGTAAGTCAGATGACGACATAGTAGATCTTCAAGATGCACCAACCAAAACAGTGACCGTACGTTCATTTTATATGGACGAAACAGAAATAACAAATAGTGAATATCGCCAGTTTGTTCACTGGGTTAGAGATTCCATTATAAGAGAAAAACTCGCAGAGATGGCTGACTTGGAAGGCAAAACGCAAGACGATGACGGAATTGGAGAGTTCGCCTATGTTGATGCCTTAGATCCAGACGATTTAACACCATATCAACGCTACATGTTAGATACCTATGGGGATGATCAGCGTAAAATCAACAGAGATGTTGATCTTATATTTGATACCGAAGATTATCCAGATGAACTATATGCCGAAGTCATGGACGGAATGCACTTACCACCAGATGAGTGGTACAACGGTCAACGTACTTGGGATGTAGAGCAATTTGAATTTGAATATACTTTTATGGACATTGAAGAAGCCGCTAAGTATAAAGGTTTATTGAAGCGAAGTGATTTTATTGAAAAATACCCTGTTAAAGTTTACCCAGATACAACGGTTTGGATCCGCGATTTTGAATATGCCTACAACGTGCCCATGCACAATGATTATTTTTGGCATGAGGCTTATGGGGATTACCCCGTCGTAGGGATTACTTGGGAACAAGCCGATGCATTCTGTCAATGGAGATCCCTGTACAAAAATGGCTACCAGAAATCAAAAGGAAAACAAAACGTTAATATGTTTCGATTGCCATCAGAAGCTGAGTGGGAATATGCTGCTCGAGGAGGTTTAGATGGAGCTGCATTTCCTTGGGGTGGTCCATATGCAAAAAATGATAGAGGATGCTTTCTAGCAAATTTCAAACCTTTAAGAGGAAACTATGCAGCTGATCAAGCGCTCTACACGGTAGAAGCAGATGCTTACGAACCTAACGACTACAACCTCTATAACATGGCAGGAAATGTTTCAGAATGGGTTGCTTCATCTTATGATGCTTCATCATATGAGTACACATCCTCGTTCAATCCAAATGTAAATAATAAAGAAAACCCGCGAAAAGTTGTACGTGGCGGATCTTGGAAAGATGTCGCATACTACCTTCAAGTGAGTACGCGCGACTACGAGCATGCAGATTCTGCGCGAAGCTTCATAGGATTTCGTACGGTTCAAGATTATCTTGGAACAGACGCAACTGCAAATGCAGCAACAAATTAAAACTAAACTAAAAAAAATCAATTCAATACTTAAAATTTAGCATCATGGCAAAAGAAGGTAAAATCACGATCACAAATATGGTCTACGGACTTGGAGCAGCAATTGTAATTGTAGGGGCTCTTTTTAAAATTCAACACTGGCCTTATGGTTCAGAAATCCTAACTATCGGAATGATTGTTGAAGCCTTAGTATTTACGTATTCAGCTTTTGAACGTCAAAAAGGAGATCTAGATTGGTCGCTTGTATATCCTGAACTTACGGGTGGTAGTTCATCTGGGAAAGGTGGTAAAAAAGAATCACCAGAAGGGATTCTAACTAAAAAATTAGATGCCTTACTCAAAGAAGCTCAAATTGATGGTGCACTTGTAAAAAGCTTAGGAGAAAACATCAAAAACCTTAATGCCACAGCTTCTTCTATGGATGGTTCTGCAGGAGCAACAAATAGATACAATGAGGAAATGACCAAAGCAACAGCTCAAATGGAGTCTATTAATAATCTTTACAAAGCTCAATTGGAAAGTGCCAATAGACAAGCTGAAATTAATGCAGAATCTATAGAAAATGCCATTAAGCTGAAAGAACAAATGGAATCTTTATCTTCTAACCTATCTTCTTTAAATGGAGTTTATGGAGGTATGCTTTCTGCAATGAATAACAAATAATTAGTTCTTATTGAAACTACATTTAGATAACCAAAAAAACTAATTATTATGGCAGGAGGAAAAGTATCTGCAAGACAGAAAATGATAAACTTGATGTATCTGGTCTTCATCGCAATGATGGCCATGAATATGTCAAAAGAAGTGCTTTCTGCATTTGGACTTATGGAAGCAAAATTTGCTGAGTCCAATGTGACTACTACGGAAACAAACCAAGCCCTTCTCAATGATTTAATTACCAAAGGCGACGAAAAACCAGAAGAATTTGCTGTTGCAGCCAACAAAGCACAACAAATCAATGTAATTTCAGACGAATTTTACGCTTACATAGAAACACTTAAGCGTGATCTCCTTAAAGCAGGAGGATATGAAATTGTACCTGAAACTGGTAAGTTACCTTTTGAAGCTATGGACAAAACAGACATCTTGGACGAAATGTGGTTCACTGGGGATCGTGTAACCAAAGCAGGAGCAGCAGTATTGGCTAGAATTGAACAATACAAGTCCGACGTAAAAGAAGTCCTTGGAACTGATGTCAAATACAAAAAAGCTGTTGAGCGTTTTGAAAGAAGATTCAGCACTTCTGCAGTTACTAACAAAGATGGAAAAAAAATAGATTGGTTAGATTATAACTACAAAGGATTTCCAGCGATTGCTTCATACACAAAGTTAACAGCCATGCAAAACGATGTGAAAGTAACCGAAGCAAGCATGTTCAACCTCTTTTTAGGAAATACGTTAACAGAAGCCGTTTCACTCAAAAACTATCAAGCCATTGTTTTGGCTGATAAATCTGCATTTTTTGCAGGTGAAAAATTTCAAGGAAGGGTTGTACTCGGAAAATATGCCAACGTTACACCAACAAAATTAGTTGTACAAGGTCAAGAGATCAACATCGCTTCTGCAATTGATTCTACAGGAGCCGCAACATTAGACTTCAATGTTGGAAATATTGGAGAAAAGAAAATTGATGGTCAATTTACATTCCTTGAAGATGGTAAGCCACTAGAGATTCCAATCGTAGGAAACTACGTTGTAGTACCACGACCTAAAGAAGCATCTGTTGCCGCGGACAAAATGAATGTTCTTTACAGAGGTTTGGAAAACCCAATGACGATTTCATTTGCAGGAGTTCCAGATAGTAAAGTCTCAGTATCTGCTCCTGGTTTAAGAAAAGCAGGTGGGCAAGGGAAATACATTATTAATCCACCATCAGGAAGTCAGAACTTGATTGTATCCGTGGTTGCAACTTTGGATGATGGAACAAAAGTGAATTCAAAAAAATCATTTAGAATAAAAAACATTCCCAACCCCGTTGGGAAAATTGCAGGAAAAAGTGGCTCAATCAAACTCAACAAGCGTGATGTAACAACTTCTCGTGTCTTAGCAGATTTCGGGGATTTCGTTTACGATTTGAATCCAACAGTCTCAGCATTTGATTTGACCGTATTGGGTGAAACAGTTACCGTTTCTGGAAACCGATTGAACCCTGCCGCAAAAGCACTAATTAATAATGCGCCAAGACGTTCTTTGGTCATTATTGATAACATTAAAGTAAGAGTAAAAGGCGTGAGTGGTGTAGAAATTCCACCAGCGGCGGCTATCACAGTTAAATTAACAAATTAAAATTATGAATCGTTTACCCCTATTCTTATTCGTTTTTCCATTTATTGCGTTTAGTCAGGTCAATATCTTGAATGCAAAATCCCCTGATGAAATTGGAATAGCCAATGTCTTTGATGAGGTTGATTCTGATGAATCACCTCTTGCGTATGGATATATTAGCGAAAAAGATGTATTGTTTTCTAAAACCATTTGGGAAGAAATAAACCTTGATGAACGCGTCAATTTTCCAATGTACTTTCCAATCGATACTTTGGTTGTTGGAAATGAGAGAAGACCACTCATTCATTTTCTTTTAAAATCTGCATTAAACGGTGATTACCTTGTTTATAAAAAGGATAATTTTAAAGATGTTCTTAATCTTGAAGATTTGGAAAAGAAAAGAAAATACAGAGTTATTCGTGCGGGTACAGATGAAAATATAGGACTTGAGCGCATCATCAATGAAGCCGGCAACAAAGAAGATTTTTTACTTCAAAAAGGTATAGATATTGGTGAATATGCCAATATGGACGAATCCTTATTAAATGATGATGATTACAATGAATATGAATCCAAAATGGAAGAATTAATTTTTGAAAATAATTTGCTTTCAGAGGAGGAATATTCTGAAGAAATTTTCAGTTATGCCGATGTTGTAAAATATAGATTAAAAGGCGTTTGGTATTTTGATAAAAGACAATCAGACTTACGTTACCGTCCAATTGCGATTGCGCCAATAGTCATCACACCACGTTCCAAGGCCAACATGAAAGAATTTAATGACCCAAACATGAAGCCAGACTATGTAGAGCTTTTTTGGGTATTTTATCCTGACGCAAGAAAATATTTGCACAAAGCAATGGCTTTCAATGACAAGAATACATCCAAGCCCATTTCTTTCGATCATTTAATAAATTCTAGACGTTTTTCTGGATACATTTATAAAGAAGATAATGTGTATCAAGATAGAGAAATAAACGACTATATTTCTGAAAATGCACTCATGCAACTCTTAGAATCGCAACGGATTAAAGAGAAAATCAGAAATTTAGAACAAGACATGTGGAGTTATTAACCCTCCACCTCACATTAAAAACGCTTTCCAACAGGAAAGCGTTTTTTTTTATTTAAATTTATAGTATGTCTGTAGATTATATAATTGTAGGTTCTGGTTTAGCAGGATTGATGCTCTGTGAACAACTGCGTACTCGTGGTAAATCTTTTGTGGTTGTTAGCAATACCTCTCAGCAAGCTTCAATAGTTGCAAGTGGCCTTTACAACCCTGTTGTACTTAAGCGCTTCAATATGGCTTGGGAAGCAGACCGGCACGTTCCTGTGGCCCTCTCTACATACAAAAAGCTAGAGAATTATTTAGGAATTAATGTAGACGATCAGCGCCCTATATGTAGAATTTTTAATTCCATTGAAGAACAAAACAATTGGTTTTTGGCTGCAGACAAACCAAAGTTGCAACAATTTTTAGTCCCAAAAATTATTGAAAACAACAATCCAAATATTCAAGCACCTTTTGGCTATGGTGAAGTTAAATTTACGGGCAGAGTAGACACCAAATTACTTTTAGAAGCGTACAGAAATGATTTAAAATCCAAAGATTTATTTCTAGAAGAAACTTTTGATTATTCAGCATTGGAGTTAAATCATGAAGTTAACTATAAAGAAATTACAGCCAAAAAACTCATTTTTGCTGAAGGTTTTGGAATGAAACAAAATCCATTTTTTAATACACTTCCTTTGGAGGGGACAAAAGGGGAATTGTTGGTCATTCATGCGCCAGACCTAAAATTAGACGTGATTTTAAAATCAAGTGTTTTTGTTATTCCTATTGGGGATGAACAGTACCTTGTTGGTTCTACCTATGCATGGAACGATTATAGTAATACGCCAACAGAATCTGCCAAAAATGAACTTTTAGAAAAACTCCGAAAAGTCATTTCGTGTTCTTTTAAGGCAGTACATCATCGTGCTGGAATTCGGCCAACCGTTACGGATCGTCGCCCATTGGTCGGTCAGCACAAAGCCCATAAAAATTTATACCTCATGAATGGCCTTGGTAGTCGAGGAGTGCTTATAGCACCCACTGTAGCTAAAGATTTAATTACTTATATAGAAGATGGTGTTCCACTTCCAAAAGAAATTGATATCAATAGATTTAAGTCTTAGACTTGTTGGCTAAATTGGGATCATAGCTCATAAAAAAATTAATCCAAATATTTCTCGATAGCCGCATAATAACGGGCATGAAACCAACTAAAGTTCCTACAATACACCCAAAAGCGACCTTGAGTGAACTTCCCAAAAAGATATTGGAAACAATAAAAGCAGCCACAGCAAAGGCAATGCCTACTCCATAACTCACATACATAGACCCATAAAAGAACGAGGGTTCTATTTTATATTTTGTACCACAATGACTACAACGCTCATGCATTTTTAGCGTTTCTGAGAGATGGTAAGGGTTTTTTGTTTGATACATCAATTCTTGATGACACTTTGGGCATTTTCCAAATAAAATAGAGTACAGCTTATTTCCTTTTTTTAGCATGGTAATTTGGTTATTTTTGCACAACTTCAAAAGTACAAAAATGTAATTAATTTGAAGTTTATATTATAAAATGCTAAACGTCCACCAACTCACAATTTCATTTCAAGGAGAAGATCTTTTTGAAAATATTTCGTTTCGATTGCAATCGGGGCATCGTGTGGGATTGATTGGAAAAAATGGGGCTGGAAAATCGACCTTACTTAAAATTATTTCAGGGGAATTAGAATACAATTCTGGTCAAATCAGTTTTGAAAAAAAAGATTTAAAAATTGGATTTTTAAAACAGGATATTGATTTTGTTTATGGGCGTACCATTTTGGAAGAATCTTACCAGGCCTTCTCAGAACTTAAAGCGCTTGAGCGTCAGTTAGACGACATCAACACACAGTTGGCCGAGCGCACTGATTATGAAAGCCAAAGTTACCACGATTTGATGGTCGATTTGAATGAGGTACAACAGCAGTATGAAATTTTAGGGGGTTACAATTATCAAGGCGAAACAGAGAAAATTCTAATCGGTTTAGGATTTAAAAGAGAAGATTTTGATAAACTTACGGATACATTTTCTGGCGGTTGGCGTATGCGTATAGAGTTGGCCAAACTATTACTTCAGCAAAATGATATCCTTCTTTTGGATGAACCTACAAACCATTTGGATATTGAATCAATCATGTGGTTAGAGCAATTTTTGAAAAATTATACTGGTGCTGTAGTGATTGTTTCGCACGATAAAATGTTTTTGGACAACGTTACAAATAGAACTATTGAAATTGTTTTGGGTCAAATTTATGATATGCCTAAACCTTACACCAAGTATTTAAAACTTCGTGCCGAACAAAAAGCATTGCAAATTGCTGCGCAAAAAAATCAACAAAAACAGATAGAACAAACCGAAAAACTTATTGAAAAGTTTAGAGCCAAAGCTTCCAAAGCGACTATGGCGCAATCGCTCATTAAGAAGTTAGATAAAATTGAACGCATTCGTGTGGATGAGGACGACAATAGCGTGATGAGTGTCCGTTTTCCAATTTCAATTCAACCTGGAAAAGTTGTTTTAGAAGCCCATAATGTGTCAAAGTCTTATGGTGATTTAGACGTTTTAAAACATGTTGATTTAATGGTTGAAAGGGGGCAGAAAGTTGCTTTTGTAGGTCAGAATGGGCAAGGAAAATCTACGCTGGCCAAAATTTTAGTTGGAGAACTTTCCGCAGAAGGGAATGTTAAGCTGGGGCATAATGTACAAGTGGGCTATTTTGCACAAAATCAAGCCGAATATTTGGATGGGAAAAAGACGGTTTTGGATACCATGATTGATGAAGCCAATGAATCAAACCGTTCCAAAGTACGTGATATTTTAGGCGCATTTTTATTTCGTGGAGAGGCCGTAGAAAAGTATGTGAGTGTATTGTCTGGAGGGGAGCGCAATAGATTAGCTTTGGCAAAATTATTACTAAAACCACTCAATGTTTTGGTGATGGACGAACCTACAAATCACTTGGATATTCAGTCTAAAAATGTATTAAAATCTGCTTTACAAAATTTTGAAGGCACTTTGCTTTTGGTGTCACACGATCGCGAGTTTTTGCAAGGATTGAATGATGTTGTTTACGAATTTAAAGATCAAAAAATAAAACCCTATTTGGGCGATATTGACTTTTATTTAGAACAGCGACAATTGGAAAATTTACGCGAAGCTGAACGCAAAACAATTGTAAAAACAGAATCCAAAATAAGCAGTAATAAGCAGTCCTATGAAGCTCAAAAACAGTTAAAATCATTGAATAACCGTTTGAGTAAAGTGGAGTCTTCTATATCTTCTTTGGAGAAAGAGATTAAAGCCATTGATTTGGAACTCGAAATCAATTATGACAAAACAGTAGAAGACCCTAATTTTTTTGATGCCTATCAAGAAAAAAAAGTAAAATTAGAGGAACTAATGAGCCAGTGGGAGACGCTTACAGAATCAATAGAACAACACAATTAATGGAAGAACATTTTTATCAGTGTCCACATTGTTGGGAGCAAGTTTCCATTTTGGTGGACGTGTCGCAATCTGCTCAAACGTATATTGAAGATTGTGAAGTGTGTTGCAATCCGATTCAATTTCATATTCAATGTTCAGGTCAAGTTCTACAGTCTTTAGATGCTCAAAGTATCGATCAATAAGAAGATATTTCTAAAAAAGTTCTTTTTAAATAGGAAAAAGGTTGTATATTTGTCGTCCTATACCGCGGGATAGAGCAGTAGGTAGCTCGTCGGGCTCATAACCCGAAGGTCACAGGTTCGAGTCCTGTTCCCGCTACTAAAACAATAAAACGGTTATACTTTTATAAAGTGTAGCCGTTTTTATATTTTTAACTCCCATAGGAAAAAACTTTCATTGTAAGTAATTGCCATTCCGCTGACATTTACTTTATTTTTATTATGAACACATCCGATTTGCCCTCCTCGTTTTGATAGTTGTAATGCGTTCATTTCTTTTTTTTGAAGTTTTTTTGACCAATATGGAATTAGAGTACAGTGGGCTGAACCTGTTACAGGATCTTCTAAAAAAGTAGCTTGAGGCGTAAAATAGCGAGAAACAAAATCGTGTGTTGTTCCAGGTGCAGTCACAATTACTCCCCCGGGGTCTAAATTTATTTTATCAAAAATAGAACGCTCTATTTCAATAGATTCAATGTCCGTTTGCGCTGTGTATACCAACAAATAGTCCCGGGATTTATAAACTTCTTTGGGTAAAATATTTAGTGCTTTGGCAATAGTGTCTGGGAGTTCTGCAGGAACACCCTCTCTTGTCGGCAATTCCATATGGTAAAATCCATCTTCACACCGTACCATGAGTCTTCCGCTTAAAGTTTCGAAGTGAATAATATTTTTTTTATACTCCAAATGAGTATATAAACAATGCGCTGTTGCTAGTGTAGCATGACCGCATAGATCCATCTCAATATCAGGTGTAAACCAGAGCAAATGTATATGGTCCTTAAGCTCAACATAAAAAGCTGTTTCTGCTACAGCATTTTCTTTTGCAATGGCTAGCATCGTTGAATCTGGCAGCCACTTATCTAACCGTATCACACAGGCAGGATTGCCACCTGTCAACCGTTGTGTAAATGCATTGATGTGATAAACTTTTAATTTCATAAGTGTAATTTATTACAATTAAATTAAAACTAAAATATTAATTTCAAAACGCAATCAAATTTTATTATATTTGAGATTATTAACCAATTTATTTCAAAATGAAAAAACTAATATTAGCATTATTTGTGTTTGCAGGAGCAAACTTATCGGCTCAAGTTGCAAAGTCACGTTACATCAAAGTTGATGAAGACAAGGGGGAACAAGTTTATGAAGCTATAAAAGCAAAAACTCAGAAATACAATCAATCTGCAGAAAAAGGAGCACACTACACGTTCTATATTGAAACCGGACCTCGAGCAGGGCAATTATTTAGAGCCAGAATAGAACAAGATATGGCCGCTTTTGATGAAGATGGTAGTCCAGAAGAATACCAAATGTGGAACGAAACCGTAGCACCTCATGTTACAAATGATTTACCACAAGTATGGTACTATAACAAAGATGTTTCTCACGAAATCACAGACCTTTGCGAAAAACCATTACGTCAAGTTATTCTATATAATATTGATCCTGCTAAAGCTGATGATTTTTGGACATTCCGCAAGCGTGTCTATGATGCTGTTGTAAAGTCTGATGCTCAGCTAGATATGGGCGTTTGGACTGTTTTTGCTGGGAATAGAGGGTTAAATGTGCTTGTCGGATTTGCTCACGAAAATCACGCCGAGATGGATTTGGATGGTTCGGAAGAGTGGTCTAAAGTAGTTGCTGCATATAATGAAGTAAATGGAGAAGATCAATTTAAGACGGACAACGCTAAACTAAGAGAAAGCATGTCTGCGTGGGGCAACAGTACTCAACTGTGGACTTTTTTACCCGAACTAAGTTCACCATGCGTGACTCCATAATTTATAGAGTTTAGAATATATTTCATCTATCAATCTAAACAGCCTGTAGCTTTCTTATAGGCTGTTTTTTTTTAGTTATTGGATAGAACTTAACACTTATTTATTAACAATTAATTACAGTTCCCTTATTTTAATACATTATAAAATCACAACAATTATGTTGTGGTAAAATGAGTATTTTTTATCGGCTAAAACTCATCAATAACTCACATATTAAGTTCTTTTTTGATTTTTTACTGGTATAAAATGAGTTTTACTATCTTAATACCTTTTTTAAATAAAATCAATCTGTATACTAATTGTAGTGTTTTATTATTACAGCAAACTAAAAAATAGCCCTATTTTGTGATGGTGTTTTTTTTGAAATAAAAACACATTTTTTTTGAATAGACAACAAACAACCAATTACAATTATTGACAAATTTTAAATGGATTTAAATAACAAAATATACATAGGTAAGAACGCTGCAAATTTTTCGAATCAAGAAGTTTCGGGTGAAGAGGTAAATTTTGGCAACGAAGTTTTTTACAAGATCTCAAATTTTAACAAAATGCGCCCATTCTTTATGAGCATCGTAAGCAATTCTGATCATTGGATGTTCATATCAAGCACAGGAGGACTTTCTGCAGGAAGAAAAAATAGCAATTACGCTCTTTTTCCATATTATACAGACGACAAAATTACAGAATCAAGCGAGCACACAGGAAGTAAGTCGATTTTCTTGGTTCATAAAGGAGAAAAAGTTTTTCTTTGGGAACCATTTTCTAGCCGCCAAGAAGGGGTTTATGAAGTCTCTCGAAATTTATACAAAAATGCATATGGTAACAAGGTTATATTTGAAGAAATTAATCATGACCTTGAAGTTTCATTTACATATGAATGGAATTCAAGTGATACATTTGGTTTTGTACGCAAATCAACCTTAAAAAATACTTCAGAACAGGTCGTTGATATCCGTTTGTTGGATGGTATTCAAAATATTTTACCCTACGGAGTAGAAGATGCACTTCAAAACAGTACCAGTAATTTAGTAGATGCCTACAAAAAATGTGAACTCGAAGTCGATACTGGTCTTGGTATTTATTCTTTGAGTGCCATTATTGTAGACAAAGCTGAACCAAGTGAAGCGCTTAAAGCAAATGTAGTTTGGTCACTTGGTTTAAATTCATCAAAAAAACTCATTTCATCTACACAAGTTGAAGCGTTTAGAAGAGGAAAACAAATCAATGAAGAAATTGACATTAAAGCAGAACGCGGCGCCTACCTTTTGACGGCCGACATTACACTTGATAAAAATGCACAAGAACAATGGACTCTCGTGGCCAATGTGAATCAATCCATCAACGATATTGTTGAAATTAAGAAGCACATCAAAAATCAATCAACACTACTTCAAGAACTAAACGATTCTGTTGAAGAAGGTACGCAACAACTTATTGCTTTGGTTGGTGCTTCAGATGGACTTCAACTAACTTCTGATCGTACTCGAAATACAAGGCATTTTGCCAATACCATGTTTAACATCATGCGTGGAGGTATTTTTGACCACAATTACATTATTGAAAAAGATGATTTCAACGCTTACATAGAAAATGCAAATCACAAAGTATTTTTTAAGAAGTCGAGTATTTTAAACGCACTTCCAGATTCATTTGATTTGAGCCATTTGAAATCTATAGCTCAAGCCGATGATGACAAAAACTTTAAGCGTTTGTGTTACGAATACCTTCCATTAAAATTCAGTCGACGTCATGGAGATCCTAGTAGACCTTGGAACAAGTTTTCCATCAATACTAGAAATGAAGACGGTTCAAAAATTTTGGACTATCAAGGAAACTGGCGTGATATCTTCCAAAACTGGGAAGCACTTGTGCATTCCTATCCAGAGTTTATTGAGGGGATGATCCACAAATTCTTGAATGCAACAACTTTCGATGGATACAACCCGTACAGAGTTACCAAAGATGGATTTGATTGGGAAACCATCGAACCAGACAACCCTTGGTCTTACATTGGTTATTGGGGGGATCACCAGATAATTTATTTGCTCAAGTTTTTAGAATTTATTGAAAAATATTACCCAAACAAATTGGAGAGTTATTTTTCGAAGGACTTATTTGTATATGCCAATGTTCCGTACCGAATCAAACCTTACGAGCAAATCCTTAAAGATCCAAAAAACACTATTGACTTTGACCACGAAGTAGAAGCAAAAATTCAACTAAAACGCGATGAAATCGGTGTAGATGGTGCATTGTTAAGGGATAAAAACATATTTATTTATAAGGTCAATTTTATTGAGAAAATTTTGGCAACTGTTTTGGCAAAAATTTCAAACTTTATTCCCGAAGGTGGTATTTGGATGAATACCCAACGCCCAGAATGGAACGATGCAAACAATGCATTGGTAGGAAATGGTGTTTCCATGGTAACGCTATACTACTTGCGTAGATTTTTGAAATTTTTTGCCACTACTTTAGATAGCACTTCAGCAAAAGATGTCGAGGTTTCTGTGGAACTCATTGAGTTTTTTAACCAAGTAACCAAAACCCTTCAAGACAACAAACACCTTCTCTCGGGATCCATTTCTGATGTTGACCGTAAAACAATTTTAGATGGTCTTGGTGTTGCTGGTAGTCAATACCGTACAACAATTTATGACCAAAGTTTTTCAGGAGAGAAAAGTACGCTCAATTTAGATGAAATTTCAAATTTTGTTTCTGTGGCTTTAGAACACTTAGAACATTCTATTGAAGCCAACAAAAGACAAGACAACCTTTACCATGCCTATAACCTAATGACCATTGAAGGTGATGATGCGGTTTCTGTATCTTATTTACCAGAAATGTTAGAAGGTCAAGTGGCAGTTTTGAGCTCGGGCTATCTCTCAGTTGAAGAATCTTTAAGTGTTTTAGACGCCTTAAAAGCGAGTGCCTTATTTAGACCAGACCAATACAGCTATATATTGTATCCAAACAAAACGTTGCCGCGATTTGTTGCCAAAAATACAATTTCTAAAGCACAAGTATCGTCGTCAAAGCTTTTACAACAATTAGTAGAGGCGGGGAATATACAAGTCATCACCAAGGACAGAAATGGTGAATATCATTTCAATGGTAATTTCAATAATGTGGACAGTTTAAAAGCCGCAATAAAAAATTTACCAGAAGAATTTACAGCTTTAGCAACCAAAGAATCCGAGAATGTATATGCTATTTTTGAAGCTATTTTTGATCACAAATCGTTTACAGGTCGATCGGGGACTTTCTTTGGCTACGAAGGTTTAGGATCGATATATTGGCATATGGTTTCTAAGTTGTTATTGGCAGCATTTGAGACCACACAAAAAGCCATAGATGAACAAAATGATCCAGCAATAATTGGAAGACTTTTTGATCATTATTTCGAGATAAATGCTGGTATTGGTGCACATAAATCTCCGGAACTGTATGGGGCTTTCCCTACAGATCCATATTCACATACACCAGGTGGAAAAGGAGCACAACAACCCGGAATGACAGGTCAAGTGAAAGAAGATATTTTGTGTCGATTTGGTGAGTTGGGTATGCGTGTAACTGATGGAATTCTTGGTTTCGACTCAAGTATTTTGAAAGCTTCTGAGTTTTTACAAACTGCGGATAATTTTGAATATGTGGACGTTGCGCAACAAAAACAAAGTATCGCATTGCAAAAGGATAGTTTGGCATTTACAGTGTGTCAAGTTCCTGTGGTGTACAAAAAGGCTTCCAAAGCTTCAACTTCTGTTGAGTTTTTTGATGGTCCAACCAAAATGTTTGATACCAATTCATTAGATGCCGAAACAACAAAGCATGTCTTTGAACGTACACACAAAGTAAAACAGATAACTGTTTTTGTGGTTAAATAGAAAAAAGTACTAAACGCGAACAAAAATAAATGATGGATGCCCTAATAAAATATATAAAAATCAGTCTTTTCTTGATTTGTATTTTAGGTGTGTCCTGTAATAACACAACCAAAAAGAATTTGAATTCTAACAATAAAACTGCTGCGCAACTTTTGGGTAATCCAAAGTATCCAGCCATTTCGTATGGAGGATACCGTAAGTCATCGAGAGAAATTCAACCTTCGATTGAAGCTATAAAGGAAGACTTAAACATCATGCATGCTATGGGAATTCGTTTACTTAGAACCTATAATTTGCAACTCGATCAAGCACCGAATATACTCAAGGCCATAATGGAATTGAGAATGGAGCACTCTGGTTTTGAAATGTATGTCATGCTTGGCGCATGGATCGACTGTGAAAATGCATGGACCGATCTACCTCCAAACCACGATAAAGAAGATGAACAAAACAATGCTTCAGAAATTGCCAAAGCCATTGAATTGGCAAATCAATATCCAGAGATTGTAAAAATCATTGCTGTTGGCAATGAATCTATGGTGCATTGGGCAACGTCTTATTTTGTCAAACCTGAAGTGGTATTGAAGTGGGTCAACCATTTGCAAGAACAAAAAAAACAAGGTCATCTTCCAGAATCGCTTTGGATAACCAGCTCAGACAATTTTGCCTCATGGGGTGGTGGAAGTTCCGATTACCACAACAAAGATTTAGAAGAACTTGTAGCTGCTGTAGACTTCATTTCTGTACACACCTACCCATTTCACGATACGCATTACAATTCTGATTTTTGGTTAGTACCAGAAAACGAATTTCAGCTTTCCGAATCAAGACAAATAGAATCCGCCATGCAGCGCGCCAAAGACTACGCTATTCAACAGTACAAAAGTGTGAAAGATTACATCGCTACTTTAGGTATAGATAAGCCAATTCATATTGGAGAAACGGGCTGGGCAACAACATCACAGGGACTTTACGGTGCCCATGGATCTCATGCCGCTGATGAATACAAACAAGCATTGTATTATAACTTAATGCGTGAGTGGACCCAAGAAAACAACATTTCATGTTTCTTTTTTGAAGCATTTGACGAACAATGGAAAGACAGCAACAATCCTAATGGTTCTGAAAATCATTTTGGGCTATTTACTATAGACGGTCAAGCAAAATATGCTCTATGGCCATCCGTAGACAAAGAGATTTTTAAAGGACTTACAAGAGACGGAAATTCAATTAAAAAAACCCACGGTGGGAATAAAAGTATTTTGTTAAAAAATGTTTTCCCACCAAAATCAACCCTAATTCATAACGTAAACTAATCCAAAATGAAAACCTTAAGTCTATTTACCGTTTTAATCGTTTCCTTCACACTCATTGTATGGCCATCTTCATCTGAAATAGTCGAAGTTTCTGGAAAGCAGTTGCTCGTAGATAGTCAGCCCTACTTTATGAAAGGTATATGCTATCACCCTGTGCCAAAAGGAGAAACAAAGCGTAATTTCAACAGCATAGATCAAGACCTAGCATTAATGATTGAAGCAGGGATAAATACCATTCGTGTTTATGCACCAATTGACGATATAGAAATATTGGATAAAATTGATGCTGCAGGCCTCAAGCTCATTGTTAGTTTTGGGTACAACCAAAATGGAGTGTATGATATTCTTTCAGGTACTTTTTTGGACTATATTAAAAAATATAAAGATCATAATTCAATTTTAATTTGGGAGCTTGGTAATGAATACAACTATCATCCAGAGTGGTTTGATGGCGATATTCAAAACTGGTACAATGCTCTAAGCGCAGCTACAGATTTAATTCATGAACATGATCCAAATCATCCTGTTGCAACTGCTCATGGTGATATGCCGGATAAACAAGCGTTTGCATCAAATCCAAATATTGACATTTGGGGCTTGAATGTTTATCGATGGGATCAACCACAATCTATTTTTGAAGAATGGGAAGCGGTAAGTGACAAGCCCGTTTATCTTTCTGAAGCAGGTGCTGATAGCTATATGAAAATTGCAAAAGCAGGATTCGAACAAGGGGAAAACCAATATGCTCAGGCGGTAGCAAATGCAAAAATTATTGATGCGGTTTTAGCGCAAAGTGATGTGGCATCAGGAATTCTTATTTTTTCATTTACAGACGGCTTGTGGAAAGCTGGAAATCCAGACCAGCAAGATGTTGGCGGTTGGGCGCCAAACAGTAGTGGTGTCCCTTATGATGGAGCCCCAAATGAAGAATATTGGGGTATTGTTGATATTAACCGAACAAAAAAAGAAACTTTTGAAGTCATCAAACAAAAGTTTCTAAACTTTTCATTAGAAACACAAACAAAACAATAGACCAACATGAAATTCAAAATATACTTTTCTATATTTATTTTAATTACCACCAGTGCATGTATGAACTCACCTAAGGAAACCATTACCGTTTTTGAAACCTCACAAAGTGGCCATCAACTCACAGAACGTACAGATTTTAAAGTTGGAGCAAATCCATCATCAATAAAACTAAATTTTGATCAAAAATTTCAAACGATTTCGGGATTTGGTGGGGCATTTACAGAAGCTTCAGCATACTTATTGAATCAGATTAGCCCTAAAAATAGAACAGCCATATTGGAGGCCTATTTTAGCAGAAAAGGTGCAAATTATTCACTGACGCGAACCCACATGAATTCCTGTGATTTTTCATTATCTAATTACTCTTACACGCCAGTTGCTGGAGATGAAAATTTAGAACATTTTTCAGTAGATGAAGATAAGCAAGACTTAATCCCTATGATAAAAGATGCACTAGCCACTACAGAAGACGGCTTTAGACTTTTTGCGTCGCCTTGGACTGCTGCACCATGGATGAAAGACAATAACGACTGGGTTGGGGGAAAATTACGTCCTGAGTATTATGACACTTGGGCCTTGTTTTTCTCAAAATATGTTGATGCCTACAAAGCTGAAGGCATCGATATCTGGGGGTTTACGGTAGAAAATGAACCTCATGGGAATGGCAACAACTGGGAAAGCATGCATTTTTCTCCGGAAGAAATGACTGATTTTGTTCAAAATTTTCTTGGACCAAAATTAGAAGCCGATGGTAAAGGAGATTTGATAATTCTTGGCTATGATCAAAATCGAGAAGGCATCAAAGAATGGGTAGACGTGATGTATAAAGATGAAGAGTCTTCAAAGTATTACGATGGAACAGCGATTCATTGGTATGAAAGTACCTATGATTACTTTCCAGAAGCACTACAATATGCTCATGAAAAAGCACCAAACAAATTTTTAATCCAAACCGAAGCTTGTGTAGATTCTGAAGTACCTGCGTGGAAAGACGACAGTTGGTATTGGAAAAAAGAAGCGACCGATTGGGGTTTCGATTGGCGTGAAGATGAAAAGAAATATTTACACCCAAAATATGCTCCAGCCAATCGTTATGCTCGAGACATTATTGGATGTCTCAACAATTGGGTTGATGGTTGGGTCGATTGGAATATGGTTTTGGATCGTCAAGGTGGTCCAAATTGGTTCAAGAATTGGTGTGTAGCACCAATTATAGTTGATCCAGAAGCCGATGAGGTCTATCACACACCATTGTACTACATCATGGCACATTTTAGTAAATATATTCGTCCCGGAGCAGAAGTCATTGGCGTGGAATCCAGTGACAAAGACTTGATGGTTACTGCAGCCAAAAACCCAGATGGTTCTGTAGCTGTTGTGGTTTTTAATGAGGGAATGGAACACAAATCATTTGCATTAACAACAACTGCATCAACAACGCAGATTTCAATTAACCCTCAAGCAATTCAAACAATATTGATTACTAACTAACAAACAAAAAAATATGAATAATTCACTTAAAACCAACAAAGTACCGATGGGCCAAAAAATTGCTTTTGGCTTTGGTATGTTGGCCAATCAAATGTTTCCAGCCATTCTGGGCATTTTTATGATTGTTTTAGTTGAAGACTTAGGATTCAAGGGATGGATGTGGTCTTTAGTTTTTCTTTTCCCAAGAATTTTCGATGCTTTCCTTGACCCTATAATGGGTTTCATTTCGGATAATACAAAGTCTAAATGGGGGCGACGTCGGCAATATGTTCTCATCGGCGGAATACTTATGGGGCTTGCCTATATCTTTATGTGGCAACTTTATAAAGCTGATGGAGTAGAATATAACTTTTGGTATTTCTTTTTGTGGTCTCTGGTATTTTATTTAGGACTCACCATTTTCAGTGTTCCTTATGTAGCTATGGGTTATGAAATGAGCGATGATTTCCATGAAAGAACAAATATTATGGCCATCTCTCAATGGATTGGTCAATGGGCTTGGGTTATCGCACCCTTATTCTGGATCATTATGTACGACGAAAACTGGTTTTCATCCGCAGATGTTGCGGTTCGCGAATTGGCCATTTGGGTGGCTATACCCTGTGCTATTTGTGCTATTGTACCTGCAATTTTTATTGAAAGCAAATCCACGTTAAATGAAGACTACGAACCCCTAAATTCAGCTAATATTGGCAATAGTCTAAAAAAGATATTTGACAGTTTTGGAGAAGCGTTTAAGATTAAAGAATTCAGAAAATTATGCGGCGCTACATTTTTAATATTTAATGCTTTTAACACCGTTGCGGCTTTAACCTTTTTTGTTATCGTGTATAAATTATTTAACGGCGATGCAGGGGCAAGCGGTATTTGGGTTTCTATGTTTGGGTGTTTAGGGGCTTTAGGGACTACTTTTATTGTGATCCCAACAGTAGCTTGGATGTCCAAAAAAATGGGAAAGAAAAAAGCGTTCATGCTATCACAAGGCATATCGTTGGTAGGCTATATAATGTTGTATTTTTTATTCATCCCAGGAAAACCATGGATGTATATCATAGCGTTACCTTTCTTTTCATTTGGGATAGGAAGTTTATTTACAATTATGATGTCTATGACCGCCGATGTTATTGATATTGATGAGGTTAATACAGGAAAGCGTAGAGAAGGAATTTTTGGCGCCATCTATTGGTGGATGGTAAAAGTGGGTTATGGAATTGCTGGTGCACTGAGTGGTGTCATAATAACGGTTGTTGGTTTTAATCCAGATCTTGTAACTCTTGATCAACAATCTGCTGTAGATGGACTACACGCCTTCTTTTGTTTTTTCCCAATGGGGGGAACAATCATTGCTATGTTTGTAATGTGGAACTACAGCATCACAGAAGAAAAAGCTAGAGAAATTAAAGCGATATTAACAAAAAGAAAAAACGAAAACAAATAAGATAATTAATTAAAAACTTAACCAATGTCCTATAGAAAAGAAAAATACAGATCACTGCTCGGAATTGACACTAATCAATTAGGCGAGAAAGAACTCCGAAAACTTAGTCAGACAGTCCTGGAAGCGGGAATGCATGGGCTGTGTTTTAGTCCCTACGAAGAAGGTCAAGAACCCGGAGATCCAATTTCTGAAGCTCAAATCCGAAGAAAATTAGAATTGATTTTGCCCTACACCAAATGGATTCGAACGTTTTCATGTACAGAAGGCAATGAGCAAATTCCAAAACTCGCCAAAGAATATGGGCTAAAGACTTTAGTCGGGGCTTGGTTAGGCGATGATGCCGAAATCAATGAAAATGAAATCGAGGGGCTTATCGCATTAAGCAAGGCAGGTTTTGTCGATGTTGCTGCTGTAGGCAATGAAGTCATGTACCGTGGTGACTTGGAAGAAAGCGAACTTATTTCATTCATAAAGCGTGTAAAAAAAGAAATTCCAAACATTCCAGTCGGTTATGTTGATGCTTATTATGAATTTTCTGAGCGTACAAAGATCACTGAAGCGTGTGATGTTATTTTAGCCAATTGTTATCCTTACTGGGAGGGCTGTAGCTTAGAATATTCATTGGTGTACATGAAACAAATGTTCTATCAAGCACGTGCAGCGGGCAATGGAAAAAAAGTAATTATCACAGAAACGGGTTGGCCAAGTGAAGGCGCAAGTCTTGAAGGTGCTCATCCATCCTATGAAAATGCACTTCGCTATTTTATCAATGCACAAAAATGGTCTAAAGAAGACAACGTAGAAATGTTTTACTTCTCATCTTTTGACGAATCTTGGAAAGTTGGTTCAGAAGGAGATGTAGGTGCGTTTTGGGGGCTTTGGGATAAAGACGAAAATTTGAAATTTTAAGTTCTTTTTTTTAACTTTAATCTTATGAACTACACAAAAGTTTTGGGCGTACCCAAAGGAACGGCAGTATGCTATTCGGGCTATCGAAACGGGCAACGCCCAGGACATATATACCCTTCATACGACGAAGTTAAAGAAGATTTATATATCATTGAAAAGCAATGGCAATACATTCGGCTATACAGTTGTGACGAACACTCCAAAACAGTTTTAGAAGTCATAAGCGAAGAAAAAATGGACTTGAAAGTCATGCTTGGTGCCTATATTGAAGCAGAAGAAAATAATCCAAATTGTCCATGGGGTGGCGGTGTTTACACACCTACTCAATTAGTGGAAAACAAAAAAAATAATCAACAGAAAATGGATGTCCTCATTGGTTTAGCCAATCAATTTCCTGACATTATTTTTACGCTATCTGTGGGTAATGAGGCCTGTGTAGATTGGACCGATCACTTAGTGTCTGTGGATGCTGTTATCTCCTATGTGAAATATGTAAAAGCCAACGCGCAACAGCCCGTAACCTTTTGTGAAAACTATGTGCCATGGCTCGACAAATTAGAACCCTTAGTCGCCGAAGTTGATTTTATTTCCATACATACCTATCCCGTTTGGGAATATAAAACCATTCATGAAGGGATGGAATTTACAAAGCAGAACTATGATGCAGTAGCCAAAAAATACCCCAACAAACTTGTTGTTATTACAGAAGCTGGATGGGCAACACAATCTAATGGTTATGGCATTCCAGTAGCGCACGTAAATGACGAGGTACAGAAAATATATTACAAAGCCCTAACCCATTGGAGTTCTTCAGAAAACATCCTCACGTTTGTTTTTGAAGCCTTTGATGAGCCATGGAAAGGATCTGAGGATCCCAATGAGCCGGAGAAGCACTGGGGATTATTTACTGTAGATCGAGTACCTAAACTCGCCATGCAACCAATTACCTACAAATAGGTATTTTTTTAAAATTTCACTAAATTGCAATACGCCTTTTCGGCGGTACACACGTGCAAACCCATATGTTCTATTCCTATGAGAGATAAAATAAAATGCCCTAATTGTGGCCACGGATTTGATGTAGAAGAAGCATTAAGCGGACAACTACAAGCACACTTTAAGGCAGAATTTGAAAAAAAAGTCCAAGACCAAGCCAAAATTTTTCAACAAGAAAAAGATAAACTCGAAAAGGAACGCTTAGAATTTCAAACTAAAAAAGAAAAAGAAAATGAAATTTTTAAAGCAAAATTAGAACAACGCATCCAACAAGAAACAGAAAAAATACAGAACAAAACAAAATCTGATTTTGAGCTAGAACTTAAATCCCTTAAGGAACAATTTGATGAAAAAAACAAAGAAGTTCGCACCCTAAAGCAACAAGAAATCAACCTCAAAAAAAGAGAATTAGAGTTAGAAGAAAAAGCAAAAGACCAAGAGCTTTTGGTGCAACAGCAACTTCTTGAAAAGCAAAAAGAAATAGAAGAAAAAGCACGTGCCAAAGAACGAGAAGCCAACGCTTTGAAAGAACGAGAGTTTCAAAAGCAATTGGAAGATCAAAAGAAGCTCATTGAAGAAATGAAACGAAAGGCAGAGCAAGGATCAATGCAAATGCAAGGTGAAGTTCAAGAATTGGCTTTGGAAGAATTACTAAAGCTAACCTTCCCTTTTGACATGATTTCTGAAGTTTCCAAAGGCATTCGTGGCGCCGATGTGGTGCAAACGGTAGTCAATGCGCAACAAATTCAGTGTGGAACGATTGTTTTTGAAAGTAAGCGTACCAAGAATTTCGATCAAAAATGGATCGATAAACTCAAGCAAGATCAGATGCGGGTAAAAGGCGATATTGCCGTTTTGGTCACCGAAACTCTGCCCAACGATTGGGAGCGTTTTGACTTTAAAGATGGAGTCTGGATATGTCATTTCAATGAAGTTAAAAGTTTAACCAAAGTGTTGCGTGAGGTCTTGATTAAAGCACAGACAGTTGCAGCTGTTCAAGTGAATAAAGGCGACAAAATGGAATTGCTCTATAACTATCTTACCAGTAACGATTTTACGCAAAAAATCAAACGCATCATTGAGACTTACGACACCATGAGCACACAACTAAATTCAGAGAAAAAAGCCATGAACCGTATGTGGGCCACGCGCGAGAAACAAATTTGGTTGGTTCAAGAAAATTTAAGTGCACTCTTTGGTGACATTAAAGGGATCGCGGGAAATGCTATAGATTCTGGGAACTTGTTAGAGTTGAACGACCCCAGTTTTGACGAGTAATTCGTTTATTTTGAGGATTTAAGAATTTTCTTTTCTGTAGTTTTTTTCCCAATTCCAAGCAGATTTTACCATAGAATTTAAGTCGCGTTTTGCGCTCCAACCAAGTTTGTTTTTAGCCAACTCTGTGGAGGCAAATACAACTGGAACATCGCCGTCACGGCGAGCAGTTATTTCGTATGTTAAAGACAAATTGTTTTGGGTTTCAAATGCTTTTATGACTTCCAAAACAGAATATCCAGTACCTGTTCCTAAATTATAAAACTCAAAGTTTTTATCTTGTTTTTTATGGGTTAGACGATCTACAGCAACCACATGGGCCTCGGCCAAATCCATGACGTGAATATAGTCACGCACGGCAGTTCCATCTTTTGTAGGGTAGTCATCACCAAAAACCATAAGTTTTTCACGAATTCCTGCTGCAGTTTGTGTGATGAAGGGCATAAGGTTATTTGGAACACCATTGGGTAGTTCGCCAATATCTCCCGATGCATGAGCACCAATAGGATTAAAATACCGCAAACTAATGGTTGAAAAATCGGAGTGTGCTGTGGTGTAATCTTCCAAGATTTCTTCCGCAATTTTTTTTGTATTGCCGTAAGGAGCAAAAGGCCTATGCACAGGACTGTTTTCTGTAACAGGACAAGATTCTGGAACTCCATAAACCGTTGCTGAAGATGAAAAAATAAAATTTTTAATACCAAATTTTTGTTGCGCCACTAATGTGTTGATGAGCGAAAACAAATTGTTTTCGTAGTAGGATAAAGGTTGTTCAACCGATTCTTTTACTGCTTTGTAGGCCGCAAAATGAATTACTGCTGAAGCATCTTTATGAACTTCAAAAGCAGCAGTTGTCTTGTTTTTATCTTTTAAATCAACCACTAAAAGTTCTGGTCGAGTTCCAGTAATTTTCTCAATTCGACTGATGCTGTCTTTAGATGCATTGGAAAGATTATCAAAAATGATGACTTGATACCCTTGCTCAATCAACGCGATGGTTGTATGTGCTCCGATATATCCGCACCCTCCAGTAACAATTATTTTTGGCATCTATATTTATTTTTTTAAATGTATCAATTTTATTTTTAAACAAGCAATTAAACCTAAATTAATGAGGTAAATTTTCTTTAAAAAGCCCGTAAAGAAGTGTTCCTAAAAGTGCTGCTATAATAACTACAATTATTGGTAAAAATCCAACCCCTAATAATGTATACATTGGGCCTGGACATGCCCCTACTAGAGCCCATCCTAAACCAAAAATAACACCACCAAATAAGTAACTCTTGAATCCTTTGTCTTTTGGGACAAACGTTATGGGTGCTCCATAAAACGATTTGATGTTATAGCGTTTTATGATAAATGTTGTGGCGGTGCCCACAAACAAAGCTGTGCCAATAATACCGTACATATGAAAAGATTCGAAACGAAACATTTCATAAATTCTAAACCACGAAGCGGCTTCAGACTTATACATTGTGATTCCAAAAAACACACCAATAATTATGTATACAACTGTTTTCATATGCTTAAAAAATTAATGGAAATAAAAGATGCGTCATAATAAGTCCACCAATAAAAAATCCGATGACTGCAATTAATGAAGGACGTTGTAAATTGCTCAGCCCAGAAATTGCATGACCAGAAGTACATCCATTGGCATAGCGCGCGCCAAACCCCACAAATAGTCCGCCGACAAACAAAAGAATTAATGTTTTTGGATTAGAAAATGAATGTATTCCAAATAATTCAGTTGGCAAATAGGCAGTTCCAGCACTTTCAAAACCGATGGTTTTTAAATGTGTTATTGTATTTGGATTAATCGGTACAGCATTATCACTACTCATAAAATGCGCTGCAATATAGCCCCCAATTACTGCACCAAAAACCACATAAAGATTCCATTTATGAGCTTTCCAATCAAACTTAAAAAAATCAGCTTGCTTTCCTGCGCCACAAATGGTGCAGATTGTTTTGAGATTGCTAGACATGCCAAATTTTTTGCCCAAAAGTTGAAGTAATAGCATAATCATAGCAATGGCAAAACCAGAGATATACCACGGCCATGGTTCTTGTATAAAGTTCATAATTTAATATCTATTTGGTCACAAAAATAATTCAATTAAATTGATCTTAGTGCGTTGTAGTTAAGAATTCCATATAGAACACAAATAGTGCCATGAGAAAGATGAAATAGCCAAATCCTTTGCGAATTTTTTGTTCATCTAAGACATGATTTAAAAAGGTTCCTATAAAAATGCCAATGATGGCAATACTTGTAAATGTCAATAGAAAAGACCAATCTATAGTCATGGTCAGTGCATCTCCCAAAAAGAACCCAATCAACGATTGCAGTGTAACGATGACAAGCGAAGTCCCAATAGCTTTTTTGATATCCATTTTTGTTAGAATAATCAATGAAGGGACGATCAAGAATCCGCCACCAGCACCAATAATACCGGTGAGGATACCAATAAAAGCACCTTCTAAAACCATTAAAGAATAATTGTATTTTGATTCAAATAATTTAGACTTTTTTACTGTGGTAGTAGGTGTTTTCACCATGGCAAACGCTGCGGGGATCATCACTAAAGCAAACAACCCAAACATGCCCATTCGCCGAGTGACTAAAATGCCATTTAGAACAAATAATTCATCGGGGATAATAGGGATGAGGTATGCGCGTACAATGGAAACACTCAAAAGGGCAGGGATACCAAAAGTAAATGCAATTCTGAAATCTACATTTCCTTTTTGAACTTGTTTTAGCCCACCCACAAAAGCACTACATCCTACAACAAAAAGTGAATATCCAGTGGCCAATTTTTCGTCAATAAAAAACAAATAGGCCAATACAGGAACAGCCAATATAGAGCCACCACCACCAATGAGTCCGAGTACAAGCCCAATAAAAAGTGCTGCACTATAGCCTAAAACATCAAAAAATTCCATGAGATGTGTGTTGTATTGTGTATAAAATCAATACTTCCAAAAGTAGCAAAAAATACAGTGTTGGAAGCTAAAATCAGCATCTAACTTTTTTTTTGTACATTTATAAATCTCTTATTTTTTGGACTAACCTGCTTAAAGTCAATGTATTATGATTAATTTTTCATTTGAAAAACTTTACAACCTTGCACTTTCAGAAAAGATAAAACTTAAAATTGAAAAGATCATTTTGGTGATTGCTATGGTAAGTTTTTTGCTTCACTTGGCTTTAATCTATCTAAAGAGATATGATTTATTATTTGTTTTTGAGGAGTCCAATTTCTTCGACAATCCTATTGCGGCCATTTACACGCCGTTCTCATTTATTTTGATTTATGAGGTTTATTTGTTGATTTTTTACCTCCCGAGGTCCATTACAACATACATCACTAAGCAGTACGAAATCATTACCCTTATTGTAATTAGAAGAATTTTCAAGGACTTATCAAACCTTGAATTATCATCAAATTGGTTTGACATCAAAAATGATATTACATTCACCTACGACATCATTACAGCATTGATTCTCTTTTTTATGATATATGTGTTTTCTTATCTCAGAGAACGATTGGAAAGCAGAGTCATTAATCAAGCGGAATCGCCTCAAATTATGCAGTTTATAAAGATTAAAAAAATTATGGCCACAACCCTCATTCCAATTTTTATTTTTATTGGACTGAACACCTTTGGACGTTGGCTTATGGACGCTGCACCACAAAATCTCTCAGCGGTACTCAAAGACGTGAATAGTTTGTTTTTTGATGAGTTTTTTGCGGTACTCATCATTGTAGATGTTTTACTACTTTTAGTGTCTTTTTTCTACACAGATCAATTTCATAAAGTCATTAGAAATTCAGGATTTATTATTTCCACAATTCTTATCAGAATGTCTTTTTCTGTTGAAGGGGTTTTAAATAATATTCTGATTTTTGCTTCAATTGCTTTTGGTTTATTGATTCTTTGGATTCACAATAAATTTGAAAAAAATCTCAAATTAGAATAAAAAAAATCCAAACTTAAGTTTGGATTTTAAATGCATCAAGAGCAAAACATATAGATTGTACAGAATTTATTTTTTATATTTTTTCTTCTGTTCTAAGTGTTTCCTTTTCATGTGTTCTTTCTTCTTTGTTTTTTTCTCCCAAATTTCAAATTGTTCTGAAGTTAGGATTGATTTCATCGCATTTTTCATGGCAATTTTTTCATCTAACTGATCAACTTTCATCTGATAAATTTCGGTATCACTAGGGCGTTCTTTTGGTCGATTAGCTCTGCGCTCCCTTTGTTTTTTTATCTTGTTCAGAATTAAATCATGTACCTGTTCTTGTTGCGCCTCGTTTAAGTCTAATTCAAGTGTCATTTTTTTTGACCAAAGTGCGGCTTGTTGTTCTGGAGTCATTTTTTTAATGTGCTCCATTCGCTTTTCTCTTTTTTGACCTTCATGAGGTGGTTGACCTACAGCAGAAAAACTAATAAGTAAAACCAAAACGCTAAAAATAGTTTTCATAACATGTTTAATTTAAAAATTATACTCATTATAACTTCATAAAATGAAGTTTATTGTAATCATCCTAAAAATTCAACAAGGAGTTGATCTTTTGCTTTGTATACTTTAGCCAACCCTTGTTTTGTTAATCCTTTAATGCCTTTGTCCCAACCTTTGTTGCTGAGCCCTACTTGAGCTTTTAAATCGTTAAGCGTAACGTTTTTTTCTTTCTTTAAAATCTCAAAAATAGCTTTTTCATTTTCACTTAACTCTAATGCTTTTTTCTCAGGCTTCATTTGAGGGAAAAATAAAACTTCTTGAATGGAAGCATTGTTGGTCAAAAACATAATCAACCGATCCATACCGATGCCCATTCCCGAAGTTGGCGGCATACCGTACTCGAGCGCACGAAGAAAGTCTTCATCTATAAATTGTGTTGCTTCGTCATCGCCACGGTCGGCGAGTTTAAGTTGTGCTTCAAAGCGCTCACGTTGGTCTATAGGATCATTCAATTCTGAATACGCATTGGCAATTTCTTTTCCGCAAACCATAAGCTCAAAACGCTCTGTAAGTTCTGAGTTATCGCGGTGTTCTTTACACAATGGACTCATTTCTTTTGGATAATCTGTTATGTATGTGGGTTGAATATAATTGCCCTCACATTTTTCGCCAAAAATCTCATCGATCAATTTTCCTTTACCCATGCTTTCGTCGACCTCGATCCCCATACCTGTGGCTGCAGCTCTGAGTTCTTCTTCCGTTTTTCCAGTGATATCAAAGCCCGTAAATTCTTTGATGGCGTCTGTCATGGTTACACGAGCATACGGTGCTTTAAAGTCAATGTCGTGACCACCAAAAGTAGCTTTTGTTGTTCCATTAACCGCTATTGCACAGTGTTCAAGAAGTTGCTCACAAAATTCCATCATCCAGTTATAGTCTTTGTAAGCGACATAAATTTCCATAGCGGTAAATTCTGGATTGTGTGTCCGGTCCATACCTTCATTTCTGAAGTTTTTTGAAAATTCATAAACTCCATCAAATCCTCCAACAATAAGACGTTTTAAGTACAATTCATTGGCAATTCTCATGTACAGTGGAATATCCAAGCTATTATGGTGTGTTACAAACGGTCGTGCCGCAGCACCCCCAGCAATGGGTTGAAGGACTGGAGTTTCGACCTCAAAATATCCAGCAGTATTGAAAAAATCACGCATGGCATTAAACAATTTTGTGCGCTTTACAAACACTTCTTTGACATGTGGGTTGACCGCCAAATCAGCATAACGCTGACGGTAACGCATTTCAGGGTCGTTGAATTCGTCATAGGTATTTCCTTCGGCATCTGTTTTTGGAAGTGGAAGTGGTTTTAAAGCTTTGCTTAAAAGTTTAAAACTTTTCACTAAAACAGTTTTTTCGCCAACTTGTGTGGAAAATAATTCTCCCTCAACACCAATAAAATCGCCTAAATCGAGAAGCTTTTTAAAGACTTCGTTGTATGCTGTTTTATCTTCGTTTGGGCAAATTTCATCACGGTTGAAATAGACTTGAATTCGGCCTTCGCTGTCTTGTAGTTCTGTGAAAGCAGCTTTCCCTTGAATTTTTTTACGCATCAATCGTCCTGCAATAACCACTTTATCTCCTTCTTTGAAGTTCGTTTTTATGTTGTTAGTGGTGTGGGTTACTGGAAATAAATCTGCGGGATAGGGATTGATGCCTAACGCACGTAGTTTTGTGAGTTTCTCGCGACGTACAAGTTCTTGTTCTGAAAGCTGCGCCATAATTGATTATATGATTTAAGCCACAAAGATAACGACTCTGCATTGGATTTCAATATGTGAAACAAAAATTAAGTTTGTTGTAACGAATTTGCAGTATTTTTGTCTAACATATATAACAGTTAATTCATCTAATATATATGAGCTTTTGGCGCGTTCTTTTATCCATTCTTTTTCCACCTCTTGCTGTAATTGATAAAGGTTGTGGATCTTTTACTATTGTCTTTATACTCACGCTTTGTGGTTGGGTACCAGGTGTTATTGCTGCTTTGGTGATTTTGAACAACCCTAACCGTTAATCTCGTATATTTGCTCCATGAATAAAACAATTCATGTTCAAGATTTAGGCCTTAAAGACTACAAAGAAACTTGGGATTATCAAGAAGATTTGTTTAAACAAACCGTCGACTGTAAAATAAAAAATAGACGCGAAAATGCTGGTCTTAGCACTCCAAACCATTTTTTGTTTGTAAGCCACCCTCATGTATATACGCTTGGCAAAAGCGGAGATTTTTCGAATTTACTTTTGAGCGAAGAACAACTCGCCCAAAAAGGGGCAACGTTTTACAAAATCAATAGAGGAGGCGATATCACCTACCATGGCCCCGGGCAAGTAGTGGGTTATCCTATTTTGGATTTAGAAAACTTCTTTACAGATATCCATAAATACTTGAGGTTGTTGGAAGAAACCATCATTTTAACCCTTGCCGAGTATGGTCTTACAGCCACACGTAGTGATGGCGAAACTGGGGTGTGGGTAGATGTTGGTACTCCTTTTGCGCGTAAAATATGCGCGATGGGTGTGCGTGCAAGCCGTTGGGTTACTATGCATGGATTTGCCCTTAATGTGAATACAGATTTGGGCTATTTTGACAACATTATTCCCTGTGGAATTCGTGGTAAAGCGGTTACTTCACTTCGTTTAGAGTTAAACAAAGATGAGGTGGATGAAACCCAAGTCAAAGAAAAATTACTAAAACATTTCTTTGCGCTTTTTGAAGCAGATTTAGTTCAATAAATCTGATACATCATCAGTTCATTTGTACCACTTTGGCAAACAAACTCTAAAGCAGCATCTCTATCTGCATTTGAGAGGTCAATTTTTGAAATACCATAGACGGGAAACCCCGATAAAACAGTTCCTTTACTATCAAAAAGAGTTACTTTTTGAGCCTGCTGATCGGTCAACGCAATATAGATTTTGTCATTTAGATAAAACAATTGAGGGGGTAAATAACTGCCAAAATCCAATGTATTTTTCTTGTCCTTAATTTGCAAATGATTTGCCCATTGCGCAACCAATGTCCTGCTCGAGGTTGTGATTTGCGTTTGTGCATCAAAACCCAAAGTTTGCCTGCTTACACGACCCTTCATATCCACTTGAACAAGATCGCCTTGAGTGTCAAGTGTGGTAAATTTGTTGTTATAAAAAAAGATATCTTGATCAGAAAAATCTACAGATTCTTTGGCGCTAATTCGGTCTTGTCCTCTTCGGTTCAAAATTTTCAATTCTTTTCCAGCCGCAAAAACAATAAAATCTTTACCATTATAACGAATATGTTGTGGCGCAGTATGTACAACACCTTTCGATTTGTAGGCAAACCCTTTCACTCGTTTCCCATTGCCATCATACATCAAAAGCGATTTGTTTTGAGTAACCAAAAAACGGTATTTTTTATTTTTATCATAATCAAAAACAGAAACAGCTTGTGTGATTTTGTCTTTAAAATTTAGAGGGAAAGCACCAACATCTCGTCCCAGACGATCCAAAACATAAACTTTATTGGGCGTAGAAAACGCCATTTGCAAACGTCCGTTTCTAAACAAATCCACCTGATTTATTCGTCCTAAAATAGCGCCAGACAGCTTTTTTTTCCAGCGAACGACCCCTTGGTTTGATATCAAATACAAATTGTTTTCAATGTCTTGAACCGCAATATCTTTTTGTTTCGTTTGGTGGTTTTCTACAAATTGAACATCCCCTAAAAGCGGTGCATCAAGTGCTAGGCTGAACACTTCGTTTATATTATTACGCTGTCGCGTTGGTCTAAAATTTTCAATTTGTGCATTAATGTGCACCACAGCATCATCCTTTATAACTTGAACCACAGTGTTTTGGTAGTCGTCCAAATCAGTTGAAGACAGTGAAGTATCCAAAAGTGTGTTTAGTATTTGAGTTAAATCATCGGGACTCAATGTCGTTTGGAATGATACTTCATCACTTAGTTTTTGTGTTGTGTTTTGAAATGATTCATTGCTACTCAAAATGTTTTTATTGGTGTATTTAGAAATCACATCTTCAAGAACACGTTCTTGATTTGAAAACACTAAAAAATCATCCAATATAGTATAGTTTGAAGTCTTTATCTTGGGTAGTAATGTGCCAAAAGATTGCTGGAAAAGCGTATCGTTGTTGAACTTAAAAATAGGTACAGACCGAAACGTGTTTAATTGTTCCTGAAATCCTACAAGTGCTTCTCGAGTAGCGCTCATGTCTAATGAATGTAAGGCAATGGCTGTCCCGTCGGTAGTGTTCAAACTTCCAATTTCTTGAATGGTACCCATCAAAGATTTTAAAAATTCTGTGTTGGTTAGTGTACTGTCTATGGATTTTATATTTTTTGAAAATTGTTCAAAATCTGAAAACACATAAGAGTTTAAATTTTGCGCATCGTTGGGCGCAATTTTGTCCAATTCTTGTGCTTTTGGAGCAATTTGATCAAACATTTTTGTCCAATCAGCGTTGGGGTTTGTATAAATTCCATTTATGGCAATACTTTCGGGTGTGGCATGTACGTCGATTAATACGTTTTCAAAAAGAGAAAATTTAGAGGATTTCATTTTTGTAGCATAAACCGAGAATGTTGCATTTTCATCCAAAATGCCACTGAGTTTTTTAAACGGATGTGCTGAAGGTAATTCTTTTGTTTTTAAGGGTGTATAGGGGAAAACCCAAATGCTATCATGGATATACTCAGGGCGCAACAAATTTTTGGTATCTATGTGTTTTTGCTCTGCAATAAATGTGTAGTTTGGTTTTTCGTTTTCTGAGGATATACAGACCAACAAGGGGCCAGACATTTTTAAACTATCAATGGGTCCAAGATTAGATTCAAAAATGGACTGCAATTTTGTTTTGGAAAGCAAAGTGTTGTTTTTCAAAGCACTTTTAAACACATCTATGGAGTTGATGCGGAGAACGGACTGGGCTTTGTTGGGGACAAAATTTTCAATTGATCTTTTCTGATCCGATTGATTTTGACAGCTATATAGCAGAATTAAAATTAAAAATAAGCTAAACTTTCTTTTCATGAATTTGAAACAATCAACTACAAACAAAGATAGGATTAAAATTCAAAACTCAATTGGTCAGGAAGGAGTTTAAATGACGTTCTGTGGTATTTTGTTGGGCCATATTTTTTGATGGCTTCGCGGTGTTCTTTGGTAGGGTAGCCCTTATTTTTTTTCCAATTGTACATAGGAAATTCTTCATGGATTTTTGCCATATAATCGTCTCGGTAGGTTTTGGCAAGAACAGATGCAGCCGCAATGTTGAGGTACTTCCCATCGCCTTTAATGATGGTTTCGTGTGGGATCGTTTTGTATGCTTTAAAACGATTACCATCTACGCTAATGAACTCCACTTTTTCTAATTCATCAATGGCATGATGCATAGCCAGAATAGAGGCATTCAAAATATTTATTTCATTTATTTTGTTAGGATATACATGGGCCACACCAAATCCAATTGCTTCTTTTTCAATAATGGGGCGAAGCACGCTGCGCTTGTTATGTGAAAGTTGTTTGGAGTCGTTCAGTAATTCACTTTTGAAGTCTAATGGTAAAATTACTGCAGCCGCAGTCACAGGTCCTGCCAAACACCCACGACCCGCTTCGTCGGTACCGCATTCGAATTTTTTGTTGGAAACACTGTGTTTGAGCATCAAATTGAAATTTTGTCTGTAAATATAAATTACTTTTTTTGATTCTTGTTAAATCCATTAAAATCCCTAATAATTTCCTACTTTTGACGCAGTAATCTTGATGCACAACATTTTATGTACAAATACGTATTGTTGTTTTTTTTAATGATGAGTTCCAACAATCTTATGGGGCAAATTGATCGCGAAAAACGCCTTCCAGATGGAGGAGGAATGCGAAAAATGGACCTCAGAGATCGTGGTTTGGACAGCATACCTGATCGTGGATCTAGAAAGGTTGCAAAAAATGAGAAAGCCAAAATTGAAGACTACAAAATTATTTCTCGCCGTCGAGATACAGTACATGTAGATACCACCCTTACTATACAGAAAGAGTTCAAATTCAATTACCTCAGAAGAGATTATTTTGACTTGTTACCTTTCAATAATATGGGGCAAACCTACAACACATTGAGTAAGGACATGTCTAGCCGAAATTTGTTGCCTGGCTTTGGCGCTAAAGCAAAACACTTCAATTATATGAGTGTGGACGACACTCAATATTATCATGTGCCTACTCCACTCACCGAATTGATGTTCAAATCAAATTTTGAACAAGGACAATTATTAGATGCTTTTTTTACGGTAAACACATCAGAACAATTTAATTTTTCCATTGCGTACAAGGGGATGCGCTCTTTGGGGAAATATCAAAATATTCTTTCAAGTACAGGGAATTTTAGATTCACCAGCAGTTACCACACCAAAAACAAGCGTTATCATGCCCGTGCGCATATGGTAACTCAGGATATTTTAAATCAGGAAAATGGTGGAATTTCAGATGAAGATCTGTTAGAATTTGAAAATGGTAATGAAGAATTTTTAGACCGCTCTTTATTTGATCCACTTTTTGAAGATGCAGAAAACAATTTGGAGGGGCGTCGTTTCTATTTGGACCACACCTATCAATTGAAAGTCAAGGACTCTTTGGGGAACAATGGCATCAGCATTGGAAATACCATTTATATAGAGGACAAATATTATCAGTACAAACAAGATCAAAATGCCGCTGTTTTTGGCGATGCTTTCGTGACATCAAAGCTTTTTGATAAAAACACATTTGAGCATTTTTACACAGCGTTTAATGCAGAATACGAAAATAAAACACTTGGGCGAATATCAGCTCAATTAGGGTACAACTCCTTCAATTATGGGTATGGTGCTTTGGTTATTCTTAACGGGCAAACCATTAGTAATCGAATTAAAGAAACTGCACTATCATTTGAAGGGGGGTATAAAAACAAAATTGGACCTATTGCACTAACAGCCGATTTGGGAATCAATATTGCTGGGGATTTGGAGGGTAATTATTTAGACGCACAAGCAGATGTAAATATGAACCAAGATATGACGGCTTCAATCAAGCTCAATGCGCATTCGACAGCCGCAGACTACAATTACCGTCTATACCAAAGCGATTACTTAAATTACAATTGGCAAATCAGTTTTAAAAACCAACAATCTCAACAATTGGCTTTTCAGGTCAATTCAAAAAAATATGGAAGCCTATCACTAGACTACACCACCATCAGTAACTATTTGTTTTTTGAGCAAAGAGAAAATTTAGGCGTGAAACCTTATCAATACGATGGAACAGTCAATTATACACGTGCCAAATACGAGAAAGAATTTAAATACAAAAACTTTGCTTTACACAACACCGTGATGTACCAGCAAGTGCTCGATGGAGATCAAGTGCTCAATGTACCCCAAATCAATACAAGGAACACCTTATATTATGCCAATGAGTTTTTTGATAAAGCACTTTATTTGCAAACTGGGGTTACTTTCAGCTATTTCTCAGCGTATAACATGAATGCCTACGATCCTGTTCTTGCCGAATTCTATGTGCAAAATCAAAAATCTTTAGGAAATTTCCCGCGTTTAGACTTCTTTATAAACGCTAAAATTCAGCAAACACGACTGTTTTTAAAAGCCGAACATTTCAATTCTGCCATGACTGGATACAATTTCTATTCGGCACCCAACTATCCCTATCGTGATTTTGTGGTTCGTTTCGGTCTTGTTTGGAACTTCTTTTTATAGAATTTACAGGTTAAAATTGACATTTATTTATTTTTTTCAAAAATTAATTTAAAAAGTATTGTGAGAGTTGGAAAAGGGTTTTATAT